>NZ_CAXAXA010000003.1:0-567874 GCF_963973085.1 uncultured Sneathiella sp.
TTCAGATCTTTAAGCAGCGACGGGGGAAGGGGAATGGCTCGATAGACGAACCGTTGGCGTTTCTTGAGGGTCTGGATAACGACAACACCAGCATCAAAATCGATCTGGCTTGCTGTTAGCGCCAGAACTTCAGAAAGCCTTGCCCCCGTATAGGCCAGCATCAGGCAAAAGATACGAACTTCGGAGGAGGGAAGGGTATCGATGATCTCTAAAAGCCTTGCTCGCTCTTGCTGCCCCAAATACTTCCGCCGCCCCTCCCGGTCATAAAGAAATGAAATGCCTTCATGCCGCCCGGTATAGTGTAAATTATTCATTGACAATCAATTACTATTTTGAACACTATGTTCCATACTGTTCAAGTCATTGATATTATAGGGTGTTTTCTTTTAACACGATAGAGTAAGGCCACATAATAGGTACCTGTAGCTACAGAAACTTTATTCCATTCCGGTACCAAGAACCGAATTCAAAAGAGTTATGATTTTGTCCAGATCAACTTTTTGAAAGAGTGACGTGCTATGGAAAAGATCTTACAGGAAACCCGCCAATACTATGTAGAAAATAAGATACTGCGCAGCGAAGTTAAGGTTATAGACAGACTGCAGAATAGGCAGGATGAACTGCGATCAGTGAATGAAGAGTTGGATTCGAAGCTGACTTTTGAACAGAAAAAACATTTCGCAGCAACGATACTATCAACAACAGCATTCTGGTCTCCTGAGCAAATTTCGGAACTACGTAATATCCGGGATACTTTGGAAGAGGTTAATGATGAAATTGCTGATACCGCAAAAAAACTGGCGCGCTTGTTGAGAAAACGATCAAAACTTGAAAGTGATGGCGGTTTCCTCTCAACTGAGGATTATTCGATACATAAATGGCTCGATAGAGCGACGGAACAAAATCATCTCTACAAAAAGTTTGTGAAAGAAAAAATTGATAATCTGAAAGGTCAGTTCGATTTAAAGTATTGGCCTGAAATGGATGAGCTCATACGAGCTATAGCCCATTTTGCTGGAGAAGCATGTGTTCAACCTTTAGATCCTTTGACCAGTGCAACACTTGAAACGTCGCGAACATCAAAAGCGGATTTTTTGAGAGCATTTTTTACATCCCTTGAAGAACTAAAAGATGCCCACCCACCGCTACTGCCCGTTGAGTTTAAGCTTTCTGATAAATCTGTTGCAATATTAGTGAGTTGTTTGTTGGATCTCAGTGTAGAAGAGCTTATTGACGCAAATTATGTAAAGCGGGCGCGCCAACGGATACGTGAGCGAGCGCAAAATCAAATCGGCAGCGAGCGACTTTACTTAGGAAGTGATCTGTGAACAAGAGTCGAACTGTTTTAGTTATGCAGGGATGTTCTTATAAGGAGTAACCCAAGTGTTTTCGGCACGCTACATCTTTCCCCATGGCTTCAGTACATCCAAATCACGCAAGACGATTAAGGGATTGCCGAAACCAAGCGGTGCCTCGGAAGTATTTCACTCGTTGCTCAGGCCATTAAGAGCCAAAACCATGTGGTTCAATCAGTCGCAGATGATATGGGTCGCCTTTCAAAAGGTTTTAGTAGGTTCTCACGATACAAATTCCAGCGCATTCAACTATCGCTCGGCAGAATTATCGTGAAAGAAACCCCGCCGAAGCGGGGTTTGGTTGGGAGGAGGCGGTCAGTGATGGCGTCTATGACATTGACGGTGACGGCATTGCCAAGGCATCGGTAGCGTTCTGCATCACCGATACCTTCCGTCCATCTGTCGGGAAAGCCCTGTAGCCGCTCACACTCCATCGGAGTGAAGCGACGAACCCTTGGTATCAGCCCATCGGCTTTACCTTCCAGAACATATGTGCCCGACGTGACCCATTTGTGATACATGGTTGTGAGGGTATTGGCACAATGCCGCGGGTTGCCATCACCTTCCTGATAGCACGGGGCGAGAGGAAATACCTCGGGTCTGGCTGTGCCTCCAAGATGTCCGATAATGAATACCCGTTCCCGGTTTTGCGGGACACCATAATCCTTGCTGTTAAGCACTTGCCATTGGAGGTCATACCCCAGCTCATCAAGCGCTTAGATGATGGCTTTGAACGTCTCCCCCTGTTGGTGACCGAGAAGCCCTTTTACGTTTTCAAGCAGGAAAAGCTGAGGCCGCTTAGCGTCAAGCAATCGGAGGACATCAAAGAAGATGGCGCCACGGGGATCGGTAAATCCCTGTTGTTTTCCAGCGATTGAAAAAGCCTGGCAAGGGAAGCCCCCAACCAGCAGGTCGAAATCCGGCAGATCTGCAGGGTTGATCGCGGTGATGTCCCCGAAGTTTCGATGTGTTGGGAAATGCCGTTCGTAGACAGTGACGGCATGCTTGTCGATTTCGGAAAATCCAACACATTCCGCGCGGTTTCCGATGCCGAGCTCGAAGCCGCCGATACCTGAGAAGAGTGAGAAATATTTGTACATGTCATTGTGTCCTCCATGAGTTAAAGAGGACACCCAAGCTAACCAAGTAACGACCGCTGTCACCGAGCAGGATATGACTGTAATCCACTCTGTGAGCCACAGCATGCGGTATGTTCACATATCAACTTTGTGAGAGGTTCCCGTATGTTCCAAATTTTATTCTGGCGCGAGGCATTGCAGGGCTTATTCAGAGGTGTAAACCACGGCCATGGGCAGCCGGAGCCTGTGTTGATTCTCTTTTCTTGCCCGTAATCGGATTATTTTGCTATCCTCAACGCGCCCTGGGTTTTGTCAACCCGGAGTATCGCGGTACTCCCTTTTATAGGAGAGATCGCGATGAGGATCATCGATTGGAAGGAACTCAAGACCATGCAGCCCTATTCACGTCAGCATATCCTGCGGCTGGAGCAGGCCGGGAAGTGGCCCAGGAGGGTCAGACTCGGCAATAACCGGATCGGCTGGGTCTATGACGAGATTGTGTCGCATCTTGAGGACCTGGCATCCAGAAGATAGCCTGACGACGCTCCCGTAACGGGAGCAAGGGGGACGGTGGCCACCGTCCCCCTTATTTTTCAGTTACGGACTGGAGATGAGGAAATCACTCTGACCGCCCCGCTGCCAAGCTCCTTCAAGTAATTCCGGCATTACCTTGGGTGGCTTGAAGATGAGCCCGAACTGTTCGCATGTCCTATGCAGCATATATGAATTGCCGTGCGGCCATGACAGCTCGGTCGTGAGTTTAAGTATCCTGTCCAGCTTTGCCTCTTCGGTAAAGACATTCAGCACCATCAGACTGGAGGTAAGGCCGAGATGGTTTTTGTACAGGCCTTTGCCGATATACTCACGGTACTGTAACAAGCTGCGAAGATGGCTCTTGCGATGAAAGTTGCTGGAAGTAGCAGGCTCCGTGCTCCGGTCGGCTTCGAGGAGGAAGAAGCGGTAATAGCTTTTTCCTTTGACAGAATACGCCAGGCCGAACAACGCATCGGGGATCAGGTCTTTAGTGTAGGACTTGCCGGTCTTCGGATCCTGTATGCGAGTGGGATACCTGAGTTCCGTTCCGGCGCGTTCCAGGACTTCATGCTGGGGTATGTAGGTAATATTTTCATGCTTCTGAGCTGAAAGCTCAATCGAAGCCGTTATACAGCTGACCATGAAGCGATGCAGCCAGGGACCTGCCTGCCGAGTGGCCGCCTCGTGATAGAGGCGATGCTCCCGCAACGCTTTTTCTGACGCGGGCGTCAACTCATATACAAGTTCGTTATAGCGACTATCGAGAGTACGGAACTGCTGGAGCGGCCGAGCCAAATACGGTCCGCCATGTGGTGTGCGATCTTCGTTAAAGAGATCGGTCAGGCGGTCTTGTGCCCGCTTCTCGTTGCGACGGAGATGTTTGGAGAAGGCATGCAGGTAACTTGCGGGCAGAGGGCCATGCTGATGGATTTTTTCAAACCATAGAAGATCTCGTTCTTGCGGCGTAACCCGTTTGCCGCTGCTAAAAGGGCGGGTGCGCTTGCGCCGGGACAGGCTATCGAAGTTATCTTGTGACGGGCGATCCATCTTAAAGCCCTACCATTGCGGCTTGGCCGTCGTATCAGTAATGTCAGGCTCCGTTGCGACGTTTGTGCTTTTTGACATACCGACTGAATCTACAGGCGATACTTCGTTCGGATTATTATCAGGGATATTTTCTTTGCTATCTGCCGCAAAAGGTGCGCTCTCAGTAGTCAACTTCGAATAATGAACCGCATAACGTTCTCGCATTACTTCCTGAAGGGCCGCTCGTTCTTCCTGCGTCATGTGCGGCTTATCTTCGAGATATCCGAACGGAAACTTCAATGGGAGCGCCGTCTTGGTCACGCCGCGTATATAGGCGGCAAAATGCCCCTTGGGCTGAGCTTCAATGAGCGATGCGTCACAATAGAGCATGGGCGCAAGCGTTCTGGCATCACGGGCCGAGACGCCACCTGCAAACTTGATCGAGGTATTGGCGGCAAAGGCCTCCTGCAACTTCGGCTCCAGCTGCCCGAGATATTGATGCGCAAGCACCATGCCCACTGAGTATTTCCGCGCCTGGCTCAGGATGATGCCGATATTGCGATCGAAATAGTCGGCGGCCTCATCAATATAGACGAAGGTCGGTATGCGTTTGGCCTCCGATAAGGTGGCCCGTTCCTGCGCAGCCTGGGCGATGAGGGCAATGAAGAAACGCCCAAAGATTTCGGTGCCCTGTTCTTTCAAAAGGTCCTTGGCAGTGTTGATGAGAATGATCTTGCCCGCATTCATCTCGGCAAAGAGATCAAGCTTCGAGCGGGGATGGGAAAACATCCGCTCAAAGGTCTGGTTCTCCAATATTCCCCAGAGGCGGCGGAGCACCTGTTTTTTTGTCTGCTCGAACTCCCTTGAGGAAAATTCCGTCTCAAAGAAATGCCTGGCGGTCCCCTCCAGCTTATCAATATAAGTTTGGAATTTCTCTTTGCTTCCCGGTTCCATCAGTTCCCGCAAGGTATGGATGGTGGCATCAGGGATATACAGCATCAGGCGCGTCACATAGCGGAAGATGACATTTTGCTTCTGGGTCATCTCGGCAGAGAGAAGGGAGCCCAAAACAAAATCATACAGCTCCAGGATGGAGTTGGTCAGCCGTTCCCGCTCCAACGGTTCGTATTCCCTAAGGCGGTCGATACCGACATCGAACAGGTTAAGCGATACCGGCCATTCAACATCTGTGGGGTCAATGATAACAATACGCTCACGCAGGCTTCCGCCGGGGGCGAACTCGTCCAATTTGGAGATATTGCGGATCAGATCACCCTGGCTATCGAGGACGATCACACTCCGTTCCCCTGCCGCTACCGCCTCTAGATCTTTAGCAATCAGATATTGCAGGGTCTGTGTCTTTCCATGTCCGGAGCCTGCAATGATATGGTGATGCTCGAAGCGTGTCTTTGTGGGGATGGTAAAGTCGATTGTCTGGTCGAAAAGGCGCTTTAAGGGTGTTCCTCCAAGATAGGTCTCTATCATGTCGCCCGGATCTTTGATGTCGGATTTACCGGGCATCTTGAGCAATCGGTTAAATCCCTTTGGGTCAGCGGGATTTCCGCCAGAGGCAATGATCAAATTCCGATCCAGCCATTCGCGGTGATGGGGCAGCAATCCTGCTTTTTCCAGCTCTTCGGCAAACGGGATCGTGAGCAGTCTTTCAGTGACGTCCGCGATATTCCCGATACTGCGGATCAGGTTAGTTTGAACCGTGATATCCTGGCTGGTCTCCGCTACAGCGAGAAGTGCGGGGCAGGCGGTATAGACAGGCTCCAGACACTCGATCACAACGCGCTGTAACAGGTGGCAGCTTGCGTCAAAATCTTCGAGCAGGGCTCGCTGCGTATTGAGTTGATCGCGGATTTCCCAATACTCGGTGATGGTATGTCTATCGCGCCAATCCACAGGTGGCAGGATAAACAATCCTTCATAGTCGAAGATTTGCGAGATAAAGGATGAGACAACCGCCCTTTGTGGATGATCTGCCCGGCATCCGAAGCTATCAAGCACATGCTCCGTCAATGTCTCAATGAGCAGCTCACGCCCTCTCGGCTCATCCAATTTTGTCCGGACGAAGAGCCGCTCCACCTTGTCAAAGAGCATTCTGGTCTCGGCTTCATCCGTCGGACGGAACAACCCATGCAGAAAAGCGTGGAGACGGGCGGCGATCTCCAGCATCAATCAAAGGCCCCTGATGATCACCTGACGGGCTTCGTCCTTCGGTAGAGCCTCGATCGGATATCGTTCGGTTCCATCCCAATGCTTGGCGCTTTCCATCACCTGACGCAGGAAGGCGGTAATGGTTTCCAGCCACGCTTCTTTACGCGCGAGATCGATAACACTGTCGCACGTAAAGTGGCGGCCATGGATCAGGTCTTTCACATAGATGGTTTCGCGCTTCTCATGGAAATATCCGTAACCGGCAGCACAAGCCGCCACTACTCCTACGGTAACACCGACCGGTGTTCCAAACAGAGACGCACTAATGCCCGCCGCCGCCAGGAACACGAGAACACCTATAGCGACACTGTTACGGACCAGTTTGGGCTGGATGGCTTCGATCAGCATGGCATTATCAAAGCGGTATTTCTTTACAATCTCCTGCTCGTCCTCATTAAGTTCTACTTTTCCCCAGAGCTTGAATTTGGCACCGCCCATCTTTCCCCAAGCCTGACTCCGTCGGAATAACAGATTCATCTTCACCCCCAAACCAAGAATACATCCTTATTCTTCACTACCATAAACTAATAGAAAAAACACTCCTAAATAACGAATCCAAATATCATGAATATACCTAATGCGAGTGATACCAAAGCAGACAGGAAAATGGCTGGCTTGGGAGAAGTTTAAGGAAGTGAAAAGGCTCGGGGTGAGGAATAAGAATCTGGGCACTATTCTTATGAAGTCAGGAAATACGGTTTCATGAAAAGGTGACAGTATTTTTTATACAGGATCACTATGGTTGCAGATAGGAAATCTCCAAATATGGGGATACAGGCGAAGCACTCCTGTCCCCATATTAAAAAACTGATTGTCTTTTAAACAAGACATGAAATGATCTGGAAATGAATAGAAAAATAAAGCTAAAGATAGCACTGAAAGATATTACTCCGGTAATCTGGAGACAGGTGATTGTTTCGCACGAACTGACGTTACCAGAGTTACACGGCGTCCTTCAGGGAGCCATGGAGTGGTCGGATTGCCATCTTCATTCCTTTTTGATTGATGGTAGAGAATATCACATGCCAGATGATGAAGAAGAAATCGGCGAGACCGACAGTTTGGATGAGCGCAATTATACAATTGGTGACGTTTTAAACGGTGTTTCCCGATTTTCATATTATTACGATTTTGGTGATAATTGGTGTCACGAAATTGATGTTGAGGAATCATATACTGATTTGGAATTGCACATGAAGGCCCCAGTATGTGTGGCCGGGGAAAGGGCCTGTCCACCAGAAGATTGCGGCGGAGTGAGTGGATATTTGGAGTATGTGGACGCGATTACGAATCCAGAACATCCCAGGCATGATGAAATGATGGTTTGGTCAGGTCCTTATGACCCTTCATGTTTTAGTCCTTCTCAAGCAACTCATATGATAACTGCTATCCGTACCATTTATCAAATTCGGGGATAAATAGTACGGATAGCAGTCAAAAAAACACTCCACGATTTCGTGGAGTGTAAGTGACGACCATCCTAATACTCATGCGCCAACATGACCGTGAGCACGCGGCAGGTCTTGCTGGGATCTGCCGGATCCTCCGAGTGATAGCGTAGGCTGAGATCATAGTAATCGATCTTCCAGATGATTTTCTGTCCATCAATTTGCTGGACGGCGCAATCATGCTCACTGTGGGGATCATTATACGCATTGAAGTTTTCGAACGCCGCAACCTCCTTGAGGATCTGGCGGACCCGCTGCTGGCCCAGGCCATGGAGGCCTGAAGTGATGACGACTTGCCCACCCGTACGCGTACGGCGCAGGTTATCATTCAGGATACGGATCTGTTTGGTTTTGGTCTTTGTGTTCATCTTGTCCTCCTGTGCATGCTGTGCCCGATCATTCAGGCGCAGCGGTCAAAGGAGGACGGTCGCGAAGGTTGCCTTCATGCCTTCTGCCGGCAGACAATAGCCATGCTCGCCGCTTCAAAAACCGGCATGCAATGCTGCTCCGGCTGCCAGGTCCGGCGCGGCTCGGGAAGGAGGCGGATCAATTCCGGCAGATGATTGCAGACAATCCGTGCAACCAGATCCTTGTTCGCCCCACCCTGATCTGCAAAATGCCGGCGGACTTCGAGGCGGCTGACGAAGGTGATGCCAATCCTGCGGCGGACGGCTTCCTTCCTGATATCTGTCACCAGCCGTCTTGAAGCGGCTCCCTTGCGGCAGCCTGCCATCTGGACATCTTCCAGTACAATCAGGTCCGGAAGATACCAGGCCATCGTCTTGCAGGCCTTCTCCAGCTGTTTTTGATGTGAGAGATGCCGCAGATCCTGGCATCCCCATTCCACGAGAAAGTTGCTGCCCTCCAGAACCACATAACCCATCCGCTGTGAGGCCACGGTGAGTGCCAAAATGCGGTGATCATCAACCTGGTCATTCTTCATAAAGATGGATTTTTATCTGACAAATCGTGGCGGCGGATGCGTTTCCTGACATCTGCCTTAATTTCCGAAAGGGCGTCTGGAAAGATATTTTCCGCTTTTTCTCCAAACAGGAGCTGGCAGCCTATGACTATCTTGAGGCTCGGCTTCCGTCTCCGGTGCTCAAGCTTCGAGATCACGGTGTCATCCGAAATCCCCAGCAGGTGCGCAAGTTCCTTCTGCGTAAGTCCCGCGCGTTTGCGGTAGGTCTTGAGATAACAGGGAAGTTTCTTGTTCATAGGCCGTCAGAGAACAGACGTTCCGCCGACAACAAAGAGTGTAAGGAATTTCAAAGAACAGGGCAGACGGGGTAAGCTGGCAGAAATGACAAGTCGGGGCGGAACAGCCAGTATAGGATAACAAGCTTGCAATTCCCTGTCGGACACTCCTTGCAGGAGGCTGGGGATATAGGGGACATCAGATTGCTCCTTACGCCCTATTATCGAGACGACACCGCTAACAGTTAATGGATTGTGGGCATCATGTCCGCCTCCCCCAACTCCCCGTTCTCCAGGGGAATTATCCTGATATCATCATCTGACGAAGCATCGTCGACAGATATCAGGCCATGGCGGATGAACAGCTGACGGAGTTTTGCCTGTTCAGAAACGGGAAGGGCATAATTGCCGTGGCTTTTGCTGGTTCTGAGATTAAAGCGGGTGCGGAGCAGGGATCCGATGGCGCGGCTGCTAACAACGGCAGGATAAGTTTCGCCGTACTTTACCTGGAACGCATCGGCGATCTCCTTTAACGGCAAGGGACGGTCCGCTATCAGGTGTCGTGTGATTTCCAGTACCTGTATATCCATTGAAGGACAACGGCCCGCTGCAAGGTCCTTCTGACCCTGTCGCTGGCGCGATGCGATCTCTGCTTGCACGAGTGGATCCCTGGCCACGCTCAGGAGCGGCAGGTAAATCTGGTTCAGCCGGTTATCGATCTCAGGGTTCGCGAGGGCTGGATCGATGCTGGTTGTATGAAAGTTCCGGAACCGGTACATCAGTAGCTTGTTCCGTAGGGTAAGTGCCTCCCGCTCATAGTCCCCCGGCAGGTTCAACGGGATATCGGGTCTCAGCTTTTTGGGTGCCGTCTCTTCAGTGATGCAGCGGCTTTCAAGCGCAGGATCCTCATAGCGTCCACGACCTGCAATAATCTTCGGGCCAAACACGGAGAAGGCGCGTGGATCAAACTCCTTCTTGTTCGTCATCATGGTGCGGAGGATCGGGATACCGCGCACATTTCCGGCGTTCAGGATCTTGATCATATCGGCTTTCTCGTCAGAGAAACGAAAATCCGCTTCATCGAGGATAAGCGTTCCCTTGAAGGCAT
Organism: uncultured Sneathiella sp.; assembly: GCF_963973085.1. Classification (GTDB taxonomy): domain Bacteria; phylum Pseudomonadota; class Alphaproteobacteria; order Sneathiellales; family Sneathiellaceae; genus Sneathiella. The sequence goes on from NZ_CAXAXA010000003.1 coordinate 9,971, forward strand.
CAAGCAGATGAAACAGCGGTGAGATCGTTGATGCCCCATTGGCGAAGATCGGCTTATAGCACAGCGCGCCCACGACCAGCAGGAACCGCGTCTTGCCTGTACCATAATCACCCCGCAGGCGTAGATAGGGCAGTTCGTTAAACCGGTCATGCAGCCACGTCAGCAGGATATAGCGGCAGGTTAGTCGCTTGAATTCAGGTGACAGGTCGACATAGCGATCAAGGAAGGCTTCGATCTCCCTGATCAGGCTGTCGTCAGATCCATAATCCTGCACATCCGAGGGCAACAGCACGACCTTGTGTTTGAGAATATTATTGCCGGGGCTATAGGGGCAATAGGCCTGACCAGCCACTGTGACGGTGTTTTTAAACTCGCATTTTCCGTTCCGCCAAACGGCGAATCCTGTTTTGCCCTCTGCGCTGTCATAGAGCAGTTCCGCAAGCATACCCCCTTCGGTCACCAGTGAGATCACGGGCTCGCCCTGTGCCTGATTTTTATTCCTTTGTGTTTGTTGTTTATCTGTCATCCCGACAGCATAGAGGCCGGGCACGGAAGACAAAGACAGGCCCCCTTGCCGCGCACGCCAGGTCCGCTCCTCTACAGCAATTCAGGTTCAGCGCTAAGCTGTACCCATGAAACATAAACACCACAAGAACCTGAAGCTTCCTAGGACAGCCTATAAAAACCTGAGTGCAAAGGATAAACGGCGCGCGCGTCGCAACCTGCAGGGATTTCTGAAACGTTGCGGCGAAGTCTGGCGTGATCTCGCGAGGAAGGGTAGGAATCCATGGGAGCGGGATTCGAAAAAATAGGAAGTTAACGTTAAGATACGATCACGTTCTATGAGGTATTTCCTGTATTGCCGCAAATCATCGGAAGCTGAGGATCGTCAGATCCTCTCTATTGAGTCGCAACGACAGGAACTGGCCAAACTCATCACCGCCGATACCGGCCTGGAGATCGTTCAGAACTTTGAAGAGGCCATGAGCGCCAAAGCGCCGGGCAGGCCTGTATTCAACGAAATGCTGACCCGCATCGAGGCAGGAGAGGCAGACGGTATCCTTGCCTGGCATCCCGACCGCCTGGCCCGCAACTCCATGGATGGCGGGCGCATTATCTATCTCCTCGACCAAGGGTATTTGAAGGATCTCCGCTTTGCCACTTTCACCTTCGAGAATAACAGCCAGGGCAAATTCATGCTCTCCATCACATTCGGCTATTCCAAATATTATGTCGACAGCCTCAGTGAAAATGTCAAACGCGGCAACCGTACAAAAGTCAGCAAGGGAGGCTGGCCGAACTCCGCGCCCATTGGATATGTCAACAACAGGGAAACCGGAGAAATCGAACCAGATCCCGAGCGCTTTAAGCTCGTGCAATGCATGTGGGAGAAATTGATTGAGGAAAACATGCGACCCAGCGAGATTGCCCGCATTGCTCAAAATGATTGGGCTCTGACGACACGGCTCAGAAAAACGCGTGGTGGTCGTATAATCTCGTTGAGTAATGTCTACAGGATATTTGGTAGCAAATTCTATGCAGGCGTCATCCAATGGAATGGTCGGCTATATCCTGGAAAGCATAAACCCATGATCACTCTGGATCAGTTTGAGTATGCGCAAAAGATCCTGCATAAATCGAGCAATCCCCGTCCCAAGAAGTATGAGTTTGTCTATAAGGGCCTTCTTACCTGCGGCGCATGTGGTCTCTCCGTCACTGCGGAGCATAAGGCTAACCGCTTTGGCTCGCGGTATGTTTATTACCATTGCACCAGACGCAGGCAGCCAAAATGCCTTGAAAAATCCATAGAAGCCAGAGAATTAGACCAACAGTTCCAGGAGCATCTCAAGCAGATAGAAATAAGCCAGGAATTTCATGACTGGGCGCTGCTGGAGCTTGAGGCGCTGCGCACAAATATTTCAGCGAACGTTGAGAAAGCTCGGCAAAGCAAAGAAAAAGCGCTCAGGAGCGTTGAGAAGAAGCTGGATGGCCTGACTGATCTTCGCATCTCATCATTAATTGACGATGCAACTTTTACTAAAAAACAAGCGGCGTTGGAAATGGAGCGATTACGGCTTCAGCAACAGTTGGAGCAGGCTCCAAGTCAGAATATGTTCGAACCCGTCAAAGAGGCCATTTCGTTCTTAAAACAAGCCAGATTTGAGTTTGAACAAGGCGATGAAGCGACTCGCCGCCACATCATTCAAAAACTATGTTCGAACCCCAGCTTGAAAGGTCAAAAAGTCACTGTTCAAGCCAAAAAACCATATCGCATAAGACCACAAATGCCTCGGAATCTCTTACTGCGGGCAGTACTGAAGGACGTTAGAACCCTTACAGATGAATGACAATAATATCTTTCTTAATCTTCAGATTCTTGCTTATTAGTACTTCGAGAAAGGATAGACAGTGCAGCACTAACTTTATTGAAATTTTCATACAATTCATTAACCTTGGATAAAATTTGCTCCACGTCTTCTTTCGACAAATCCCTAAGTACTGGCTCCCAATTAATCTGAATCCCTGTTTTATTTTCAGGATACCTAAAAAAATCATTCTGTATATCACTAAACGTATAGTTTTGATTGATTTTAGATTTTAGAAAATCAAGATGATAAAATTCATTAATTAAGGTCTCAATTTGACTCAGTGCGTTTTTGATTTCGTTAACTCCGTCCTGTGTAAGATTATCATAATAAGGTCTATCTGTTGGATGCAGCCCTTTCAATATACGTGGCTTAACGTCTTGGAATAGCTTTTTGATGTCATGGGTTCTTTCGTCATAAGTTTCATCAATAAAAATACTAAGAGATTTTATAAAGACCTCGATTCCATGCTTAATATTAAAAACAATGGGAACATACAGATCTGGAACACCATAAACAAAGATATCCTCTGCCTTGTGTCGTTTATCCTCAGAGTCACTTAGTAACTCTTGACAAGCGAGCTTTGCAATCAAAAGGTAGCTCTGAGCGAAAGCAACCGGCCAGTCATATTTACTGTAGTTATTATTGATTTTCTTAGCCATGTGTAAGCTTTTTATGCTGACATAATAATGCAGAAGGTAGTTATTATATCAAATTCACCCGTCTAGATATTCTTGTGAAATGTTGTGTAATTGCGGGCAGTACTGAAGGACGTTAGAACCCTTACAGAAGAGTGACAGAGACTTTTAATTGTTTTAGTGATGAGAGAAAGTGGGCGAGCTTATAAATTAGAACTGAGGGAGTACGACTTACAATTTTTATATCGATTTGAAGGTCGCATCCGTTGCATCGCTAATGCTTGTCGTTTAAACCTTGCTGATAGGCTTGAAAGTCGTTGCCCCGCGTATCATTGTATCCATTCTCAAACGAATTGTAGAAGCCAATGAAATAAGATTCCTTTTGATTCAAATCCGCTAATTCGACATTTCTCTCTAACACGTCCCACTTTATATATTCAGCACCTTGTTTGAATGGTCCAGTATTATGAGCCCGATGCTGAACCCATCTAAACTCAGGTGCGCCCATAGTTTGGCCGATGTAGTACCTCCTATTATCATCTACACCAATATAAATGCAGGCAAATTTGCTTGTCTTCTCAATCTTCTTCTCGACTGGGAACAAAATATCTTTTTCTTTGTCAAATAACTTACTCGCGGCTTCGGGTGACATTTTTAATTGTACCGTGCCATAAGCATTAGAGGGAGCTACGCGGTAATATTTTTTAGCAGCAATCTTTGCAAACTTTTCAAACAAATAGTGCCTATCTGAGTTTGGAATATCTTTAAATAGAAAGCTGAGAATAACAGCACGTTTCCAAGCATGTCTATACAATGCAGCCTGCGGGTGTTTTGTTGCTCTTGGCGTATGTGGCTTGGTTTCCTCCAAGAATTCCTCAAACAAAGCATTGACTCTAGCTTCCTCTGCTCGTTTCTCGGCTCGCTTATTTTTCCAGTTCTCTATCAAATCATTCAAAAACATTGTCTTATTATATACAAGACTGGCATAAGACATAGTGCTTCGTAGAAGCATGGGTTGGAAAAAGTTGTTGAGGGACGTTAGAGTTCTTATAGAGGAAAGAAGCTAGAAAATAACTAGAGGCAACTTTCTTAGAGCTATTCGCACTTGGTTATTTTATCAAATTCACCCGTCTAGATTTTTTTGTGAAATGTTGTGTAATTGCGGGGGGCAATAGAGGACATTAGAACCTGTCCAGTTACGCCAATCAAAATGGGCCTGAAATAACGTGTGTTCTGGAACTGTAATGCGATTATAAATTTGTTGTAATTGAGGTTTCTCTCAAGCGTCCATTTTTAAGCTAGAAACTACAAGAATTTTCGGAGACTTTTTCACCTTTTTGGTAATATTCTAGCAGGCTCGTCTTTTGGTTTAAATTTATTTCTATATATACCCCTAGTGCATACCCACAGACGTGTTCGGGATGGGTTTCCCCGTCTGCAGACCAAACGCCATCATAGCTATCTTTTGTTAATGCTCTTAGCCGATTTTGATCATTAGTTTTTTCCAACTGCGGCCGGTGCGCTTTCTTCATCTCAATAGCAATAAGATTATCATATTGCACTTCCTTTCCTCTGGTATGAACAACAATGTCACATTGTATGGGAATAACATGCATCTCACTATCTAAAATAGTTTTCACCTTCCCGTTCTGTTTTCTATTGTATTCTGGGTCGGAAAAATAATTATCTAAACCGTTCTTACTTAAGATGGTTTCTATATAAAAAGAAAGCCTCGCACACAGATTACGCTCTGCCACATCGTTGAGGATATTTTCTCCCTCTTTTTCGAGGAATATTTTGAATGCGTCTTCAAAAACTGTTTTTGCTTTGATAGCAGTTTTAGTCATATCTAACGATCTCATACTAGCACGATTAAGCGGCAGAATATGAAGGACATCGGAGCCTTTGCAGTGGAGTTATATGTCCTTCCTTTCAAGAGGTTTTCTTACTTTCTACTGCACAATCCCAAAGTACTCTGGTTCCATTAGGTTCATCAGCGAAAATCAAGCCCTTGACATTATCACTTTCTAAATCCTCTTTGCTTCGCCCCTTCACAAGAGTACCTTTGCTCTCCTTTGGAATGTTTGGTTTAGGTATCTGGATTTCATGATGTAGAACAACCACTATTTCACCAGTGTTAAGTTCTAACCTTCCGATCTCATCAAAGTTTGTGATTTCGATTTTTTCGTTCGGATTTAAAAACACTATAAGCACTTGGTTAGCTTTAGGCTCTTGTGCACTCTTGATTTCACTGAATTTTTTGCTGCCAGGTACAATTTCTGTTTGCACCGCGTTCCAGGGAGTAATAATTTTGAGTGCCAAGGTAATGCCCGGCTTAACTTCCGGTGGCCGTTGCCACTTTTGGATAAATCGATTTGCGTCAGGAGGACTAACGTCTTTGATATCTTCATCAAATGTTTTTTGAGTAAACGTAGCATGCCATTTTCCGGATGGATGAAAACTAGTATGAATCGCACCCTTTAACTCGCGGCATGATAAATAAACTTCCGATGGCCCTTCACCCGCAGACACTGTGAGGTTCCACGTAGCGGCTCGAAAACCGCATCCATCAACCACTCCAAAACGGATAGATTTTTTCGGCATAGCTTATTCTAACCTTTTCAATCTGTTCTCGAACGTAAAATTGCATATGAGGTTCGAACTTTCGCGCTGGATTACTCAATGACACGAAAACCTGTCTGTTGCATCAAACAAAATGCGCCTAAAATCACACGCATTTCGACAGTGTAATACAATTGTAAGTTTTTTGTAATGGCGGGCAGTAATGCAGGACGTTCGAACCCTTACAGAGGAATGATGGCTCTTATACACTCAAGTTAAGTATCACCTTTCATGCTAATTCTTTTTTTTGCCAATCGGAACTTCCGGGCCCAACTATCAAGGTATGTAAAATTCAAATCATCCAAGGTAATCAAGTCGCCCGAAATTTCCTCAGCTGATATCCATTTTAGAAGCTCCTGCAAAGCCAAGATATCTGTTCGTGCTTCAATCGCTTCAATCGCTGTCTCGTCTCGCTTATCTGCTCGAATTCTGGAAAACAATAAAAATACACCTGCTGGTATCTGAAGATAGTCAGCAATCATCTCAAGGTGCAAATACGTTATTTTTTGTTTATTTTCAATTATCTGAGTAAGAGCATTTCTCGAAAATTCGAATTGCATTCGTTTCTTATTTCGTGCCTTGTCAAAAGTTGCGGCCGCTTCAGAAATGTTTCCTGCAAAGCGTTTTTGAACGACCTCATTGATAAGATCACAAAGACTCTGCGGATTTACGTTTTCGATTTGCTTATCCATCTTATATCACCTTATGCTTCCAATTCATGCAACTTAGGTTTTTTTTAAACTAAAAAGATTATAGATTTGCAAAAATTACGTTTCTGCTGCTTTTTTTTTCGCATGTTTGGTTGAAAAGCCAGCATTACGCAATTATATGAATAAAATATGATGTTCCAAGTATGAACAACGAACAGCAACCTTGAGGAGTATAGCATGTCATTTATACGCGAGGGGCCGTCGTGAAAATGCCTCAAAAAATTATTTGCTTCGTTCGTCCGCAACATTCCTCGCGACGAGCGAAAATGGCGCTTTTGGCAGCATGGGCTACGGTTCATAGCTGCTTTTTTTTCGTGTGGTACAATAAGCAACTAAGGAGAGTCTTATGAAATAGATGAAAAAAATACGTCCACGGAGGAAAAAAGGGCGACTTTTTCAAGCCGCCCCTTCTTCAAATCCTCCAAAAATTTCAACCCCGGAATTGGGTCTAGTTGTAGCTTGGATCCCAATTCCGATAACTTAGGGAGGGAGAAGAATGTCTTCTCAAAAAACCTCGAACAAAATATCGCACGCCATCCATGAAGTCGGTGCGTGCGCGGAAACCTGGCAATATTTTCATATTGACCAATATGCGCCTGAAAGTATGTGCACGGCAATGGATAGCGTGAATATACTTCTTGCACCTTTTTTGCCAATATTCACTATGATCGTCGCGGTGCACGCGCTCGTTAGATTGTACGAGTGGATAAAGAAGAGGGTTGGAAAGAGCTAGTTGAACACTGCTTTGTTCTGGGAGTGGGGTGTCGGTCATGACACTCCCTTTCCTTCCATTTTGTACCATACCATATAGGTATTGATATGGCAAAGAACGTGGTGTGGATTAAATGCGTTTGATAATATTGGATACGTCCTCATACTGTTACCGTATCTGACTTCTATTACCCCCCGCTTTTTACCCAGAATATCTCTGGCTAAACTCAAGGTGATCCCCTCTGACATTAACACCCATATGCATCCAATCATTATTGACTGGCTTCATATCGAAGAAGAACTGCCCTACTCCTTATTACCTAACCTAGTACCGCCGAATCGCAAATTCAAGGACAAACTTAAAAAAATTTATCAACATATAGTATGGATCCGTTTGCACGCATACAAAATATGAGATAAGTATTCAAACATCCATTACTTTATGTACTCGGATATGGTTAAGATTTGGTATAAGTACAATTATCTACCGCCCGGATCCTTCGACAGTTGGTCAAGACGCACATACAACAGCTCATATAATGACAGAAATTCTGCTGCCATAATACGGGCTTCTTCAGGAGAAATATCTTCATTGAATTTCTCTTTGTAAATTCGGATAAATGCTTCTAGGGACAAATCTGTCGGTGCCATACCCATAAATGTACGGCGAAAGCAGCAAGTGGCTTAGATGAGGAAACTTGACGAACACGACAATTCTTACCTACTTACCTGACGTCCCATTAAAGGTCACACTGCCTATGTGAGACGAAACTATAACAGCAGCATCCTTCTCGGCCAGACCAATGCCAGGCAGCCTTATCGACGCTTTGGCATCCAAATGCGGGATCGTCTGAGCCACATGTACATAATCGGGCGGACTGGTGTTGGAAAATCGACCTTGCTAGAAAACATGATCCAACAGGATATCGCAAAAGGTGAGGGGGTAACGCTACTGGATCCGCATGGTGATCTTATTGCGGGCATTGCCGCCACTATTCCTGAGCATCGAAAAGACGATGTGATCTATTTCGATGTTACGAATTGGCATCAGCCCTATGGATACAATCCACTCAAACGCGTTCCAAGAGAACGTCGTCCAATGGCGGCGTCCGGCATGATGGAGGTCTTCCGCAAGCTCTGGGGTGAGAAGGCCTGGGGACAGCGGATGGAGTATATCCTTCGCAATGCTCTTTTGGCACTCCTGGATCAACCTGCATCTGACCTTACCCATATCCAGCGGGTACTCACGGATAAATCGTTTCGGGAGCACATCGCCCGCAATGTTGAGCATCCACCGGTACGGGATTTCTGGCTGAAGGAATTCAAAGGTTATTCCTATCGCTATCGCGCCGAAGCCATCGCCCCAATCCAGAGCAAGATTGGCGCGTTTCTCTCGGATCCCAGGTTGTATCGCATCCTTGTTGAACCGAAGCGGCCGCTCTCACTGCGCAGCATTATGGATCAGGGGAAGATCCTGCTGGTTAATCTCAGTGTTGGACAGATTGGAACAGATAGCGCTGCCCTGCTTGGAGGTTTGTTGGTCACCACCCTCGGACTGGCAGGGATGAGCCGGGCTGATACGCCGCAACAACAGCGACGGCCTCATTGGCTGTATCTCGATGAGTTTCAGTCGTTTACCACTCTCTCAATGGCAACCATGCTTTCAGAAATTCGTAAGATGAACATCGGGATGTGCATGGCGCATCAGTATCTGCATCAGCTTGAGCCAGACATCCGGCATGCGGTGCTTGGGAATAGCGGAACGCTGATCTCCTTTCGTGTCGGTGCGGAGGATGCAGGCTTTCTCGCAAAAGAATGCCAATCCGTCTTTACTGCGCAGGATCTGATTAACCTACCTAATTATAATATGTATCTGAAACTGATGGTCGATGGGATGCCCAGCAGACCATTTAGCGCTGATACGCTGCCGATGCCCCAAGGCAGCGGTATGCTCCAAGTACTACGCACTAACTAGCCATAGCGGAATAAAAGGAGCAGCAACCATCCGTTTTTCATCTGTCAAAAATTTGGATATATCAGCTCTACGGACCCAGCGTAACTATGCCAGGACGTGAAATATGCCTAGCATATTCCTGAGTGATAGTTGAAATCAGTTCTTCACGTAGTCTGTATACCGGCTTCCAATCTTTAACCGCTTCGCGGGAGGCGCTGTGCGTGCAATTCAGAAACGCCGAAAGCTTACCCGCGCTCGATTCAGGGCCTACCAATAATGTGGGTGAGCGCCATTCGAGACCCGATTTCATTGATTTTCCAGAGTGAAACGTGACGCCGTCGGTCTTGGAGCCGTCGTCATTGCAGAATGCCCATTCCAGAGCTAGAAGGTATAAGAGCGGACCCTTCTTGGGTTGGGCATGATCACATGCAGCTCCAATCTGCACCAATCTCAAGAAACAGTTGTCCCAGTCCGCTTCTTGAAGCCCGAAAAATTTGTCGGATGCGATCACATCCCTGTCAATGCCGAAGTACTCGTTCAAAGAATCATCGACATTCTCGAAGGGAAACTCCAACACAGCGCCCAAGTCGGCGGGTTGAATAGGGGCGCTTCTTTCTGCTCGTGCAAAAGACTGGTGAATGGCGGAATTCACGGCGGCTTGCACGGAAACGGAGGCGTGTCTCTCATTTTGAAGCGGATCGACCAAGGCGACGTTCCACTCGTCTCCTGCCCCACCCTCCGGGTCATGTTCAGCAATCCGGTCCGCAAGGATCGGGCCCAGAACACGGTTTACGGCTTCCCGGGGATTCTCGCGCGCACGATTGGCTCCTGCCCCCGCTTGAGCCAGTCGGTAGAAAACTCTGCCAAGTTCCTGTTCAAATTCAGTGGATGCGCGCTTCTCTAGTGGGACAAGGTTTACAATAGACCTCAGTACTGCGTCAGCCGCAGCAAAGACATCCGCCTCCCAAGCAAAAAGAGCCTTCATCTGAGGGCTGGTCGACATTCGATCTCGAAGGTCAATTTGGAGTTTATCGGCATTTCGAACATCTCCGGTTTGTGTATCTATATACATACCCTTCTGGAGTTCGGTCATAAATACCGGAAGCAACTTCGCATCCGCACCAGTAAATCGTTCGAACAAAAACTCTTTAAGATTTTCAACTTCAGGTTTCTCGGCCCACAATACAATTCCATAGGGACCGCTGTCAGGACAAATAAGTTTCTGAATGACATCAGCAATTGCCGTAAAGGCAACTTTATTTCCCGTTCCAAACGTCGATCCAGTTGTCAGATTTTGATCCATAAAAAGGATTCTAGCGCTTGGTAGCTTCTGCCACTCACTAACGCTTTCATCGGTGTAGTGCTTTGCATGGCAATCGAGCCTAAGTTCATTCAATGTATCTTTGATGCCTTTAAGATGACTTTTCTTGTCGTCGATCACTACAAACCTTGATTTCAAAAACATATGCTATTCTCCGAGCTTAGGAAATCTCAGCGCCACTAATGCGCCGTCAAATTCGTCGGGAACATCGGCTTCAGCGGGATCAGGAAAGATGAGCGAGCCATCATTCAACTCCATAACCATATTCGCGTAGTAAAGGCCCATACCCATGCCTTCAGGTCTTCGCGAATAGAAAGGCCTCACTATCTCCGAAGGTGAATCCTGAAAGCCCGGACCGTTGTCAGCAACAATTATTGCTGGTCCACCTTCGAACCCCTCATCGATGTTTAGATAGATTCTGCGACCGCTCTCGTCATTTTCGTCCTCCGGCCACCGGGTACGTAGCCAGTAGATAGCGTTATCGATCAGGTTAGTAAGCGCACCCAAAGTCAAACCAAATGAACATGAAACCATCACACTTGGGAAGTCATCCTTGAGGGCTGGGCAATCAAGTTTAACGTTGTGGTGTCGGAAGCGTATCAAGCTGAGGTCGCGGGCGCGTTTCACTAGAACCTTTAGATCAACGGGCTTGCGATCTTTCTTGCGCAGTAGGTCAGAGAAGCCGTCGAGAAGGCGCATCATCTCCCTTACTTGCTCTGCGATCCCCTCAAGCTCCGGATTGCCCTCGATATTCTTATAGAGGGAACGTACGCCTTGTTCGATTTCATGAAAGACTACGGCAAGGCTTGTGCCTGAAATACCCGCAGATAATAATCTTTCTTTCATGCTGACGTATTCATTCTCAATTCTATCGAGAAGCGGATCGACCTGACCCGTTAAGTTGTTCTTTCGGGCAATTTCACGAATCCGGGAAACTGGTTCCATGATGCTTCGGGTTTCCGGATCCTGTATATCACCAAGGATTTCCCGTATCGCCTTCCGGTCAACTTCCCGTTCTCGTTGCAAGGGCTCAATAGCTCCTATGACGGCTCTTCGAAAACGTTCATAGGCCGCATTTTCGATAAAGCCTTCACGGTTTGATTTTTCGACTAGCTCGGTGTTTTGTTGCTGTGTGAGCGAGATATGCCCAACGATAATGTTACGACTCAGTCCTTTGGTCGGGTTGTTCACTCTTCGAAGATCAAGACCAAGCCAATCATTGCTTCGTTCTCCATAGTCATAGACGCGAATGCCATCTCGATAAACGCGAATGCCACCGTTTTCTTCGAGGAAATCGCGGATCAGACGGATTTCACCCATCCGGCTTGTGATTCTAGCTGAAAGATCAAAGGCATATATCTCACCAACGATTGGCCCGACACCTTCGAGCATCTCTTCATCAGCAATGACCTTTTTCATTGTGGGGCTTTGCGACTTGCGGCTAAACAGTGGATCATCGTCATCGATTTCTGCCGGCGGCACCAGGAGTCGGCCTTCTTCCTGGATAACTTCCCGGGGCTCTCGCGCTATCCCCGGTATCTTCTGGAAGCTGTACCTGTAGCTGAAATTCTTGCCGTCAAAATGGAACGTGTATTTCCAAGGAGCTCGCTTAAGTATCTCTGTCGGATCAGGAAGCCTCTCGATCCACTGCGGATATTCCGGCACTTTAAGCGACGCTACAAAATCGTCCTTGGTATCTTTACCGAATGGGGATGATATTGAAGTAATCTGGCGGTACAGGCGCCTGATCTCCCCTCGCGTCCAGCGCTTCTCCCGAAGCTCGGAAATTGTGATCTCCGTTCCGGTTTGATCTCCCGAAAAGACCTCGGGTTTGCGCGTCGTGATGTTTATATGCGCATCTTCAAGAAACTCATGTGTCATGAGTTCGGTCCAGTTGATTTTCACGACAACCTCGTCGTGCCCATCTGCCCGCGTTACAAGCTTGATCTGATCGCCGAGCTTATGAACAGACAGTCGCCCAAGACCCTTTGACCCAAGTGGCAGTCGCCCTTTCGGGGTTCGTTTGCGAGCTTTCAGCTCTTTCTCTTTGTGATCGTGAGCGATAATCAGCCAGATATTCTTTATTGTATCCAGAGACATACCGATTCCGTCATCGGAAACAACGATAATGGGTTCGTCAGTGCCAATTCCCAAAATTTCTACATTCAAATACGAAGCATCTGCATCGTAGGCGTTCTTCACGAGTTCGAAGACAGCAAGCCTAGGAGTCCCAATGAGCTGGTCGCCCAAGTGCTGAAGTATGCGCGCTCGTGACTTGAAGCTATATTGTTGATCAACGTCACTCATTCAGTGTTTCCAAGCGGTCCCGCGAGGCAAGAAGCACTCACGCCAAAATCTAAGGCGGCACGAACATTGGACCTCAGCCGCTGTGGAAAATCCATCATTTTGAACATCGTCGTGCCTTTCAAAAAACTGCATTAACATGCGCTTGCCGAACCCAAATCAAGAAATCTATGCATCTGTAAAGCTTGATACTACTTCAAATCGGTCATACAAGTCCTCCATGTCGCCTGATTTTATCCGAAACTGGCTCCGACGCTTGATGCCTGGCTTTGCTGAGGATGCATTTTCAAGCTTGATGCCCGGATCATAGTACACATCGCCTTTGGCCAAGGCTCTGACAAGATGATTGAAACTGGTTCCTTCGCCTATTCTGACAGTGGCGCCGTATCGATAGCTACGCTCAGCGTCTGTCCTTACTTCTCCCGGCACATATACGGCTTTTGCGTGCTTACGGTTCCAGATGTTCAGCAGGCCAGTGAAGCTCCAGGCCGCAGCTACTTCGCCGCGATCATCAAGCAAGTTCAATGAGCCTTCCGGGTTGGTTATCTGTCCATTCGCCAAGTCGTACCCGTCCAGAACCAGCGTCAAGTGCGTGCTGTCATGGCGCACTCCAACGCGATGCACACCTCCGAAGTTGAGCCTGTCTTTGCGGCCCATCTTGTCTTCATAGCCGTAAGTGCGAATGAAGTCTTCCACGCCTGCTTTTCTGTAGAATCCGCCAGTCGGTTCAGGTGTCATAAGCGTAATGGCTTTGCCTGGTGGCGGAGGCCTTGTGAAATTGCCGACCTGATTGGCTTTGACCTCCCAACCTTCGAAATCGGGTTCAGCCAGGCCGTTTCGAGCAACACCCAGCTCAGCTTCGAGTGTGTAGCCAATGCAGTTAGACGAGCGGCAGGGTACTATCGATCCATCCTGCCTCAGTGCTTTCGATACTATCCAGTCCAACTCGTGGATGCGTCGCAGTTCCCTGAACAGGATGTCCCGCGTTGAGGCCTTGCGAGCTTCTAGTGGGATAATGCGGAATACACCCTCGGTTTCCAGCTCTCCAAGTGATGCGATTTCACGGGCAATCTTGCTGTCCGGTCCGACACACCAGCCAATGATCCTGCGATCTCTGGTTATCCCGAAAAACAGAATTCGTCCGGGCATTCGTGTCGTGAGGAGATGAGATGGCGCGTTGCGAGCACGATTGAGAAAGCCTGAAAAACGCACTTCCGGGTACTGTGGATAGAGGATTAGTTTCGCATCTGGAGCCGGAACGCTTTCGCCGTCGGGTTGGAGCCATTCGAGTGGAAGAGGTGCTTTCATAACCCGGTTACCTTTGGGGGTGACATCTACATAAGCAGTTCCTGATGGCAGGATGTTTGCTACGTCCATACTTCCAGAAAGGTATGGTTGGTTCTTTGAATTGTCGTTTGGCGCGAGCTCTTTGATCAGTAATCTTTTTACGTCAAGCACTTTCATTCTGTGGCGCAGTTCATCTAACGTAAAATCCGGTAAAGGTCCTTCACTATTATGCCTTGATTTCGATTGGTCTCCCATCGGCAGCTCGCCCTGATCACTCACATCTGTTCTCCTGAGATCTCGCCCTCAACCTCATCGCCTTTGATCCACACAGTTATCCGGCCTAGAAGTTCATCCAGATCAATACGGGATTTTCCTTTTAACGCGCATTCCCATATTGTCATTACTCGCAATTTTTTATCAAGAAGATCATCAATTTTTCGCCTGTCACGTGCAATATTGCCTTTAATCTTATTACTCCAGAATTCCTCTCTGGATTTAGGCCATTTGAACAGGTGACATGAATGGCCGTGCCAGAAACATCCGTTGACGAATATTACTGCACGGTATTTCGGAAATACCAGGTCGGGTTTGCCGGGAAGTTCCTTCACGTGCAGGCGATACCGGAAACCCGCTCTATACAGAAGTTTTCTAATTATTATTTCAGGTTTCGTATCTTTCGCGCCTATACCTGCCATCATACTGCTTCTTTTCCCGGGCGAGACGATATCGGTCATTGCGGGTTCCAGTTATTCTGCAGCGTCTGGTAATAGCTTTGACTGCTCAGGGCTTTCATCCACGATAAAAGGTTTCATGTGTCGGGCTATTGCTTCTATAACCGGGACAACAACCGAGTTTCCAAACTGTTTGTAAGCCCGTGTGTCGGATACCGGTATGATCATTTCCGACTTGCGCCCCTTGTCATATCCCATAAGGCGAGCACACTCTCGCGGAGTAAGCCGTCTTGGATTCATACCATCCTGCCTGATCAGAATTTCGCTGCCATCCTTGTAATATCGTGCCGATAGGGTTCTTGCCTTGTCCTCTGGTCCATTTAGGCCATATCCGAATCCGTTACCCGCTGCCTTGTGTTTCTTGGCATAATTCTGGAGATACTCCCACAATTTGTCAGTCAGGGTGTACTTAGGGTTTACGAAAGATCTGGTGTTGCTACCGACATCGATCGCAGGAAGTGTATAGTCGCCTTCCGGTTCTTCGCTCTCGTCATGCAGGATTGAGCCCAAAGCCGGACCACTCTGAGGATTGACAAAATTCAGCTTATCAAAGTTGAAACCGCTTTTGTTTCTGAAGCCTACAATGAAAATACGCTCGCGGTGTTGGGGCACATATCCCTTGGCGTCAATAATTTTAACTGAGGTATGGTAGCCAAGTGCATGAAGGGCATCCATGATGGTCTTGAAGGTGTCACCCTTATTGTGATTTTTCAAATTTTTCACATTTTCCAGAAGAAATGCCCTGGGCTCATGGTATTCCAGAATTCTCAGGACATCATAGAACAGGGTGCCTTGAGTTTTGTCCTCGAATCCATGCGCACGACCGAGTGCCTTCTTTTTCGAGACGCCAGCAATGCTGAAAGGTTGGCAAGGGAAGCCTGCAAGCAGGACTTCGTGTTTGGGGATATCAGCGGGATTAACCTTTGTGATGTCTCCTGTGATATGATGATCGTCATGGAAATTTGCGCGATATGTACGCTGCGCATATTCATCCCATTCGCATGTATAGATGCATTTACCGCCAACTGCCTCAAAACCGCGGCGGATACCGCCAATTCCTGCAAACAGGTCAATGAACCTGAAATCAGGATGCGGGTTGCGAAAACTCTTTTTGTATTCGAGTTTGTCTCGGAGAATTTCAAAGCAATGTTTCTTTGGCTCGATCTCACCATTTTCCCAGCGATAGATGGTCTTTACATTTACGCCTAACAGGTGAGCAACCTCCTCAACAGACAAGGCATTCTGCTCACGCAACTCACGAAAATCCAACTCTTGCATCGTCTCTCTCTGAATTTCTTGCTGGGACATATTTTGACATTTTGGGGAGATTAACACCCAGAAGTTAGAGTGTAAAGTCTGATTGTTCTGATTTTGTTCTATTTTGGCAGGTAATTTCAAACCGGCACTTTCAGAGCAAAGCCGTTACAATTTTCAGTCATTGGCAGCATCTTCGTGACACCAATGAATGCTTCTCCAATTAATTTACCAAAAAGAACTCCCACTTCCCCATCAGTCTTTTCCGCTTCTCAAACCTATCAGACCGCTGATAAGCCCGTACGATGCTAGAATCCACCTGATGCCCCAAGGCAGCCTCCTTCACATCAAACTCAGCATCGGTTTGTTCTTCCACCCAGGTCCGGAATGTCGCTCTGAAGCCGTGAGGGCGGGCATCATAGCCTTCGCGCTCCATAAAGCGGGACATGGTGGCGTCGGACATTGGTTTTCCGCTGATAGACGGAAACAGCAGCTTTTGACTATCACTTTGCTTCGCTTGCTTGATGACCGCTAATGCTTCTGTCGTTAGAGGGATACGGTGGGCTTTGCCGGTTTTAGTTCGTTCTGGCGGCAGTGACCAGACATCCCCCTCTATCTCGTCAAACGTCGCAAACCGTATTTCGCTTGTCCGTGCCGCTGTGAGCATCAAAAAGCGAAGAGCGTAGCAGGATTGCAGATCCTTTGTTTTGAGCCATTTATAAAACTTCGGGGCTTCCTCATAGGGGAGGGACGGAATATGAGACGGCGTATGGCGTTGTTTGCCTAAAAGCGCCTGTGCCTTCATCACCGCCTGCAAATCCACATCCAGCCCAAGGGCGGCCGCATGCTTCAAGGTAAGGTTCATGCGGTTCAGGGCTTTGCGAGCAGCGACCGGCTTGTCATGCCAGATGGGCTCCAAATGTTTTTTCAGGATATGCTGGTCAATGGATTCGATTGGCTTCTTGCCAAGCTTCGGCAGGATATGCATCGACAAGGGCGAGAGCCATCTGCCCGCCTTGCCATCATCCTTCAATTCCGCCTGTCTGGCCTCAAAGCAACTCATGACTGCTTCCTTGACGGTTACCTTCTCAATTGGCTGTCGCACCCTCTGTCGTTCTTCGATGGGATCAATACCCTCCCACAATTGCTTGCGGGCAGCAGAGGCTCGCTCCCGGGCTTCAGCAATAGAAACATCGGGCCAGGATCCCAGCCCCATTTCCCTGCGCTTTCCCGATACCGACAATCGCAGCACCCATTTGCCGAATTCCTTGGACCGCTTTATCAGCCATAAACCTTGTCCATCGGCATATTTTCCGGCAGAAAGGTTCCTGGCTTTCATTTGATTCAGCGTTTTATAGATCATCAGTCCACCTTTTTTAGCCTCTTTTGGCCCCCCGTTCAGTCCCCCTTTGGCCTTGTGAAGCAGTGAAATCCTATGTTACACCATGATCAGGAGCATATCCATATTATTGATTTAAAACATGTATTTAGTTACACTATGAGCAGCTATGACTTTTCCAACTCGTGCGGGCCAGGGGCACCATCGAGTTTTCCTCGTGTTGACTTATCCAAACAGAAATTCTTAACGATATGCTAAGATCTGGCCGTTAGGATTCCGGAGAATAATGCTGGTTTCTTGACTGTTGAGGTTACATAAAATGCCTGTCCTGATGATGTCGGCCGGTGGTCTGGTCCTTCTCGCAGCGATCTGGGATGTCTTTTCGCGCCGGATACCAAACCTGCTCCCCCTGATCATTGCCGCTCTTTATTTGTTGCAGGCTGGAATTGCCGGTGACTGGGCGGCGCTTCCCTGGCATTTGCTCTGCGGCGCCGGTGTTCTTGTTGTGGGGATTGTCATTTTCTCGTTCGGTTGGCTTGGCGGCGGCGACGTGAAACTTCTCGCCGCGCTCGCCCTTTGGGCAGGACCGGACCAGCTTCTCCTGCTCTTGCTGATGACATGCCTTGCCGGAGGGGCATTGGCTGTCGTTTATGTCCTGCCAATCATCCTTTACCGAATACCCGCTATATCCGGGCTGATTGACTGGTTTTTCATATCTGTCCTGAAAAAACCGGCGCCACATTTACAGGCCGGCAAAACACTCGGTCTACAACTCCCTTATGGCGTCGCCATTGCCATTGCGGGTTTCGTTGTTTTCTATCAGTTCTTCCGGGTTATGTAGGGGCCGCGACCCTAGTTATCTCTGTCTTTTGCAAGCAACCCTTCATCCGATGTCGTTGCATGCTTTAGAACGCTGCGGTCACTCACCATCGCTTCGGCCACCTTCTCACATATTTCATCAAGGGTGAACGGTTTTGCAATCACGTCATGAATCAGCATTTCGAGATTGTAGGCCCGTTGCCGTTCCGCCGCATAACCGGTCATCATCAATATCCTGACACCCGGGAATTCCTTGGTGACTTTAAGGGCCAGCGCAATACCATCCATGACCGGCATGACAATATCGGTGAGCAACAAGTCGAATGGTTTGGAACTTTGCAGGATGGTCAACGCTTCCGCTCCATCCGCCACAGCAACGACCTCATGACCGTGATGCGTCAGAGCGCGAGTGATAAATTCCCGAAGAGCGGCTTCATCTTCTGCAACTAGAATACGCGCCATATGAAATTCCGTTCAATGCTTGATGATATGACCGATATAGGGAAGTTCCCGATAGTAATGAGCAAAATCCAACCCGTACCCGACGACAAACAAATCCGGACAGTCGAACCCGACAAAATCAGCTTCGAAATCAGAAGTCCGCTTTCCCTTTTTATCAAGCATCAGACAGGTTTTCACCGTTTCTGCGCCCCGGGAAAGGAGCTCCTTTGTCGCAAAAGCCATGGTGCGGCCGGATTCCAGGATATCATCAATCAGTAAAACCTTGCGGCCCTTTACCGTATCGACAATATCACGGGTGATAACCACAGTTCCGCTACTGATCGTTTTATCTCCGTAAGACGACAACGCCATAAAGTCGATTTGCGGGTTAACGCCAGCATGATGCAGGGCGCGAATGAGATCCGCCGCGAAGACAAAACTCCCCTTCAACACCGCAATAACCAGAATATCCGATCCCATGGTTGCCGCGATTTCCTCCGCCAGTTCGTCATTGCGCTTGGCGATATCCGCACTGGCGAACAGAATTTCAATCTCGGGCCTAGCTTCTGCCATGTTCTTCAAATTCCCCAACACTTGCAGATGAAAACCTGCCGATCCAGTTGCATCTAATTTTCCGGGTCGATCAAATCAACTTTGACATTCTTCGCTTCTTCCGGCGGCTGATTCATGCTGGTAGAGAAATCCACCTGACCCCAGGGCATAACCTCGGATTCTTCAACGGTGGTGGTCCAGCTATAAACGCTTTGCCCCGTCTCATCGATAAGCGCGACCTTGATTCTCGGCAAGGCCTGCGGGCTGTCCGTAATATTCTTGATAATGCCGGAAACGGTCAAGGTCGTAACACCATCCTTCAAGACGGATCTGGTCTTGAGGTCATGTATTTCCAAGCCGAGCATATTCTGCGTTTCAACATCTATACGCACATACTGGTAATATTCAGCCGAACCCGGCCAGACCTGCACCACGGCGTTCCGTCCAAAATAGGCGCCGCAAACAAGAGCGCCCAATATCAGAAGGAGGAGGAGCCAAGCAAGCCAACGCCGCTTTTTACCGCTATTTGCCGGGGAAGCATTTCGCGATTGAGCCTTTGTCATCTGCTCAATGCT
The DNA here is from genome assembly GCF_963973085.1 of uncultured Sneathiella sp. Classification (GTDB taxonomy): domain Bacteria; phylum Pseudomonadota; class Alphaproteobacteria; order Sneathiellales; family Sneathiellaceae; genus Sneathiella. The sequence continues at coordinate 29,595 of NZ_CAXAXA010000003.1, forward strand.
CATGCCGGACTGTGCTTGTCCCGCGTCCTCCGGTTTAACGTTTTCTTTTTCCAGAGCGTCGGGCGCGACAGGTTTCGGCGTGTCGCCGGGTTGAAATTCCCGCCACTTATGGCCACATTTGGCACATTTTACCGCACGCCCTTCCGGGCCGACGGTAATCGGGTCAATCGAATAACGGGTTGAGCAACTCGGACAAGTTAGAATCATCGGCCAGAAACACCAGCTCACGAATTAAAGTTTCTTTTTTATAGGCGTTTGCTTGGACATGCACAAGACTGGCTGATAAATCTATCATAGTTTATCTTTCGTCGCGTATTTTTAGGAGGACGGATTGGTCAGGTTTGAAAATGTCGGCATGCGCTATGGTCTCGGACCGGAAGTGTTGCGTGATATCAACTTTCACCTGCGTCCGGGGTCTTTTCATTTCCTGACAGGTCCGACAGGTGCCGGCAAAAGCTCCCTGCTGAAACTGCTGGCTCTCTCCCATCGTCCAAGCCGGGGGCTGATCACGCTTTTCAATAAGGAAGTCTCGGGCCTCGCCCGGGATGACCTGCCCGCCATGCGCCGGAAAATCGGCGTTGTTTTTCAGGATTTTCGCCTGCTTGATCATCTTTCCGCTCTTGAGAATGTCGCCTTGCCTCTGAAAATTGCAGGCGCAAAAAATGTCCAGATTTACCAGCATGTCGCCGAACTGCTTGAATGGGTGGGGCTTGGCCGCCAGGTCGACGCCAAACCGCCAACACTTTCCGGTGGCGAAAAACAGCGGGTCGCGATTGCCCGCGCCGTCATAAACCGTCCCCAACTCCTGATCGCGGATGAACCAACCGGCAGCATGGATGCGGAAATGGGCCTTCGATTGATGTATCTGTTTCAGGAACTCAACAAGATCGGCACAACTGTCGTCGTTGCAACCCATGATCTTGAACTCATCAAGCGATTCGGCAACCCGGTCATGTATCTGAAGGACGGTATGCTGACAACCAGCGGCCCAAATCAGACACCGGCTCAGTCCAGCAAGGCCGATACATGATGCAGATTTTTGGAAAATCGGCTGAATTACAGCTCGAAAAAGATGTCTCAACGCGATATCTGCCCGTTGTGATATCCGCCATGATCTTCCTGGCGGCACTGTCAATCGGCGGCCTTTTCTCGCTAAACAATGCCATCAACGACTGGTCGGAGACCCTCACCGGAAACCTCACCGTGGAAATCGCCTTTGACCCGAAGGCAGATCTGGACCAAAAGGTCGAGGATGCCGTCAAGCTTCTCACCAATACGCCGGGAGTTGCCGCCGCCCGCGCCATTGAACGCCATGAAACCCTCAAGCTGCTGGAGCCGTTCCTTGGCAAGAATACAGCCTTGGGCGATTTGCCCGTGCCCCGGCTGATAGAGGTGATTATTGCGCAGGAAAGCGCCATTGACCTTGCCGCACTCAATGAAAAGCTGTCCGAGTCGGTTCCCGGTGCGCGCCTTGACATACATCGTCCCTGGCTGGACAAGATGGTTCTACTTGGACGTTCCATACAGCTGCTTGCCGCCGCCATCATGCTACTGATTGGTGGCGTGACAGTGATTATCGTCATATTTGCCGTGCGCACCGGCCTTATCATGCATTCAGAAGTCATACAGGTTCTTCACCTGATTGGCGCGCGAGACAACTATATTGCGGAGCAGTTCCAGAACTATTTTTCACGACTCAGTTTTCTCGGTGCCCTGCCCGGCCTTATCGTCGCCATCATTGTCATGTTTGTTTTCAATTTTCTGGTCGGTTCGCTTGAGGCCTCGATGTTGCCGCCCTTGTCTGTTGGTATTGAAGGGATAATTGCCTTGTTATTGCTCCCCATCCTTGTTGCCCTGCTCACTAAATATACGGTGCGGTTGGTCGTCCTGAAATCGCTTGGCCGGATGATGTAGGATGCTGGTTTTGCTGGACAGGGATGGCGTAATTAATGAGGACCGGGCAGATTTCGTCAAATCCCCGGCCGAACTGATTTTTATTCCGAAAGCTCTGGAAGCAATTGCACGGCTTAATGGCCACGGGCATAAACTGGCTGTTGTTACCAACCAGTCCTGTATCGGGCGCGGCATCATCAATGAAGATCAACTTGATTCTATTCACGGAAAGCTGCGCGATGCCCTGGCGAAAGTGGCCGGGCGGCTTGATGATATAATCATCGCACCGGATGCCCCCTGGGCGGCAACGGAGCGGCGAAAACCGGGTCCGGGAATGCTGATAGAGGCGATGCGGAAATTCAATATGCTTCCTGCCGAAACTGTTTTAATTGGCGATAGCGAACGGGACATTGAGGCGGCTAAATCCGCTAGCTGCCACCGAATTCTCGTGCAAACGGGAAAGGGGAGAAAAACCCTGGCGGATGGCCTGAAGCGTCATTTGATGCCAGTCCATATCGCAGCTGATTTGGACGAAGCGGCGAATTTCATTCTTGAAGGAAGGTTCTAGAGCATGCCCTTCGGTATAAGAGGTGTTTTAGCAACCCTGTTCATTTTACTCTGCCTCTGGCTGGGTGCCTTTCTGACTTTTATGGCAGAAGTCAGCGATGTGATGCCAACGCCACCGCAAAAGGTTAGCGGCATAGTCATATTGACGGGCACCCCCGCCCGGCTGACGGCCGGATTTGACCTGCTTAAGGACAATGAAGGGGCAAGATTGCTCGTCTCCGGTGTAAATTCCAAAGTTACACGTGAAACATTACGTCAGGCGACAGGGCAGAGTCAGGAACTTATGAATTGCTGCGTTGATCTGGGGCGGCTCGCCCGGAACACAGTCGGCAACGCCTATGAAGCATCACTTTGGGCAAAATCCCACAACTTCAACAGCTTGGCGATTGTCACCAGCGCCTATCACATGCCGCGTAGCCTCGTTGAATTGAAACGGGAGATGCCGGACGTCAAACTTATTGCGTATCCGGTGGCAAGTGATACGCTCGAACTAACCGGCTGGTGGAAAAACCCGCGAGCCTTTATGGTGGTTGCCGGTGAGTTTAACAAATATGTTTTCAGTCTTGTCCGGGCCCGGCTCGATTAACCTCTGCCGAAAGAGAGTTTTGTGACACAACTGCGTTCCCTTGGCTTTTTCATTTGCTTTTTTGCCTGGTCGGTCGTCATGAACCTGGCCTTCCTGCCCGCTCTGCCCTTTGACCGGAAATGGATTGTCCTCGGGCAGCGTATCTGGACCAATGGAATTGTTTTTCTGCTTCAGAGTATTTGCGGTCTTCGCCTGGAAATCCGCGGGGCGGAATATTTACCCAAGGGCGCCGCGCTACTGGCAGCAAAACACCAGTCCGCCTTTGAAACCATGATTTTTCACCGGATTACGGATGATCCCGCTGTTGTTCTCAAAAAAGAGCTCCTGAACATCCCGGTTTATGGCTGGTACTGCCGCAAAACGAAGATGATTGCCGTCGATCGCAAGGGCCATGCCGCGGCGTTAAAATCGATGCTAACGCAGGCACAGCAGGCGATCGAAGATGAGCGGCCTATCATCATCTTCCCCGAAGGTACCCGTTCACCTTTGGATGAGGACTTGCCGTTTCAGCCCGGCATTGCTGCGCTATATACGAAATTGCAACAACCGGTCACCCCGATCGCTCTTAACACCGGGCTTTTCTGGCCACGGAAAAGCTTCTTCTGCCGACCCGGCGTAATGGTCATCGAATTTCTTCCGCCAATCGAAGCGGGCCTTGATCGCAAAGTCTTTATGAAAGAGCTGAAGGAACGTATCGAGACAAAAACCCAAGCGCTTGTTGCCGAAGGGCGCGAGAAGTATCTTTCGTAACGCTAATCACGCACTTTAAATTTTGCGCAATGTTCCTTTGAGACTATATTTAAAGATAGATTGAATTTACAGAATACGAGGTGCCTCATGCCACCCGTTGCGCCCATTTCCCAACAGATCTGGGATATGAAATACCGGCACAGATCCGCCGACGACAGTAACAAGGAACGCTCAATCGACGATAGCTGGCGGCGCGTTGCCAAAGCCATGGCCGAAGTTGAGCCGGCCGAATCCCGCAAAAAATGGGAAGACCGTTTTTACGCTCTTCTCGAAGACTATAAATTCCTGCCCGCAGGGCGTATCTTGTCAGGCGCGGGGACGAAGCGGAAAGTCACCCTGTTTAACTGCTTCGTCATGGGTGACATTGGCGATGACATGTCTTCCATCTTCGATAACCTGAAGGAAGCCGCGCTGACCATGCAGCAGGGCGGGGGGATTGGCTATAATTTCTCGACCCTAAGACCGAAAGGCGCCCCTGTGCACGGCATGGGATCGGATGCCTCTGGCCCGCTCAGCTTTATGGATGTGTGGGACAGCATGTGCCGCACGATCATGAGCGCGGGCTCCCGCCGCGGTGCCATGATGGCAACGATTCGGTGTGACCACCCGGATATCCTCGACTTTATCAAGGCAAAGCAAGACCCCGGACGCCTCCGGATGTTCAATCTCTCGGTTCTGGTAACGGATGCGTTTATGGAGGCGGTCAAGAAGGATGACGCGTGGGAACTCCGCTTTGACGGAACGGTGTACAATACAGTTCAGGCCCGCGATCTTTGGAACGAGATTATGCGCGCAACCTACGCCTTCGCGGAGCCGGGCGTCATCTTTATCGACCGCATCAACGCCCGGAACAATTTATATTATTGCGAGACCATAACCGGCACCAATCCATGCGGGGAACAGCCGCTACCTCCTTATGGCGCCTGCCTTTTGGGATCTGTCAACCTGACCAAAATGGTGACGAAGCCATTTGAGAAAAAAGCCACTATCGATATGGATAAACTTGATGGCGTGGTGAGAGACGCCATCCGCTTGATGGACAATGTGATCGATGTGTCCGGTTATCCCCTGTCCGAGCAAGTAAACGAAGCCCGGACAAAACGACGGATCGGACTGGGGATTACCGGGCTCGCCGACGCGCTGATCATGTGCGGCGTACGCTATGGCTCTGAAAAATCTCTCGATCTCTCCCGCAAGTGGATGACGCAGATCCAGCGTTCCGCCTATCTTGCCTCCACCGAACTTGCGAAGGAAAAGGGAGCGTTCCCGCTCTATGACAAGGAAAAATATCTTGCTGGCGAGACAATCCAGAAACTCGACAAGGATGTACAGAAAGCCATCGCTGAAAATGGAATACGAAACGCCCTTGTGACCTCGGTCGCGCCGACGGGAACCATTTCATTGCTGGCTGACAACGTCTCAAGCGGGATCGAACCGGTCTTCAGTTTTTCCTACACGCGCAACGTGCTGATGCCCGATGATAGCCGCAAGACGGAGGAAGTAACCGATTATGCGCTTCGGCTTTTCCGGCGATTGAAAGGCGAAGATGCTCCGCTGCCCGACTACTTCGTGGATGCGCAGGTTCTAACGCCGCCGGACCATGTGCGTATGCAGGCAGCCGTGCAGGACTATATCGACAGTTCCATTTCCAAAACCATTAACTGCCCCGAGGACATCAGCTTCGAAAATTTCAAGGATATTTATCTTCAGGCCTATGAGCAGGGCTGCAAGGGCTGCACAACCTATCGGCCCAACGATATTACCGGAGCCGTCCTTGAGGTGAAGAAGGAAAGCGATATCACCGCTCAGCCGGACTTGCCACTGCAAGAACCATTCTCCACACCCGATGACAGCTTTGAGGCGGGCGGAATAGTCTATATGACCAAGCCGCTGGACCGCCCCGGCACACTTCCGGGACAGACCTATAAGCTGCGCTGGCCGGAGAGCAATCACGCCATATATATAACACTGAATGACATTATTCAGGACGGACGGCGACGTCCTTTCGAGATTTTCATCAACTCCAAGAATGTCGAACATTTTGCCTGGACCGTCGCCCTCACCCGGATGATCTCCGCTGTTTTCCGCCGGGGCGGCGATGTCAGTTTTGTTGTCGGGGAGTTGAAGGCCGTTTTCGATCCGCGCGGCGGGGCCTGGGTGAAAGGGAAATATGTTCCCTCTCTTCTCGCGGCGATTGGCGAGGTCATCGAAACCCATATGATTCAGATCGGCTTCTTACCTCCCGCCGGAGAGATAAAGGACAAGGCGAGCGAGGCAGTCTCAAAAGTCGTGGTTGACGGGGAAAGCAAGCCAAAAGAGGGTCTGTTGCGTCAATGCCCGCAATGCGGGGAAGCGGGCTTGCTGAAAATTGAAGGCTGCGATACCTGCACGGCTTGCGGTTATTCCAAATGCAGCTAATGGCGGATATTCTTTAACGGAGATACACATGACGGAAAAAACCATCCGCCCCTTTCATCTGGCCTTTCCTGTCGATGACCTTGAGGCAGCGCGTACATTCTATAAAGGCCTCCTCGGTTGCGGCGAAGGGCGCAGTTCTGCAGATTGGGTAGACTTTGATTTTTATGGCCATCAAATCGTTGCGCATCTTGCACCGGAGGAAATTGGTACAGCCAAGACCAGTGCCGTCGACGGGCATGGCGTACCCTGCCGTCATTTCGGCCTGGTCATGGACATGGAAAACTGGCAGGAAGCCGCGGACCGCCTTACCGGCGCGGGCGTTGAATTTGTAATTGAACCCTATATCCGCTTCAAAGGAGAGCCGGGCGAGCAGGCAACAATGTTCTTTACCGACCCGGCGGGCAATGCCATCGAGTTGAAGGCATTCAGAAACCTGGATCAACTCTTCGCCAAGTAGCGAAAATTGCCGGCAACATGCCCCTACATCTCGCGTTCAATCAGATTCAGAATGCGATGAAGGGGTCCATCTGCGATGCCGAATTCATCAAGATGCTCCAGCGTGCTTTTTAAATAATCTACATTGGGACCACCGCGGCCATGGGCGCGGGCAATAATTCTCGCGGCCTCTTCCAATGCGGGTTTGCCGCAATATTGCGCGTGAGATGGATCGGCAACAAAAGTCAGCGCTGGCGCCATGACGCCTTCAGCCAACAGCTTGATCCTGACCATTTTCGGCCGGTAAACACTGGTGACCATTTCACGCCGGTAAAGATAGTCGATGACGGGTTCACGTATATCGGCAGGGCAGAGAATGCCTTTCCCGCGGCACGAACCTCCCCGATCAAGGCCAAGTACAAGACCCGGATTTTCGGGTGTGCCGCGATGGACAACCGACGATACGCAGAACGCCCGGTGATACCCGAATAGCCGCGCATCACGGATCCCCAGATGATCAAATCCCGGCCGCCACATCAGAGACCCATATCCAAAAATCCAGAGATCCTCTCCGTCCGGTAAGTCTGGCAAGGGATAATCGACGGGAGGGAGGTCCGGTTCCAGTTCCAAGTCAAATTTCCGTGTCATATAGCGCTCGTCTTCTTCCGTTGATAGTTGACCAACGCGACACCAACTGCCGCAACCGCCATGCCGATCAGAGAAAGAATTCCCAATTGTTCGTCGAAAAGGAAATAGGCAACCACCGCCGTACAGGGCGGGGTCAGGTAAAACAGGCTGGAAACATTTGCCGCGGCCCCGCTCCGCAGCAACAGATACAACAGCGTCATGGCGCCAAGCGACAGAACGAACACCAGCCAAAGCAGCGCAAAGATTAGCTCACCGGACCAGACAATATGTCCCGTCTCGAAAATATGGGAGGTGATGAAAAAATACACCCCTGCCACGGCGAACTGGATCATATTGCCACTTTTGATGTTCATATTTGAGCAGAATCGCTTCTGATACAGGGTCCCGGCCGCAATACAGAAAAGCGCGATGAAGGAGAAACTCATCGCGAAGTAGGTTCCTTCCCCCAAAGAAAGTTTATTGAAAACAACGAGGAAGACACCGGCGAGACCCAGTAACAATCCGATCCATTTCTGAAGGGTCACATTCTCATTCAACAAAAATCCTGCAAGAGCCGCTACGATCAGGGGTTGTATCCCGACAATAAGCGCAGAGATACCTGCTGGTGTCCCATAGCTGATGGACAGAAAGACGAAGCCAAGATATCCGCCATGCATCAGAAGGCCGCCAACAGAGATATGGAAATAATCCTGCCCGCGGGCGGGCCAATGGGTCCGCGTGAACAGGACGACTGGCACCATCAACAAAAAGCTGATGGCGAACCGGATTGAGAGAAAGTTCAAGGGCTCGATATAGGGAAGGCCCAATTTCGCGCCGATAAAGCCCGTACTCCATAGAAACACAAAAACGAAAGGCATCGCTTTCAGATATAGCGTTTCATGCAGGGGAGCATTGGGGTTTGTCATAAGATACGAAGGCTCCGGAGGCCGAAAATTCAGTGACAGTTACTGTCCTTTCTATATAGAGTGCCATGCAGTTTCACAAGCAATCAACCCGGACTTTAAATGCGTATCCTGTACAGCGGAATTTTGGCACTGATCGTTATTTCGGGCAGCTATGTCTATTGGTGGCATTATGTCGCTGACCGGTTGGTGGATCTCGCCAACAACTGGCGAGAGCAGCGTATCAGTGAGGGATATGATGTCACCCATGATCCTCTGGTGACGTCCGGCTTTCCCTATCGGATAAAAGTAACGGCAGAGAATCTCACTCTCACTAATCCGACACATATACAGGCTCCCTCGATTAAAATTCCTGAGTTCTGGGCGGTGGTTCAGCCGTGGCAGATTAATCATGTTATTTTTGGCGCTGATGGAGATGGAAAGGCCCGTTGGCAGGAGAATGGAGAAGAAAGGACACTCAATTTTTCGTCAACATCCGCATTGGGGAGTGCGACATTCAGCCTTCAGGGACGCCTGCAAACCCTTGCTCTCGATATCAAGGAGCTTGATGCCCTGCCGTCCTGGCGCCCTCCGGTTACCGCACAAAGAGTACAGCTTCATGGACGGCCAACGCCGCCCCGGGACAATGAAGCCGAAGACAAAAAACCGCAGCTTGCCGCGCAACAGATTGTTCTTCGCGCTGATGACATAACCGTCGACGGCATGGCGGATTTTCCGCTTGGTGAGCATATAGAGGACTTTTCCATTTCCACCATTTTACATGGAAAGATTCCACGCCTGCCTGCGGCGGATACGCTTGCCATCTGGCAAGACAATGGGGGTTATGTCGATATTGAGGCGCTGAATATCAAATGGGGCGAAAGCGCCATGACGGGAGAAGGCGCAATTGCCCTTGATGACAGGATGCGCCCAATCGGCAAGCTCGAGACCCGCATTTCCGGTTACGGGGCAATACTCGCGGCCCTGACCGACTCTCGACAACTTGATGCCCAGACAGCCCGCACAATCGGGTTTGGACTAAACCTGCTCTCGCGTGAAGATAAGGACGGCAAGCGTTATATTGCCCTGCCCTTGTCCGCGCAGGATGGCGGGATGTATCTCGGCCCGGTTTTCCTGATGCGGCTCGGCTCCGTCATCGGAAGCAACTAACCGCTTCAGGATTTCTTGGGCAACTCTTCCGCTTTATGCGCACGGCCAAAATCAGGCTCCGGCGTTTCCTGGCCTGCATCGATAATCTGCCGCCGGATCGCCCGCGTGCGCGAAAAGATATTAAACAGTGTCTCACCATCATCGCGCCGGATAGCTCGCTGTAACGCGGTCAGATCTTCGGTAAAACGACCCAGCATCTCCAGTACAGCCTCCTTGTTGTGCAGGAAAACATCCCGCCACATGGTTGGATCGGACGCCGCGATACGGGTAAAGTCCCGGAAACCACCGGCGGAATATTTAATGACTTCTGACTGGGTGACATCTTCCAGATCGTCCGCCGTGCCGACAATATTATATGCAATCAAATGCGGAATATGCGAGGTAATGGCCAGCACCAGGTCATGATGCTCGGGGTCCATAATTTCCACCTTGCTACCCATCGCCGACCAGAAAGCTGTCAATTTCTCGACTGCCGCCTCGCTTGCTTTTCCGCAAGGTGTCAAAATAAGCCAACGATTGATAAAGAGCTCCGCAAACCCCGCCGCCGGGCCTGACTTTTCCGTCCCCGCAACCGGATGGCCCGGGATAAAGTCGACACCCTCCGGCACATGGGGTCCGATGGCGTCGACCACTGCACTTTTAACCGAGCCCACATCGGAGAGAATGGCGCCTTTCTCAAGCACCGGCGCAACCTGTTCCGCCAGCTTGCCATAGGTGCCAAGCGGGGTGCAGAAAATCACCAGATCCGCGCCCTTGACTGCGTCAATCGGATTCTCATACGCCACATCGACAATCCCCAGCTCCTTGGCGACGCGGCGGCTGTCCGCCGTGCGGGCCGCACAGACGATTTCATCGGCGAGACCGTTCTTGCGTGCCGACCGGGCGATCGAAGAGCCGATCAAGCCGATCCCGACAAGAGCCAGTCGTTTGAATTTCACTTCCGTCATAATCTATTTCCCGAGAAACGCCCGGAGCGCCTCTATCACTGCGTGGTTCTCATCGTCCTGCCCGATCGTCATGCGCAGGCAATTGGGCAGGCCATATCCGGCCACAGCCCGCAGCAACAATCCCTGATCCGCCAGATACGCCTCGGCATCCACCGCCGACTTACCGCTGCCATCGAAATCGAGAAGCAAAAAATTTCCAACGCTCGGAGTCACTTCCAGGCCCATTCCACGGAAACTTTGCGTCAGTATCGGCAACCACTTGTCATTATGCTTCCGCGCTTTTTCAATATGCGCCTGATCCCGCACCGCCTCAACGCCTCCGGCCTGAGCCAGCGCGTTGACATTAAACGGTCCGCGCACACGATTAAGGACATCAACAATCGCAGGCGGGCAATATGCCCAGCCGAGGCGCACCGCCGCAAGCCCGTATATTTTCGAGAATGTCCGGGTCATGACAACATTGTCATGAGCCTCCACCATCTCTATACCGGCCCGATAATCTTCCCGTGTCACATATTCCGCATAAGCAGCATCAAGAACCAGCAGAATGTCGTCGCGCAGCCCATCCCTCAAGCGCTCGACCTCCGACTGCGGTATATAGGTTCCTGTCGGGTTATTCGGATTGGCAAGGAACACAATCTTCGTTTGTTCCGTCACCGCCGCGAGCAGGCTGTCAACGTCGGTTGTCCGGTTCACCTCCGGCGCCTTGACCGGAGTGGCCCCGGAAACAGTCGCTGAAATGGCATACATCAGAAATCCATACTCCGGGAACAACACCTCGTCATCCGGCCCGACATAGGCGGTATTCAGCAGGGAAATCAGTTCATCAGATCCGTTGCCACAAACAATGCGCGCCGGGTCAATATTATGAACCTCGGCAATTGCTTCGATCAGGAGTCTGGAGCCACCATCCGGATAGCGATGTCCATCGGTCAGCACAGCCTCAATCGCAGCCACAGCTTTGGGGCTCGGTCCGAGTGGAGACTCGTTCGAAGAGAGCTTCGCAACCGTCTGCCTCTCACCTGCCTTTGATTTACCGCCAACATAGGGTGAAATGGTCATAATACCTGGCTGTGGGACCGGTGTCGTCATAGCACTTCTTTCAACTGGGATTACGTAATTGACTGCTGAATGGGAACGGCATAAGCACCGAGGATAACCGCCTTGATAAACCCGTCTCCGTTTATCTTGCCAAGTTCCTCAAGACGCGGGTCATTTTTCGCCACAAATTCCGGCATTTCAATAAGATGTAGCCAGTCACCATCGCCCGTGTCCGGTGAACGGGAGTCAGCGCAATAGCCCTTAAGGCCTGCCTTGACGAGATTTTCATTAAGGCGGGCGCGGCTTACTTCATCACGGGTGGCAACCACCATCAAGGTCACGTCATCACCGGAGGGTTCCGGCTCCGCCTGCCCGATAACCAATGAGTTCAGGTCTTCAAAACCGCCAGAGGGATTGTCCAGAAACGGCAATGCCGCAAGAATCTTGGGAACATTTTCCCCGCCCTGCGCAAGCTGCATCCACCAGATATCCCGCTCCCGGGAGAGCCAAGGCAGGACACCCAGTGTCGTCGGATTTTCGTATACTTCACGGAGAACCACCGTCGGGAGCTGATAAAGCTTCATCGGTGTGGCAGAGCCAAAGTGAAATCGTGCGAGATCCCAATAGCCGACGGATTTATCCGGCGCTGTAATGGAAACGGAATAGGGCCGCTGCATCGCACCTACAGCGGAAATAAGCTCCCGCCAGATCGCGGCGATAACCGTATCGGAGAGCTTGCTGGAATGAGTCTTCAGAATGTTTCGAAGAATGGATGCCTCTCTGCCCGGACGAAAGGCAATTGCCTTGCCATCATCCTTCTTTGCCGCGGCGATATCCTCAACGATGGCAATGCGCTTCTCCAGAACCGAAAGAAGTTCCGCATCCAGCCGATCGATTTCAGCCCGAAGTGCTTCCAGTTTAGTATTTGTTATTGTCACTTTAGTTACCTGAATAAACAGACCATTTCGTCAAAATTGGACCACAAAGCCCGTTAATTGGCAAAGAATATATTGACAGACCTCGCCTCGCCGCACTAGCTAACAGCAAAGTCATGCAAAACAAAGATTTTTCTAATCCAATTTAGGCAAAAAGAGAAATAAACGTGTCCGCAAATCCACCACATTCCGGTAATCATTCCGTTGTTCTCGCAACGGAAACACCCTTACCGCTTGATTGTGGCATCTCGTTGGAGGCCGTCAGCATAGCCTATTGCACCTATGGAAAATTAAATGCGGACAAGTCAAATGCTATCCTGATCTGCCATGCGCTGACAGGCGATCAGTTTGCCGCCAGCCGCCAGCCGTTGACCGGCAAAAATGGCTGGTGGGACCTTATGATCGGTCCGGGGAAAGTTCTGGATACCGATAAATATTTCATCGTCTGCAGCAATGTGTTGGGGGGGTGCATGGGCACAACCGGCCCGAAGGATACGGATCCCAAAACCGGCAAACCCTACGGTCTGAACTTCCCGATCATCACGATTGCAGATATGGTGCGGGCGCAGGCCCTTTTGCAGGATTATCTTGAAATAGAAAGCTGGTTCTGCGTCATCGGCGGATCCATGGGCGGCATGCAGGCCTTGCAATGGGCAAGCACCTATCCCGATCGGGTTTTCAGCGCCATTCCCATCGCCTGTGCCGCCCGGCATTCTGCGCAGAACATTGCGTTTCATGAAGTCGGGCGGCAGGCTGTCATGGCCGACCCGAACTGGCAGAGCGGCAATTATTACGCAAGCGAAGAAAAACCGACAGCCGGCCTCGCCGTCGCCCGCATGGCGGCACATGTAACCTATTTGTCAGAAGCGGCTTTGCATCGTAAATTTGGCCGGAATTTACAGGACCGGGATAATCTGACATACGGCTTTGACGCGGATTTTCAGGTAGAGAGCTACCTCCGCTATCAGGGCATTAATTTTGTCGATCGGTTTGATGCGAACTCCTATCTCTACATTACCCGTGCCATGGACTATTTCGACCTGGTGGAAGATCACGGCGGCTCCCTCGCCAATGCATTTGAAGGAACAAATACACGCTTCTGTATTGTTTCCTTCACCAGCGACTGGTTGTTCCCGACATCAGAGAATAAGGAGATCGTTCATGCGCTGATTGCCGCGGCGGCGAATGTGAGTTTTGTCGAGGTTGAGACGGACAAGGGGCATGACGCCTTTCTGCTGGATACGCCAGAGATGTTCAAAACCATTGACGGCTTTCTGCGATCATCTGCCAAGAGTCGGGGCTTGCCATCATGAACGATCCGATTAAGTTTATCCCGAAACGGGATATCCGTGTCGACTGGCAGCTTATTGCCGATATGGTTGAACCGGGAAGCCGGGTTCTTGACGTTGGGTGCGATGACGGACAGCTGCTTGCGCATCTTGCAGAGACAAAAGATGTTGACGGACGCGGACTTGAGCTTAGCCAGCACGGCGTGAACATATGCGTTTCCAATGGTCTTTCCGTGGTGCAGGGAAACGCGGATACTGATCTGGTCTATTACCCTGATGACAGTTTCGATTACGCTATTTTAAGTAAAACACTGCAAACCACCCATCAGCCACATGTCGTCCTGGAACAGCTCTTGCGCATCGGCAGGCGGGCTATCGTGTCCTTTCCCAACTTTGCCTATTGGCGATGCCGGGCATATCTGACGGTCAAGGGGCGCATGCCGATGACCAATTCACTTGATATTCCCTGGTATGAAACCCCGAATATCCATTTTTGTACTCTAAAAGATTTCACAGCGCTTTGCGAACAGATGGATGTGAAGATTGAGCAATCTGTCATCGTCAAGGCCTCCGGCAAGGTCATGACGCGTGCCTCCTACGGCAAATTTGCCAATTTCTTCGGCGCGGACTGTATCTTCATGTTGTCCAAGAAAGACTAGCTGTCTTTTATAATATTTCCAGCCTCACGTCTGGCGATTACTGGCCGTGCCGCAGGCAAAATTACCGGGCGCTGTCGCACCTTCCGTTCTGGCAGTGCCGTTAGGGCATATACCTGCTTCTCCGCCTCCATCAGCCGAACGCCACTGAAATGGCCCCACCATTTCTCGCCGATATTTTCCCAGGCTTGTGCGAGCCGTAAGTTAATTCGCCATTTGCTTGGCGGCATGTATAGCGCGCCTTGAAGCTCCCCGGGCGTAAAGCTGTTATCGCGCAGCAGCCGGTTGAGCTGTTTATCGCTATAAGGATGGCCATAGCCAAACGGCGTATTCTCCGTCCGCGCCCACAACCCACGCCGCCCCGGCACTACGACCAGAAGCTTGCCCGTTGACGTCAGCACGCGCCAGAGCTCCTGCATAATTGGATCGACATCCGTCGTATTTTCGAGGCCATGCACCCAGATGATCCGGTCGATCGACGAATCAGGCAGCGGCAATGTCCGCTCATCGACAAGACTGACAAGACTGCCCCCTTCCCGCGGCCACTGGATCACGCCCTGTTGTAGCGGCATGAAGGAGATTACCCGCTCCGTCTCAGACCGGAAGGAATTAAGATAGGGAGTGGCATATCCAACACCGAGAACACGAAAATTCTTCAGGTCCGGCCACATCAGTCTGATTTTACGGCCAATCGTCCGCCGCACCACCTGTCCGAGAGGGCTGTGGTAAAAATTCCGCAAATCAATAACATCAGGTCTTATCATAGTGTTATACTGCCATAAATTATGAGAATGGACACTTAACAAAAACACGAAATTCCGAAAGAGCACATTATGAGCAAGCTGGAAATTCACCAAATTCCTGTTCTGAGCGACAATTATGTTTATCTCTTCCGCGACCCCGTCAGCGACCAAGTCGGTGTCGTTGATCCGGCGGTCAGTGAACCGGTTCTGAAAAAGCTAAAGGAGCTTGGCTGGAAGCTTACCCATATCATCAACACCCACCACCATCCGGACCACACGGGCGCCAATCTGGAACTGAAAGAAAAAACCGGCTGCACCATCGTCGGCGCAAAGAATGACGCCGCGCGCATTCCGGGCATCGATGTCCAGGTGGAGGAAGGCGATATTTTCGAGTTTGGCAGTCAACGCGCAGAAGTCTACGAGGTTCCCGGACATACCGTCGGGCATATCGCCTACTGGTTCGAGGAGTCTGACGCGTTATTTTGCGGCGATACTCTCTTTGCCCTTGGATGCGGTCGTCTGTTTGAAGGAACTCCGGCGCAGATGTGGGACAGCATCGGTAAATTCCGTGCCTTGCCGGATGACACGAAAGTCTATTGCGCCCATGAATATACCGAGGCCAATGGCCGGTTTGCCCTCTCTGTCGACCCCAAGAACGCAGCGCTTAAGCGGCGATTCAACGAGATCCTCGAATTGCGGAAAAAAAAGCTCCCGACTGTTCCTTCCACCCTCGGCGAGGAAAAGCAAACCAACCCTTTTATGCGCGCCGATGATCCGGGCCTGCAGACCGAACTCGCATTGTTGGGCGCCGATCCGGTGGAGGTCTTCGCCGAAACCCGTCGCAGGAAGGATAATTTCTGACCGATGGCCCGTGAACAGACAGCAGCGGATATCATACAGCGCCTCGGGATGCAGCCGCACCCGGAAGGCGGCCATTTCGTGGAAACCTTTCGTGACGAGATGACATTACCGGATCAGAACCGGGCAATTTCCACCGCAATCTATTATCTGTTGGAGAAGGGAGACTATTCACACTGGCACCGGGTTGATGCCGTCGAAATCTGGCACCATTACGCAGGTGCCCCGCTTACGCTGACAATCGCCGCAGACGACGCGCCGGCGGATGAGTGGATTTTGGGAACCGATATGGTGGCGGGGGAGCGGCCACAGCTTGTTATCCCGCGCGGGTATTGGCAGTCGGCCCGATCGCGAGGGTCGTGGACCCTTGTTGGCTGTACCGTTGCACCCGGATTCGAGTTTGAAGGCTTCGAGATGGCGCCAAAAAGCTGGTCGCCAGGCGATAGCTAGTCGGGTGTGCCACTCGACAACAGGGAACGCAGCAAATTCAGGGAGCCCACAAGCGCGCCAATTGTAATAAGAAGACACCCGAAGATCAGCGACCAGGAGAAGGTTGCAACGCCCATCGCCAGCAAAATCAAAGTCGATAACAAGGGCGAGAGATAGGACAGAACGCCGAGGGACTGGATATCCCCATGCTTCATGCCCCGATCCCACAGGAAGAAAGCGGCCCCCACGGGCCCGAGCCCCAAACCCAAAACGGAAATCCATTGCAATGCATCCTGGGGCCATAACGTCGCCTCAAACAGGAGATGGGCGCCGCATGACAAAATGGCGGTAATGCCGCAAAATAGCCCAATGACGTCGGAGGAAACAGCCGCATATCGACGGCTCAGAACCGAATAGCCGGACCATATAAAGGCACAGCAGATGGCTGCAAGATAGCCGATTGTGTATTCTGATTGAAGCTCGAACGCCGCGCCTTTGGTGATCAGCAAACCCGCGCCCGCCAGACTGATCAAAGCGCCCACAAAATGGAACCAGTAAAACCTCTCATCCGGGAGCAGGGTGGAAAAAAGCACGATCAACAACGGCCATAAATATGCGATCAGGCTCGCCTCCGCTGCCGGGGCATTTTTAAGGGCCAGAAAGTAGAAGAAATGGTAGCCAAACAATCCGGCAACGCCGAGCACCCAGAGAGACGGCGGGATACGAAAGAATCTCCGCACATTCTGCCGGTAGAACACCCATTTCAGGGACACGCCGCAAAAAGCGATCAGGAACGTCATCGCTGTAAGCTGAAAAGGTGGAATTTGCGCTGTACCCGCCGTAAACAGTGCCAGCAATGCCCAGAGCAGGATTGCGCCGAGTCCGCAAAGGCTCGCAACCGTACTTCTTTCAACCTGCTTGTTCATGATTTTACCGCGAGAATCCTGACAAAAAGAAATGGCATGATCGACCGCGCCGCATCATGCCACTCCTGTAATTCGCCGTAAAGCCGTGACTATCAGTACATATGCTGTCCGCCGTTGATGGACAGGGTCGAGCCGGTAATAAAGCCGGCATCATCCGCCGCGAGGAAGCAGACACCACGGGCAATTTCCGACGCCTGGCCAAGACGCCCGACCGGAATACCGGCGACAATTTTCGCCAGCACATTTTCCGGAACGGCAGCAACCATATCCGTGTCGATATATCCCGGCGCGATCGCGTTGACGGTGATGCCCTGCGCAGCCCCTTCCTGTGCCATGGCCTTTGTGAAGCCATGGATGCCGGATTTCGCCGCAGCATAATTGACCTGGCCATATTGTCCGGCCTGGCCATTGATGGACCCGATATTGATCACACGACCGAACTTGCTGGCCCGCATGTCCTCAATCGTCGCCCGGCACATATTGAAGCAGGAGCCGAGATTGGTGTCGATGACCTTTTGCCAGTTTTCAGGATCCATCCGATGCAGCGTGCCATCGCGGGTGATCCCGGCATTATTGACAACAATCTCGATGGGTCCAAGTTCCGCCTTGACCTTGGCAACGCCTTCCATACAGGCATCAAAATCAGAGACGTCCCATTTATAGGCGGAGATACCGGTCCGGTTTGAGAAGTCCCTGGCCCGCTCGTCATTTCCGCCATAGTTTGCCGCAACCTTATAGCCTTTCTCATGCAACATGATGGAGATTGCCTCCCCAATCCCTCTTGTTCCACCTGTTACAATTGCTACTCTCGACATTATCTGCTCCCTTTAGATATCTAAGTAAGTCTACCGCTCGACGCACATGGCAATGCCCATGCCACCACCAATACATAGGGTTGCAAGGCCCTTGTGTGCGTCACGTTTCTGCATCTCATGCAACAATGTCACCAGAACCCGGGCACCCGATGCCCCGATAGGATGACCGATGGCGATTGCGCCACCGTTCACATTGACCTTGTCTGTGTCCCAGCCAAGATCCTTATTCACTGCACAGGCTTGCGCGGCGAAGGCCTCATTCGCTTCGACGAGATCAAGGTCATCTTTCGTCCAGCCCGCTTTTTCGAGGGCCGCGCGACTTGCCGGAATTGGGCCCGTCCCCATGATGGCAGGATCAACGCCGCTTTGTGCCCAGGAAACAATCCGCACAAGGGGTTTGAGTCCCTTGGCTTCGGCCGCTTCTGCCGTCATCAGGACAACGGCTGCCGCACCATCATTGATGCCGGAGGCATTCCCTGCCGTAACCGAGCCATCCTTCGCGAAAGCTGGACGCAAACCGCTCAGTTTTTCAACGGTTGTTCCGCCGCGAATATATTCATCCTGGTCAACAACCACATCCCCCTTGCGGGTTGATATTGTAACCGGCACAATTTCGTCCTTGAATCGCCCGGATGCCTGTGCCTCTGATGCTTTCCTCTGTGAGTTCGCCGCAAATTCATCTTGTGCATCGCGGGTGATCTGCCATTTCGCCGCTACATTTTCCGCTGTATTACCCATATGGTAGCCGTGGAAAGCGTCGATCAAACCATCTTTGAGCATTGTGTCGGTAAATTCAAGCGGGCCCATTTTCTGACCATTTCGCAAATGCGCGCAATGTGGTGCCCGGCTCATGCTTTCCTGACCTCCGGCGATCACAATTTGCGAATCGCCATTGAGTATGGCCTGATATCCAAGGGCCACTGCCCTGAGGCCTGAACCGCAAAGCTGGTTTACTCCCCATGCCGGCACCTCATAGGGAACACCCGCGTTGACGGACGCTTGCCGCGCCGGATTCTGACCTTCACCGGCGCTCAATATCTGGCCGAGGATAACCTCGGAGACTTCAGACGCCTCAATCTGGGATCGTGACAACGACTCCTTGATAACAATTTCACCTAACTGATGAGCCGAAAGCGGAGACAGCGCACCATTGAAGGAACCGACAGGCGTCCGCACAGCACTGGTAATGACAACGTCCATGATTTATTTCTCCTATATACCGATTTTGTAATTATAATTCAAAAATCACCTCGCATGAGAAATTTTAAATCTTTTTAAAGGACTCATACGAAATAACGTTAGTTGTCTTCATTCGCAACCTTTTTCTGTTTTCCCGAGCAAAAAATTCAATTCGCTAAGATCCATTCTCCCATATGCCACCACAAACCGTCCTTCGCCTGACGGCCCGTCATCATGCCAACATGCCCGGAAGGCGGCGTAATCACGGTCGCCGACGGCAAAACCGACGCCAGCGCAAGAGCCGAAGGGCGCGGCACGATCTTATCTGTTCTTGGAACTGCAATAAGCGATGGAACTCTTATATCCTGCGGACGAACGATTGATCCGTCAACCATCCAGCTACCAATTTCGGGCTCATTCTGATCATACCATTTATTGAATACATCCGCGGCTACTCCTTTCACCAAAGGATATCCGTCGTTCAACCAGTCTTCGATCGCGACAAACTCTTGCGCCTGTTCAGATGACATATCCATTTTTGCAAACTTACTAAATTTTCTTAGTCCGAGATTGGGATCAAGGCTGGCAAACAGGGTTTGCAGCAGGTCCACCGGTAATTCACCGAAGCCGGCAAGGATATTCGCCCACATTTCCCGCTGACCCAGCAGAATCTTCGCCTGCCCGCCAATCTCCGCATGAAAATCCCAGGGGGAAGCAATGGCAATGAAGCTCCGGATTTTCCCCTGTTGCCGGAACGCCGCCGCTACAGCCAAGGTGCCCCCCATACAATAGCCTGCAAGGTGCAGCGGGGTTTTGGGATACGTTTTCGCGACAAACTCGATTGCCGGACATATGCGTTGCGTTACATAGTCAGATACATCAAATTCTCGCTCCTGCATACCAGGAGCTTGCCAGTCGAGGACGAGTGGCCGGATACCACATTCCGCCAAGTAATCAACAAGGCTTCGCCCAGGCATCAAATCCAGAACATAAGCACGATTTACAAGGGACGGCACCAGAAGAACTGTCGGCGCCGTCACTGGTGCATCCGGTGCACCATCCAGAATCACGGTTGAACCAGCCTGCCAGATGACCGGGCGATCACGGGAAACGCGCCGATAAGGATGAAGATGATACAAACGAATTCCGTCAATCATATCCTGAACAAGTCCGCTGCCCTGATCCGCCAGCGTTTGCAACATTTCGGCATCGCCGTTTGTGGCGGCGGCATTCAGAGCACTATCAAAAGAGTCGGGAAGCTGTGGCAGGGAGGAAGTTTCCTCCTGGTGGCGTAACGGCAGACTCGCAAGGGAACTTGCCACGGTTGTTGTTGCCAACCCCAGATGCAAAGCCAGTGGCCGTGGGCCAAGGCGCGGCGTTGTCAATTGCAATGTGCTTGTCATAAACTGCCAATTAGGTTTTCTGGCGGGCAATCAAAGGCCATAGCCTGATTATTCTGCCTATTATTGCATATCATTGTGCCTATATACACCCAAGAAATGCGCTAATCCACAGAACAGAAAGGTATTTTTCAATTTTTAGAGGTTTTTTACGAACGGCATTGCACAATAAACTTGCGCACTGCAACAGTAACAGGCGAAAATAGTATATAATGACTCTTCCAACAGAAGTTAGGAGAAACAGTGGTTGATAAAACGTCAGATGGCAAAAAGCCCATTGTCATAAAAAAATATGCGAACCGCAGGCTTTACAATACTGCCACCTCTTCCTATGTCACGCTGGATCATTTGAGCCGGATGGTCAAAGAGGGGACGGAGTTTGTGGTATTCGACGCCAAGACGAATGAGGAGATTACACGCTCGGTGCTCACACAGATTATTTTCGAGGAAGAAGCCAAGGGGCAGAACCTTCTCCCCATTAGTTTCCTGCGCCAGTTGATCAGCTTTTATGGCGATCGGCTGCAAACGGTGGTGCCGGATTATCTGGAAATGTCCATGCGGTCCTTTACCGACAATCAGGATAAAATGCGCGATGTCTTGCCCGATAATCTGACTGCAAACCCCATGTTCAAGCAGTTCGAGGAAATGGGCCGTAAAAATATGGAGATGTTCAGCCAGGCCGTCCGGATGTTCGCCCCACCTACCATCTTTGGTGGGACAGACAGTGAAACGCCAGGTGAAAAACCTGCTGCCCCCAAGGAAACTGAAGCTGATCACACAGCCGAAATGATGCAGGAATTGAAAGACCAATTGCATTCCATGCAAAAGCGCATAGATGAAATGAGCACAAAAAAATAGCGACTACACCGGCTACATTTCACCAAGAATTGTATTCCATGTAATTTTGTGCTAATTTTTTCGCGTTATTTTATTTCTTGTTAAGGAAATATTGTCGAGTTTTCAGTAATAGTAATTGGTAAAATTCAGGGATGATCGAGAATTCGAACCATCCCCCAATGTCAAACGGCCTCAGAATGAAGGCCGAAGGCCCCTAAATTGCAACCGGATCCCGGATCGGATATTGATGGACATTTCGCGGCCCATTGCAAGTATAGTCCCGTTGCCACCCAAGCGGGACGATAGCAACGCCTCTTTTCACAGTCGTAACAACGCCGCATCACGGCGTGACCCCGATCGTGTGGAAGCAGAGCGGGATCTTGCGACCGAACGCCAGCAGTCCCGGCCAAACCCTGAAACCGCGCAGAACTCCAATACGGCCCCGATCCAGTTTCGGGATATTCAGCCGACTTTCATTTCCTCGCGCGAGATGAAAGAGATCGAGCATTTCCCCTACTCTGCACAATTTCTGACGCAACAGCTCGCCCAACAGGAAGATGGTATTGCCAGTCCCGATCCGGTACGTGCACATAGCCGGGCGGCATCTGCTTATGATAACAGTCTTAGCCTGACAGCAACCGTCCTCGGCTTTGAAGGCCGCGCAGAGCGACTGGCCTGAACAAAGTTACTGTTCCTTCAGATATGACAGGTTGCGAGACCCCGTTTTTCCAGATACTGCTGATGGTAATCTTCCGCTGGATAGAAATCGAGAGCCGGTGAAATCTCCGTAACAATCGGACGGCGGAAAAGCCCGCGCCGACCCTGCGACTGCTTGGAAGCTTCCGCAATCGCCTTTTGTTCCTCATCTCTGTAAAATATGGCAGAGCGATATTGAGTGCCGACATCCGGCCCCTGACGGTTGAGTGTCGTCGGATCATGGTTTTGCCAGAAAATATTGAGAAGGTCGTCATAGCTCACGACGTCCGGGTCAAAGACAACTTTGACGACCTCGGCATGCTGGGTTTGGCCGGTGCACACATCCTGATAGTTAGGATTGGAGGTCACTCCTCCCTGATAGCCGACGACCGTCTCCCGAACCCCCTTTACCTGACGAAAAGCCGCCTCCACGCCCCAAAAGCAACCTGCCGCGAAATAGGCGATATCTGTTGTAGCTGTCATTCTTGTTTCCTCTCAATCTCGATCAGCGCTGTTTTATATTTTGCGCATTTCCTTCAGAATACAACAGCGCACAAGAAAACTTGATCACAAAGATCGGATCAGTGAAATAAACCTTGGTATTGGCCCCCTCTTTTCATAGAATTTCCAGTATTTTCAAACCATTTTGGTCAAAGCAATGCCCCGACGGCTTAAAAATGCGCAGTTGCACACGATCTCACTCGACAGCAACAGCAATGTGCCCCTGCACCAACAGCTTTTCCTCGCGTTGCGTCAGGCGATCCTCGAAGGCCGGTTAAGACCGGATACACGATTGCCCTCCAGCCGGTCGCTTGCGTCCGACCTTGGGGTTTCACGGAATACGGTTCTCAGTGCCTATGACCAGTTGATGGCAGAAGGTTATCTGGTTAGCCGGGTTGGTGCCGGATCCTACGTTTCCGATCAACTCCCCGACGATCTTTTACAGCGCAAGGGGGGCGAAGTTGACTCGGATGTTCGGGCGCGGGATGTATATCTATCAAAAATGGCGGCGCCATTTAAAGGGATTCCCTTGAAAGGACAGTATCGGGGCCTTCCCTTCTCCCCGGGCCTGCCCGCATTGGAAGCCTTTCCCTTTGAAGACTGGGCCCGATTGCTTGCACGTCACTGGCGACGCCCCGGCCGGGAGTTTCTTGTCGACAACCCCATTGGCGGGGCAACTGTCCTGCGTGAAGCCATTGCCTCCCATCTCGGCCAGACGCGGGCGGTACGATGTCATGCCGATCAGGTCATTGTTCTTTCCGGCTCCCAACAGGCGATCCATCTGGTCGTCCGCGCCTTTGCGGAGCCTGGCGAACCCATCTGGATGGAGGAGCCGGGATATCCGGGCATCCGCGAATCCATCCTTGGGGCCGGGGCGCATCCGGTATCCGTACCCGTCGATGCGGAAGGTTTTTCCCTTGATGCGGCCCGCGAACTCGCGCCGGATGCACGCCTGGCCTGTATCTCGCCGTCACATCAATATCCTCTCGGTCAAACCATGTCCCTCGCCCGGCGCCTCGATCTTCTCCATTGGGCGAAGGAAGAGAGACGCTTTATTCTGGAAGACGACTATGACAGCGAATATCGCTATACCGGACGCCCGCTTTCTTCCCTTCAGGGGCTTGATGACGATAACCGGGTCATCTATGTCGGCACCATGAGCAAGGTCATGTTTTCCGGGCTGCGGGTGGGCTATATGGTGGTGCCGGAAGACCTTATAGACGTGTTCCTTGCACTTCGCCGCTCGATTGACAGCCATTCGCCCGCCGTGCCTGAAGCAGCCCTCGCCGATTTTATAAACGAGGGCTATCTTGCCGCCCATATTCGCCGGATGCGGCTGCTGTATGATGCCCGTCAAAAAACTCTCGTTAGGCTGTTGAAGGAAAAACTCGGAGACATCCTTCATGTGGACGCTCAAGTATCCGGCATGCATCTGGTCGCCTATCTGCCGCCGGAAATCAAAGACAGGGATATCGAGCGCGCCGCTTTGGAAAACGGGATGCTGATCAAGGCGCTCTCCGGGTTTTATAACATGCCGACAAAACAGACTGGCCTGATCCTTGGCTTTGCGGGCACACCGGAAGAAAAAATGCCATATTTGGTGGATAAACTCTCAGGTATAATACGTAGTAAGGCTGCATAAATCTTTATGAGACAACTCCCGCTTTTTCTTCTACTTGTTCTGGTCCTGTTTATAGGTGCAAAAAGAAGCCCCTCTGCGGAGGAACAACATGCCATCGCAATGCATGGCACCCCCAAATACGCTGCCGGCTTCCGCAGTTTCGACTATGTCAATCCTGAAGCCCCTCTCGGCGGAACCCTCCGCCTCAGTGCGATCGGCAGCTTTGACAGCCTGAACCCATTTCTTCTGAAAGGGGTCAGCCCGCGCGGGATTGGCGATGTTTACCAATCCTTGCTATACCGTTCCCGTGACGAACCATTTACCCTCTACGCCAATATCGCAAGGTCGATAGACGTTGCGCCGGACCGGAGCTGGATCATCTTCCATATTGATCCCAGAGCCCGGTTTTCCGATAGACGCGCTATCACAGCTGAGGATGTGCTTGCGTCCTTCGAAGTGCTCCGCGACGAAGGCCGTCCCAACGTTCAAGGCTACTATCGCAAGGTGACAAAGGTAGAGATTCTGGGAACCCTCGCAATCCGGTTTGAGTTTGAAGAAGACGGGCGGTATGAAATGCCCCTTATCATCGGATTAATGAGTATTTTACCAAAACCCGCCGTTACGAACCCGGATTTCACCAAATCCTCACTGACCCCGATTCCCGGCTCCGGCCCGTATCTTATTGAGAAGATCGAGGCCGGGCGGCGTATCGTCTACCGACGCGATGACAATTTCTGGGGTTGGCACCTGCCGCAATACAAGGGCCGGTTTAACTTTGAGAGAATAATCTACGATTATTTCCGTGATGACGATGTGGCGCTTGAGGCCTTCAAATCCCACAATATTGACGCCCGGTTCGAGCATAGCGCTGCCAAATGGGCCAATGCATATGATACTTCCGACCTCCACACCGGTTATAAAATGACTACTCCCAAGCTCCAGATCCCGGCGCCAATGCTGGCGTTCGTTTTCAACACCCGCCGGGAGAAATTCAGCGATCGCTGCGTGCGCCAGGCGCTCACCCTCGCCTTCGATTTCGAATGGGTCAACGCCAACATCCTGTATGGTCTGTATCAGCGGACCGAAAGCTTTTTTGAGAACTCCCCGCTCGCAGCACGCGGCTCTATCCCTGCCGTAGTACGGGACCTGCTCAGTCCGTTCAAACCGGAACTTCCGGACGCTGTCTTTAATGACGTTTTTTACCTTCCCGAAACGGACGAATCGGGCCGGTCGCGGGAAAACTTACGCCGCGCGCAAGAGTTACTTGCGGAGGCGGGCTATGTTGTCGACGCAGGCACTCTCCGCCACCAGGAAACAGGCAAGGCCTTTACGATCGAGTTTCTCGTAAACAACAGCGACTATATAAAGCTGATCGCACCCTTTCAACGAAACCTCGACACCCTTGGTATTCAAAGCACGATCCGCCAGATCGATACGGCAAGTTACCAGAACCGGCTGACTAATTATGATTTCGACATGATCATCAACAGCTGGGGCCAATCCCTTTCGCCAGGAAACGAACAGGCTTTCTATTGGAGCCGTGACGCCGCCGCGACCCCCGGTACGCGCAATTATCCGGGTATTCGTCTCGCATCCGTTGACATGCTGATAGAAAAAATCGCAACGGCAACCACGCGAGATACACTTGTCACCGCCACGCGCGCCCTCGACCGGGTCCTGCTCTGGGGCTACTATGTCATCCCGCTCTATTTCACGGATCGACAATGGCTCGCCCATTGGCCGGAAATAAAGCTGCCGGTAACTCCGTCTTTCTGGGGAACATCTCCAGATCTCTGGTGGTACGAATAATCATTATAATCAGGCAATGAGTTAACCAAACCGCTTCTTGTCGCGGCTGCGCCAAATTTCCCGGCTACGATCTTCAGCGCGCGCGAAATCAAGAGATGGGTCAGCTAGCTTGAGGGCAAAGGCGAGCGTACCGATGATGGCAAGTTCCGGCACAGGAAGATCGAGCTTTCCCTGCCACATTTGCAGCAATACGATAGGTGAAAGCTCTTCCTCGCGCCACTTATAGACACTCTGGTCCGTCATCGCGGGCCACTCCTGTACCTCCGCCCGGCCCTCCACAAGAGCGTCAACCAAGGCCGGTTTCATCGGGTTGCGTTGCACTTCACCGCCGCCGCCCTTGAAGATATAGCCATTCGGCTGCGCGAGGGCCTTGATTGTCTCAAGATGGAGTTCCTGATAGGGCGGGTGAAAAACGCCTTGAAGCTGATATGGCGCAGCAAAGGGGTTGAGATCGCGCCCAAAGGTATTCACCGCCGTGCGGACGCCTAGATAGGGGCGCAGCTCAAACAACGACTGGACGGACGGACAGAAATTCTCGAGCCCAAGATAAGCAAGATTGCAATTCCCTAGAACCGTCTCAGCATCAGATAAAGAGCCTGTCTGCGGAACGCCGAAAATCTCCAGTGCCGGGCGAGTGGGCGCATACCCCTCGGCGTACCCTTCAATCCCATGCATCAGGATTTTATATCCCTGATCGGCCAGAAGAATTGCGGAGAGAATAAACCAGGGTTGCTGACGATGCCGATCGGCATAGGACGGCCAGTCGAAATCAACTTTCGCCGTGATATCTTTTTCAAGAAAATGATCCCGAGCCGCCGCGACCATCCCGGCCAATTCCTTCCCCGTTTCACCCTTGCGGCGCAGCAGAAGAAGAAAAGCGCCGAGTTGCAACGGCTCCACCTCGTTTGACAGCACCATGTTCATGGCGGCCCGGGCTTCGTCAAATGTCATGTCACGCCACATCTTCGGGCCCTTGCCGAGAATGCGGACATACTGAGCGAACGGATGATCTTGGGTCATGTGCGGGACTTTAACAGAATTTGTCAGTGGTTTAGAAAATATCGAGCAGGCGCTTGAGATAGTCCCGTTCCAGCATACTACGGGCAGGATCAGACAGCCGCCGTTGCACTTCATCGCGGATCGAACGGCTTTTGTTCAAACTCTCTCCCTCACTGCGCATCGTGGCGTTGCCGGCATTTCGGCCCTGGTTGCCCTCTTCATTCAGAGGCCGGCCGAGCGGATCACGTCCCTGACCGGGTTGGCCGGGTCCGGCGGACTGCGGCCCTTGCCCTTGTCCGTTTTCCATCATTTGCTGGGCCATCGATTCAGTTCCCTGACGGAGGCTTTCAAGGGCCTCACCCTCTGATTGCAGGGCCGATTGCCCCTGACCCTGCTCAAGCGCGCCGCGCGCATCGTTCATGGATCGCTCCGCGCGGCCCAAGGCTTCGGGGATTTCGCCATTTTCCCCGATCCGTCCCATCAGCTCGCCGAGCATCTGACGAATTGCTTCCTGTACTTCGGCAAGATCCTGAAGATTTCCGCGCTGATCAGACTGACCCTGTTGACCTTGCTGGCCTTGTTGTCCCGGTTGCTGACCATTCTGCCGCGGCTGGCCGTTCTGGCCGGGTTGGTCGCCTTGCTGAGGTTGTCGGCCTTGCGACTTGCGGAACGTCTGATCCAGCAAATCCTGTTGCTTCTGCATCAGTTGCCCAAGCTCATTGAGCATTTGCTGGGCTTCCTGCTGGCTGGCGGAGGGCGGGCGGGCTTCCGCCGCTTTCAAATTCTCCATGATATTCTGAAGCTCACTCAGCAATTGCCGCGCCGCATCCCGCGCACCGCCGCGCGCAAATTGGTCAATACGGTCCAGCAGCTTCTGCAGGTCTTGCGATTCGATAAGCTGGTCCTGACTATTTGGGTCGCCCGTCGCCTGATTATCCATCGGCTGGGCCTGTTCCGCCAGCGCCTGAAGGAAATTTTCCATGGCCGCGCGCAATTCTTCTACAAGCCGCTTGATCTCTGCATCGCTGGCGTCACTGTTCAGCGCCTCCATCAAGGCTTCCTGCGCCTCTCTAAGCGCCGCTTCAGCCATCGAGAGATCACCATTTTCAAGATGAAGCGCCGTATCCCAGAGTATGTCCACGACCTCATCAATCGACTTCTGGCTTTCACCGTTGACAAGCATAGCCCGCGCCGTGGAGAGTGACAGTTGCACTGTCATGTCGTTATTGAAGCTCTCGGGCAGGTCAGCGAGTGTATGCAGCACCAGCGCAACCTCCATTCTGCTGGCTTCCGGCTCGGTCACCAACCTCTTGCGTTGCTCGATCAGCGCCTTTGCCACTGGATGAGTAAATATTCTCTCCGGCAGGACGAAATCCAGCGCGTCTGAGGACCCCCTCTGACCAAGCTGGTCTTCCGCAAACAATATCAGCGTCACAGGGAGCCCTGCCCAGGGATGTGATGTCAATTCGTGATAACTCTTGCCCACAATCCGTTTGGAGCCGCGCCCGGGCGTTGGCAGGGCGAGGTCAATCTTGTCCCCTGAGTTCTCCCGGGTAATCTCTCCGCCGATATTTTGCACGCCATAATCATCCAATGCCTGATATTGCAGATTAAAGGCCGATCTCTCCGTCATTTTCGGCTCATCAATTATGCTCACCGTCGGAATTTCGTCGGCTATAATATTTAACTGCCAATTTGCAATTATTTCTCCGTCCTTTTCGATTTTTACCTTTGCCGACTGTTCAAAGGACGTTTCAATCTGGAAGTTTCGCGCATCGGTCTGAGAGAATTCCTGTCGGTCCTCTCCAATAATCAGGAGAGGCGCCTCACCCTCACCGCCGAAAACATGCGCAATGAAACTGCTCTGGGTTGGAACCACATATTCTTTCACCGCCCCATCCCTATTTTCCGGGAGGGAAAGCAGAATTGGCGCCTGGGCGGTATAGGCTGGCGGTGTAATCCAGGCGGTGACATTGGTGGGAGCAGCCGGGGTAACAACCTGCGGTGTCACAGCGGCATAAAGTCGTTCCGTCGAGCGAGGACCGGCAATGATAAAGGCGGCAACGAGCAGAAGGATAACGATAGCCCGAAAGCCATAGTTATCTTCAACTCCCATATCGAGGCGGGGACCACCGACCTTCAGACCCGCCAAACTCCGCCGGAGTGTCTTCTGGTAAATCCGCCACATCAAGTTGGACGATGTATTGTTGATTTTTTCGGCTTCTGAAGTCACCCCCAGAGATTGCAGGGGACGATGGCCCAGTTGATTGCGCCGCTCCAGATAACGGAGCGCCCGAGCGCGCGTCGGCCGTTCGAACCGTCTTACCGCATAATACAGGGTGTAGAGAGTGGCCGCCGCAAACAGCACAAGCGCCAGAATATGAAGCCAGTTGGACGTATAAGACCAGATATCAAGGAGCGACAGGCCAATGAACAAACCTACGACGCAAAAGAACAGCCGACCATGTCGCCATAAGCCCTCCAGAAGAAGGTTGGCTTTCGCCAGCAGAATACGGATTTCAAACGCTAATCCATATCCGCTGTCACTCGTGTCGTCGCGACGCTGCATTCATCCTCGATTCACCCCTCGAGCCACGTTGGCAGTATATCAAGTTTCAACAGTTCCTCCAAGCTCGGACGCGCCCTGATCACTTCATATTGATCCCCCTTCACCAGAACCTCGGGTACCAGCGGCCTCGTATTGTAGGTGGAGGCCATCACAGCGCCATAGGCCCCCG
Organism: uncultured Sneathiella sp.; assembly: GCF_963973085.1. Classification (GTDB taxonomy): domain Bacteria; phylum Pseudomonadota; class Alphaproteobacteria; order Sneathiellales; family Sneathiellaceae; genus Sneathiella. The sequence continues at coordinate 59,362 of NZ_CAXAXA010000003.1, forward strand.
CACTTCGGAAGGCCACGAGATCCCCGCGTGCCAGATCCGGCATTTCGCGTTCCCGGGCGAAGGTATCTCCCGTCTCGCACACCGGTCCGACAACATCCGCAGGCGCATAGGGGCCATTTTTCCGATCCTCGCGAATCGGGTCGATATGGTGATAACCGTCATACATTGCTGGCCGGATCAGGTCGTTCATCGCCGCATCCAGAATGACAAACTTCCGCTGCGTCGCCTGCTTCACATAGATAACCTCCGACACCAGTACACCGGCATTCCCGACGATCAATCGTCCTGGCTCAAAAACAATCTGGCAGCCCAGGTTGCCAATCGCCTCCAGCGCAACGGCGGCATAAGCTATCGGGTCAGGCGGAATATTGGCATCATAGGGGATACCGAGCCCGCCACCAAGGTCGACACGGCTGATATCATGACCTTCGCTGCGAAGCTGCTGGACAAGTTCTCGCACCCGGTTAAACGCATTCCTGTAAGGTTCGAGATCCGTCAATTGAGAGCCGATGTGCACATCAACGCCTTTGATCTCAATCCCCGGCAGCGCGGCCGCTTCGGCATAGATGCGCGAGGCATCCTGCCAGGGCACACCGAATTTATTCTCCGCCTTGCCGGTGGAAATCTTGGCGTGGGTCTTCGCATCCACATCCGGATTCACGCGGAAAGTGATGGGCGCCTTCACCCCCATGCCACTCGCGACCTCGTTCAGCAAGTGAACTTCAGGTTCCGATTCCACATTGAACTGATGGATGCCGACTTTAAGCGCATAGCGCATTTCTTCGGGCTTCTTGCCAACCCCGGAAAAAACGATCTTTTCAGGTGGAATACCTGCCTGCAACGCGCGGCGAAGTTCGCCTTCGGAGACCACATCCGCGCCCGATCCGAGATTGGCAAGCGTGCGGATCACCGCCTGATTGGAATTGGCCTTCAGCGCATAGCAAACGAGGGCATTCGCGCCATCGAACGCGCCGGAGAATACTTTGTAGTGCCGCTCCAATGTTGCGGTGGAATAACAATAAAACGGCGTGCCCACTGCCTCGGCAATGACGCGCAAGGGAACACCCTCGGCATAGAGCTCGCCATTCTTATAGGTAAAATGATCCATTTTCCGACAATCTGTAAAAAATCAGCTCTTCTTGGGCTCGGACTTCGGCGCGTCCGGTGAATATTTGGGCGGGCTTTTCACACCACAGGCAGCAACGGAAAGGGCCGTCAACAGGATGACAAGCATCGTCAAGAATGCCCGTTTCATTTCGCCCCCCTTTCCTTTGTCCGGACTTTTCGCCAGCGGGCAATCTGCTCACGCACATTCGACGGCGCCGTGCCACCATAACTCACCCGACTGGCAACAGAATTCTGGACGCCGAGCACCTTATATATATCATCCGTGATCTCGCTTTCCACCGACTGCATCTGGTCAATCGATAAATCTTCCAGACCACATTTGTTGTCTTCGGCCAGCTTTACAAGAGTGCCGGTAACATGGTGAGCCCGACGGAACGGCATGTCGAGCTTCTGCACCAGCCAGTCCGCAAGATCGGTTGCCGTTGTGAAACCGGCACCGGACGCTGCGGTCATGATCTCGCCATTGACCTTGATGTCACGGATCATCCCGCTCATAGCGGCAAGGCAAAGCTGCAGGTTATCGGCGGCATCAAAGACCGGCTCTTTATCCTCCTGCATGTCCTTGCCGTAAGTCATGGGCAACCCCTTCATCATCATCAGAAGAGTGGTGAAGGCGCCCGCGCTTCGTCCAGCCTTGCCACGGATCAGCTCCGCCGCATCCGGATTTTTCTTCTGCGGCATGATGGAGGAACCGGTCGAGAAGCTATCGGAACATTCAACGAAACGGAACTGCGCGCTCGACCAGATAACGATCTCCTCGGCGAGCCGGGAAAGATGCATGGAACAGATGGACGCGAAGCTCAGGAATTCCAACGCAAAATCCCGATCCGATACACCGTCAAGGGAATTGGCCGTCGGCCGGTCGAACCCCAGCGCTTTCGCCGTCTGTTCCCGATCGATGGGGAAGGAAGTACCGGCCAGCGCCGCCGAGCCGAGCGGGCTTTCATTTAAGCGCGCGCGGGCATCTGCAAGCCGCCCACGATCACGTGCGAACATTTCGACATAGGCCAGCATGTGATGTCCAAAAGTGACGGGCTGCGCCGCTTGCAAATGGGTGAAGCCCGGCATGACGGTATCCGCCTCCGCTTCTGCCTGATCGAGTAGCGCGTCCAGCAGATCAGCAAGTTCCCCATCCAGATGGTCCATGGTATCGCGCACCCAGAGCCGGAAATCCGTCGCCACCTGATCGTTGCGTGAACGCGCCGTATGCAGTCTTCCTGCTGCATCGCCGATCAGTTCGCGAAGGCGCGCCTCCACATGCATGTGGATATCCTCAAGCGCCGGGTCCGTCTTGAAATTTCCTGCCTCGATCTCACGAAGAATTGTCTGCAACCCGTCCTGAATTTTCTGGCCATCTTCCTTGGAAATGATATTGCAATCGATCAGCATACTGGAATGCGCCATCGAACCCATTATATCTTGGGCGTAGAGCCGACGGTCAAAGTCAATGGAGGCATTGATCCGTTCCATAATTTCGGCGGGGCCTTTGGCAAACCTGCCGCCCCAAAGCTCATTTGCGCTCATTTTCGGGCTCGCTTTGTAACAATTGGACGTAAGACAATTAAAATGATCAGACCCATGAAATTCACAAGCCTGCTGTTCTTGCTTACATTTACAGGGCTTGTAGCGGGAACATCAACAGCTTTCTCTGAAAATATGGATGGATTACTCACTGGCGAGATGCAGAATTTCGCCCCTTACGACACGCCGCGCCCGTTCAAGGATTTTACTTTTCTGAATGCTGATGGTGAACAGGAACGTATTTCAGACTATCAGGGCAAAGTCATACTGCTGAATTTCTGGGCGACATGGTGCGCGCCCTGCCGTAAGGAAATGCCAAGTCTGGATCGTTTACAGGGAACGCTTGGCGGCGATGACTTTGAAGTTCTCGCGATCGGACAGGATCTTCAGGGAATGGGGAAAGTGACGGATTTCTTCACCAAGCTCGGCATCCAGAATCTGGTGGCCCTGAATGACAAGACGGTCAAATCAGGTCGAGGGGCCGGCGTGTTCGGTTTGCCCGCCAGCATCCTCTTGAACCGGGAGGGAGAGGAAATCGGACGTCTTGTCGGCCCGGCGGAGTGGGATACACCGGAGGCGATGGCCTTAATCAGGCATGTTATTGCCGAGTCATGAAGACGGCGGCGGACCGTCTTTCCGGCGTTTGATCAGATAAAGCCGGAACACCCGCTCCACACCCCAACTGATCGCCAGATATAGTGCCGCATTTGCAAGCGTCACAATCATCAGATCAGCGCCAAGCCCGTAATCTTGCTTCTCAACACCGATATAAAACTGGAAGGCCAATATAAGGAAGAGGCCCGCACCGGCAATCGATCCGACCAGCAGCCGCAGTTTCCCATCTGTCCAGGGTACCGCCATCAGGCACAGGAAAGTCGCCGCCTGAAATACTGCCGCCCAAAGATCAACACCGAGTTCTGTCATTCGCTGTCAAGAACCGTCAACGCCACATCGACCATCGGACGAAGCAGTGCCTCATTCGGATTGACCTTGCCGATAACGCGAATTCCTTGCATGACGCCCACAAAAAAGGCGGCAAGCGAGGCTGCGTCCCGTTTTGACTTGAACTCACCTTCCCGCTGTCCGCGCTCTATCAACTCTTTCAGGGCCGTTTCCATATCCTCGAAGAAAATACGGACCCTGTCCGCACATTCGTCATCGCGGGAACAGAGCTCAACTGCCGCATTCGTCATGAAGCAGCCCCGGCGTTTGGGGTCCATGACTTGCTTTTGCGTAAAAACATACATGAATTTGGAAAGAATCTCGCGCGGATCGCCTTTTTGCCGCAGCACATCCGTACGAAGCAACGCGCCGGTACCATACTGGTCCAGCGCTGCGAGATACAGGCTGTGCTTGTCACCAAACGTGTCATAAAGGCTGCCGCGATTAATGCCCATGCAATCGACAAGGTCCTGAATGGACGTCGCCTCATAGCCTTTCGCCCAGAAAGCTTGCATCGCCTTATCCAGCGCTTCTTCGCGATTGAAGCATTTTGTTCGTGCCATATACCGATCCGTCCGGCGACCTGATTACAGTCTGAAGAATAATTATATACGGGTTTCCCCGGGAAGCAAAGCCGCCAACCCTTCCCTATATGTAGGAAATTTGAGGGAAATCCCAAGTTCCGACTTGATTTTGCTATTTCCGACACGCTTGCTGTCCGAATAGAAGCTCCGCGCCATCGGGCTTAAATCAGCCACATCGAAATCAACCAGCGGCGGCGGCGTTATGCCAAGCAATTCCGCTGCATGGCTGACAACTTCCTGTGGCGGCGCCGGTTCGTCATCCGCCACGTTATAAATTGCGCCCGGATTAGGTTTTTTCATCGATGCGACAAGAATCGCCGCCAGATCGGCCACATGAATGCGCGAGAAAACCTGACCGGGTTTTTCAATACGCCGGGCTTTCCCGTTTTTTAAAGACACAAGCTGGTTCCTGCCCGGGCCGTAGATGCCCGGAAGCCGGAAAATATGCAGCGGCAACCCACGGGTTTCATACAGGCCGCGCCAGGCCTTTTCTGCCAGCATTCGTCTCTCCCCGCGCTTGCCTGAGGGGTTATACGGGCTTTCCTCGTCAACCCAGCCGCCGTCAAGATCGCCATAGACCCCGGTCGTAGAGAGATAGCCGATCCATTTCAGGTTCGGTAGACTTACGATCTGCTCCCTCATTTCATCATAGACTGGATCACCAAGGTCATCCGGCGGGATCGAGAGAAGAATATGGCTGACTTCCTTTGTCAGGTTTGAGAAATCCGGTATCGGCGATCCACGTCGAAATGGAAAAATCGAGAATTCACTCGTTTCTCCGTCCAAGGGAGGCGTTCGGCTTGTGCCCAACACCTCCCAATCCGGATAGTCTGCCGCAATCTGCCGCGCCGTGAAGCCGAGGCCGAAACAAAAAAGCTGCTGGGTCATTTTACTCCTGTGTAGTGGACTGATCCGACCGGCCAAGCATAACCCGCGCCGAAACCGATTGCTTTACGGAAACCAGAAGTTCCGCCCCACCCTGCGGCGCCGGGGCAGACTCTGCGGCACCGGATTTCATCATCATGGGGCGAGAGACCGCATCCATGGTCTGCATCGGGTATATCTGCACAAAATCGACATTGCGGACATGGTAGTCGGCTCCCGGCATCACCTTATTCAGCCTCGCGACCTCATCGAGAGCCTGCTGATATATCTGCGCCCTCAGGTCAGCCCGAAGCGTCTCAAACTCTTCAAGCGACGGCGTGAAGTCGACATCGGAAATCGTTACCTTATAGCCCGGGCTGCTCGTCTCTTTCGCGCGGTCCTGCAGCCCTGCGAGCTTCGCCTCCGGAATGCGGGCCTCCGCACTGACGTACCAGCGGTTCAGGCCAGTCTGGTCAAGTTGCTGACGGGACGACGTAATGCGCCAGTCCACGTCGGACGCCAGCGCATTTAGCGATGAATCAATCCGGTTTTTAAGCTCCGCCGCATCTTCCTGCTGCTGCACCAGTTCTACATAGACTGACACCCGAGCCGTATCGGTTTTCACCCATCCTTCAGTCGTCAGGTTCAACACGACCTGATCCTGCTGGTTATGATATCTGTGGGGCATTTCTGCCGCTGCGAGGGGAATGATACTCAAAAAAGCGATAGTGGCGATAACCAGTCTGTTCATGCTAGAACTCCTAATATAGTCAATTTTATTTTTCGCATGTAGGGTCGAATCACGACCAATTTAAGGCATTTCATGTTCAGACGCTTTTTATCTGTATATCTCTTTCTAGCGTGCTCCGCCGTGGTTGTCCCGCTTATTGCGCAGGAAGCAGCGGCGTCCGACGGCGTGCGCACCCAGGAAAGCGAGTATGAAACATGCCTGACCCTAACCCGCCGGGAACCTCAAAAAGCCTTTGAATCGGCGCTTGCCTGGCGCGATTCCGGTGGCGGGTTTCCGGCCCGTCACTGCGTCGCTCTGGCACTGGTGGCCATGAAAAAATACAATCATGCCGCCATGACGCTTGAAGAACTGGCCGAAGACATGCAGTCTTCGGGCTCCGAACTGCTTGTCCCCGTCCTGATGCAGGCTGCCAATGTGTGGCTGCTCGGTGAGAATTACGGGCGGGCGGAAGCAATGGCAACTGCCGGGCTGACAATTGATCCGGAGAATATTGACCTGTTGATCGACCGGAGCCGCATTTATGCAAAAGTCGGTGAGTATCAGAAAGCCTTCGATGACCTGGACATTGCGCTAAAGCTTAATCCAGCGCGCAGCGATGCATTGACCTTCCGCGCAGCGGCATGGCGCCATCTTGGCGATAATGCAAGGGCTCTGGAAGATGTGGAGCTTGCGCTGTCCCTGAACCCCGACCTGCCCGATGCCCTGATCGAGCGCGGTATTCTCTATCAGACTGCCGGGAAACCCGATCTTGCCCGTAAGGACTGGCTTCAAGTGCTTGAGTTGGCAACCAACACCCCCGCCGGCGACGAAGCCCGCCGCCATCTCGAAGCCCTCGACGTCAATAAAGATAAATAGACCTTTTAACCGCCCATCGCCAACCGGCGCCGATATTCCAGCGCCTCCGCGATATGCGAACGGAGGACAGCTTCACTGTCTTCAAGATCCGCCAGGGTCCGCGCAACCTTCAGGACACGGTGGTAGCCACGGGCAGAAAGCTTCAATTTACCGATTGCATCCTGTAGAAGCGCTTTCGCGGATGTGTCTAAGATTACGAACCGCTCCAACACCTCCCCTTCCGCATCTGCATTCGTGCGAAGAGGTGTCGGATGATCAATATCCTGATACCGCCGACGCTGTATCTCCCGTGCCTTGGCGACCCGGGCGGCAACCATTTGCGACGTTTCCGTCGGCGGCGGCAACGTCAAATCCGCCGCGGAGACCGCAGGGACGTCAATATGGATATCAATACGATCCAACATGGGGCCGGAAATACGGGAGCGATATTCCATGGCGCATTTCGGGACACGCGCACAGGCCTGGGCCGGGTCATCCAGATGACCGCAGCGGCAGGGATTCATCGCCGCAATGAGCTGCATCCGCGCCGGGTACGTCACATGCAGATTGGCGCGGGCAACAACGGCCTTGCCAACCTCGACCGGCTGACGAAGAGATTCCAGAACCTGACGGTTGAATTCCGGCAGTTCGTCAAGAAAGAGAACGCCGAGATGGGCAAGCGAGACTTCCCCCGGCTTTGCCCCCCGGCCACCGCCCACCATCGCCGCGACAGAGGCGGAATGATGCGGATCGCGAAAAGGACGGCGGCGAGAGAGCCGCCCCTCTTTCATTTCCCCGGCGATGCTGGAAATCATGTTCACCTCCAACGCCTCGGCAGCATCTAACGGTGGAAGAAGCCCAGGCATCCGCGCCGCCAGCATTGACTTGCCGGAACCGGGCGGCCCCGTCATCAGCAGGTTATGGCCGCCCGCCGCCGCAACCTCCAGCGCCCGCTTGGCGGTTTCCTGACCCTTGATATCCTCAAGTTTCAGGAAAAGCTCTTCCTCGATAATCTCCCCATGCTGCGGCGGCGTAAGAACCTGATTTCCCTTGAAATGATTAATCAGGGACAGCAAATTGGACGGGGCCAGCACCTCCAGATCACCCGCCCACGCCGCCTCGGCACCCGACGCGGCCGGACAGATGATATTCCTGTCTTCGCCTACGGCGGCGACAGCGGCGGGCAGCACCCCGCTTACCGGATTGCAGCTGCCGTCCAGCGACAATTCCCCCAGCACATAATATTCCTCCAGCTCATCGGCTGGAAGGATACCCATTGCCGTCAGGATCCCCAGCGCAATCGGAAGGTCATAATGCGCGCCCTCTTTCGGCAGGTCCGCGGGCGCAAGGTTGATCGTAATACGTTTAGGCGGCAACCCGATGCCAAGGGAGGTGAGCGCGGCACGCACCCGCTCCTTACTCTCCGCAACGGATTTATCGGCAAGACCGACGATGGTGAATGCCGGGAGCCCTGACGCCATCATCACCTGGACGTCCACCTCCCGCACCTCAAGCCCTTGAAAGGCCACGGTCTTGATCCTTGCCTGCATGTCAACTTTCGCACGTTAAAATTTCATGCGTTAAACGTTATCACGCGTTTAAAGAATATTCATGGTTAAAATTCAGGGAGGACGGAAGGTCAGCGGAGGGAGTTATTGCTCACCTTTTCTTCGAGACAATCCCATATCGTTGCCTCCAGCCTCACATCATCGAAACGGTTTATCTCCTGAAGGCCGGTTGGGGACGTGACATTGATCTCCGTCAGATAGTCGCCGATGACATCAATTCCGACAAAAATGAGACCCTGTTCCTTCAGCGCCGGGCCAATCGCACGGCAGATTTCTGTCTCACGCGTGGTGAGAACGGATTTCACGGCCTTGCCCCCGACATGCATGTTGGAGCGAACCTCCCCTGCCTGCGGTACGCGGTTGATGGCGCCGACCGGTTCCCCATCAACAAGAATGATCCGCTTGTCGCCTACTCGCACTTCGGGAAGATATTTCTGGACAATCATCGGCTCTCGGTAGAATTGGGTGAACATCTCACAGAGAGCCGTCAGGTTCTCATCATCCGGCTTGATATGAAAGACGCCTGCACCGCCATTGCCATAGAGAGGCTTGACGATTATGTCCTTGAATTCGGACCGAAACTCCTTGATTTCTGCAAGGTTGGAAGAAATCAGCGTTGGCGGCATGATGCCGTCAAAATGCGTGACAAACAGTTTCTCAGGCGCGTTGCGGACGCTCACCGGATCATTGACAACTAACGTTTGCGGATGGATATGCTCCAGCAGGTGGGTCGCCGTGATATAGGACATGTCAAACGGCGGATCCTGCCGCATCAACACCACATCCATGGTTGCGAGGTCAACCCGCTCAATAGTTCCCGCCGTAAAATGATTACCCGGCTCACGGCGCAGGGTTATTGGGCGGACATTGGCCACGATCCGCCCTTGCGAGAAAGACATGTCCTGCGGTCCATAGTGAAACAGGCCATGGCCGCGCGCCTGCGCCTCGAGCCCGAGAACGAAGCTGCTGTCCCCTTTAATATCAATACTCTCAATGGGGTCCATCTGTATGGCTACGGCAAGACTCATTTTCCCGACTTTCTTGTTAAATTTATGCGCCGCTTTTCTATTGATAGCAGGAAGTTATCCTGCCCGCGCCCATTCATCAAGCCGAGTTAAGTTCCGATTTCATTTTTACATAGCTGACAATATGACGAACGCCGGAGATTTCCTTGGCGTGGTTTTTAACACGCTGCAACTCCGCCTCATTCTGGGCAATCCCCATCAGATATACCGTTCCGTTTACGGTTTCGACGGAATAGTTGATGTTGAGAATTTCCGCGTCACGCAAAAGCTTTAGCTTCAGTTTGGTCGTAATCAGGCTATCGGATGCGAAGTTCGAGAGTGACTCGCTTCCGGCTACCGTCACATCGTTATGAACCTCCTTTACACCTTTCACGCCCCAGACAAGTTTTGTGAGCATCAGCCGGTCTTCCGGCGTCGGCACTTCTCCGGTTATTAATACCGTCCCGTCGATGACGGTCGTCGATGTCGAGGTGAAGATCGGCTCGCTCTTTTGGAATATGGCATTGGCGATCTGCACCTTGATGGTAGCATCATCTACCACGGTGCCGACGGAACGTTCTTCCGCAACTGCAACGCCGCCAATCGCCGCGCCGCCCAGAATTACAGTCGGGGTACAGCCGCTCAGGAAAGTGAGTGCAAAGAGAGTGAGAAAAGCAGAAGCAACATATTTCATTCCGGTACGCCTTTAACTATGATTATACAACTACTATAAAACCAATTTCATCTGGTTGAAAGGCCCTGTTCAGGTGATTTCCCATGCACCTTCAATATGACGGGGCCATCGCCAGAAGGAGGTAACAAGCAACACATCGAAGCGCAGAGAATACTCACGGAATTTTGGCCTTTCCATGACGAAAGCTTCGAGAGCGCGGGCAATGCGGCGTTTTTGTCGGTTGCTAATGGCCTCTGCGGCTTCATTGATTCGCGAACGTGATTTCACCTCAATGGCAACCAACAGCGAACCGCGCCGCGCGATAATGTCTATTTCACCAACGGGTTTGCGATAGCCTCTCGCCACAATATGGTAACCCTTGAGACGCAGCATGTTTGCCGCCAGCATTTCCGAAACGCGCCCACGGATATAGGCGCGTTGCCGTTTGCGCTTCGATGCCTCCATTGAACTATGTGCCAAAATGTCGCCCCATAAAGCGGATTATAATGTTGCGCTTAATAATTTACTTGCCCGTCTGCCGGACGTTACCTAGTCTTTCTGGTCAGGAACTCCAGAAAAAACACCAACGGAGCGGAAATTTGATTTCCCAAAACACCACGATGGCGTCACCTCCCAAGCTGAATTGGAAATCGCTGACGCATGTCATTCTTGTGGGCCTGCTTGCCCTCATCATATCTGCCTGCCAACCCGCAAGGACACTGGATACGGGACAAGATGATAGCACAAAGACACCACCGTCCCAAGAATTAGAAGACTTGCTTCCGCCCGAACAGACACCCTCGACAGAAGATCTATCGGACACCCCGACAGTTGACCCGCTAACACGGCTGATTGACCCCGCACCGCCAGTAACTGGCCTTAGGGCACCGCAGCTGACGGGCGCAGAGCCAGTCAAGATTGCCATTTTGCTCCCTCTCTCAGGATCGACAGCTGCAATCGGTAATGACCTGTTGCACGCCGCCAATATCGCACTCTTTGACCTCGCCAATACGGAACTGCAGCTCCTACCTTTCGACACCAAAGGAACGCCGCGCGGCGCGGAAAGCGCCGCGGCTGAAGCACTGGTCGCAGGGGCGCAATTGATTCTCGGTCCGCTTTTCTCGTCTTCCGTCGGCCCTGTTCGTGCCCTCGCGCAGGAACGCGGCGTCAATGTCATAACCTTTTCAACGGATACCACCGTTGCCGGTGACGGCGTCTATGTGATGGGCTTGACAGTCGGGCAGCAGATAAAACGGGCCATGGAGTTTGCCTATCGTCAGGGGCTTTTCAATTTCGCTGTACTCGCACCGGATTCACCATATGGAGATGCCGTCGTCAGGAATGTGGGCGAAACCACCGCCGCCCTTGGCCTCTCCCTCGACCGGACGGTTCGCTACCCGGTCAATGTCGCCTCTGGCTCGCAGGAGCTGCATGAAATCGCAAAAATACTGGGCGATTACGAACTCCGGCAACGGCAGCTTGCGAAAGAGATCGCACTCTATGAAAACCGCGAAGATGAAGAGTCCAAGGCACTTGTCAAACGATTGGAGAAACTGGATACGTTCGGTGAAGTATCTTTTGACGCCCTTATCATCCCGGAAGGTGGCGCACGGCTAAAGGAATTGGCTTCTCTGGTGTCCTATTATGACATTGACCCCGAGATAGTGCAGTTTATCGGCACCGGCCTTTGGGAGGATCCGTCCTTGTCCGCAGAACCCGCGCTTGTCGGCGGCTGGTTTTCCGCGCCCTCACCTAGTAGCGCCGCTGCCTTCAGGGAGCGGTTCAATAGTTTGTATGGATATCAGCCCTCCCGGATCGCCAGCCTGGCCTATGATGCCATGGCGCTGGCGGGCGTCATGGCCACGGATCCAAACGATATTCGTTTTACGCGCGAAGCTATCGAGAATCCAAGTGGCTACACCGGATATGACGGAATTTTCCGCTTTCCTGAAAATGGTATCGCGGAAAGAGGCCTTGCCGTTCTCGAGGTTGGGCCAAAAAGCCAGAGGGTTCTGGAGCCTGCACCAACCAGCTTTACCCCGGTCTTAAACTAGAATTTCCGGAAGCAGGCTGTTAAGGACGAGACGACCTTTCTTCGTCGCGCGGATTCGGTGGTCATCCTCGATCATCAATCCGGCCTCAACAAGCTGATCAAGCCGGTCACGCCTCAGGAAATGCGCCATAGGCATGCCGATGGCGGCGTCGAAATTCTCGTACCAAACACCCTCTTCAAGGCGCAATCCCATCAGCAGCATTTCCTCCGCCCGCTCCTCAGGTGAAGGAAGCGGGATAACGGTTTCCGCGCCTTGTCCGGCTGTCTCAACAGCCGCAAGCCATCTCTCCGGCCGTTTTTTTTGTTGATAGGCAGTGCGCACCCCCGCCTCTATGACACGCCCGTGAGCGCCCGGCCCAATCCCCAGATATTCGCCGTAGCGCCAATAGGTCAGGTTGTGGCGGCATTCAAATCCCGGACGCGCATGATTTGAAATTTCATAGGCCGGCCACCCCGCCTCAGCGCAGACGGACTGGGTTATTTCAAAGAGTGTCTCTGCCTTTTCTTCCGGCGGAATTTGAAATTCGCCGCGGCGCACTGCCCCGGCAAAGCCCGTATTCGGCTCTATCGTCAACTGATAGAGGGATAAGTGATTGCCCGCCAATGACAACGCCTGTTCAAGGTCCGCCCGCCATCCTTTTGGCGTCTGTCCCGGCAGGGCATAAATAAGATCGAAAGAAATATTCGAGAAATGCGCACGGGCAAGCTCTATGGCGTTCAGCGCCTCACTCACCGAATGCTCCCTTCCGAGGAATTTGAGCGCATCGTCACGCATCGACTGCACCCCGAGGGATAATCGCATCACCCCGGCCTGCCGATAGGCCGCGAAGGACGCCGCCTCGACGGAGGTCGGGTTTGCTTCCAATGTAATCTCAATGTCGTCAGCAAAAATAAAATGCCGCCTTGCGCCATCTATGAGTGCCGAGACCGTTTCCGGCTCCATAAGGGAGGGGGTGCCGCCCCCGAAGAAAATGCTTGTCAGTTTTTTTGGCGAAACCCGCGTCGCAAACCAGTCGAGTTCTGCCAGCAACGCCGCCGTCCAGCGTTTTTGGTTGACAGCTTCGCGGACATGGCTGTTAAAATCACAATAGGGGCATTTTTTTCGGCAAAACGGCCAGTGAAAGTAGAGACCAAAACCGGGATCAGGTGCCCTATTTTTGTTTGAAGCAGGCATCTATCAACTGCCGAAACGCATCCGCCCGATGGCTCATGGCATGTTTCGCCTCAGGCTCCATCTCCGCAAACGTCATGTCATAGCCATTTGGAACGAACATTGGGTCATAACCAAAACCTTTGTTACCGCGCGGAGGCCAGATCGCCGTCCCCTCCACCCGGCCCTCAAAGCTTTCCACATGCCCATCCGGCCAGGCAAGGGTAAGCGCGCAGATGAACTGGGCCGCCCGTGCCTTTGGCGTCATGGCGCCCTTCTTTTCAAGCTCGTCTTCGACTTTGCGCATCGCAAGGGAAAAATCTTTTCCCGGCCCCGCCCAGCGGGCAGAATAAATACCGGGCGCGCCGTCCAGCGCCTCCAGTGCAAAACCGGAATCATCGCTCAACGCCAGCATATTGGCGCCGCGGGCAGAGGCAAGCGCCTTTATCTCCGCATTGGCAATGAAACTGTCGCCATCTTCCACGGGTTCGGGAAGGCCAAGACTCCCTGCGGAAATTGGCTCTACATCAAATGGCGCAAGCAAATCGCTAATTTCCCGCAACTTACCCGGATTATGACTGGCGACAACGAGCTTGCCTCCCTCAAATTTCCGGCGTTCCCTCAAAGACCAAGAGCCTCGCGCTGCAGGGTGCAAAGTTCCTTCACTCCTTTTTTTGCTAATGCGAAAAGGGAAGCAAATTCAGCTTCACTGAAGGGATTCTCTTCTGCGGTGCCCTGTATCTCGATGATCTGTCCGTCTGATGTGAGGACAAAATTCGCATCCGCTTGCGCATTGCTGTCTTCGGGATAATCAAGATCAAGCACTGGCGTGCCCTTGTAAATGCCGCAGGAAACCGCCGCGACTTGTCCCTTCATTGGAACTTCAAGGATTTTCCCCTGCTCTACCAGCGTTTCGAATGCCTGATAAAGCGCAACATATGCCCCGGTGATGGAAGCCGTGCGTGTACCGCCGTCAGCCTGGATAACATCGCAATCGACCGTGATCTGCCGCTCGCCAAAGCCCTCTATATTCACCAGCGCGCGAAGCGACCGCCCGATAAGGCGCTGGATTTCAACGGTTCGGCCCTGCTGCTTTCCGCGCGCCGCCTCACGTCCCATGCGCGATCCGGTGGAACGTGGCAGCATGCCATATTCCGCTGTCACCCATCCCTTGCCGCTATTGCGCAGAAATGGAGGAACTCTCTCCTCGATACTGGCGGTGCATAACACATGGGTATCCCCACATTTGATGAAGCAGGACCCTTCTGCATTCTTCGCATAGCCGGGTTCCATGATGATGTTGCGAAGTTGATCGTTGTCTCGACCGGAGGGGCGCATAAATCTTCCTTTATCTGGGATTCAAGTTTGGCGCCTGTTGTACCTGCTGCACCAGATTGACGCAAGCCTCCCGCGTCACTACATTCATGCAGGATAACTGGACTATTCTGGTTCATAGTGAAAGCAAGATGACAATTCAGGAACTCAACGAGCGGAGCCGCACAGTCTTCCGGCATATAGTCGAAACTTATATGCAAACGGGGGAGCCTGTCGGCTCGCGTACCCTGTCACGTATCACGGACCTTGATCTCTCCGCGGCGTCAATCCGCAATGTAATGGCGGACCTGGTGGACGGCGGACTTTTATACTCCCCCCATACCTCTGCCGGTCGGCTCCCAACCCAGCAAGGGCTAAGGCTTTTTGTGGACGGTATCCTTGAGCTTGGCAACCTGACGGAAAGCGAACGCGCGGACATCAAGGCCAGATGCGCCGTGGATGGCCGTAATTTCGAAGAAATGTTGACAGAAGCCTCCTCCATGCTGTCCGGCCTGTCGAACTGCGCTTCGCTGGTGATCGCGCCGAAAAGTGACAGCTCCGTCAAACAGATTGAGTTCGTCCGTCTCGGCATCGATCGCGCATTGGTCATCATCGTCACGGCGGATGGCATGGTGGAGAACCGGGCGATAGAATTGCCCCCTGGCCTCACCGACTCCGCCCTTCGCGAGGCGGCGAATTACCTGACGACACGTTTGGCCGGACGCACACTGCAGGCGACTAAAAGCGAGATCCAGCGGGAACTGGATAGCCATCAGGCACAACTCGACGAACTGACACAGGATCTGATCGCTCATGATATTGCGAGTTGGGGCGGCCGGGAGACATTGATTGTCCGCGGCCACTCCAACCTCCTTCAGAATGTGCAAGCCCTTGAAGATCTTGAGAAAATAAAGGACCTGTTTGACACTCTTGAAGTCAAGAAAGAGCGGATTAAATTATTGGAACTGGCCGAGAGCGGACGCGGCGTGAAAATATTTATTGGCTCCGAGAACAATCTTTTCTCGCTTTCAGGGACATCAATGATTATTTCTCCCTATCAGAACAGTCAGGATCAGGTCGTCGGCGCTATCGGTGTGATTGGTCCGACGAGATTGAACTACGCCCGTATCGTCCCGATGGTGGACTATACGGCAAAAGTGATTGGTAAATTGCTGGATTAGGATACAGACGGAATGAATGAGTCAAAACAGCAGCCCCTGAATGAACAGGAAGACGGCAAGAAGATGTCAAATGAAGCGGAGACCGATGTGCAGGCGGCGGAAGCCGGGGGAAAAGCAGCCCTTGAAGCCGAGGCGGCGGAAGGAACGGAGCAAGAGGATATTCTTGCTATAAAAGATGCCGAAATCGCGGAGCTTAAGGACAAGCTCCTTCGTGCCATGGCAGATGTCGAGAATATGCGCCGTCGTGCTGAACGGGAAAAGCAGGACGCACATAGCTATGCCGTCACAAAATTCGCCCGGGACATTTTGGGTGTGGCAGACAATATGCGGCGGGCGATCGAGAGTATTCCGGATGAATCGCGCGCAAATCAGGATGTTAAAAACGTCCTGCCCGGCATTGAAATGACCGAATCCGAGCTGTTGAACACGCTGGAAAAGCACCAGATCCGCAAGATTGACCCGAAAGGCGAGAAATTCGACCCGAACCTTCACCAGGCAATGTACGAAATTGAGGATCCGTCAGTGGAACCCGGAACCATTCTGCAAGTGACACAATCGGGCTATGTAATCGCTGACCGTCTTTTGCGCCCGGCGATGGTAGGCGTTGCAAAAGGTGGACAAAAGCGCAGCGAAGCCCGTGTTGATGAGAAGGTTTAGCGCCAGATAGAAGTCTATAGTGCCCGGGGGCGTCCCTTCCCCCGGTAACCATCAGTACTGAAAAAAACTGCCCCGATCGGGTGATCGCACTGGGGAGAGCAAGATATAGATGGTTAAAACACAGCTTCAATGCAAAGGCACACGCAATTATGTCGCGAGCGAATCTGCGTTAATGACAAAGAGCGACCATTCCAGCCCTTGCACTGAATTTATTTCGAACATATATAAGCGGCAACAGACTTCACAGTTTTAAATCCTGGGGATCACTGTGGTGCATGAAGTGGCTGCAATGATCTGCCAATACCAAAGAGGATATGATGGCTAAAGTAATTGGAATTGACTTAGGAACGACCAACTCCTGCATCGCCGTTATGGACGGCAAAAATGCGAAGGTAATTGAAAACTCGGAAGGCGCGCGCACGACGCCGTCAATGGTTGCCTTTACGGAAGACGGCGAAAAGCTCGTCGGCCAGTCGGCAAAACGCCAAGGCGTGACCAACCCGCAAAACACCTTTTTTGCAATCAAGCGTCTCATCGGACGTCGGTTTGATGACAAGACAACCCAAAAAGACCGGGAAATGGTCCCTTACGAGATCGTCAAGGCGGACAACGGGGATGCCTGGGTTGAGTCCCGCGGCGAAAAATACTCACCGAGCCAAATCTCGGCTTTCATCCTTCAGAAAATGAAGGAAACAGCAGAAAGCTATCTTGGCGAAAATGTCACTCAGGCTGTGATCACGGTTCCGGCCTACTTTAACGACGCCCAGCGTCAGGCAACGAAGGACGCCGGTAAAATTGCCGGGCTTGAAGTCCTGCGTATTATCAACGAGCCGACGGCCGCTGCCCTTGCCTATGGCATGGACAAGGCGAACCAGACCGTTGCTGTTTACGACTTGGGTGGTGGTACCTTTGACGTGTCCATCCTTGAAATCGGCGATGGCGTCTTTGAAGTGCGCTCAACCAACGGTGACACCTTCCTCGGCGGTGAGGACTTCGACCTCAAGCTGGTCGACTATCTCGCCGATGAGTTCAAGAAGGAACAGGGCATTGACCTGCGTTCTGACAAGATGGCGCTGCAACGCCTGAAAGAGGCTGCGGAAAAAGCGAAGATCGAGCTTTCCTCTTCCCAGTCCACGGAGATTAACCTGCCCTTTATTACAGCGGATGCCTCCGGGCCGAAGCATATGCAGCTGAAGCTGACACGGTCGCAGTTCGAGCATCTGGTGGAAGACCTGATCAAGCGCACTCTCGCGCCGTGTGAAAAGGCTCTGAAAGATGCAGGCCTGCAAAAGGGTGAAATCGACGAAGTCATTCTCGTCGGTGGTATGAGCCGGATGCCCAAGGTTATCGACGCGGTTAAAAACTTCTTCGGCCGGGAACCTCATAAGGGCGTGAACCCGGACGAAGTTGTCGCCATCGGTGCCGCTATTCAGGCCGGTGTGCTGCAAGGTGACGTGAAAGATGTTCTGCTGCTTGACGTAACCCCGCTGTCGCTGGGTATTGAAACGCTCGGGGGTGTCTTTACCCGTCTGATCGACCGTAATACGACGATCCCGACGAAGAAGAGTCAGACTTTTTCGACCGCCGAGGACAACCAGCAGGCTGTGACCATTCGGGTGTTCCAGGGTGAACGTGAAATGGCCGCGGACAACAAGTTGCTTGGTAACTTCGACCTGACAGAAATTCCGGGTGCGCCGCGCGGTGTCCCGCAGATTGAAGTCACCTTCGATATCGATGCAAACGGCATTGTCAATGTCTCGGCAAAGGATAAGGGCACGGGCCGGGAGCAGAAAATCCAGATTCAGGCCTCCAGTGGCTTGAGCGAAGCCGATATCGACCAGATGGTCAAGGACGCGGAAGAGCACGCCGCCGAAGACAAAGCCCGCAAGGAGAAGGTTGAAGTTGTCAATCAGGCCGACAGCCTCGTCCATGCAACGGAGAAAACGCTTGAGGAAGCGGGCGATAAAGTCGGTGACGACGTGAAAGCCCCGATCGAAAGCGCGCTTACGGAGCTGAAGGAAGCCAAGGACGGTGACGATGTCGAGGCTATCAAGGCGAAAATGGAAGCTCTCCAAGCTGCGTCCATGAAACTCGGTGAAGCATTGTATGCGCAGTCGCAAGGTGATGCTGAGGCCGGGGCCGAAGGAAGCTCAGGCCAGGAAGAGAGCAGTTCTTCGGATGATGATGTCGTTGATGCCGACTTCGAAGAAGTCGACGACGACAAGAAAGATAAATAAGGGTTTTGTTAGGGGAAACCCGCTAGAATCCTATCTTCTAACATACCGCTCCGGCCTGGGAAAACTCGGTCGGGGCGGCATTCGTTGAGTGATAGAACTAAATGGCCAAAATTGATTACTACGAAATTCTTGAGGTAGAGCGCGACGTTGATGCAACGACCCTCAAGTCTGCCTATCGCAAAAAGGCAATGCAATATCATCCGGACCGTAATCCCGGTGACGCCGAAGCAGAAGCCTCCTTCAAGCAAGTCAACGAAGCCTATGAGATACTGAAAGACCCGCAAAAACGCAGCGCCTATGACCAATATGGCCATGCCGCCTTTGAAAACGGTGGCGGTCCCGGCGGCGCCCGAGGCTTCGGTGGTATGGGTGGCGGCTTCAGTGACATTTTCGAAGATCTTTTTGGCGACTTCATGGGCGGTCAGCAAGGGGGCCGCACCCGCGCCCCACGCGGCAGCGATCTTCGCTATAACCTTGAAATTTCTCTTGAAGATGCCTACCACGGCAAAAAAATGGAACTCAAGATACCGACGACGACCCCGTGCGAAAGCTGTGAGGGAACTGGCGCGGAAGCCGGATCGGAGCCCGCCACCTGCGACAGCTGTCAGGGACTGGGCAAGATTCGCGCGCAACAGGGATTTTTCACCATCGAGCGCACCTGCCCAACCTGTCAGGGGCAAGGTCGCGTTATCAAGAACCCCTGCAAGACCTGCCGCGGCGAAGGCCGCGTTGGCCTGGAAAAAACCCTTTCCGTCAATATTCCCGCCGGTGTCGACGATGGCAACCGCATTCGTCTTTCCGGTGAAGGGGAAGCCGGCATGCGCGGTGGCGCGCCGGGCGACCTCTATATTTTCCTCACTGTTCAGGACCATCGTATTTTCCAACGAGATGGCCAGAATATCCATTGCCGTGTTCCCATCCCGCTGACGACCGCCGCGCTTGGCGGGGATATCGAGGTGCCGACACTTGATGGCGCGCGGGCTAAGGTCAGCATCACTGCGGGAACCCAGTCGGGCAGAAAATTCCGTCTGCGTGGCAAGGGGATGCCCGTTATGAACTCCCACAGCCATGGCGATATGTATATTCACACCATCGTCGAGACTCCCGTCAATCTCAGCAAGCGTCAAAAAGAACTTCTGAAAGAATTTGAGTCAGAAGGCAAGGGCGCTCACAGTCCAGAATCGGAAGGCTTTTTCGCGCGCGTGAAGGATTTCCTTGCTGATCTGAAAGACTGAACGGAACCCTCATTCCCGTCTCGCAACATTTCGCTGACTATGCTACATCCCATGTCAGGATAGATAGGGTGTTGTAGCATGAGCGATTTGAAAATTGGAATTGTTGGCGCGGCTGGCCGAATGGGTCGGATGCTGGTAAAGCAAGTCAGTGAAACAGGCGGATGCGTGATTTGCGGCGGAACGGAACCGGAGGGCTCCGACAATATTGGCAAGGACATAAATGCCCTCGCCGGACTTGAACCGTCCGGCATCCTGATTGGCGACGATACAACAAAGCTGTTTGACGAGGCCGATGCGGTTATTGATTTCACGGCGCCCGCCGCTTCGGTTGCTCATGCGAAACTCGCCGCCAAGGCCGGAAAAATACTCGTGATCGGGACAACGGGCCTCACCAACGAACAACAGGACGAAATCACTGATTGCGGGAAGAATGCCGTCATCGTCCAGGGAGCGAATATGAGCCTGGGCGTCAACCTGCTGGCGCAGCTCACTCGCAAGGTTGCCGCCATTCTTGATGACGAGTTTGATGTCGAAATCCTGGAGATGCATCACCACCATAAAGTCGATGCCCCATCAGGCACAGCATTGTTATTAGGCAAAGCCGCAGCGGCCGGTCGCGATGTCGATCATGACAGCGTCGCCGATCGCGGTCGGGACGGCATCACGGGTGCCCGCAAGCGCGGCGATATCGGCTATGCCGTCCTGCGCGGCGGCAATGTCGTTGGCGATCATACGGTTATTTTTGCCGCCGAGAACGAGCGGATTGAACTGACTCATAAGGCGGGGGACCGATCGATTTTTGCCCGCGGGGCTGTCCGGGCCGCTCTCTGGGCGAAAGACAAGCCTGCCGGTAATTATGATATGATGGACGTGCTCGGGCTTGGGGAGTGAAGAAGGCCCCCTTTGCGGTAGGTATCGAGCGCCGCCGCAATCATTTCCTGTACTTCGAGTTTTTCATCTTCACCGAGGAAATTGCCGACCTCGTAGGCGCGTCCGCGATTTGTAATCAGGAGCTGCCCGCCGGTGATCATGGCCCGGGCCCAATAGGCCTCAAACTCCTCAACGACTGACCGGCCATCCGGCGCCATCCGCGTGATAGTCAGATAATCCTGCGCGATACGGATTGTTTCATATCGCTGCGCCGCCCGGAAATTCAGCCGAAAGGCAATATATATCAACAAGACGTCCAGGCCGAAAAACCCAAACACCGGCCAGGCGCCCATGGACAAGAACACCATCCCGGAGACAAAACTCACCAAGGCAACTGCGCCCATCAGGATAACAAACCCGGATTGTGACAGGCTGCGGTTCGGATGAAGCGACAGGGAAAACTCGCCCGCAGCATCCGGCTGCATGCTATCGTCTTCCTCCATTTCAGCTCTCTCACGCATTGCTCACCCTTCCACATTGATTATTGCGCAGAAGTTCCGCCTATGCCAATAACATAGGATGAAAAAAGCCGATATTCGCGAATTTTTTCGCCGTCTTGAAGAAAACAACCCGGAACCGGAAGGGGAATTGAACTATGTCAATCCCTTCACCCTGCTGGTTGCCGTCGTCCTCTCCGCCCAGGCAACAGACGTCGGGGTAAACAAGGCAACAGGGCCGCTCTTTGCCGTGGCCGACACACCTGAGAAAATCCTTGATCTCGGAGAGGAGGACTTACGCGACTACATCAAGACGATCGGGCTTTATAAAACCAAGGCGAAGAATGTCATCAAGCTCTGTGAAGCCCTGATACATGACCATGACGGCGAAGTGCCGCAAACCCGTGAGGAATTGGAAAAACTCGCCGGGGTAGGCCGGAAAACCGCCAATGTGGTTCTGAATATCGCCTTCGGGCAACCGACAATCGCCGTGGATACCCATCTTTTCCGCGTCGGCAACCGGACCGGCCTCGCCTCCGGGAAAACCCCGCTGGAAGTCGAGAAAAAACTCGAGAAGAGAATCCCGAAAGAGTTTCTACGCCACGCTCACCACTGGCTGATCCTACATGGGCGCTATATCTGCAAGGCCCGCAAGCCGGAATGCTATCGATGCATCGTTGCCGATCTTTGTGCCTTCAGGGAGAAAACGGTTATCTAGTCGCCAGGACGCCAGCTATGACGCTCCGGGCGCGGCAAATGCGTTCTCGGCCCCCACCGCCCGCAGATAGTCGTTAAAGCATTTCTTGCGGTCCAATTCGGAATATGTCTCAACGCTTCGTCCATTGATGGCGATATGACGGACAATCATTTCGCCGCCAGAGGAGGCAGGATAAAAGAACAGATGAAGCGCGCAGTCCGGCGCGAGATATTGCCAGACTTCTGCCGGGCTGTCCTTGCGCCGCATGTTCGGATCGCCAAACGCCGACCCTATCTCGGACGTTGTCTTGCCAACCACGATCGTCGGCTCCAGCACAGCAGGAGGCTTAGCGGCAATAACGGGCGGATCCGGTTTTTTTTGTGACGGTATCGACGCAGGCGCCGACCCGGATACAGCGGAAACCGGCGCCGACTTTTTCCCGTCTTTTGGAAGGGTGGTAATTTCGGGGCCCTTCGCGCAACCCGCCACGATAAACAACAGAGCGGCAAAAACCGCGACGGACTTAAGCATTCGTTGTCAGGCTCCTGCCTCTCGGGGTGCTGCCAACCCGCTTCTTGTAAAGATGAACCATCGCTGCCGTCGCAATAATCGGGGCAACAAGGTTGAGAATCGGTATGGTCAAGGCGAAGGCAATCACAATCCCCATCAGAAACAGTTCCGACGCATTGGTTTTCCGAAGGCGGGAAACCTCGTCCATATCATGATGGCGGACTGCGACCATCTGGAAATATTCACGCGAGATCAGGTACCCGTTCAGCAAATAATAGACGAAAAGATTGATCACCGGAATGAAATAGAGCGGCAACACGATGATGTTACAGGCAATGACAAGTGCCAGGAATTTGACTGCATCCCAAATACTGGACAGGAGCGGAACATCATGGGCCGGTTTATCGTTGGGATAATACTCTTTTTCCACAGCATCGGAAATATCATCCAGAAACAATCCAATGAGGGCGCTGATCACAAGAGGAAACAGGAAAAAGCCGCCAAGAAGGAAGCCAAGCCCCGCCAGAAAACTGATGACGGTATTCACCCAGCCATATTCAAATTCGGGAACGAGGGAGAATGCCTCTGCCGCGCCAAAACCGACCAGAATAAATATGCCCGCTGTCAGTGCGAGCGCTTTTATGAGAACCGAACGAAATGCCGGATCACCGAGCTGTCCGACGGCTTTGCTGATTGCAGAAAACAATGTACGCCCTTCACTTTATTCGATCAGAAATACCTGTTTCATGTAGGTCTTTCCGTGCGCCTGTGCAAGAAATTTACGAGTCATGCCGGTGTGATCGGGTCGATGGGCACCCGTGATGCAAAATCATGATCGCGTTCGAACGCATAGGCCGCCTGCAGCACACGGTCTTCACGGGCATTCGGACCCATGATCTGCAACCCGACAGGCAGGCCGCTTTTTGTAAAGCCGCAAGGTATTGAAATGACGGGGCAGTTTGTCACCGTCAGCATGGACGGCAGCGCCAGCCATGACATATAGTTGTCAAACTTGACGCCGGATACTTCCTCGACATACCGCATGCTATGACTGAACGGCGGCACGATTGCCGTCGGCGCGAGCAGAAAGTCATAATCGGAGAAGAACGCAACGATCCGCTGGTAAAGGGCGCCTTGTGCGCGCAGTGCGGCGCCAATATCATCGGCATTCAGTTTTGCGCCTTTCTCGATATTCCAGATCATCTCAGGTTTGAGCTTGTCGCGATGCTGGGCCAGCAGCGGGGCATGGCTGGCAATGAAATGCTGCGCTCTCAGCGTCTGGAAAATCTCCTCCGCATCGTGAAGGTCCGGACAGGTTTCATCAACACCCGCACAATAGCGCGCGAAATCCTCCGCCGCCTTTGCGCATATTTCAGCGACTTCAGGGTCAACCGGGCAATGGCCGAGGTCCGGGCTGTAGGCAATCCGGCCGAACTTCGGGATGTCTTTCAGGCAATCCACATAGCTTGTTTCCGGCGCTGGCAGGCTGCTGGGATCGAGAATATGCGCGCCCGACATCATATCAAGGAACAGCGCCGTATCCGGCACATTCCGAGCCATGGGTCCTTCCACAGGATAGGTCGAGAAAGGCAAGCCGAGCGGCCCATGGGCGATCCGCTTCGGAGACGGGCGAAGGCCGACAATACCAGTAAAGCTTGCGGGCGTGCGTAAACTGCCGCCAAGATCGCTCCCTTGCGCGAGCCAGACCTGACCGGCCGCCAGCGCAGAGGCGGCGCCGCCGGAAGATCCCCCCGGTGTGAGGTTAGTGTTCCAGGGATTGGTCGTCGTTCCGAAAACTTCGTTAAAGGTCTGTCCGCCCGCGCCGAATTCCGGCGTGTTCGATTTCCCGACGACAATTCCGCCCCGCTCTTCCAGTCGCTCGACCATGACATCCGAATAATCGGCGATCCGGTCCGCAAAAATCGGCGATCCAGAGGTAAAACGGACCCCCTTGACCGGAGTCAGGTCCTTGACGGCGATTGGAAGGCCGTGCAGGTGCATTTCCGGGCGGTCAGCGGGCTTTTCTCTCTCCAGCCGGGCCGCATGGGCGCGGGCGCGACCAAAACACAGCGTCGGGATCGCATTCACCGCCTCATTTGTTTCCGCAATCCGCTTTTCCGAGGCATCGAGAAGTTCGCTTGGAGACACCTCGCCGGACTTCAGTAATCCGACAACAGCCGTCGCTATCATATTTATTAAATCCGTCATCATATTACCCCAAAATCCCTCGCGCCTTATTAAAGCGTTCTTGCCCCAGTGCCCGCAACGACTATACTCGCGCAAGCCAAAGTAATGAGTAGGACTATTATGACAGAGCGGATGTTTGACACAACCTGTATCGGCAATGCCATTGTCGACGTTATCAGCAAGGCGGATGACGCTTTTCTGAAGGCTGAGAACCTTACAAAAAGCGCCATGACGCTAATTGATATGGAGCGGGCCGAAGATCTTTATGCGAAAATGGCGGCAGGGGTTGAAATGTCCGGCGGCTCGGCCGGAAATACGGCTGCAGGCATTGCCTCGCTTGGTGGAAATAGTGCCTATATCGGCAAGGTCCGCGACGACCAGCTCGGCGGAATTTTCACCCATGACATTCGCGCTAGCGGCGTGACGTTCGAGACCGACAAATCAACAGACGGCGCGGCAACGGCGCGTTGCCTTATCCTGGTGACCCCGGATGCCCACCGGACCATGAACACCTATCTCGGTGCCTGTATCGAGCTGGGGCCGGAAGATATTGACCCGGAGATGATCGCGGCATCCAAGGTTACTTATATGGAAGGATATTTGTGGGATCCGGAAAACGGCAAACAGGCATTTCGCAAGGCCGCCGAAATTTCCCATGACGCAGGTCAGCGGGTCTCACTCACGCTTTCCGACAGCTTTTGTGTCGATCGGTACCGGGCGGAGTTCAGAGATTTTATCTCAGGCGGTGTCGATATCCTGTTCGCCAACGAGGACGAGATTAAATCGCTCTTTGAAACCGATGATTTTGATACCGCCCTCGATGCCATTCGCGGTCAGGTCGAGATTGCCTGTCTGACCCGCAGCGAAAAGGGGTCGCTTATTGTCACCCAGTCAGAAATTCACGCGATTCCGGCTGATACAAATATCGAACTTGTTGATACGACCGGCGCGGGCGACCTGTATGCTGCGGGATTTCTCTATGGTTTTACCAATGGCCACGACCTTGCAACGAGCGGGCGTATCGGCGCCATGGCCGCCGCAGAGGTCATCAGCCATTACGGGGCCCGGCCTGCGGTAAATCTGAAGGGTTTCTTGACGCAAAAACTCGCAGTCGCATGACATGTACTCGGGAGCCTGAATACATTTGGCAAAAGGCATAGAACAGAAACAGCATTGGCTCCGCTCTGGCCTCCGGCCAGACCGGATACGGCTGGCGAGCGGTATCGTGCTGATGGTGTTTCTGGCAGGGCATCTTATCAATCACGCCCTTGGCCTCATCTCGCTCAACGCGATGGAAGCGGGCCGCGACATCTTTCTCGCCATCTGGCGGAGCGTGCCGGGCACCACCCTGCTTCTCGGCGCAATTGTCCTTCATATCCTGCTGGTTTTTCTCAAGCTGTTGCGTCACCGTGCCTATCGCAGGCTTGCAGGGCGTGACATTCTTCAAATTACGCTGGGCCTTGCGATCCCGCCGTTTATCATTCTGCATATCATCGGGACCCGGGTTGCACATGAAATATATGGCATTGAAGACAGTTATACATATGTCCTGTTCAGCCTTTGGGTTGCGACCCCGCTCCAGGCATTGCTGCAAAGCCTGGCGCTGGCTATTGCCTGGATTCACGGCTGTCTCGGGCTTCATTTTTGGCTCCGGCTGAAGCCCTGGTATGAAAAGGCATTTCCGCTTATTTACAGCCTTGCGTTGGTCCTGCCTGTCCTCTCCCTCAGCGGTTTTATAAACGGTGCCAATGAAGTCGAGGTTCTGTTTGCCAATGCTGAATGGCGGAATGCTTTTTTTGCCCGTCTCAATCTCCCGCCGGATATGGTGAACTGGGCTTATACGACCCGTGATATTGGCTATGTGGTGATATTTGCAGCTCTCGGCCTGCTTGTTCTTAGCCGGATCTACTGGATGATTGTTTACAGGCAGCGCCATGTGAACGTTATTTCCTATCCGAATGAGAAAACCGTCATGGCCACACCCGGCCTGACAATTCTGGAATCAAGTCAGTATGGAAATATCCCCCATGCTGCCGTTTGCGGCGGTCGCGGGCGTTGTTCAACCTGCCGGGTCCGCATTGTCGAAGGATCGGACCATCTGAACCCTCCAAGCGACAAAGAGATTGCCGTCTTGCGCCGGGTCGGCGCCCCGGTTGGCACCCGTCTCGCTTGTCAGAGCATTCCAACGGGCAATGTCTCGGTTATCCCGCTCCTCCCGGCGACGGCGACAGTGAGGCAGGCTTTTAATCAACCCGGATACCTTCAGGGACAGGAACGGGAGATCGCGATCCTGTTTGCGGACTTGCGGGCCTTCACCAAATTCTCCGAGCAGAAACTGCCCTATGACGTCGTTTTCGTGATCAATCAGTATTTCCGGCATATGGGCGAAGCTATTGAGGCCAACGGCGGACATCTGGACAAGTTTATCGGCGATGGCGTCATGGCGCTCTTCGGGCTGGAAGAGGATAGCAAGGACGCCAGCCGCAAAGCGCTGAACGCGGCCCGTGCGATGGCGGAAGAACTCGATATCATGAACCGGAACCTTGCCTCAGATTTACCAAGCCCACTTAAAATCGGCATCGGCATCCATCTCGGGCAAGTGATTGTCGGGCGGATGGGCTATGGCAGCGCCACCTCCATCACTGCAATCGGAGATCCCGTCAATACCGCAAGCCGGTTGGAGGCGATGACGAAAGAATATTCAAGCCAGCTTATCTTTTCCCAAAGAGTTGCCGAGCGCGCCGACGGAGATTTTACCTCCCTCCAGCAGGAGAGTGTGGAGATCAGGGGCCGGGTTGAACCCCTTGGCATCTATATTGTCGAGGATGCGAGAACCTTGAGCCGTCTGGAAACCTGACCGGTCTGTTGCCTACATAGCCGCGGTCATGCCGTCTTCGGTGAGGGGACGCCCTCCCATGATGTGAACATGAAAATGCGGGACGAGCTGACCGGAATTTTTGCCGTTATTGGCAACCAGGCGATAGCCATCCTCCTGCAGTCCGACGAGACGCGCAATCTCACCTACCTTGGCAAAGAAATTGCCGATCTCTTCCATCGATCCATTCGCCGCAAAATCATCCATGTCGACATAGGGGCGCTTCGGAATAACCAGTACATGAACAGGTGTCCGCGGGGAGATGTCATTGAACGCCAGCACGCTTTCATCCTCATAAACGGTCGTGTTGGGAAGCTCGCCCCTCAGTATTTTTGCAAAAACATTGTCATTATCATACGACATTATTCTACCTCTCCGTTCGAATTGCGGGCTGCCTTCTCCGTCAGGCCCGACTGCCCTTCCCGCTTCGATAACTTGTCATAAATATCAGCGGGAACAATACCTGCGTTCGCCCAAAGCACTGACAGGTGATAAAGAAGGTCAGCGCTCTCTGAAATAATTTCATCGCGATCTTCAAGGGTCGCGGCGATGGCAAGCTCAACAGCCTCCTCCCCGACTTTCTGGGCTATTTTCGCGCTTCCCTTGCTGTAAAGAGATGCCGTGTAGGAACTTTTCAGATCTGCACCCTTTCGGGATGCAACCGTCGCATAAAGTTTGTCCAGTCCATTCAGTTTTGCATCGGTCATGCTGCCTCCGTTTCCCGGCGAACCGCTATACCGGCTTCAAACATTGCCTCTTTGGCTTCCCGGATCGTATATTCCCCGAAATGGAAAATGGACGCCGCAAGCACCGCTGTCGCATGTCCGTCGCGGATTCCTTCTGCCAGATGATCAAGCGTACCAACGCCGCCCGAAGCGATCACCGGCACAGGAATGGCATCCGCAATGGACCGTGTAAGGGGGATATTAAAGCCGGATCGCGTCCCGTCCCGATCCATGGAGGTCAGCAGGATTTCGCCCGCGCCATATTCCGTCATCCGCTTCGCCCATTCCACCGCATCAATACCCGTCGGCTCCCGGCCACCGTGGGTGAAAATCTCGAACTTGCCGGGACCCGTCTGCTTGGCATCTATGGCAACCACAATACATTGGCTACCGAACTGCTCCGCCGCTTCACGGACAAATTCGGGCCGTTTGACAGCTGCGCTGTTGATCGAGACCTTGTCCGCCCCCGCAAGCAACAGTTTCCGCACATCCTCCACCTGCCGCACGCCCCCGCCAACAGTCAGCGGCATAAAGCATTGCTCCGCCGTGCGGCGTACGACATCATAGATTGTCTCGCGGTTGTCCGATGTTGCGGTGATATCCAGAAAGCAGAGCTCGTCCGCACCCTGCTCATCATAAATGCGCGCCTGCTCCACGGGATCACCGGCATCGATCAAATCGACGAAATTGACACCCTTGACGACACGGCCATCCTTCACATCGAGGCAGGGAATAATACGAGCTTTAAGCATTCTCCCTCCTCACAAGGTCAATCGCCTCAGCCGGATCAATACGCCCGTCATACAAGGCGCGGCCAATAATCACGCCCTCAATTCCGCTCGATTGTACGGCCAGCAGTTTCTCAATATCCAGGATCGAGGCAACACCGCCCGAAGCGATTACCGGAATGCTGATGGCTGCCGCGAGATCGCGCGTGGCTTCGACATTCACACCCTGAAGCGCACCATCCCGATCGATATCCGTATAAATAATGGCTTCGACACCGGCATCCTCAAACTTGCGGGCAAGCTCAAGGGCGGATGTCTCGCTTGTTTCTGCCCAGCCTTCCACCGCGACCATGCCATCTCGGGCATCGATGCCAATCGCGATATGGCCCGGAAATTTCTGGCAAGCCTCCTTCACCAGCGCCGGATCGCGAAGCGCGATCGTCCCGAGAATCACACGGCTCAATCCTTTTTCAAGCCACATTTCAATTGTCGCAAGATCCCGGATACCGCCCCCAAGCTGAACCGGCACATCCGTCGCGCCCAGGATACCCTCGACAGCTGCCGCATTGACCGGCTTTCCGGCAAAGGCGCCATTTAGGTCCACAAGATGCAGGCGATTAAACCCGGCCTCCCTGAAACTGCGCGCCTGATCGGCGGGGTCATTATTAAACACCGTCGCCGCGTCCATCTCGCCGCGCAGCAGACGAACGCAGTTTCCGTCCTTGAGGTCAATCGCAGGGTAAAGGTTCATCATTTCCCCAGTTCCGCAATTTCTTTTTTAAAATAATATCCATCGACATAGCGCTCGCCATTCCAGGCGTAGTTCTTTTTCACAGCCCATTTTTCATATCCGCTGGCCTCAAGCAGGGAAATAGCCGCGAGCTGAGTCTCGCGCACATCCACTTCAAGGATTTTGAAACCCTGCTCTTTCGCACTATTTTCGAGTACCGCCAGCAAGCCGATCGCCAATCCATACCCGCGGGCATAGGGGGCGATAAAGAAGGTGGCAACCTGCGCTATATGGCCACCAGCCTCATTGTTCGCAAACGGTTTCACAAGTTGCCCTGAACCGACAATTCGTCCTTCGAAGCGGGCGCAATAAAGCTCCCGCACAGGCACCATCAGCACTCCTTTCCAGAAATTCTCCTGCACCGAGCGGGGGGGCGGAGACAGCCAGCCAAAGCCGTTGCCGTCAAGAATTGCCTCTTCCGCGGCCTCACAGAGATCTCCGAGATCGGCCGAATCAAACTCGGTAATCGCTTCGATCACCGGTTGTTGAATACTCCTGCTATTGTCCGCCATTCAGGGCTTCCATTTCAAAAAATTCTCGATCAACCGGAGGCCTGTGGCCTGGCTTTTTTCCGGGTGAAACTGGGTTCCAACCATATTATCGCGACCGACAATCGCGGTAATGGGGCCGCCGTAATCCACTGTCGCCAGAACATGCGCCGGGTTTGCCGCCGCCAGCTGATAGCTATGGACGAAATACGCATGCTGCCCGGTCTCGATCCCGTCAAAAAGCGGATGGGCCAGCTTCACGTCCAGATCGTTCCATCCCATATGCGGAATTTTCAGCTCCGGATCATCCGGGGTTAGTTTTACAACATCACCGGCAATCCAGCCAAGCCCGTCTGTCGTACCATGCTCAAGTCCACGGCTCGCCATCAGTTGCATACCAACACATATCCCAAGAAAGGGGCGGCCTTTTTCGATAACGGCTTCAGTCAGCGCATCTACCATGCCCTCAATTGCCGTTAGCCCGTTCTTGCAGGCCCGAAACGCCCCAACGCCGGGAAGGACAACGTGATCCGCCCCTGCAACCTTATTGGGGTCACTGGTGACATTGATCGACATTGCAAGGCCAGCCTCCCGGCAGCACCGCTCGAACGCTTTCGCGGCCGAGCGGAGATTGCCCGACCCATAATCAATGATGACTGTTTCCATAATCGATACAACTACTCCACCTAGGAGAAAAGGTTGCTAAAGTTACAGGCTTCCGCCCAGCACGCCTTTGGTGGACGGCACGGCATCGGCGCGGCGCGGGTCAATTTCGATGGCGTCCCGCAATGACCGCGCCAGGGCCTTGAAACAGCTTTCCACGATATGATGGTTATTCGTTCCGTAGAGATTCTCGACGTGAAGCGTAATTCCCGCGGCCTGTGCAAAGGCCTGAAACCATTCCTTGAAGAGTTCCGTATCCATTTCGCCGAGCTTGTCCCGACTGAACTCTACTTTCCAGATCAGATAGGGACGATTGGAAATATCCAGTGCGACCCGGGTCAAAGTTTCATCCATCGGGATGTGGGCGGACGCATATCTCCGGATACCCTTCAGGTCTCCAAGTGCCTCGGCAAAGGCCTCGCCAATCGCAATGCCTGTGTCTTCGGTGGTATGATGAAAATCGATATGCAGGTCGCCTTTGGCGCGGACCTTCAGATCCATCAGACTATGGCGAGAGAGTTGCTCCATCATGTGGTCCAGAAAGCCGATACCTGTCTGGACATCATATGTGCCGGAGCCGTCGAGATTGATCTCAACCTCGATATCGGTTTCCTTCGTCTTTCGCTTAACCGTTCCTACACGCATGAAATATCCTTCCGGCCTGGCACTTTACCGCTTTTGATCCAGGCGAGGATATAGCAGGAACAACGCGGAAAACCAAGCCTTAGAGCATGGGCATCGACAAAATATGCCGCTATCGGGTTCCATCTGTCGTCGGGCTGGAGGTAGCCGGAGCCGCCACCGCCTGTTCCTGCGCTTGTTCCGGCTTCAAGACGGTTCCATTGTCGCTGCTTTTGATCATTCTTTCGGCGAGGTTAAGCGCGAAATCAATACGTTCTGCCAGTTCCGTGTAATTATCTCGCTGAGCATCTACATGGATATAGCTTAAGATCTCGAAGATAGCCCGAAGATTTGACGCCTTTTCATCACCTGAAGTCTGAGTATCACCCGCACCCGCCATTTGTCTTTCCTGTCTTGACAATCGGTTTGCGTTAATGACGGGCAGTACTGAGAATTGTGAACGGATAGAGCCGCAAAAATACAAGGATCATCAGGGATAAGGCCCATTGCACCTTGACCCCTGCGCCAAAATGGTTACATCGTCAGGGCAAGTCCAACAACAAAGAGCCAAAATGTCCGAAAAAATCGAAAGCTGGCACGGTACAACCATTCTGTCCGTGCGAAAAAACGGTGTCGTCGTCGTTGCCGGGGACGGTCAGGTGTCCCTTGGCCAGACGGTTATCAAATCCAACGCCCGCAAGGTACGCCGCATTGGCGCAGGGAATGACGTCATTGTCGGGTTTGCCGGCGCGACAGCAGATGCCTTCACCCTGTTTGAGCGGCTGGAAGGAAAGCTTGAAAAGCATCCGGGCAACCTCACCCGCGCCTGTGTGGAACTGGCTAAAGACTGGCGGACGGATAAATACCTTCGCCGTCTGGAAGCCATGATGGCGGTTGCCAATGAAGAGGTTTCCCTCATCCTGACAGGCACCGGCGACGTGCTGGAGCCGGAAGACGGCATTATCGCAATTGGTTCCGGCGGCAACTATGCGCTGTCCGCTGCGCGCGCGCTCATTGATCGCGATGATATGGAAGCCGAGGATATCGCCAAAAAGGCAATGGCCATTGCGGCGCAGATTTGTGTCTATACCAACGAAAGCGTTACCATCGAAAGTATCGGTAAAAATGACTAATTTATCGCCACGTGAAATTGTATATGAACTTGACCGCCATATCATCGGTCAGGCGGACGCCAAGAAATCCGTCGCCATTGCGCTCCGGAACCGCTGGCGGCGCCAGCAACTGCCTGAAGATCTGCGCGAGGAAGTATTGCCCAAAAATATCCTGATGATCGGCCCGACCGGTATCGGTAAGACGGAAATTTCCCGCAGACTTGCCAAGCTTGCCCATGCGCCCTTTATGAAGGTGGAAGCGACGAAGTTTACAGAAGTCGGATACGTTGGCCGCGACGTAGAGCAGATAATCCGTGATCTGATGGAAATCGCGCTTACTATGGTGCGGGAAGACCAGCGTCAACAAGTCCTGGCCAAGGCCGAGCTTGCAGCGGAAGAACGGGTCCTGGATGCGTTGGTGGGCCCGAAATCCTCTCCCGATACCCGGCAGAAATTCCGCAAGATGCTGCGCGAAGGCGAGCTCGACGACAAAGAAGTCGAGCTGGAACTCGTCGATACCGGCAATTCCGGTATGCCGACTTTTGATATTCCGGGCATGCCGGGCGCGCAGATGGGCATGCTCAATCTCAATGACATGCTCGGCAAGCTTGGCGGCCAGCGCACCAAGCCGCGCAAGATGAAAGTCAAGGAAAGCTACAAGGTGCTAATCAACGAAGAAAGCGACAAACTTCTTGATGAAGATGCCGTCGTTCGTGAAGCCATCAAGCTGGTGGAAAACAACGGCATCGTCTTTCTTGATGAAATTGACAAGATCTGCGCACGGAGTGATCGACAGGGGGCAGACATAAGCCGCGAAGGTGTTCAGCGTGACCTGCTCCCGCTGATCGAAGGGACGATTGTCAGCACTAAATATGGCACGGTACGGACGGACCATATCCTGTTCATTGCCTCCGGTGCTTTTCATATCGCCAAACCGTCCGACCTGTTGCCGGAACTCCAGGGCCGCTTGCCGATCCGGGTCGAATTGAAGGCGCTGACCAAAGACGATTTCAAGCGCATCCTGACCGAGCCGGAAGCCAGCCTGATCAAGCAGTATATTGCTCTGATGAATACGGAAGAGGTGCAGCTCAATTTCACCGATGACGCGATTGAGGCCATTGCCTCCATTTCTGCCGATGTGAATGCAACCGTCGAGAATATCGGCGCGCGGCGGCTGCATACAGTGCTGGAACGTGTCCTTGAGGATATCAGCTTTCAAGCCTCCGACAAGGGGGGTTCCGTGGTCGATATCGACGAGGAGTACGTCAAGGAGCATCTCGGCGAACTGGCGACGAACACGGATCTTTCCAAGTTCATCCTTTAGCCTTAGAGCCTATGCCCCTTTGAAATTCGCCGGTCGTTTTTCCGCAAGGGCCTGTTTGCCTTCGGTGAAATCTTCCGATTGCAGACAGGTGAGCTGGAATTGGCGCGCCTTGGCGACGTCCAGCTCCCCGCGCGCGATGTCATTAAGGGTTTCTTTCATGCCGCGAAGGCTGAGAGGCGCCAGGGCGCCAATATCCTGAACCAGGGCATCCGTTCGCTCTGCCAGTTCTTCAGGTTCTACAAGATAATCCAGGAAGCCGATCGATTTCAGTTCCTCCGCCGACATTTTCTCACAGGCGAGGAAAAGGCGTTTCGCCGGCCCAAGCCCGAGGCGGGCAACAGCGCGCGCAAGCCCTGCAGGGGGATAGTGAATGCCAATCCGAGCCGGAGGAATGAAGGAGCTCATGGTCTTGATTCCGATCCGGAAGTCGCAAGAAAGGGCGAGATCTGCCCCGCCGCCGTAAACACCGCCATTCAACGCGCAAATGGTCGGGAAAGGAAGCCGCTCGACAACATCCGTCAGCTGCTCCAACGGATTTTCATCAAAATTATAGCGGCCAAGCTCACCAAGATCAGCACCCGCGCAAAAGCTCTTGCCGGTTCCCGTCAGGACCATGACCCGAAGCGATTTGTCCTCTGCTTTCTCCACAAGTCCTTCCCTGAGGGACTTCATCGTCGCGGGAGAAAGCTTGTTATGCTGTGCCGGGTTATCAAGGCGCACTCTAAGAGTGGTATTTTCAACCGTGATATGAAAAGATGCGCCCATAATCGAGTTTCCTTTTTTTGCTTTTCTGTATTGCCCCGACAATAAACGGATAGCGTCAGACACGCCATGGTAAATGAACCCGCCTCTATTTTTTGGATCATATCTTGATGAATTTTCGCCGACTTCATATGGGATTGAAAACCATCCTGGGTCTTCAAAAGGAAGGATTTTTTATCCCCTATCGCTATGCGGCCTGCCTGCCTGAAGCGGTGGAACGCGGTACCTACCACGCTATTGAAACACATATGCGGGCCTATGAGGAGGATTTCGAAGAATTAATTAAGGGCTTGTCGTCCTTCAAAACGGAGTTTGCGGGTTTCGGACAGGAACCACCGCCGGAGCCTCGCTGGGAACAGGACTGGCTTCCACGGCTGGATGCCGCTATCGCCTACGCCATGGTGCGCAGCAAGAAGCCGGCCCGGATCATTGAGGTCGGATCCGGCCATTCCACTCGCTTTATGGCCCGCGCGATCAGGGACGGAAAGCTTGAGACAGCTTTCACCGCAATCGATCCAGCCCCGCGAGCCACAATCGAGACACTCCCGATCGAGGTGATCCATAAAACCCTGCATAACGCCGGTGAGGCACTGTTTGAGACCCTTTCCGCCGGAGATTTTCTCTTTATCGACAGCAGCCATATCGCCATGCCGGGAAGTGATGTCGACCGATTATTCCTTGAAATCCTGCCATCCCTCCCCGCCGGTGTGTATGTGCATATCCATGATATATTTCTGCCCGACGACTATCCTGTATCATGGGACTGGCGGGGCTATAATGAACAGCAGGCAGCGGCACCGTTGTTTCTGGGGGGGGGCTACAGGATCATTTTCTCCTCCAACTATGTCACTACCCGCATGAAAGACGCTCTGGCGCAGTCTGTTATCGCTAATTTGCCGCTGCCTGAAGGGGCGTTAGAAACCAGCCTCTGGCTCCAGAAGCGCAGCCTCACGGGAAAATGAAGATTTGTGCTTTTATTTCGGCGGAATTTAGGGGCATATGATCGGGATGTGGACGGGAATTAAGAGAACCATTCTTGGTGAAAAAATAGACGGCAAGCTGCCCGCCCGGGTGCAGGCGGCCATCGCGCGGCAACAAATTCAGTCGGAAATCCTGATCGCCTGGGTACAGGTCTTTATCGTCATTACCTTCTCGACCCTTTATGCGCTCTCGCCGAAAACCTTCTCGGCCGACGCCATGTTCGCGCCTGTTCCCTATGCCTTGCTGGTTTATGGGTTGTTCACGCTTCTCCGGCTTGCGCTGGCATACTGGGGAAAGGTTCCGGCCTGGTTTATTGCGCTTTCTGTTATCGCTGACATGGCGCTTCTGATGTTCCTGATCTGGAGCTTTCATATTCAGTATCAGCAACCGCCGTCTTTCTACCTGAAAGCCCCAACTCTGCTCTATGTCTTTATCTTTATCGCCCTTCGCGCCCTCCGGTTCGAGGCGACCTATGTCCTGCTCGCCGGTGCCTCGGCGGCGATCGGCTGGCTCATCCTGCTTGGCTATGCTGTCCATCTGGATGGCGGCATGGCGCAGATAACCCGGGATTATGTGGAATTTACCATGTCCCACAAAATCCTGCTGGGGGCCGAGTTCGACAAGGTGATCAGTATTATTGTCGTGACCCTTATTGTCGCTCTCGTCATTGTCCGGGCGCGGCGGCTTCTGATTAACTCGGTTGCCCAAGCATCAGCCGCGGAAGACCTCTCCCGCTTCTTCTCACCGGAGATTGCCGCGCAGATAACCCATTCGGAAAGCTGGATCGAACCTGGCACCGGGGAAGGCCGAGAGGCCGCTATCCTTCATTGTGACCTGCAGGGGTTCACGAAGCTTTCGATGGAACGGCCCGCGAATGAGGTCATCTCGCTTCTTGCTGAATATCAATCGCGCATGGTCCCGGTGATCCAAAAACATGGCGGCACCATCGACAAGTTTCTCGGTGACGGTATCCTCGCCACGTTCGGCGCGGCAGTGCCAACGGATCATTACGCGGCGGACTGCCTCCGGGCAATGGAAGACCTGGATAAGGAGGCGGCGGCATGGTCAAAAGAACGGATGGAGGGGGGGGAAGACCCGATGACGGTCCGCTTTGTGTCCGCCGTCGGACCGATCATCTTCGGCGCGGTCGGCGACAGCAGCCGTCTGGAATATACGGTGATCGGGGAGCCAGTCAATCTCGCCGCCAAGCTCGACAAGCATGCGAAGGATGAAAAGGCGACGGGCGTCACTACTCGCGACATGCTGGAGCTTGCCAGGGAACAGGGTTATGCACCGCAAACCCGGCTTGAGCTTCGCGAAGGCCGCCATGTTGACGGAGTCTCGGGAACAGTCGATCTCGCTATTTTCCGCGCCTGATCCCAGACTTACTTGTAAGGATCCGCGGCATCGCGCAGCCCATCACCGAGGAAATTAAACGCCAGCACGACGATAATTACCGGAAGAACCGGATAGATCAGCCAAGGAGTCGTTGCAACCGCATTGATATTGGTTGTCTCGTTCAGGAGAACTCCCCATGACGTGATCGGCGGGCGCAATCCCAGCCCGAGGAAGGAGAGCGCGGTTTCGCCCAATATCATGCTTGGGATAGCGAGGCTGGCGCTGGCGATCAGATGGCTCGCAAAGGACGGCAGCAGGTGCCGCCCGATAATCCGCTTGGGTTTAGCCCCCATAAGCTGCGCGGCGGTACAGAAATCTTCCTCCCGAAGCGAGAGGAATTTTGATCTCACCGCACGGGCAAGCCCCGGCCAATCAAGCAGTCCGAGAATGACAGTAAGCCCGAAGAAGACAAGGATCGGCGACCAGGTCACCGGCAGCGCCGCCGAGAGCGCCAGCCAGAGTGGCAGTTGTGGCAGGGATTTCAACAGCTCAATCGTCCGCTGGATGACATTGTCGATCCAGCCGCCATAATAGCCGGAAATACCGCCCAGAATGATCCCGAGGGTGAAGCTGATGGCAATGCCGATCAGGCCGATGGAGAGGGAAATCCGCGCCCCGTAGATAATACGAGAAAGGATATCCCGCCCGAGCCGATCTGTTCCCAGCCAGAAAAAGCTCGCGAGCTTCTTGTCATCCGGGCAGACCAGATGCAGGTTCGCCTTGAACAGGCCCCAGAACTCATACTCGTCCCCGGCGCAGAAGAACCGCAAGGGATAGGGTTTGTTGGTGTTGACTTCATACTCACGCTTGAGCGTTTCCCGGTTAAGCCGTTGCTTATAGCCATAGACAAACGGGCCGACAAACTCTCCATCATGGAAAAGATGGATCGATTGCGGCGGCGCGAAGATATATTTCGTGTGCCGCGTCTGCAGATCATAGGGCGCAAGAAACTCCGAGATCAGGATCGAAAAATAAAACAGCAGCAGGATGATACCGCTAATCACCGCAATCCGGTGACGACGGAACTTCCACCACATCATCTGCCATTGCGACGCCATGTAGAAGCGTTCCTGTTCGGGCGTGAATTTCTCAACCGAATAAGGATCAAAGGGCTCGCGCGAATACCAGTGTTCGAGTGGTGGTTCCTTGTTGGGTCCAGACGTGTCGGTCATTTCGTCGCCCCTCCGCTTAATCGAATACGTGGGTCAAGCACGGCGAGCAGGACATCGGAGATGAACATGCCGACGACTGTTAAAAGCGCCAGAAACATAAGAAGCGACCCTGCCATATACTGATCCTGATTCTGCAGCGCCTCAAGCAGGAGCGGGCCAACGGTTGGCAAGCTCAGAACCATGCTGACGATCACCGAGCCGGAAATTACATCGGGCAGAAGGTTTCCGATGTCGGCAATAAAGGGATTGAGAGACATCCGGATCGGATATTTAATGAGCGTTTTCAGCCGTGGCACGCCCTTCGCCCGCGCCGTCGTCACATACTGTTTTTGCAATTCATCGAGCAAATTCGCCCTGAGCCGCCGGATCATGGCCGCCGTTCCGCTTGTCCCGATGACGACCACCGGCACCAGCATATGGTTGAACACAGAGACGGCCTTGTCCCAGCTCCAAGGCTGATTGATATACTGATCGTCCATCAACCCGCCGATTGAAATGCCGAAATAGACGTTGGCGTAATAAAGCAACACCATGGCGAGCAGGAAATTAGGCGTCGCCAACCCGAGATAACCAATAAGCGTAAACCCATAGTCCCCTATGGAATACTGACGGGTGGCCGAATAAACCCCAATCGGAAAAGCCACAATATAAATGAAAAGGATTGTCGAGAAATTAATCAGGAAAGTCAGGCCAAGCCGATCGCCGACAACTTCTTTCACCGGAAGGTCATAGGCGAAAGACTGTCCCCAGTTTCCCTGTATCAAACCTGAAAACCCGTCCGGCCCCGGCCAGAATCCCATCCAGCGCGCATATTGTTCCAGCGGAGACTTATCAAGGGCATATTGCTCCCGGTAAAAAGCAATTTTCGCCATTGCCGAAGCGGATTCACCCTGTGATTTCAGCTCTTCCATATGGTTGGAAAGATAATCTCCCGGCGGTAGCTGAATGATGATGAATGTCAGAATACTGATTACCAGCAATGTGGGAATCATGATCAGTACTCTGTGTACAAAATAAGTTAACATTCAACTTTGCCCCGCGCGGCCTCGAACTTCATCGGCTCCGCCTCATACAATTCTTGCATTGTTCGCCTAAAAGCCGATCGACGTCAACTGGACCTCCGAAATATGCCTTCATCTTCACGGAAATCCTATTTTTCGAACCAGAACAGGTCTGGATGGTACATTCCAAACTGCGCTCCGGGATCCCAGTTGTAAAACCCTTCCTCGGGGACATTCCGCAACGTCTCCGCGACGACTACAGGCTGAAGAATGGCGCCTACTACGCCAATCGTAAACTGCTGTTCTGCATGAATATCAAGCATTTCCCGCCAGATTTGGGCCTTTTCATCATCATCTGTAGAGGCCAGCCATTGCTGGTACAGATCAAAAAGCCGTTGTGCCTCCGGCATGTCAATGGGTTCCCCCGACTTGCCCTTCGTCTCGAAATACTGTCCCCATTTCGGCCATTGATAGCTTGTCTGGCTGGTCGGGGCGCGATCCGCCGGGCTTGATTGCGCATTCGGAATACCATTCTCATAACCGGACCAGACCGACATCACCGTTTCACCGGAAAAAATGCGATTGCGGAAGACCGCCCGCTGCGACGGTTTGGTGAATACTTCCACGCCCACCTTCTCCCAGGATTCATGTATCAATTCCAGAATATCCGACTGCTCCGTCTCTTCGCCGGCGGTTTCAACGATAATGATGAGCGGCTCCCCATTGGGCAGCAATCGAATCCCGTCATTGTTGCGCTCCGTCAACCCCATCTCATCAAGAAGTGCATTGGATTTTCCATAATCAACCGTCGCCCATTTCGTTCGCAACTCTTCCGTATAAAAGGGGCTTATCTTCTGCACAGCGTTGTTTCCCTCGACCGCAAGGCCGAAGAACAGGATGTCATTGATCTCCTCCCGATCTATGGCAAGCGAGAGCGCGCGGCGAAATCGGACATCCCGCATGAGCTTGCGCCAAACCGGATCTTCGCTGTTGAGGTTCGGATACAGGGTGAAATGCGAACCGCGCGCCGTCTCCCATAGTCGGACTTCATAATGGGACCTTTTCTCATTCTCTTTCAGGAAGGTGGCGTCCTGTAAACGAAGGCCGCGAGCCTGCAAATCAACATCCCCCGATGCCGCTTTCGCCGGGATCAGCCGACCTTCCGATACGGTGAAAATCAACCGGTCAATATAGGGCAACTGGCGCCCTTCCGGATCGACCCGGTGAAAATACGGGTTACGCTCGCCCACAAAGCGGGTAGCGGGCGAGGCCGTCGTGTTCCGCCATGGCTGCAATGTCGGCAAGTCTGGGTTGTCGAACTTATAGAGATTATCAAGACGGTTATGCTGTGCCGCCCAGCTTTTGAGCATGATTTTCTGCTTCGGCGTCAGCTTTGATTTATCTATATGATCCACATGATGGTTTTTCAGATAACTGGACGGTCGATAGATCAGCAAGGGTGCCGCGCCCGCAAGATCTGAAAGGAAATTCGGGTTCGGCTTGGACCAGGAATAAATGACCGTCCGCTCATCCGGAAATTCAACTTTCGGCATTTCGCCATCGATCAGCAGTGACGCCGGGGGGCCGGCAGGAGACAGCTTCGGGTTCTGGGCTATATCTTCCCACCAGTAGCGAAAATCCTCGGACGTAAAGGGCGCGCCATCGGACCATTTATGCCCTTCGCGCAAGGTCATGGTGAAAATTCGCCCTTCCTCGACATCCATGGCCTCGAGGATATCCGGCTCGATTTCCAACTCCGGTGTAAACCCGACAAGACGTGCATACCCATTGACAAACATGAGCTTCACGTCGGACGGGCCGCCGATCAATGTTCTTAGGTCTCCCCCATATTCGCCAATGGTCTGCTCTTCCATGGGTGTCACAACGAGCGGGGTTTTCGGCAATCGCTCTTCCACCGGCGGCATGGTGCCGGCGCTGACAGAGGCTTTAAAAAACGGGACTTCCGCCTTGGCAATATTGGTCATCATCAACGCCAAGCCCGCTATCCACAGACCGTTCAGACAGATTTGATGCCACGCTATCCTCATAGCCGCAACTCCTTCACATCCGTATTCTCATGTACCCGGACATAATGGCCGCCACCAATATCCATCATAATAGGGCTGGTGTGAATATCCGCTGTAAACGGCGCGGGCCATAGTTCCGGATTTGAGGCTTTTTCTTCCACCAGATCAGAAAAATTGAGCCGGTGGTTAGGATCGGGTTCCGGGACTGCCGCTAGCAACCGTTTTGTATATGGGTGCACCGGATTGTTGAACAATGCCTCCTTCGGGGCCGTTTCCACCAGACGCCCTTTGCACATAACGGCAATGCGGTCCGCAATATAATCCACCACCGCGAGATTGTGGGAGATAAAGAGGTATGTCAGCCCGAGCTCGGCCTGCAAGTCCTTTAAAAGGTTAAGGATTTGCGCCTGAATGGATACATCGAGTGCAGAAACAGGTTCATCGCAGATCAACAGGTCGGGCTTGAGGGCGAGCGCCCGCGCAATGCCAATTCTCTGGCGCTGGCCACCCGAGAAGGAATGCGGATAGCGCCGCAAAAACCGGATATCCAGCCCAACAAGCGTCATCAACTCGCGTACAGTCTCCGCTCGCTCTTCCGGTGTGCCGACGTTATGAATAATCAGCGGTTCGCAAATTATATCGTAAACCGTCATACGCGGATTCAGCGATGAAAAGGGATCCTGGAAAATAAACTGCACCTTGTTGCGATAATCAAACAGGGCGCCGCCGGAAAGCCCGAGGACATCAATATCGCGCCCGCGATCGTTATAGGTTACCTCGC
Organism: uncultured Sneathiella sp.; assembly: GCF_963973085.1. GTDB lineage: Bacteria > Pseudomonadota > Alphaproteobacteria > Sneathiellales > Sneathiellaceae > Sneathiella. Next base: position 101,267 of record NZ_CAXAXA010000003.1, read on the forward strand.
CGTCCGTTGCCGTAAGGGCCCGCAGAATCAATTTGGAAAGAGTTGTCTTGCCGCACCCGCTCTCTCCCACAAGGCCAAGGCACTCACCGGGTTTGATAAAGAAGCTGACATTATCCACTGCCAATACTTCACCGCCCGGCTTCGCGCCAAACAGCGAGGATTTGCGCGTCGTGAATCTTTTTGTCAGGTTGCGCACGTCCAGGATCGGCTTTTCATCTCCCGTGGCAATCGGCCGCGGGTTCGCCTGCTCAAGAAACTTGCTGTTGGCATCACGCTTGATTTCACGGATCGGAGTCAGGCGCTCGCCCCGCTTCATATTAAAGCGCGGTATCGCCCGCATCAGTGCCTTCAAATAAGGATGCTCCGGGTTTTCGAAAATGTCGTCTATGGTTCCCTGTTCCATCACCTTCCCATGATACATCACCACGATCTCGTCGGCCATGCTGGCGACAACTCCAAGATCATGGGTAATCAGCAAAATAGCCATGCCGAGCTGTTTCTGAAGCCGCTGCATCAAGTCCAGGATTTGGGCCTGTATGGTCACATCCAGCGCGGTTGTCGGCTCATCGGCGATGAGCAGCGCCGGATGACAGATCATGGCCATTGCAATCATCGCCCGTTGACGCAGGCCGCCCGAAAGTTCGAACGGATAGGTATGGAAGGCTGCATCCGGATCCGGAAACCCGACCAGACGAAGCATATCCACCGTGGTTTGAATGCCTTCCTGCTTGGTTTTCTTATGATGCAGGTGCAATGCCTCGGATATCTGGTCACCAATAGTATGAAGCGGCGACAGCGATGTCATTGGCTCCTGAAAGATGATGGAAATCCGTCCGCCGCGGATATTGCGTATTTCCTTGCTGTCGGGTTTCAGTTTCGCAATATCATAAAAAACCCCCGGCTTCTCGGGGTCAAAAAACAGGATTTCACCGCTGGTGATATGGGCAGGCTTGGGGAGGATAGACATAATCGCCTGACTGATCACGGACTTTCCAGAACCGGATTCACCCACCAATGCGACGGTTTTACCGTCTGGCACGCGAAAACTGACCCCCTCTACCGCCTTGATCGTGCCTTCCGCAACTCTGAACTCGACTTTCAGGTCCCTGACAAGCAAAACATTCGTCATCGGCCCGCCGTTCTATACTCTAATGAACCGTCACTTTGGGGAACGGTGATGCCAAGCGCCTGCAAATTCATTCCGGTGCTTGCATCCAATACAATACCGTTCCGGACAGCGGCCCGGAAGGCGTGCCTTACCAACTCCTCAAAATCGTCAATCGTTGAATCGATGCTCAATCTCGCGCCTCCCCCTTTCAGCTTCAGGTTCATCCACCCCGCTTCCCTGTCCCGCCGGGTAGAGTAATAGTTCAGGCTGAATCCTTCTAGTTCTTTCCACTCAATCCGCCGGTTTACAGGGCCGGACATGACAATGCCTGTCCCGCTAACCTCGAAGCGAGTAAAATGCCGGAGAACTGTGCGCAGGCCATAAGCCAAAAAGGCACAAAGCAAAAATACCAGCATGTAAACAATGACAGATATCGGGTTTAACAACAAGAGCGGAACCAGCGTCAGGACAATGCCAAAAAAGCTGCGCAGATAACTACCAAGCAGGCTTTTGAAGGGATATGTGAAGACCGCTGTCATTCCAGCTCCTGCGCTGCCTCCTTATGGAATGCCTCATCCGGCAGATCGTCGATCAGGGCAAGGGCCCCTTCAATGGTGACAAACCGCACCGCCGGATGCTCCGTCAGCGCCGACAACAACTTATAGAGCGCCGCCCAGATTTCCTCATCATGCACGAGATGGTGGGTGAGCAGACCAGTCGGTTCTATCGGATCCGCCTTTCCCTGGCGCCGCACCGCCAGATGCCCGGTGACCATCTCCAGGAAATCCGATTCCGGCAGTACGCTCCGATCGCCGCGCCAGTTAATGGGATCGACATGGGTGTTAACTTCGGCGAGCATTGGATGGAGAAGCGCCGCTTTCCGGGCCTTGTAGCGGGAAATGCCGACGAAACCAAGATCCGACAACACACCAAGATGGTTTTCTGAGATCCGGTTCCAGGGTGGCACCAGTATGGGCACAAACTGGTCGGTGAAAATTCGCGTAAGCACTTCCTTTCCCTCTGCTAGGGCTGCTTTCACTTCCCCGGCAGGGCGATTTTCGGGGAATTCCGATTTCTTCTGCCCCTTGCCAGCGAAATTCTCATGAGCGAACCCATGCTGGAGGATCGCACAATGCTCAAGATGATTGACAAGCTCCGCATCTACATTCGCCGGAATAACAGCAAGCGCGAGCGGTAGGTCGAAATGTTCTTTGAGATGCAATAGCCGGTCAAGCGCAGGCGTCGGCGCAGTCAGATCATCATCGCGCCACCAGAACGTCGCAACCTTCCCTTCTGTCCTCCAGAGGTCGAGCTCTCTTTTCAGGCTGTCCCAATCACTCATATGCCCTTATCTGTCCATTTTTGCAGCAATTCTATCGTTTTCGCCCCACCATTAACATCAATTTCGGCGCGTGCTGGGGGGCCATTCAGAGCGTCATCCACCTTTGCAGCGAGAATTTCAGGGGTCAGCCCCTCTTCATCGGCGATTTGCAGAACGCCTTTCTCGGCCAGCAGCCGGGCGCGCAATGTCTGTTCTGTCTCCAGCCCACCTGCGTAAGGCACAATCACGGCGCGACATTTCGCATGGAGCGTTTCCATCACCGTATTATAGCCTCCCTGACTGATAGATAGTGCACAATTCATCAAAAGCGTCGTGAAATCGGGACGGGCACGCTGGACGATCACACCATCGGGGGCGAGCGCAGCAAGCTCATCGAATATCTCTGTTTCGACCGTCGCACCAACCATCATCCGCCAAGTCAGATCTTTTGCAGAGGAAAGGGTCCGCGCCTTCATCGCCGATTTCAGAAGATTGGTGCCGACCGCACCGCCGCCGCTGGAAACGATCACTTCCCCCGCGCCCGGGGCCTCCGGTCCGCCCTTGACGCCTGTATGGTCGACCACATAGCCGGTATAGAAGATCTTGTCCCTGATCCGCTCCGTATGGGGGAAGGTCTTGTCGAGGGAGATCAACTCCGGGTCGCCATGCACCATCACATAATCGAAATAAGTCTCCACCAGACCCAGCATCTCGTCATTCCGGCCCGGCTTTTTCTGCGCCACCAGGATATCCCGGACGGAAGAGATAATGAGCGGGCGGGGGCTGTCCTTGCTTGCCGCTTCCAGCATGGGGAGGAGTTCGAACCGCATCTGCCGTCGGCCGAAAGGGAACAGCTCCGTAATCAGTATATCGGGTTTTTGCTCATGATAGATATCGAGCAGCATATTTGCCCGTTTCTGACGCCATTCATCGTCAATCTGCTGCCCTTCCTCATCGACCAGCACCTTGAAATAAAGGTCCGTCGCCCGCGTCGCGGGAAGCTGGATCAGCCGCGCACCGCCGAGATCGACATCAATTTCATGCCCGCCGGAGACGACCGTCACATCGAAGCCCGTGCGCATCATGTTGCGGGCCAGCGTTGCCGTCCGCTTCAGATGTCCGATACCGAGCAGATGCTGGACATAGAACAGTATTTTGAGCGGATTTGATTGGTCTGTCATGCGTCTTCCATACTGATATTGATGCGGAGTGGGCGGATATCGCCACTTGCGCTTACTTCAAAAAGATGACCCGTCGCCCAATCGAAACTGACAGGCGCCTTGTCGGTCATATCCCAGTTATAAGCCAGGGATTTAATCGCCCGGATCACTCCCTTATGGGTGACGGCGATCGTATCCGACGCTAGGCTTTTAAGCCACGGCTGAAGGCGTTCCACAACATCCGCCGGGCTTTCCCCGCCCGGTGGCGTCATTTGCAGGCCCCGTGCCTCGTTATACCGGAACTCCGCGCCATATTTTTCGTGAAGAGCCTTTAATGTCTCCCCTTCCCACTCGCCCCAGCTCATTTCAATGAGCGCCGGTTCCAGCTTCAGATCTGATGCTCCCAGCAGTTCTGCCGTTTCCTGTGTTCTTTTAAGCGGGCTTGCAACCCAGTCGAATCCTGAAAACTCATCTGGCACCCGCCGCCCTGCAAGCTCCTCGCGTCCAAGCTGGCTCAAAGCTATATCCGTCCGGCCCTGAATTTTCTTGTTCAGGTTCCAGTCTGTCTTGCCATGCCGGATCACCAACAGCTTGACCATCAAACCGCCCCTTCAATCGCTTTTTTGAGGATATCCGCCGCGGCAGACAGGGTTCTCTCCGTCTCGACAAATGCCCTTGCTCGCTTCCCCATGGTAAGCCGCAATTCATCATTTTGGAGCAATTCGTCAACCGCACGAGCGAACGCAGCCGGATCGCCTGCCGGTGTCAATATCCCGGTTTCCCCATTGCGGACAACATCCGGCACCCCGCGGATATTTCCCGCGATAACGGGAAGGCCGCAGCCTTCTGCCTCAAGAAATGCCATGCCGTAGGCCTCACCATGAGCGGGCCAGGTGTAGATATCCGCAAATTCATACCAGGCTGGCAGTTCTTCCGGCGTCATGACGCCAAGACAGATGGCCCGTTCACCAATTGGCGCGAGCGCTGCCTCCACGTCCCGTCGTCTTTCCCCGTCGCCAATCACCAGAAGCTGCCAGCCGGTCTCCGTCACTAGAGACAGTGCCTGCCCAAGCTGCTGATAGGACATCATCTTATCGCCGCCGCGCATCATTGCCACCGCGAGAAGGGTTTTGACATCCTGCCGCCCGCCCCTCTTCTCAAGCACATTGCCAATGTCAACGGAAACCGCCTTTTCGCGAAAGCTCTCGATATCAAGAAAGGGCGGCAGCAAAATAAGCCTGTTTTCAGCTGAAACCAAAGGCTTCAGGCAAGCCCCGTCTAGCACTGTCATATGAAAAACGACGCGCGCAAAGCCAATAGCGTTCACGGCGGCCTCATATCCCGTTCGCCAGTCACCCTTGGCGCGCTTCGGCGCATGGCTCGCTTCGGCAACAAAATAGGGGATTTGAAGTGCACGGCAGACTTCAGGACCAATCCAGTCCGGCGCCTTATGGTATAGGTGATAGGTGAACCAGCCGTCCGGCGCTGTGTCCGGCGCCTCTCGCCATTTTTCGATCAGGCGCGCCGCCTCCACTTCTCCTTGCCTCTTAACCGATTGTTGGAAGTCCGGATCTCCTCGTCTATCAAAACTGCGCAGGCCCGAGGCAAGTTCCATCGCAAATCCTGCTTGCTCCAACGCCGTCCAGAGCAGCCGCCCCATCCGCCGGTCGCCGGAGGGAACCGGATGATCGGGCGATTTCATGGGCGCATAGAAAGCCAGCTTCATGTCTTGCGCCCGCCTCTGGTTTCATCGGACGGGGCATGCAGTTTCTTGTACAATTTCCCGATCAGGTCGTTTGCATCGAATAATTCCCGTAGCCGTTTGTTGCCTTTTTCCGCAAATTGCTCGCGCAGGGCCGGTTCAGCGCAGAGCCGCATCAATGCCGCTGTCATGGCTGCCAGGTTCCGTTCCGGGACAAGCAGACCGGTCTCCCCGTCAATGACCAGTTCCGGTATAGCGGAAACATTCGTTGCGACAACGGGGAGCTTCTGACTTTGCGCCTCCATCAGGACATTTGGCAGGCCATCCCGGTCACCATCGTCGGCGATCCGGCTTGCCAGTACGAAGATATCGGCCGATTGCAGCGCGGCAAGCACTTCCCGCTGCGGTAAAGCCCCGCGCCAGTCTATCCGGTCGGCGATACCCAACTTGGTTGCCACGGCTTTCAAATCTCCAAGCAGCGGGCCGCCCCCAATATGGACGAAGCGCCAGTTCAGCTCTTGAGGAAGAGCCGCAAGCGCCGTCAGAAGATCATCATAGCCTTTCTTGGCCACGGCACGGCCGACAGAGAGAATTTCGACCGGAGCCTTCAGGTCAGTTCCATCTCGGTCATACGACCGACTGACATACTCCGGAAACCGGGTGAGATCTAGGCCGTGATACATTAGCTCCACCTTCGAGTTATCTGCCGACAACTCCCCAAGATACTTGGCATTCACCGACGTGCAGGTCACAAGCCAGTCAAGATCGGCCAGTTTCTCGCGCAGCTCCCATTCAGGTGTTGTCCAGATATCCTTCGCATGGGCGGAACAGCTCCACCCCATTCCTGCGATCATACTTGCGTAGCGGGCGACAGAGGCGGGCGTATGCAGGAAATGGGCGTAAATCGTCTTCGCGGCTTCCGGCATTTCCGCTGCGAGCACAAGTGCCTGACCGAAGCGTCGAATGCGGTTCGAGGTAAGATCCCGGCGCAGATCTTTACGCCAGACGGCCCAAGCCTCTCGATAGCCTGGACGATGCCGCACTTTCCACCAGGATTTCAGAACACGCAACGGTTCCTGATAGAGATACTCAGGAAGGTAGTTGACGGGAGCGGAAATCTCCTCATGCACCGGATGGGTTGATTTATCCGTCGGATGGCGGAGCGACACCAAAGAAAGGTTCAGCCCGCGCTGTTCGAGGGCAAGCAATTCCTGCGCGATAAAGGTTTCCGACAGGCGCGGGTAGCCTTTCAGCACCACGATGACGGTTGAGCTCTCATTTTCTGGGATCGGCATGGCGCTCCGGCTAGGATTGATGTTCCGGCATTGTTAAGGGCAGATTGTGAAAAATTCAACCTGCAATGCGGCAATGATCACGGATCACGCCGATTGTGAAAAATTTCCTCCTTGCGGCAGGGGACAAAACTGTGAAAAACTAGCCCGGCGCCGGACCCGCGCATGATCCGGGGTCAATGGGAAGTGGGCAGGTCGCGTTCAATGGAACACAATATTTATAAGTATATTCTGCGGTACAGCAAAAAGCAGCAGATTATACTGACCCTGTTATCGATCCTCTCCTTTCCCTTTCTCTACTTTTATCTCGAACTGCCAAAGCTGATTATTAATGAGGCCATTCAGGCGAACGGCATCTCTTTCCCGGTTGAGTATTTCGGCCTCGAGTTTGACCAGATAGCTTATCTCTATCTGATGGTTGGACTGTTCCTGCTGATGGTCATTGTAAACCAGACATTCAAATATATCATCAACGTGTATCAGGGAATTTCCGGGGAGCAGATGCTGCGACGCCTGCGCTACGAGCTTTACTGCCGCATCCTGCGCTTTCCCATGCTGACCTTCAAGAAGAAGAGCCCCGGTGAGATCATTCCAATGATAACGTCCGAAGTGGAGCCCCTCGGCGGGTTTATCGGCGAAGCCTTCGCCGTCCCGATTTTTCAGGGCGGGTACCTTCTCGTTATCATCAGCTTTCTGGTTGTCCAGAACTGGATGATGGCCATAGCCGCCATCGCGCTTTACCCGCTGCAGGCCTATTTCATTCCGAAGCTACAAAAGAAGGTCAATCTGCTGGGAAAAACTCGGGTGCGGCTGGTTCGTGTGCTTTCAGACCAGCTTGGCGAAGCGGTCAGCGGCGTCGAGGAAGTGCACGCCCATGACGGTTCCGGCTTCATGCGGGCGCTGTTCTCCAACCAGCTCGACAAGATATACACCGTCCGCTATCGCATCTATCTGCTGAAATTCATTATCAAGTTCCTGAACAATTTTATCCAGCAATTGGGTCCGTTCTTCTTCTATGCGATTGGCGGCACTATGGTCATCAATGGCACGCTGGAGGTTGGTACGCTTGTCGCGGCGATCGGGGCGCATAAGGAAATGGCCGCGCCCTGGAAAGAACTGCTCGCCTACTACCAGCGGCGCGAAGATGCCCGTATCAAGTATGAACAGGTCGTTGAACAGTTCGAGCCCGCCGGCATGCGCGACGCGGACAACCAACTGATTGAGCCGGACGAAATTCCCAACCTGACGGGCGAACTTGTCGCCAGCAATCTTGAACTTTCCGACGATACCGGCTCAAGAATCATTGAAGGGCTCAGTACCCGTTTCAAGCTCAATGAACGGATTGCGATCATCGGACCGGCAGGCTCCGGCCGCGAAGCGCTCACCCATATTCTCGCACGGCTAATTGATCCGGACCGTGGACGTCTGATGGCGGGAGACGTCAATCTGGTGACAGCCCCGGAAGCCATCGTCGGCCGCAGGATATCCTATGTTGGACAGCATGGTTATGTCTTTAACTCGACCCTCGGGGAGAATCTTTTCTATGGCCTCAAGCATCGACCTCTGCATGAAAAAACCTATACCGGCGAAGAGGAAGCCTTACGCAATACCTATATTGCGAATGCCGGCCTGACCGGAAATTCAAGCGATGATATCGATGCGGATTGGCACGACTACACCCTTGCCGGAGTTGAGGGCAGTGACGGGTTGAATGACCGCGCGCTTGAAGTCCTTGAAATGGTGGATTTAAGCGAAGACGTCTATCGCCTTGGCCTTAGAAGCACGATTGACCCGGAAGCCGCGCCGGAAACGGCGGATTTGATTCTGACGGCCCGTCGGCGGTTTTTTGAGAAAATCGAGACCGATACAAGCCTGAAAAACATGATTGAAGCCTTTGAGCAGGACAAGTTCAATACCAACGCATCGGTCGCAGAAAACCTGCTGTTCGGCACGCCCGTCGGCGACGACTTTGACCTCAACCGGATGGCGGAAAATCCCTATGTGCTGAAAATCATTGAAGAGGCGGATTTGACAGAAACCTTCCTCAAGATGGGCTATCAGGTGGCCACATTGATGATAGAGCTCTTTGCCGATCTGCCGCCGGATCACGAGTTTTTCCAGTTATATGGCTTTATTTCTTCGGAAGATTTGCCGGAATATCAGGCCATGATCAGCCGTATCAGCGCCGATCAGCTGGACACCCTCCGCGAGGAAGACCGCCTTCGCTTTATGTCCCTTCCCTTCAAGGTCATCGCCTCCCGCCACCGGCTTGGTGTTCTGACCGATGAAATTCAGGAAAAGATAGTTCAGGCGCGGCATAAATTTGCCGATGAACTGCCCCCTGAACTGAAAGACAGCGTCGCATTTTTTGATGCCGACGCGTATAATCCGGCAACAAATTTGCAGGACAATATTCTGTTTGGCAAAATTGCCTTTGGCTTTGCCCAGGCTGCCGAAAAAATCGGGGCTGCCCTGGCGCAGGTTGTGGAGGAGTTGTCACTGAGGAGTACGATTATCGCCGTTGGTCTGAATTTCACGGTTGGGACTGCTGGCGCACGTCTGAATGCAACGCAGCGCCAGAAACTCTGTATCGCCCGGGCGATCATCAAGAAACCCGATGTGCTGATCCTCAACCAGGCAACGTCCGGATTTGATTTGTCGACCCAGACGCGCCTGATGAAGAATATCCTTAAGGAGTTTGAGGGACGCAGCCTTATCTGGTCACTTGACCATGCAGAAAAAACAGCCGAATTTGATTATGTCCTGATTATGCGGGGGGGAAGAATTGCGGATCAGGGTCGGCCGGACAAGCTGAAAGAGGGAAGCGACCTGTATAAAGAAATGCTGTCGGCATCCTAGAAACAGAAGGAGACAATCCGTGAGTTTGAAAGAAGAAGTTGAGATTCTCCGGCAGATACCCCTGTTCGCGAAAATTGAGCCGTCCAAGATCAAACTGCTGGCCTTCACGTCTGAACGGTTGACATTCCAGCCGGACGACATTGTGTGCAAACAGGGAGACAATGGGGACGCTGCCTACTTCATCATGGCCGGTGAAGCCGATGTTATTGTCGAGACTCATTCGGGACCCCTTACTGTGGCAAGCCTTGGAAAAAACGATGTGGTTGGTGAAATTGCCATCCTGATTGATGTACCGAGAACGGCGACAATCAAGGCAAAAACCGAGCTGACGACGTTGAAAATCACCAAGGATGTCTTCTTCCGCATGGTAACGGAATTTCCGGAAATGGCGGTCGAGATGATGCGTGTTCTTGCCGAACGGCTGGTTCGCACGACGGATGACCTGCAAAAGGCCAAGGAAACCATTCGAAATGGTGACTGACAGGCGACGGTTCCTGCCTGAGACAGTAAATAGTCCAAGGTTTAGTCGAGTATTGGAAAACGCATTATGACCGGCTGGATGTCCGCTCTGTCCGTTTATCGCGACAAACGCATCCTGAGCATCACCCTGCTCGGGTTTTCTTCCGGCGTTCCGCTGCTTCTGACGGCCAGTATTCTTCAGGCCTGGCTTACCCAGGAACAGGTTGACCTGACATCCATTGGATTGTTTACGCTGGTCGGGCTTCCTTATACGCTGAAATTCCTCTGGGCGCCGCTGATCGACAATATCCGAATTCCTCTCCTGACAAACCTGTTTGGACGGCGACGGAGCTGGCTTCTCCTGTTGCAGGCCTTCCTGATCGCGGCGACCTTGTCCCTCGCCTTCAGCGACCCGAAAGGCGATCTTTTCCATGTCGCCGTCGCGGCGCTGGTCGTGGCGTTCGCGTCCGCATCCTATGATATTATTGTCGATGCCTTCCGGATCGAGATTTGTGATGAGAAGAACATGGCCGCCGGCGCCGCGACCTATGTTTACGGCTATCGCATCGCGATGTGGCTGACCGGCTTTTCCAGCTTTGTCATTGCCGATTTCTTTGGCTGGACGATCAGTTATATGGTGATGGCCGCCTATATCCTGATCGGGACGATAACCGTGCTGCTAACCCGGGAACCCCAAATCGACGAACAAGCGTTGGAACCGGAAGGCCCTGCACCGGAAAATGCTTATCTCGATTGGCTGAAAACCTCGGTCATCGACCCCTTCCTCAATTTCATGCAGAAACCGGACTGGCTGATCATCCTGTTATTTACCGTTCTGTATAAATTCGGGGACAGCCTGGCAGGCGCGATGTCGAACCCGTTTTACCTGCAAACCGGCTTTACGCTGACTGAAATTGCCGAAATCGTCAAAACCCTCGGGACCGTTGCGATATTTGGCGGGTTGTTTCTGGGCGGTTGGCTGCTGGCGGCCACGACAATGTATCGCGCACTCTGGATCAGCGGCATATTACAAATGGTGTCCAACCTGATGTTTGCCGCGCAGGCTGTTATCGGACCCGACCTCACTTTCCTCGCTCTCACAATCGGGCTTGAGAATGTCGCCAGTGGCATGGGAACCGCCGTCTTTGTCGCCTATCTTTCCAGCCTTTGCAATGTTGCCTATACAGCAACACAATATGCGCTCCTCACTTCCCTGATGGCGGTGGCGCGGACAGTTCTGGTCTCACCCGCGGGCTGGCTAGTGGAGCAGGTCGGCTGGGTCGAATTTTTCCTGATCACCACGGCGGCGGCCCTTCCCGGATTGGGCCTGCTCTGGTATCTCTCCTATCGTCAACCGATAGAACAACAAGAAGGGGCACGTTCAGCCCCCGTGGAATGAGAAAATGAATATAGCAAAGCTGCTTGCCAGGACGGCAGAAACCTATCCGGATTTACCGGCCCTCGCCTATGGCAAGGACATTGTTGCCACCTACCGCGAATACGCTGAACAAGTGGCGGGACTCGCGGGCGCGTTGCGGGAAAAGCTCGGCCTTGACGCCGGGGACCGCGTGGCGCTGATCATGAAGAACCACCCAGAGTATTGGGTCGCTCTCTTTGCTGTCTGGCGGGCCGGGCTTGTCGCCGTTCCGGTCAACGCCAAGCTGCATATTAATGAATTTCGCTATATTCTGGAAAACTCCGAAAGCCGCCTCGCCTTCGCAACAGCAGAGCTTGCCGATGAACTGGCCCCGCTGATACCGGACCTTCCAGCCTTGGAAACCGTCGTTTCCGTTCATGATAAGGAGTATCAGGCGCTCAAGAAAGAGTCTCCCCTCGCACTGCAGGACGCTGCTCCCGATGATCTGGCGTGGCTCTTCTACACTTCCGGCACCACGGGCAAACCCAAGGGCGCCATGCTCAGCCATCGCAACCTGCTCGTCTCCGTCCTCAGCTATTTTGCCGATGTGACGGCGCTGTCGCCGGGCGACGCGGTTATCCATGCGGCGCCGCAGACCCACGGATCGGGGCTCTATGGCCTGCCGCTGATCGCCAAGGGCGGGATACAGGTGACACCGGAAAGCGGCGGGTTCGATCCGGCCGAGACGTTGGAACTGATTGCCCATTATCCGAATTCCTGCTTTTTTTTCGCGCCCACAATGATCCATCGGTTGATTTCCAGCCCGGCCTTTGAGGGAGCAGACACCCGCAACCTCAAAGTCATTATCTATGGGGGCGGCCCGATGTATGAGGCGGATATCCGCCGTGCTATTGATGCAATCGGTCCGCGGTTTGTCCAGATTTACGGGCAAGGGGAATCGCCGATGACCATTACCGGGCTTTCCATGGACATGATCCGGGATGAAACCCACCCGCGGCGAAGCGAGATCCTTGCCTCTGTCGGTACCGAGCGCACCGATGTCGAGGTAAAAGTGGTCGATTCCCACGACAAGCCGCTCCCCGTCGGGGAAATCGGCGAGATAGTGGTGCGCGGTGATGTGGTCATGCTCGGCTACTGGAAAAACCCGGAGGCGACCGAGGAAGCCTTGCGTGGCGGCTGGCTGCATACAGGCGATATGGGCTGTTTCGATGAAGCGGGCTTTTTGACCCTCAAAGACCGATCCAAGGACATGATCATCTCCGGCGGCACAAATATCTATCCGCGCGAGATCGAGGAGGCCCTGCTCACCCATCCAGAGGTCGATGAAATTTCCATCATCGGGCGGCCGCATGCCGACTGGGGGGAAGAGGTTGTCGCCTTCGTCGTTGTTCGCAAAGGTGGTGCCGTGACGCCGGAGGAGCTGGACCGCCATTGTATTGAGCAAATCGCCCGCTTCAAACGCCCCAAGGAATATTTCTTTGTCGAGGAGCTGCCCAAGAATAATTACGGCAAGGTTCTAAAGACGGAATTGCGGGAGCGACTTGGGACTTGACCGCTATCTCGCTGACGATGTGGTCAGTTTTTTTAGCGCGTCGGCGGCGGTCGAGATATTTTCTGCGCCCCAGAGTCCATCATTATACATCACAAACGGCGATGAGCCCGACCATGCCGCTATTCCACCACTCCGCCCGCTCACCCATTTTTCCTTGTCTTCCTGATAGGGGTTGGGTGCTTTTGCCTTGCTGAGCCGGAGGCGGATATCTCCCCGGTTTCCGGCGCGTCTCTTGACGTTGAAATCCGTGATGTCGTCCGGAAAAAACACGGTTTCATAAACCCGGAACAGACCCTTGCGCAGGATGACAACGCGCTGATCCGTGACGAAATAGGCTGTATGATAGGCGCGCCATCCATAACGAAGAGGACTGAACAGAAGCCATAGAGACCCCAGTACCAGCAGAATTTCCGGCAGTCTTACATCACTTACTTCATCCGAGCTGAGCCATAACATGACGAGAAAAGCCGTAAGTACCGCCCCAATGGCGCAAAACCAGAGATTAAAGAAAAGAGAGCGGAAAATATCCGGCCGACCTCTCCATAACACTGTCTCATCCGGCCACAGAACCGTTTTCTGGAACCAGGTTTCTGCGGGAGAGCGAAGCGGCTCGGCTGGCGTCATTTCATTTCCTCATGATTTGCTATATATTAATGGCAAAGGGCGCGCGTAAACAACTCCGAGGCTGAAAAATGAATAATAAACCGATACGGCAGGTGACCGACGAGGAAATCAGGACATTTCAGGAAGATGGCGTTGTCTGCCTTCGCGGCTTTTTTGATGCCGACTGGGTAGAGCGACTGCGCGACTTGATAGATGAGGATATCGCAGCGCCATCAGGCATGGTCAAGAACATCGATGCGGAGGGGGCAACGGGCTTTTTCTTTGGCGATACTTTTGTCTGCCATCATCTTGACGGCTTCAAGGACGCCGTATTCAACTCCCCGGCGCCGGAAATCGCTGCCTCCGTCCTCAAGGCGGAAAAGGTCAATTTGCTGTTTGACCAGATTCTGGTCAAAGAACCGGATACCTCGACCCCGACACCATGGCATCAGGATTATACCTACTGGCCCGTCGCCGGGGATCAGGTCGCGACCCTCTGGCTCGCCCTTGATCCGGTCACCTTCGAGAGCGGCGCGGTTGAGTATTTGCGGGGCTCCCACCGCTGGGGCAAGAAATTCCTCGCCATCAGCTTTGACCCGGATCAGAAATATGAGGAAGAACTCCCCGAAGTCCCGGATGTTGAAGGCAACCGCGACGATTACGATATTGTGTCCTTTGAACTGGAGCCTGGCGATTGCACCCTGCATCATGGCCTGACCCTGCACGGAGCGCAGCCAAACCGCCTCGCCAATGTACGCCGCCGCGCCTATATCCAACGCTGGACCGGCCATGACGTGACCTACAACCCGCGGCCAAATCTGCAGAAAATGCTGCGCGATCCGATGATTCCGATCGGCGCTCCGCTGGATAGCGACCTGTTTCCGCTCGTCTGGCAACGCTAACGCCTTTTTCTTCTGCATTTTTATCCGCTGGCGACCGTCAAAATTCTTTCTTGATATGGCGAGGCCAGATAGTTACATTTGCAACTATCTGGCCTGATCTCATCGACAAGGATTGCCGTTATGACCCTGACCTATATGACCGGCTTCGGGAATGAATTCGCAACGGAAGCCTTGCCGGACGCCTTGCCGGAAGGGCGCAACAGCCCGCAAAATTGCGCCTATGGCCTCTATGCGGAGCAATTCTCCGGCACAGCCTTCACCGCGCCAAACGCAACAAACGCCCGCAGCTGGCTCTACCGGATACGCCCGTCGGTCAAGCATATGCAGCGGTTTGACTCCGTCTCCTTCCCCCGCTGGAAATCGGCCCCGTCCGACTATTCCGATGCCCCGCTCGGTCAGTTTCGCTGGGATCCGATCCGGTTGCCGAAGAGAAAAACCACTTTCATCGAGGGCATCAGGACCATTACCACGGCGGGGAGCGCACTCGATCATTCCGGCATGGCGACGCATATATATATGGCTAATGCCAGCATGGAGAATGAATATTTCTTCAATGCGGACGGGGAAATGTTACTGGTGCCGGAGCTTGGGCGGCTCCGCCTCGTCACTGAGCTCGGCATTCTTGAGATAGAGCCGCTTGAGATATGCCTGTTGCCGCGGGGCATGATGTTCCGCGTCATTTGCCTCGATAAAGGCGCGCGCGGATATATCTGCGAAAATTACGGACAGCGCTTTACCCTGCCCGAACGGGGACCTATCGGTGCCAACGGCCTTGCCAACTCCCGTGATTTTAAAGCACCTGTTGCGGCCTTCGAAGACAAGGAAACATCTTCTCGCGTCACGGCGAAATGGGGTGGGCGGTTCTATGAGACCAGTATCAACCATTCTCCGCTGGATGTTGTCGCATGGCATGGAAACTACACCCCGGTCAAATATGATCTGCGGCAGTTCAACACCATCGGATCCATTTCCTTCGATCACCCGGACCCGTCAATTTTCACCGTCCTGACCGCACCTTCGGGCGAGCCCGGCACCGCCAATATAGATTTCGCGATTTTTCCGCCCCGCTGGATGGTTGCGGAAGACACCTTCCGTCCGCCCTGGTATCACCGCAACATCATGAGCGAGTTCATGGGGCTGATACAGGGACAGTATGATGCGAAGGAGAAAGGTTTTGTCCCGGGCGGGATAAGCCTGCACAACATGATGCTTCCCCACGGTCCGGATGCATACGGGTTCGACAAGGCGGCTAATGCCGATCTGTCACCACAAAAGCTGGAAGAGACAATGGCCTTCATGTTCGAAACCCGCCTGCCGCAGATCGTAACGGAATTCGCGGCCAACCATGACAGCCTGCAAAAGGATTATATCGCGTGTTGGGATAATCTGGAGAAGATGTTCGACGGCACGATTGAGGGAAAGAAGTAAATCCCCAAGCTTGCAACAAGTGAACAACGCTGTTCGATGTTATGAGGTCTGATGCTCCGCCCGCCAGAGCCCGACTTGCTCGGCCGAGCCCGGGATATCCTGCATGGGCTGTTCCTTGAACCCCTGTTTCAATTCACCGCCTGCATCGGTTTCCCGTACTTTCGCCATCAGTTTGGCCGACGCGATGACGCCTGCCCCCTTGGCGGCGCTAGCCTTCTCAAGCCGACTTGCCAGACCGATGGTATGGCCCGAGACACTTACTTCCTCTTCGGCGCTCTCACCCTTTGCATGGATTCGGACCGGCCCGTAATCCGCGCAAATGCAAAAATCCGCAGCTTTGTCGCCGGAAAAGCCCTCTCGCACACCCCATTCCGAGAGCGCCACCGACAGTTCCCGTGCAGAACGAAGGCAATTCTCTGCATCCTTCGGGCTTCCCTCCGGCAGGCCATAGAGCGCCATGACATTTTCCTCACCGAACTGTTCAAGGAACCCGTCATGCTTGGCAACTGTTTTCCCGATTAGCTGGTAGACCGTGTGGATAAACTCGGATGCCCGCATCGGACCAAGGCCGCGCGCCATTTTGCGAAAACCGCCCATATTGATATAGAGCACGGCGACATCGAATTGTCCATTACCGCTCGCGTCCCCGGCAAGGGGAGCTTTATCCCGCCGTGCGGAAGATTCCATCACCGGTATCAGGGACGCCGGTTTTTTGCTTTTCTGTGCCGGAGCCGGTGGAGCCTCCGCTGATTTCTCCTCTGGCTCCGGTGCTTTTTCAGCCTCGGGTGGTGGAACGGGAAGCGGGCTGGGGCCCGGGGTCCGGGTCTTGGAAGGAGATACCATCTTTTCCGGGGTCGCCCGGTCAGGTGCCTTGGCGCTTTCCGGTGCAACCGGGCTTTCCAGTTCATTCTCTTCCGGTTTGACGACCTGCGTCTCTTTTTCCGGAGTCACTGGCATGTTCTCTGGCGGAATTTCCAGCCGTGGCATGGCCACCGACTTGTCGTCGGCGCCGGTCGAAGCCACTCTCTCGTCTTCAGGAGACGGCTCATCCGGGCTTTCTGCGTCCCGGCTGTGCTCTTTGTCCTCAGCTCCTTTCCCGGTTTTGGCAACCCGGTCAAATGTCCAGGGGGCATCAAATTGCGTTTCTTCCGCGAGGAGCGCCGCCTCCAGCGCAATCCGGCGCCGCTCTGAAATGCGCTTCGTTACCACCAGCACAATGGTACATAAAATCATCGCCATCAGGGGGAAGGTGAGCCCCATCCAGAGGTTAAACAACAAGAATGCCTGCATATTGCCGGCCAGTATGACCGCCGTCGCCAGCCCTCCCAGGGTCCACACCGCCCAGTTTTTCCTGGCCGCCGCAACCAGCGCAAAATAGAGACCAATTAGCGCCAGCAGCAGAATATCGAGAACGATGATCTGCTGTGACCGGATTAACGGGTTCAACCGGCTGATGTTGTCGATAACATTGGCCAGGAATTCTACCTCCGACATTGCCGGATCATAGGGTGTGGCAAACGCGCCGCCCACCGCGGACGGCGCAAGCCCGACGAGCACCAGCTTGTCGTTGAAGGTATCCGCGGGCAGGTTTCCGCCGATAAGGTCGGCAAAGCTGTTCTGCTTGTAGGTTCCACCGGGTCCATGGTAGTTGACGGCGAGACGCATGCGATTGTCCGTAGGCAGATACAGGCTGCCGATACTCAGCCCTTCCCCGAAATTCACCTCGATATCAGCGGTATTCATCCCGACAGACTGGCGGAACGCCTCTATTGCGAGAGACGGGAAATAGGATCCGCCATAGCCAATCACAGGATAGGCGAACTGCCTGCTCTTTGTATATTGATGCGTATAGGTGACATGGCCGGGCAGTCCGGCTGCCAACAGCCCTGAACTCGGTGCGATATAGCCGCCTGCCTCAGGGGGGCGCTTGACGGATGTCGCATCCCGTGTGCGGAAAACGCTGTAGGCTGTGCGTTGAACAGCAACAGGAAGGGCCGTTCGCCCGCCCGCAGAGGGCGTCATGCTGAAAACATAGGGAACAAGAATGTTTCCGGCCTGACCCATCGCCTGTGCCAGTTCATCCCCGGCGGTCGATTCCGCGCCCGCCGTATTAGGTGCCGTCATTTTCAACAGCCGTGGATCAAGAACAATTGTTCTCGCATTCTGTGCCGCGAGGGTCTCAATTCCCGTGATCAGTGTATTGGCGGAGATTGCGGACCCATCGTCCGAGGTCGTCTGGCCGCCATCTATCAGCACCAGTTCAATATTCGAATCCGCTGCGATCGGTCCGCGCAGGACAAACCGCCAGTCCAACAGTTGCCCCTCAATCAACTGAATGAACGGCTTGTCCCGCAAATTCACAAACGCAACAATCAGCGCGGCGCAAATGCCGAGGGCGATCATTGCCTGGCTCATTCGGGTTATGGGGGAAGGAAGGCTTTTCGTCATTCTGTATTATACGAGCCCGCTGTCGGTCTGTTCATTCTCTTCAGAAAATATCCGGCTATTTGAAGGCCGTAGCCTACCAGTATCGGATAAATTTGCTACTGCTTTTTTTATACCGACTATCGAAAACAACGGACTATCGGGAAGAATAAGCACCCTTTACCTTACTCAATAAATTTGAAATACTCAGGCGTCGGTAAAGAACAAGTAACAATAACCGGCCAGTCCCCATCGGGAGAAAGAGGGAATCATGTCAGACTCAAACTATGTTCGTCTCAGGCAGATCTGCCTGGCGGCATCTGATATCGCCCATACGGAACGCGTCTTTTCGGATATTCTCGGCCTTGACGTCTGTCACCGATCAAGATTGCCGCAGTTCGGTCTGGAAAATATCATGTATGCTATAAATGGCTGCTTTCTGGAGATCGTCGCCCCGATCCAGCCGGACACCGCCGTTGACCGGTTTCTTGCCCGCAATAACGGGCGGGGCGGGTATATGGCGATTTTTGATTGTGCTGATGTTGACCATCATAAATCCCTCGCCGCGGCGGCGGGCGTCGCCCCCATTTTCGAAAGACGCAATGAAAAGGCCGACCTACTACAACTCAATCCCAAGCAGACCGGTGCCACCATGATGGAGTTTGACCACCATAATGGCGGCGATGACATGATGGGTAACTATCATTGGGCCGGTGATGACTGGCAAAAATATGTCAGCACGGATGTCACGGGGGACATTCTCGGGATCGAGATTAGCAGCCCCGGCGCAAACTCCCGCGCAAAACTGTGGGGCCAGATATGTGACCGACCTGTAAAGCCCGCGCCGGAAGGTTTTGAAATTGAGCTGGATTACGGCCTGATCCATTTCAGGCAAACGCCCGATCGGGCGGAGGAATTGTTCACAGCGATTGATCTGACGGCAAAGGATCCAAAAGAAATGCAGGAGAAAGCAAAAGCTGCCGGTTGTCATGTTACAGACAACGGATTTGATTTTTGCGGCGTGCGTTTTCGGCTTTCGCCGGCCGCCGCCTGACACCAAAGAAAAAGGAAAATGTGCAATTGCGCCATAATTTGTTACCTCGGGAGGGGTTAAAATGACCGTACTGGACCTTGATAATTTCGAAACCGATTTCTGGAAGGATGTCGACAAACGAAAAACCTGGGATGAGATCATTCCGGGAGAATTACGGGACACCCGGCCCGTGACCCTCAGCAAGGAAGTGATCGCCCGCTATGCCAAGGGTGTCGGCGAGGACAACCCGATCTATTTCGATGAGGAATATGCGAAAACGACCCCCTACGGCGGCATTATTGCCCCGCCTTCCATCCATATCCTGCTGATGTTCGCCTGTACGACGACAGAGGACTGGATGCGTTCTCCCGGAACCATCAACGCCGGACAAAACTGGTCCTACCATGTCCCGATCCGTCCCGGCGATACGATCACCATGCGGGGGACCGCACTGGATCGCTTCATTCGCAAGGATCGGCTGTTCGCGGTTCATGAAAATACATTCACCAACCAGCATGGCCAGATCGTCTGCACCGGCCGTGGCCAGACAATACGTCCCGCGTGAACCGGACTGGAAAAGGAACAATATCATGACAGCAAAAGAACAATTCGAAAAAGTAAGCGAAGGCGACGTCATTACCGGTCAGGACTTCACCGTCACCCGGGACACCATCCAGGCTTTCGCCGACGCCTCCCTCGACTATAATCCCCTGCATTTCGACGATAACTATATGAAGAACAAGTTCGGAAAAACGCAGTTTGATGGCGTTATTATGCACGGAATGCAAAATTTCGCGCTTATTTCACGCACACTCACTGATTGGCTGCTGCCGCGCGGCGGTTTCCACCGGCGGCTGGAGACCCGCTGGCTGAAACCGGTACAGCTCGGCCACACTATTACCCCGGTTGCCAAAATTTCACGAAAGCGCAAGACAGAGAAGGGATACTGGCTGCTGTTCGATATTGAAGTCACCAATCAGGATGGCGATCTCGTCGCTGCCGGAAATGCCATGGCCGAATTTCCCGAGGTCATACCGGGAGCGGCGGCCTGACAGCAGTCAACAAGCGCCTTCTTAACCTGCATCCATGTGGGTAAGGATGTTCACAAGCCGCCCGAAAGGGTCTTTCACGTAAAACCGGCGGACACCCCAGGGTTCGTCCGCCGGGCCATAGACGACGGAAATGTCCGCCGCGCATATCTTCTCATAAACCTCGTCCAGGTTATCCACCTCGATCGAGAGGTCGGGTAACTCGGTGCCGGACCCGCCCTCGCTCGCGAAACTGATTTGCACCCGTGCCTGTCCGCTACCGACATAGGTCTGTATCCAGCCTTGGTCCATCGCAACTTCCATGCCCAGAATGTCGCCATAAAAAGAACTGGCCCGTTGAATATCCTCGGTCGCGATGTTGGTGACAATCCGTTGTACGGCCATTGAAATCAGTCCCTGTTATCCGGTTCACTAGCGGCCCGTTCTTTCATGACGGCGACGGCCATGTCAAATCCCAACGCCTCGGCATCTTCAAGGGGTGAATTGCCTTCGTCGATCCGCGTCGGCCTATGGGGATCGGCGCCGCGCCGGAGGAGGAGCGTGACCGCTTCGATATCCCGCTGGGCCACGGCATAATGGAGCGGTGTCCAGTCATTAAAGCCTCGCTGGTGAATATCGGCACCATGATCGAGAATCAGCGTCATCAGCTCGTATTTATCGTCACGATCCGAGGAGAGGAGGGTGAAAAGCGGCGGAAAGCCGTCATCTTCGGTATGGTTCACATCCGCCCCGAGACGCAAAAGATCAAGGATGAGCCGTTGCGGGCTCCAGCAGAACGCATATTCCAGTGGCGTGCCGCCACAGCCAAGCTCGAAAGGTTGTTCACAATTGGGAAATCCGCGTGGATCACCAAGCAAACGGCGCACTTCCCCGAGGTCTCCCTCCCGGTATGCCTTATCCAGCGCAAGAGCCTTTTGATGAATGTCAGACATTTTCGCCGCCCTAGGTGAAACCGTCTCGGGAAGGACCGGCCCTCCGTCCCCTGATTGCCGCGTTACTACCCCTGCTCTGCCGTCGGCGGAGTATAGGTACTGGTAATCAACTCTTTCCACGCCATGTCCGTCTCGAAATCCGCCGGGCTTGAAACCCTGATCCCGCGCGCCATCAGATCCTCACAGAAAATCTCCTTGATCAGGTCCGGTGTCAGGTCATGGCTGTGATCGTCATAGGCTTCCGCCTCCGCCTCGTTCTTGAAACAGTATCCCTTCCAGAGAACCGAAAGGCGGACAGTCCCATAATCGACGAGCGCGACTTCCTCTCCCTCATCGATAACTCGCCAGCGGTTATCTTCGGTCAGTTCAAGTTTCGCATCATGGCCGAGATTGTCATAACGGTGCTGCTCGGCTTTCGGGCCAACGCTGCCGACCCGATGGAACATATATTCATTATCCGCAAGGACGCAGCAGTTGTTATAGGGTGGCCGCTCGGTCCGGGAGGGCGCACCCAGCCCGTCGGGCCAGTATTCAAACTCCCCGCCTTCACCGTCATAGAACCAGGTAATCGCCGACGCGACGGGAATCGCCCAGTCATGAAACAGGTCGGAATAACCCATCGGCGCCAGCATCCAGCTCGGCACCTCCCGGTTTTGCGCGCCGCGGAAAAACGGCAGATCCTGATGGTAGGGAAGACCCTCCGCCGGCAGGTTAAGGTTCGTCATCATCGCGACAGGGCGGATAATGTCCGCCTTGAAGGACTTCTTCGCGGCGTCGATAAACCGCTGGTTATAGAAAAACGGCTCCGCACCGTCGAAGATCACCTTCCCGCCGAGAGCCCAGAAATTGCGGAACCAGCCGCCGGATGTCTCACCCGTATCACGGTGAACCGCCGACAGGGTCTTATAGGGGCTTCCCTTTTTGATCAGATCAACAACACCGTCCGGATCATCGAATGCCGGTTCAAGACGGACGGGAGGGGCCAGAAGATGCTTGGGGCGGACAGCAAGGGAAACAGTCATGGGCTTTTCCTTTTTTACGGGTAGTATGCCATAAAGACGCCTCTTCGGTAAAGAACTGTGTCATGCCGATTTAACTGCGGATAAATGTCTATTCCGCCGGGGAAATCGTCTGTACGGCGACTTCACGGCGAACCCGTCCCGGCAGCAAAAGGGCGGCAAGCGAGATCAAGGCGGCGACAATCGCGACAACGGCAATCACGCCGGAAAATCCCGCGCCGGATTCCAGAATATATCGCGCCGCCAGAAGGGAGAGCGCACCGATCACCAGATTGAGCATAAGCTTCACCGCCATGACCTTCGATCGCCAGGCATCGGGCACATAGCGGGAAATAACCGTATCGGTGATCGGTATCTGGCCGAAAACAAAGGCCATGGCAAGAAGGGTGGCAAAAAACAACGCATAATTCATCTGCGTCGCCATTATCCCGATCAGGATCGGCTGCGCGAGCGCAATAACAAAGAGCACCGGCTTGACGCGGTATTTGTCAATCAAACGACCGACCACCATCTGTGCAAAGGCCGCAATCGCATATACCAGCGCCGCCAGCAGACCCGTCGTCGCCACATCCACCGTCACGTCCGGCATGCTGACCTCGAACATCCGCGGAATGACGAACGTCATGGTGCCAAACACGAACCCGCCCGCGGATGTCACCAGCGATATAGCGAACAGCGCCCGTTTCCAACCCGGCATGAAGCCGACGATTTCCTTCTCCCCGGCCGCATGCACCGGCGGTTTGCCGCCGCCGCGCCGAACGAACATCATGTACCCAATGCCGAAGGCGACAGCCACAGCGCCCGGAATCATGAAGGCCGCGCGCCAGTCATAATCGGCCAGAATGAACCCGGTGATCAACGGCGCCGCCGCCACGCCCATATTTCCCCACACGCCATTGAGGCCGAGGCGCCAGCCGATCTTACCGCCGCCCTGTACGACCATGGCAATTCCGACAGGATGATAGATCGACGCGAACAGGCCGATTGCCGCAAGTCCTACGGCAATTTGCAACGGCGACTGCGCAAAACCGGTCGCGATCGCCGAAAGCCCGATACCGACAAAAAAGACCATAATCATGCCGTTGCGGTTCCATTTATCGGCGATATAGGCAGCCAGTGGCGCACCCGCACCAAACAGAACAAGCGAGGGGATGCCGTAAGGGATCATCTCCGCATAGGCGCCGTCTTCTGCCAGACCAAAGGAAATGCCAGCGCTAAACGCGGCCTTGGCAAAAATCAGCATGAACAGATGGTCGACAAAATGTCCGACGTTCAGGTAAGTGAAGCGTAGCTGCTGACTGGTCACTGGATTGTTCCTGTTATAGCGGCGGCCGGAGGCGGCCTTTTCCGCGCTTTATTATCGTTTCAGGTTATCATAAAGGTTTTGAAGCTGTCACAGTACATTTTATGTCCTGTCGCTTTAGTTTTTCTAACGAAATTTTTCGCATTGCATTAAAGCCGTAATTCCATAGTATGGGGGCTGCTCATCGGGGTGCCTTTCAAGGCTGAGAGACATGAGAAATGTCGACCCGTCGAACCTGATCCGGCTAGAACCGGCGGAGGGAAATGAGGCCGATTCATTCCCACAGAGTATTCGCGCCCCTTCCCTCCGATGTGAAACGGAGGAAAAATGCGTCAAATAACGACAGATGAACTGCTTGAGGCTATTGCCCGTCGTCGTCCCGCCGTTCACTGCCTGACAAACACGGTCGTCCAGGCTCTGACGGCGAATATGCTGCTGGCCGTCGGGGCCATTCCCTCCATGTCCTCCGATATTTCCGAAGTGGCCGATTTTGTTTCCGGCGCAAATGCTCTCTTGATCAACCTCGGAACACTCGACGGAAATCGTAAATCCGCCATAGAATCAGCGATAAGCGCGGCCAAAAAGAAGGATATTCCCTGGATTCTCGACCCGGTCCTGATCGACAGGGCGCCGGGGCGCCTTGCCTATGCCAAAGAGCTTATGACGCGGAATCCGGCGCTTATTCGCGGGAACAATGGGGAAATCAGTGCCCTGAACGCCAATCCGCATACTCTCGCCCGGGAAACCGGCGCTATCGTCGCGGTGACCGGCGTTAAAGATCTTATCACCGATGGCCAAAGCGAAAAAACCGTCACCGGCGGTCATGAGCTTATGAGCCGGGTTACGGGCATCGGCTGCGCCGGCACGGCCCTTTTGGGATCCTGTCTTGCGATCGCAGACCCGTCGGCACGGCTGGAGGCCGTTGCCATCGGCTTGCGTCTTCTTGGCGACGCCGGAGAGAGAGCCGCAAACACATCGAGCGGGCCCGGCAGTTTCGCCGCAGATATCCTCGATGAAATCTACAAATCAAGCCAATCCAGCCTTCAGGAAAGGAAGGAATCATGACTGAAAAATCCCTGTCCCGACGCAAATTCATGGCAGCGTCCGGCCTCGGTGTCGCGGGGGCCGGTCTGTTCAGCACGCCGGCCATCGCCAGCGGCGCCCGGCAATGGAAGATGGTGACATCATGGCCGAAAGGGGCCCCCGGCGTCGGCGTGACCGCACAGCGGCTTGCCGACCGGATCACGACCATGAGCGGCGGCAAGCTCTCCGTCAAACTCTATGCCGCCGGCGAACTGGTGCCTGCCCTCGAGGTTTTTGGGGCGGTAGGCGGCGGAACTGCCGAGCTTGGCCATACCGCCTCTTTCTTCTGGCAGGGAAAGGCTAAAGCCAGCGTTTTCTTTACCACTGTTCCCTTCGGCCTGACCGCCCTTGAGCATATGGCCTGGATCAATCAGGGCGGCGGACAGGAGCTTTGGGACAAGCTCTACCAACCCTTTGATATAAAACCATTTATGGCCGGAAATACCGGGATACAGATGGGCGGATGGTTCAAGAAGGAGCTTAATTCCCTCGATGATCTGAGGGGTGTTAAAATCCGCAGCGCCGGTCTTGGCGGAGAGCTGTACGAGGCAATGGGTGCTACGTCTGTACTACTGCCGCCGGGCGATATTTACCCCGGCCTGCAAAACGGCCTGATCGACGCGGCGGAATTCCTCGGCCCCTGGAGCGACCGGGCGTTCGGATTTTACAAGGCCGCCCCCTATTATTACTGGCCATCGTTCAACAAACCCAACGGCACGGCGGAATGCCTGGTCAATCGTACTGCCTTTGAAGGGCTAAGCGACGATCTGAAAGCAGTAGTGGCCAATGCCTGCCAGTCAGAAAACGCCTTTGGCCTGTCCGAGTCCGACTGGGAGAATGCCCGCGCGCTGGACGACCTTATTGAGAACAAGAAGGTTAAGGTTCGTCAGTTTCCGGCCGACCTCTTGCAACGGGCCCGGTCGCTGACACCGGACATGATTGACAATTTCGTCTCCGGCGACGCCATGGCGGAGGAAATTCTGACGTCCTACCGGACAGCTCTCTCGCTCTCAAAAAGCTGGGTTCGGGTCAGCCGCCAGCCGTTTTTTGCGGCAAGAGATGTCTAGGCTACTCCCACCATTATGGTTAATAACCCGTTAAGGCCACAACCATAATGGTGGAATTTGTGACGTCTCCGGCGCGATGGTATACCATTATGGTATCATGAAGGCGTGTTTCAGCCTTGACCGTGCCGCCCTACCTCTTCATATTGCGCGCGTAAAAATCCTGAAAAAATGGAGTTCTTCATGTCCCTTCAGAGTGGCCTGATTATCCTGGGTATCATAATCGCTTTGGCAGCTGTCGCCGGATATGCCGGGCTGAATTATTTTTATAAGTCCATTTACCTTTTTGATCAGTCTACGGACGGGCCGGAAAAATACGGGCATGATGACGTAAAGGAAGTCATTTTTACCTCCGAGGACGGCTCAACGATATCGGCCTGGATCAAGCCGCCTGAAGGCGACGCGCCGGTCATTCTCTATTTTATGGGCAATTTTACGTCGATCGGCCCGTCCATGTTCCGCCTGAAACCCTTTCTGGATGAGGGACTTGGCCTTGCTGCGCTGGTCTATCGGGGATCAAGCGGTAAGGGTGGCACCCCATCCGAAGAGACTTTCGCGGCTGATGCCCGCGCCCTGTATGATCAGCTGGACAGCCTGATGGGACAAGAAATTCCGCCAAAACAACGGCTTGCCCATGGTTACAGTCTGGGAACTGGGATTGCCACTCGTCTGGCGTCGGAACGGGAGGTTGCCGTCCTCACGCTGGAGGCGGCATATGCGCGGTTTTGCGACTATTTCACGAACCGCTACTATGGCCTGCCGTTCTGCGCGATCATGACGAAGGAAAGATATGATTCCATCGACCGGATAGCGGACATAAACACCCCCCTCCTGATGCTGCACGGAGAGAGAGACGCCGCCGTCCTCATTGACTCAGGCAAAAGACTGTTCGACGCAGCTTCACAGCCAAAGGAATTCAAGGCCTACCCGGACGGAGACCATGTCAATCTCAATAAACTCGGCTTTGTTGAAGACAGCCTGACCTTCTATCAAATCCATATCCCCGGAAACTGGGTCAACGAGTAAGCAGGAGTTCGTTCAGGATTTTACCGATTTCTCCGATCGTCGGATCGATCATCATATTGAAATGGTCGCAATCGAAAGCCATAACCTCGATGTTTCCGGACACGAACTTGTCCCATCCGAGCTGCGGTCCGGCCCGCAGGAACTCCACACTTGCCTGGCTGCCCTTGAATAACAGGACATCGGCGGGATACTCCGGCGGATGATACTGATGCTCGGCTGTCAGATAGGCCTGTGTCATGCGTTGGCCGACCAGTTCATCCGGAATATGCTCACCTTTCGCCAAATGCGCCTCAATCTGCTGCATTTCACGCCCTGCCGACAGGCTTCTCCATTTTCGAAGCGGCCATTTCAGGGCAAAAGCCAGGCTCCAGTGGCGTGCCATCCAGATTTTCCCGAGAATGCCGAGCGGCTCGCCGTCTATTTCCGGCGCCAGGGTATCGAACAGGACAAGATAGCCGACCTCATGCCCGGCATTACGCAACTGATGCGCCATCTCGAAGGCGATAACGCCGCCACCTGAGTATCCTGCCAGGTGGTAGGGCCCGTCGGGCTGTTGCTTGAGAATGGCATCGACATAGCAGGCGGCCATTTCCTCAATCGTTTCATGTATTTCCGTCCCGCCATCGGAACCGAGCGCGCGCAAGGCGTAGAAAGGCAGTTTCGAATCGAGATATCCGGAAAGCGAGCGGAAGTTAAGCACATTTCCGCCCGCCCCATGGACAAGATACAACGGTTTCACCGCCGGATCGCCAGGCTTGATCCGCACAAGCGGCGACCATTCTCCATCCACTGACGCATTGTCATTTGGGGTGGACTCGATTGCTGATGTCACCACCAAATTGCCTTTGGTAATAACGACATCTGACAGGAGGCGCAGGGTCGGGGCCTGGAATAATGTAGCAAGCGGCAGGTCCGTCCCGTACTCCTTGCGTATCTTGGCGAACAGCCGCACCGCCGCCAGAGAGTGGCCGCCAAGGTCAAAGAAGTCAGCATCGGGTTCCGGCTGGCCAACGCCCAGCAAGTCTGACCAGAATCCTGCCAGCTTTTCTTCAATACTATTCGCGTAATCGCCACCGGATGCACCACCGTCTTCTTCCGGGCGTTCCCTCTTTTTCTTGCGCTGAACACCGATGCGGGCCATTTCCCGGCTGATATCGGACATGGAGGTGGGTGAGATCACCAATGAGCGCGCATCGGAATCCAGCATGCGGCTGAAAACAGCTGGGGCGTCTTGCGCTCCGATGCCTTGCGCAATCATGATGTCGACAAGCTGTTCGGGCGCTGATTCAAGATCAAATGTCGTTCCCTCAACCCGGCTGAGCGCGAATCCTTCCATTACCATCAAGGGATTGTTCTTTTCATCCAGGAACAGCACATCAAAACTTGCAAACCGGCCCGGCGTTTCGGCAACCATCCGGGCGCGGGTGATGAAACGCTGTGGCAGGGGCGCGAAAATACGCAGGCGATCCACGGACATCGGCGCATAAAACGCGCCTTCCTTGCCGACATCCGACAAAAGGTTCAGCCCGATCGTTGCCGCCGTGTCGGTAAGCCCCGGATGCGCCGCATAGGTTTCCAGATCGGAGACAAATGCATCCGCAAGGGCGAAATTGCCCTCTACCTCACCGTCGCCAAGTCGGATTTCGCCGACATTGTCCCAACGCGGGCCGAAATCAATCAGTTCGGCTTGCGAATCCCGGCCGCTGTTATCCGAAACCGACAACGCCGACACCGTTTGCAGGGCGCGGGGAATCTTGCGGTCATTCAATCGCTTGAAGACGAGACGGGCGCGACAATGCTCTGTCATCGGGCCATCAGCAGTGAGGGCGCTTTGCACTTGAAACTCATAGCCCTGTTCATTTGGCGTCAGGGAAACGGTAACGCGAGCGCGCACCCCTTCCGGAAACACCATCGGGCTGAGCAGCGACAGGGACTGCAACTCCCATTTCCGGTTTGAGGCTGCGGCCTGCATAGTGGCGCGGGCAATCTCGATATAGGCGGTACCCGGCAACACCGGAATGCCGCCCACCACATGCTCGCTCAGAACCCAAAGCTGCGCCGGATCATAATAGGAGGTAAAGGAAATAACGCCATTGTCATCCTTTTCAAGCGGCCCCAGCAGCGGATGAGCGCCCTCCGCGCTCTCTTCCACGGTGCGATAGGCCCGCGCCGCCATGCCGATATCCCGCCAGACACCCCATGATATTGCCAGCCCGTCGGACCGGGATGCGGCAAGAGATTCAAGATAGCTGTTCGCCGCCACATAATCGACCTGTCCCGGCGGCGCCGTCACCACGGAGGTGGATGAGAAGACGGCAAAAAAGTCGAGGCTTCCCTCGGGCAGCAGGGCCGCAAGGTTGCCGCCGCCGGTTACCTTCGCCGACAGCACGCGATGCGTATCGTCGAGGCTTTTGCCGAGCATCGGGGCATCATCCATGATCCCGGCGCCATGGAACACACCGTCAATACCGCCAAACTGCGCCTTGACCTCATCAAGTGCCACAGCCAGTGCCGTTTTATCCGTAACATCGGCACTCAGGACGAGGACGTTCCCGCCAGCTTCTTCAATTTCCCGGAGCGCATTAATAGCGCCTGCAACGGAAGATGTCGGCGTGGTTTTCAGGATAGCGTCCCATTCGTCCCTAGCCGGAAAAGCAGACCGGCCGATCAGGGCGAGTTGCGCCTTTGCCTCCCCGTCGAGATAGCGGGCGAGCGCGAGTCCGATACCGCCGATACCGCCTGTAATGACATAACGTCCGCCTTCCTTGATCCGTTTTGGAAGTGCCGTCGGTGCCGCCGCGGGAAGCGGCGCCAGTTTTTGCGCATAGCGCTTGCGGCCCCTGAGAGCAATGCAGTCATCCGAAGTCGCCCCGTCATGCTCATCAAGGATTGCTTTTCCCGACCAGGCCGGATCTTCCTTTGCCTCAAGATCGATATATTGCGCCGTCAGTCCGGAAATTTCCCGCGGCGCAACCCGCACCGGGCCGAGCAGTGTCCCGAGTGCCGGATAGGAGACCGGTTCCCCCGCAACGGAAAAGCCCCCACTCCCGACAAAGGTCAAACGGATATCTTCTGCCGGATCGGCCGACTGGATGGCTCTGGCGAGACAAAAGGCACTGTCAAACAGGCCTTTCTGCCCGTCTGCTGCGGATGCCATAGGCCAGCAATGCAGGATATTGGCCGGAACCTCCTTGAAGTCTGCAAGAAGAGCCTCGTAATCTTCGGCGACATCCGGAGCGAGACGGTAGTCATCTCCCTCACGGACAAAGGCGTCCCCGGGACGGACGAGCGTGACCTTCTCGCGTCGTGCCTCCAGCGCCTTTACCAGCGCATCGGAAACGGGATCGCCGCCATGGAACAGAAGCCAACCCCCGCCATGTTGTGGCTCTGCCGGCGGAACCGGCGCAAGGTCCCAGCGTTTCGAGACATACCAGTCGTCCGGATTTTCCTTCCGGGTGAGATGAACGGCGGTTTCTTCCTCAATTTCCCCGGTCTCTGACAGACGCCCTGTGCCAGGCTCGATCCAATGGCGATCCTTGGCGAAGGCATAGGTCGGCAGGGACACCCGGCGCCCGCCCGCTCCCGGCAGTTTATCCCAGTTCACCTCCCCGCCAACGGCCCAGATATTTCCCGCAGCGACAAGCGCCAGCGCCATATCGTCATCGGCCTCTTTCGGCGGACGGCCGGAGGAAATCACAGCGAGCGGCTCATTCTTGCCCGGGTTCATTTCAGCAAGCGGGCCGAGTGTATGCCCGGGGCCGACTTCCAGAAGAACCTGGCCCGGTTTTTTTAAGACTGTCTCCACCGTATCGGCGAACCGAACAGTATGGCGCAGGTGGCGCACCCAGTAATCGATGGTGGAAAAGTCCCCTTCCTGCCCCCAGTCACCGCGCAGGCTTGATACAAAGGGAATCTCCGGCGATTTCAAGTTAATTCCGTCAATTCCGCCCCGGAAATTCTCCAGCTGATCATCGAGAATACGGCTATGGGCAGCAACATTGATACGCACCCGCGTCGCCTCGAATTCCGTATCTTTCAGTTGCGTTTCCAGTGCGCCGATTTTCTCGACCTCGCCCGAAACAACGCAGAGATCTGGGGCGTTCAAGGCCGCAATATCAAGGGTCTCCCCGATAAGCTCTCTTACCTTTGTATGCGGCGCCGGAATAATCGTCATCGCCCCGGCGGCGGCGGCATCCATAACTTTTCCGCGCCAGACAACAATTTTAAGGGCATCGGCGACCGACATCACCCGGGCAATCACCGCCGCCGCATATTCCCCGGCACTATGGCCAAGCAGGGCGGCGGCCTCTACACCCCAGCTCATGAACATCATGGCATAGGCATATTCCAGAATGAAAAGCGCCGGAATGGCGTAGCCGGACATTTCCATGCTGGCGCGGGCTTTTTCATCATCCGAAGAACGTTCGAACATGACCGTGCGCAAATCGGATGGAGCATCCGCAGGCATCTGCGCGAAGCATTCATCAACAGCGTTGCGAAACGCATCTGACGTTTCCAGCAATCCGGCGCCAGCGCCCGGATATTGCGCCCCGCCGCCCGGGAACATGAAGACGACCTCCGCCTTGCCGGTTCCGGTCTTGCCCCCTGCAATCCGGCTCGGGGCTTCGTTCCAGAGAGCCCTAGACAGGTCGTCCTTTTCCCTGGCGACGATTACGCGGCGCTCGGCGAACTCGCGGCGTCCATGACGCAGGGTGAAGGCCGCATCCGCCATGGGCGGCATATCGTCAGAGGACACAAAATCCCGCCATTTCTCCTGTATGCCATCGAGCGCCGCCGTGGTGCGGGCCGAGAAGGGAAACAGCCGCCAGCAGCTTTTGGAAATCATCTCGGGACGACGCGGTGCTTCCTCGACAATGGCATGGGCGTTCGTGCCGCCAACCCCGAGGGAATTGATTCCGGCCCGGCGCGGTATTTCCCCGCGCGGCCAGGGTTTGCTTTCGTCCACAACATAGAAGGGGCTATTTGCGATATCGAAGCGATTGTTTGGTGTCTTGTAGTTGAGGGAGGCCGGAATGACGTCATGACGCAAGGCCTCCACGACCTTGATCAGGCTCGTGGTCCCCGCCGCCGTATCGAGATGGCCGACGTTGCTCTTGACGGAACCGATCCCGCAAAAGCCAGTGCCGCCCGCGCCATATACCTGCGACAGGCCCGCAAGTTCAATCGGATCGCCCACCGGCGTGCCGGTGCCATGAGCCTCGATATAGCTGATGGTTTCCGCCGGGACATTGGCAATGGCGAGGGCTTCCGCCGCCGCTTCCGCCTGCCCATCGACACTTGGTGCGAGATAGCCCGCCTTTTGCGCCCCATCGTTATTGATGGCAGAGCCAATCAGCACCGCCTTGATATCATCCCCGTCGGCGATTGCGTCTTCAAGGCGCCGGAGGACAACAAGGGCCGCGCCGGAGCCAAACACAGTCCCCTCACTATCATTGTCGAAGGGCCGGCAGATCCCGTCCGGTGACTGGATTTCCCCTTCCGCAAACTTATAGCCATGTCGGTGCGGTAGCTCGACGGTAACCCCCCCGGCAATGGCCATGTCGCATTCCATGGACAGCAGGCTGGCGGCCGCCTGATGCACGGCGACAAGCGATGTGGAGCAAGCCGTCTGGACCGCCACGGATGGGCCTTGCAAGTTCAGGATGTAGGAAAGACGCGTTGTCAGGAAGTCCTTGTCATTGCCCGTATGGCGCAGCAGAAACAGGCCGATTTCCTCAACAAGGTCCGGATTGGTCAGCAGGTTGAAAGGTAAATACGCCTGCATGCCGGAGCCCGCGAAAACGCCGATGCGCCCGTCGAAATTCTCCGGCATATGGCCGGCGTCCTCGAAGGCCTCCCAGGCGCATTCAAGAAAATGACGGTGCTGCGGATCAAGGATGGACGCCTCACGCGGCGAAAAACCGAAAAACCCGGCGTCGAAACATTCCATGTCGGAGAGATAATTGGCGGCCCTTACATAGTTGGGATCGGCAAGCTCTTTCGCACTGACCCCGTTTTCCAGCATTTCCTCCGGGCTGAACCAGCGCGTGCCCATACGTTCGTCCGACAGCAGATTCCAGAACTGTGCGACATTCCGTGCCGACGGAAATCGTCCGGCCATGCCGACGATAGCGATCTTTTCAGAAGCCTGAATTCCCTCAACACTGTCTGTCATAATACTTGTTCATCCCCGCCCGAACCGGCGGTATTGTTACTGGTGACAGAACTCTATCCTGCCAAAAAACTGTCCTATTGTACAGATGTCCCTGTTCTTTGGGTCATCCGCGCCCGTCGCGCCGCCGCCCGCTGAGCGCCGCGCATCGCTGCCGTGGTTTTGCCTTCCGCCGTCCCGGCGCCATCAAGATGCCGCGCCAGCGCCTGAATGGTCGAGAAGCGGAACATGTCCGTAATCGCCACTTCCTTGTCGAACAGCTCCTTCAGGCGGCGCTGAACCTGAACCACCAACAGGGAATGACCGCCAAGGTCAAAGAAATTATCCGTCACCCCGACCTCGCCAAGTCCCAGCGCCTCGCACCATATCTTGGCGATGGCGGATTCGGTGTCACTCTGTGCGGTTTCCGTTGAGGCGCTGGCCTGTGCCTGCGGTTTGGGCAAGGCTTTGCGGTCAATTTTGCCATTCGGCGTCTGCGGCATCACATCCAGCACGATCACCTGCGACGGTGTCATGAATTCCGGCAGCATGGCGCCAAGTTTTTTGCGAACCTCCTGCGGATCGATCCGTTGTCCGGGCGCGGCGGTGGCAAAGGCAACCAGCCGTTTATCGCTGTCGCCGGTCTCGAACACGGTGACTGCCGCGTCCTTCACCTCATCAAGTGATCCGAGTTTGGCTTCAATCTCGCCCAGTTCGATCCGGTGACCGCGGACCTTGACCTGATTATCCATGCGGCCGTGGAATTCGAGGCGCCCATCGGGCATATGCCGGACCAGATCGCCGGTCCGGTAGAACCGGCCTTCATTTGTATCGAGGAAGCGCTGCGCCGTCAGTTCCTCGCGGTTCCAGTAGCCTTTCGCGACCCCGTCGCCGCCAATCCAGAGTTCGCCTGCAACGCCGCTCGGCAGCGCCTGTCCATATTCATTGCGAACGGAATAGACCGTGTTGGCCATTGCCTCTCCAAGCGGGATGGTCTCGCCGACCGTTTCAAGGTTGGCAACCGAGGACCAGACAGCCGTTTCCGTTGTGCCATACATATTGAGCAACGTTCCCTTGAGGTGGGAGCGCAGGTTCCGGGCAAGGTCCGGCGGAAATCCCTCCCCGCCAACCATCATGACATCCAGCTTGCCAAGCGCCGTCCGGCCTGCCTGTTCCGCCACCAGGAAGGACGCCATCGACGGCGTGCACTGGAAATGGGTAATGTCATGCTCGGCGATCTGCTCGGCAACGGAAGCCTGACGCGCAACGCCGCCTTCGGCCAGCAGATTATTTTTAAGTTCGTTTATGTAGGTGAGGTGCTGCAATACAAGGTCCGTATCGACGCCGAAATCGATCAGGCAGCCGATTTCATCAACCCCCATGCGGGCGATTTCCCGCACAAGTTCCTGGCAGCTGTCCGGAGTGCCGAACAGGCCGCTTGTCTGGTAGTACCGCTCGAACGCGTGATCAAGCAGGGCTTCGGTCTCTTCTTCGGTAAGTTCCTGTTTTTCAAAAACTTCCTGCGGCGTCAGGCCCGTCGCATCGGCCTTTTGCTTGAAGGTCGGCGAGCTCCAGGATGCGCGGCGCAACAGATCGACCGAGCTTTTAAGATAGCCCTTCATCGGTTCACGCACTGCTTCACGCACCTGTTCCTCATCCTCACCGACGAAGGTATGCAGCATCAGCGTGACCTTGCCCGCGCCCGGATGCCCGGCTTCGCGCCAGGCCATGCGGTAGGCGCGGATTTTCTCGGCCACATCCTCGAACTTCTGGCCCAGCAGATGGGTCAGCACATAGCAGCCCTTCTCCGCCGCGGCCGCGAAGGTTTCCGGATTTCCCGCCGCCGTCAGCCAGAGCGGAATGTCCCCGCGCACCGGTCGCGGTAGGGTGGATACCTCAATCTCCTCGCCCTTGTGATTGGGGAAAGAGACACTTTCGCCCCGCCACAGTTTTCGCAGCATGTCGATGCCGTCCAGCATGACATCCTTGCGGTTGTCGAAATTATCCGGCTGCAACACGAAGTCATTCGGTTGCCAGCCGCTGGCAATTGCAATACCGGCGCGGCCGCCCGAGATATTATCGACGAGCGCCCAATCCTCCGCCACGCGGATGGGATGATGCAGCGGCAAAACGCAGGAACCCGCCCGGATATCGATATTCTTGGTCATCGAGGCGACCGCTGCGGAACTGACCGCCGGATTTGGGTACAGGCCACCAAAGGCATGGAAATGCCGCTCCGGCGTCCAGACCGCCTCAAATCCGTTTTCATCGGCGAATTTCGCCCCCTGTAACAACAGGCGATAGGCTTCCGGGCCACTGCCCGCCGCTTCGGAGGCAAAATAGAACAGGCTGAACCCCGGAACTGCGGTCGAGGAGACACCATCCGTCTGCAGGACAACCGTAAATCCGCGCGCCAGCGTCCAGAAAATTTCCAGTACCGAGATATCGAAGGACACCGAGGTGATCGCCAGCAGGCGCACCTCACCGTCATGCGGGACCGTCAGATCGGTCCCGGTGAAGAAATTGACGATATTCTGGTGGGTGAGCATGACACCCTTCGGAATACCGGTCGAGCCGGACGTGTACATCAGATAGGCAAGATCGGAAGGATCGCCCTCGGGAAGGGCTACCTTATTGGCTTTGGCGTCCGGATAAACAATCTTTTTCGGGTCGAGGCGGAACTTGAACTCCGTCGTCTGGCTCGCGACGATAATCGGCGTATTGCTGTCCTCGATCATGAAGGCGACTCGTTCCGCCGGATAGGACGGATCAAGCGGCAGATAGGCGGCCCCCGTCTTCAGGATGGCCAGCAGGGAAACCACCAGTTCTGTCGAGCGTTCCAGGCAGAGCCCGACAACACTTCCGCGCGCCGCGCCCCGCTCAATGAGAGCCGCGGCGAGGGCATCCGTGCGCCGGTCAAGTTCCGCATATGTCAGCACATCTCCATCGGCCTTGAGGGCAATCGCCTCCGGTGTTTTTTGGGCCTGTTCGCGAATGACCTCATGAATGCGTTTGTCGCGCGGATAGGCGACGCCCATATGATCCATACCGACCTGCTTTTCACCCGGATCGGTGAGCGGCAGGGCTTTAAGCGCCATCTCTTTATTTGCCGCAAAGGCATTCAGGAAAAAGGCGATATCACGCCCCATTGCCGTCAGCACATCCCGGGCATACAGTCCGGTGCGCGCAATCAGACGGGGCGATGAGCCCACGGCAAGCACCAGATTACGATCCTGCAAAAGCTCCTGATCACTGCCGTCCTTCGCCGTTACGGCAACTGCAAGGGCACGCAGAGCCGAATCCCGAACGGCCAAATCCGGAATCCGGGCAACAAGATCGATACTTCTCGGCCCCGCGACCTCTCCTTCGGCTTTGATTTTTTTATAGCTATCAATGGTTTTGCGAACACTGTCATCCCCGTTCACGGACAGGGTTGCAAGCTGGCTATCGGAGATCAGCGGATGCGCTTTCCCTGCGATATCCGTTCCGCAAGACACCGTCTTCGCTCCCATGAGGAGGGAATGCCAGACCAGAAATGCCGCTGTTGCCTCGTCCGTGTCGATGGGCTGGGTAACGGACACAGGCGCCGTGACAGCACCGGAGGCCATATCCCGGTTGGACGGATAGGGTGATTGCGGCGGCATGGCGCCCGCGAGCGCCTCCTGCCAGTAAAGTTCCGCGCCCGCTGCGGCATCCAGAAGATCATCGGAAATATCGGCAAGCGCCGGAATTGTCGTTCCGGCCTGAAGGCCAAGTGCATTGGGGTGCCGGGGCTCTCCCGCCAGACAACGAAACGCGCCCAGTATGACATCATGATCCTGCGCCGCAATCCGGACAGTTTCGTTATCAATAGCGACAACCTGTCCCGCTGTGGCACTGGCGGGGCCTTCTGCAATCTTGAGGGTTCCGACAAGGGATATCCCCTTGCCCGTCCACAGCTTCGCGGCGCCGAGCGGGTTGGCATAGGCCCCGAAATCCAGCGCGCGGACGAGCCGGTCCAGCTCTGCAGCCGGTTTCGTGAGGTCGAGCGCCCCGAGTTTTTCAGGACGCATCGCCGCATCATAGCGGTTCCGCTCAGCTCCCTGCTCCTGCGGGTGAACGGAATTGTTTTTTAGCTCCTGCACCAGTTCGGTGAAGGAAGCGAGCCCGGCCTCATAGCATTTCGCGTTCAGGCTCATGGAGGTTTCATCTGCAGCAACGGGTACAGTGCGGGATTTCAGGATTCGGCCGGCATCCGGCGTATCCTTCATTTCATGCCAGGTAACGGCGTGCTCCGCCTCCCCGTTCATCAGCGCCCAGGAAGTGACATTGACCCCGCAATATTTCGGTAACGGTCCGTCGAAGAAGTTGATGGCGAACTTTGCAGGCTGGACCGGCAGGTGCTGCGGGAAGATGGTCAGGTTGACGATGCTGAAAAGATAATCAAAGGCAAGGCCATTCAGCTTTTCATCATCCACTGCGTCGAACAGTGGTAAGCTTTCAGCCTCGGCCCAGGCGCGAACCCGCGGCTCATGGCTTAAAATACCCGTAATCTCACCGCCTGCACGCCGAAACGCCTCGGCACATTGAACAAGGAGGGTCCCCTCACCAACGAATAACCCGTTCATCACAAACACATAGGTCCTTCAGCCATTATTGTTTTTCTTAAAATAGTCTGTTTTTACGCACCATAGAAATAACCTGTTTAATAACCCTTAAGAGAGCTCAAAATCTTCTGGCAGAGAATGTTAGTCGGCGCGCGGAATATCCGAGACATATTTCGGAATGTGATAGCCCTTCTGCACCGCGGGACGATCCGCAATCCGATGATACCAACTCTTTATGTTCGGAAATTGTTCCAAATCAATTGTCTGCCACTCAAACCGGGAAATCCAGGGCCAGATTGCAATGTCGGCAATGCTGTAGTCACCGGCGACATATGCCCGCTCCGAAAGGGCGGCGTCCAGCACGCCGTAAAGCCGTTTTGCCTCGTTAAGATACCTCTCCTCGGCATAGGGCGCCTTGCCCTGATTGAAGCGCACGAAATGATGGACCTGACCGCACATGGGGCCGAGACCACCCATCTGCCACATCAGCCATTCCATCATCTGCCAGTAGGCTTTCTCCTCCGTCGGGACCAGCTTGCCGCCCGCCTTTTTCGACAGATACAGCATGATCGCGCCGGATTCCATCATCTGTGTTCCGGTATCGGTATCGACAATCGCCGGAATCCGGCCATTTGGCGATATCTCGACAAATTCCGGTGATTTCTGGTCACCCGCCGTAATATCGATGGGATGGACACGATAGTCGAGACCCAGCTCTTCCAGCAGAATTGAGACCTTGCGGCCGTTGGGTGTTCCCCAGGTATAGAATTCAATCATTGTCCCCCCTCCCTCTTGACGACGGTCAGGCTTTTGCCTTCTCGCCCTGAGCCCGCATACCGGATAGACTCTGTTCCGGCGTTAGCGCCTCCGCATCGACCACCAGCTCGATCACTGCCGCGGTCCCGCAGGCTTGCGCGGCGGCAAATACGTCCGCGAAATCTTCCGTTCTCTCCACTTTTTCCCCGAAGGCCCCGTATGCCCGGGCTAGCGCAGCAAAATCCGGATTGGAAAGCCCTGTTGCATGAACCCGAGTTGGATATTCCCTCTCCTGATGCATACGGATAGTACCGAGCATGCCGTTATTCACAATGATGAAGATCACATTTGCATTAAACTGCATGGCCGTCGCCAGTTCCTGCCCCAGCATCATGAAACAACCATCGCCGTTGAAACTGACTACCGTTCGGTTCGGTTCTGTCAGCTTGGCACTGATCGCCGCCGGGACGCTGTAGCCCATGGCGCCGCTGGTGGGCGCAAGCTGGGTGCGGTATTTCTTATGCTGGAAGAAACGATGGGCCCAGACAGCGTAATTGCCCGCCCCGGCGGTGATAATCGCATCCTCGGGCAGGGTGTCGTTCAGCCAGGCGACAATCTTTCCAAGGTTGACCGGGCCCGGCACCTCTGTCGGCTTGATCCGCTCCAGATAGTCGGCACGGGCGTTCATAACCCAGCCTTCGCGTGCCTTCACGCCCCCTGGCGCCATGGCGCGGGCCGCGGCGGCAAACTCCGGCATACGGGCATTGATCGCAATATCCGGAAGATAGACGCGGCCCAGCTCGGAAACGCCAGGATGGACATGCACCAGCGTCATCGACGGGTTCGGAACATCCACCAATGTGTAGCCCTGCGTCGTCATCTCCCCGAGGCGCGGTCCGACAACCATCAGCAAATCGCTTTCCTTGATCCGCTTCGCGAGCTTGGGATTGAGGGCGATCCCGACATCCCCGGCATAGTTGGGATGACGGTTATCGAAGCAGTCCTGCGACCGGAGCGAGGCCCCGACCGAAATGCCGTGGCTTTCAGCGAAGGCCTGAATATCGTTCACCGCATCCTGGCTCCATGTAGAGCCGCCGACAATCATGAACGGGCGTTCCGCCACCGCCAACTGCGCCTCCAGCGCCATCATGTCCGCCGCGGCGGGGGCGATGCTCGGCGCAATTGCCGGATGGGCGATATCGGCAATGTCCGCCATATCGGTCAGCATATCCTCAGGCAGCGCCAGCACGACCGGACCCGGGCGGCCGGAAAGCGCGGTGTGAAAGGCGCGGCTGACATATTCGGGAATCCGGCGCACGTCGTCGATCTCGGCCACCCATTTGGCCATTTCACCGAACATCCGGCGATAGTCGATCTCCTGAAAGGCTTCGCGGTCCAGCGCATCCCGCCCGACCTGTCCGACAAACAGGATCATTGGTGTGCTGTCCTGAAACGCGGTGTGCAGGCCAATGGACGCATTTGTCGCGCCG
Source organism: uncultured Sneathiella sp. (assembly GCF_963973085.1). Classification (GTDB taxonomy): domain Bacteria; phylum Pseudomonadota; class Alphaproteobacteria; order Sneathiellales; family Sneathiellaceae; genus Sneathiella. Next base: position 140,947 of record NZ_CAXAXA010000003.1, read on the forward strand.
GGCCCGCGCGTCACCATGCAGATGCCCGGGCGGCCCGTCAGCTTGCCATAGGCTTCCGCCATGTTGGAGGCGCCGCCTTCATGCCGCGTGTTGATCATGCGAATACTGTTCGCGTAGCTGTAAAGCCCGTCGATGACCGCGAGATAGCTTTCACCGGGAACACAGAAAACCGTGTCTACCCCCTGTATTGCCAGCTGATCCGCCAGTATCTGTCCGCCTGCCCTGGTTCTAAGCGTTTCCGCCATTGTCTTCCCTTCGGATTATTTTCGTTGGATCATTATATGATCCTACTAAATCGCACAGGCAAGCTAATCGCAAGATTTTACTGTCGTTTTATGACCGCCTGACTTAGCTGCGCCGTTTTAGCGCCCCTAACAACGACAACAGGGCAAACATGATAGCGGCGGCGGTTACGATGCTGGGACCGGAGGGCGTATCAAACTCGACGGAGCCCGATATCCCGGCGACAACCGCGATCAGACCGAGGACCGCCGCCCAGATTGCCATGCTCTCGGGCGAGGTGACAAGCTGCCGCGCCGTCGCCGCCGGAATGATCAGCATCGAGGTTATCAGCAGAATGCCGACAATACGGATGGAGACCGCCACGACAATGGTCATCAGCAGCATGAGGAGGATGTTGGCCCAGACCGTATTTACCCCTTCCGCCCGGGCCAGGTCTTCATGCAATGTCATCAGGGTGAGGGAGGACCAGTTGAACGACAAAAGTCCGATTACCAGCAACCCCCCGCCATAAATCCAGTAAAGGTCGATCATCCGGACCGTGAGGATATCGCCGAACAAATAGCTGTAGAGATCGAAGCTGACATTGTTCAGGAAACTGAGCGCCACCATGCCGATGGACAGCGCCGCATGGGCAAGAATGCCGAGCAATGTGTCAGTCGCCAGCACCCGCCGTTGCTGCAACCAGACTAGTAAAAGTGCGAAAACGGCGCAGATGATGACCGTCGAGAGATTTATATTGAGACCGTACAGCAGGCCGAGCGCAATGCCGAGAAGCGCGCTGTGGGCCAGCGAATCACCGAAATAGGCCATCCGCCGCCAGACCACGAAACAGCCGAGCGGCCCGGCAATCAGCGCAACGCCGATCCCTGCGGCCAGCGCCCGCAGGATAAAATCATCCATCATCGCGCCGCCTCTTCATCATGGGAATGGCTATGGTCGTGACCAGGTATTCCGCTATGGTCATGTGCATGATCATGCCCGTGGTCGTGGTCATGATCGTGGCTGTGATTATAAACCGCCATCAATCGCGCCATGTCATTGCCGAACAGGCTGATAAATTCCGGGTCCCGCGTCACCATATGCGGCTCGCCGGAGCAGCAGATATGGTGATAAAGGCAGACAACCTCCCGCGTGCTTGACATCACCAGATGAAGATCGTGGGACACCATCAGGATACTGACATCTCTCTCGGCGTAGATTTGCTCGATAAGTTTGTAAAAGGCGAGTTGCCCGGTCACATCGAGATTCTGCGCCGGCTCGTCCAGCACCAGAAGGTCCGGATCATCCAGCAGCGCCCGCGCCAGCAGGACCCGTTGCAGCTCTCCTCCTGAGAGGACATGAAGCGGTTTATCGAGAATGTCCTCTATTGCCGTTTCCCCGGCGACACTTGCCAGCGCCGCTTTCGTGGCCTTTTTGCGGAGCGTGAGGAAACGCCGCACCCGGATCGGCACCGTATGGTCCGCCACCAGCCGCTGCGGCACATAGCCGATTTTCAGGCCGTCCCGGCGGAACACCTCCCCCTTGGAGGGTGCGTAAAATCCCATCATGCATTTGAGCAGCATGGACTTGCCCGCGCCGTTCGGGCCGATGATAGTGATGAAATCCTTCTCGCCAATGCTGAGCGAGACATCCTCAAGGATGGTATTCCCGTCACGGTATACGCTGACCCCGCGGGCCGAGAGTAACTCGCCCATCGACTTAATGCGTCCTGCGGCAATCACCGCATTCGCCGGTGATTTCAAGGGTGACATGATCCGTGAGGAATTCGTTCCGCTCGCTGGTTTTCGAAATAACGTCCGTAATATCGGGGTTACAGCATTCCTTCGCCTCCCCGCAATCGGAACAGATCAGGAAATAGCATTCGCGATGCTTGAGCGGATGGCTGCAGCCGACAAAGGCATTGAGGCTGCTGATCTTATGGACAAGCCCGTTTTCGGTGAGGAAATCCAGCGCGCGATAAACCGTCGGCGGCTTGATCGCGGCAATCCGCTGATCCAGCCTGTCGAGAATATCATAGGCCTTGATTGGCCCATGGCTTTGCCAGACCAGCTCCAGCACCTTGCGCCGCACATCCGTGAAACGCAAATCCCGCTCTGTACAGATTTCCTCCGCTCGTTCAAGGGCATCGGCAATGCAGTCATTATGGGTCGTGCAATTATGCATCAAAAAAATTCCAAAAGGGCAATTGACATGGTTATGTTATAATATAACATTGCACGTCTTCGCAACCGAAAAGTCGAAATATAGCCCATGACCAGAATTTTTATAAGCCTGATATTTTCTCTCCTGATCACCGGCACCGCATCCGCCGCGTCCGAGCAGAATGTTGTGGTGACGATCAAACCCCTGCATTCCCTGGTTCAGGGGGTGATGGGAGATACGGGAGAGGCGACCTTGCTGATCGAGGGCGCACAGTCCCTTCACGGCTTTTCTCTCAAGCCTTCTCAGGTGAAATCTCTGCAGGAAGCCAAGGTTGTTTTTTATATCGATAAGACGATGGAGAGCTTTCTGAAAACCGCGCTCGACTCCCTGCCTGATGATGTTCACAAGGTGCCGTTCGCCCGCCTCTCCGGTATTGAGCTGCTGGAACGGCGCGAGGGCGGCGCATGGGATGAGCATGATCACGATCATGGCCACAAACACGCGTACGACGATGAGCATGAGCATAAACATAGTGATGCACATAATCATGGAGAGGGGGCAGAGCATGGGCTGGAAGAAGACAATCTTCATATCTGGCTGGATCCGGAAATCGCAAAGAGTATTGTCCTTGCCGTCGCCGAGGAACTTGCCGAACTTTATCCTGAAAACCGCGACATATACAGGAGCAACGCCGAAACGATGACAGCCCGGCTCAAGGAACTGGATGCAAATCTGAAGGAAAAGCTCACACCGGTTCAGGGCCAGCCCTATGTCGTGCTTCACGACGCCTACCCCTATTTCGAGCGTCGCTATGACCTGATGGCAGTTGGTTCCCTGACGCTGGATCCGGAGGTGCCCGCCTCGGCAAAAAAGCTTAAGGACATCCGGGCAAAACTGGAGGAAACGAAGGCTCGCTGCATTTTCCGCGAACCGCAGTTCGATGACCGGCTGGTCCAGACAGCGGCGGAAGGGATGGATATAAAATTCGGAACCCTCGACCCGCTGGGGGCGGATATGGAACCCGGAGAAGATCTGTATTTCAATTTACTGACCAGATTGGCGCACAATCTCGCGGACTGCCTGGGTAACTGACCGTTTTTCCTTTTCTCTGGCGGGGGTCGAGCGCCTGAAAACAGCCTAAGCGGTTGTCAGGCTGACGCGCTGCCCTTTTCCGCGCAGTTGATGCAGATGGTCGTATAGGGCAGTGCCTCCAGCCGGGCCTCGTTGATCTCTTCACCACAGGAAGAACAGGTCTGATACTCCCCGCTGGAAATTCGCTCAAGGGCGAACCGGATCAGGGCAATTTCACGGGTCACGCTTTCTTCGAGCCTTTCATCAACCTCATCGCCTTCGCGCTCGACTGCCTGCTCGCTGAAAGACGCACTATGGCTCCCGCGAAGACGTTGCTCTATGTCCTTTAACCGCTGTTCCCCTTCAGCCAGCATATCCTGTAATTGTTTTTCGGCGGCTTTCATATCCACGGACCATCCTCCTGTACAAACTTTTGTCACCTAGATTACTCTTAACAAAGATAATAGCATTGATATGAATCAATCCAAGCCTTCCCGCAAAAAAGGGATTCCAGAGTTCCATGTCAGAATACGGATAGTTTCCCGCGCCCTTAGATGACAATATACTCCTTTAGAGCACACTGGTGATAAGGATTAAGGATGTCGTTACGAACCTGGGGATTGTTGATCGCCTTATCGTTTCTCTGGGGCGGGACCTTTTTCTTTATCGAGCTGGCGCTCGTTGACTTCACTCCTTTCACGATTGTCTTTCTGCGGGTCTCCATCGCTGCATTGGCGTTGCTGGCCTATCTGCTCATAAAAGGGGAGGCAATTCCCCGCGACGCGGCGATCTGGTCGACCTTTCTGGTGATGGGCCTGCTGAACAATATTATCCCTTTCAGTCTGATTACCTGGGGACAAACACATATCACGGGAAGCGTCGCCTCGATCCTGAATGCGACAACGCCCCTGTTTGCGGCCATTCTCGCCCATTTTCTCACCGGCGATGAAAAGCTCAAACGGCATAAACTTTTCGGAATTCTTCTCGGCTATTGTGGCGTCTTCATTATGATGCAGCCAACACTGGTGGATGGTATCAGCCTTCAGAGCCTCGGCCAGCTTGCCATTCTCGGGGCCGCGCTTTCCTATGGCTTTGCCGGTATATGGGGCAAGCGGCTGGGCCGCAGCTCGGCATTGGTCAACGCCTTCGGCATGCTCGCCTGCTCCAGCCTTGTCATGCTTCCCGTCGTGCTTGTGGTAGAGGACCCGTTCAGCGCAACGCCCTCTTTGATCAGCATCGGGGCGATGCTGTGCCTCGCCCTCGCCGGAACGGCGCTTGCCTATATTCTGTATTTCCGCGTTCTGGTGCTGGCAGGGGCGGTCAATCTGCTGCTGGTGACGTTCCTCATCCCGGTGACCGCCCTGGTCCTCGGCGTCGGCGTCTTGGGGGAGACGGTCCATCCCTTCGCCCTGATCGGCACGGCCGTTATCTTTGCCGGCCTCGCCCTCATTGACGGCCGCATCCTCGGGCTGCTTCGGCAAAAGCCGGCGCCGGGCGGGGAACCCCCTCCGCTATAGCGAGCGACCGCCCTATCTCTGCAAACTCCCGGATTCAGTTCAAAAATCATGTCTGAAACGCATCCAGTCAAAACTAAAGGTTGCGACAAAAGACATGATTGATCTATTTAAGGAAGAACACTTATTGAGGGAACAGAATGAGATATTTTTCGATTATCTGGATATTTCTGCTTGCAGGCTGCGCGAGCAATGACAAGCCGGTGGATATTTCCGATGTAGATCTGAACAACGCCTATGTCATTGGCTGGTATGTGACTTACAGTGACATCTGCCGGACCTATAATGGAAGCGGCGCGGACATTGAAGTCATCCATGCGATCAGAGAGCGTTTCAAATGGTCTGACAGCTTCAATAGAGGATATGACTATAATCGTAATCTCTTCGCTTATGACACCGTTACCGGTCTTAAACATTGCGACAAGGCGAAAGCGGTTTTGAATGCGGTTTACAACGGGGAAACAAGTAAAGGGGCTGAGTTACAATACTATCTTGACCTCGCATGGGAGGGTCTTCTGCCGACGCGAAAGGTTTTTCCGGTGAAAGTCAAAGAGGTCGGCCGAACCGGACATGTCAAATCCGCCTCTTTGATCGGCGGCAAGAAATGCGATGCAATCTTCCGCTACGATGAGAGCGGGCAGGGAGATTGGGAAGTAACCTGCACGGACGGCACCAGGGCCAAGGGCAACCTGCAGACCTTAGCCTCTGGGAAGGGATCCAAGGGGAACGGTTTTGATAGCGATGGCAACAAGATTAACTTCAGGATCACGCGGGAGCGGCCCGGAATCTGAGTCCGGGACCGCCCCTGTATTCGCTAGAGTGACCGTGCCGCCTGTTGCTTGCCGGATTTGTTAAGCATCCGGTTCAGGCCGGATGTCGGCATGTCGGAGCGAGGTTTCGCGCCGGGTTTGCCCGATTTTCGCTGGTTTTGCGACGAGGGCCGATTTCCCGCTGATTTTTGCGCTGATTGCGGCCGCCCGTTCCGCCTTTTGTTATTGTTAGGCCGGGGTGCGTTGGATCGGCGCTCGGGCGCCGCCGGAACCGCGTTGGCCAGGCCGTCCTCTGTCCGGTCTTCCGTCGCGATCTTGTTTCCGGTGAGTTTTTCGATCGCTTTCAAAAGCCCGATTTCCGGCGGTGTGCACAAGGTAAGGGCAATGCCGCTCTTTCCGGCGCGGGCAGTACGCCCGATGCGATGCACATACACCTCCGCTACTTCGGGCAGGTCATAATTGATGACATGGCTGACATCATCAACATCGATCCCGCGCGCGGCGATATCGGTCGCCACCAGGATTTTCATGCTGCCGTCCCGGAAAGCACCAAGGGCGCGTTCACGCTGGCTCTGGCTCTTGTTCCCATGGATTGCATTCGCCGCAAGCCCGGATGCGCCAAGAAATTTCGTCACCTTGTCGGCACCGCGCTTGGTGCGGGCAAAGACAATCGCGCGTTCAATATCGTTGGATGAGAGATAGGATACCAGCGCATCCCGCTTGGCAATCACTTCAACCGCGAGGACCGATTGCTCGATCCGCTCGATGGGCCTGGAAGCCGGTGTCACCGAGATTTCGACCGGGTCGGTCAGGAAATCCTGCGCGAGTTTATGAATTTGCTTGGGCATGGTGGCCGAGAGGAGGATCGTCTGCCGGTTTTTCGGCAGCTTAGAGATGATCCGCCGAATGGAGGGGGCAAAACCAAGATCCAGCATCTGGTCGGCTTCATCCAGCACAACAGAAGTCACCTGATCAAGCTTTAATGCGCCGGTCTGCACATGGTCTTCAAGCCGTCCGGGCGTTGCGACGACGATATCCGCGCCTTTGTTGAGGGCACGAATTTGCGGTCCCGCCTTGACGCCACCGACGATTTCGACGACGGAAACCGGCGTGAACTGGCCGTAGGCACGTACGTTCGCCGCAATCTGGGAGGCAAGCTCCCGCGTCGGGGTCAGGATCAGGGTCCGGCAGGATTTGGGTTGTGGCCGCGCCTTTGCGGCATTATGCGCCTGAAGCAGCGGCAGAACGAAGGCCGCTGTTTTCCCGGTGCCCGTCTGGGCGATGCCAAGAACATCCTTGCGGGCCATAATGGCCGGAATGACTTCGCACTGAATTGGGGTCGGGGTGGTGTAACCTTCTGCGGAAATGCCGCGAAGAATTACGTCGGCAAGGCCGAAGTTATCAAAATTTTTCAAGAAGAGTCTTTCTGTAATCACGTCCGCACGGTGACAATCCATGTCACGGGGACGATTTAAATTCTATGGCAGATTAGCGTAAATCGGCTGCAATAATTTTATGTACAAACTGTACGATTTATTCAGCAACGATCTGTGTAATAGCTGCTCCCAAACATGTTGCAATAACACTCTGTCACTTACGCGCAACGCATTTGTATCTGCCGTAGACCACACATATCCCCCGATAGCAAGCGAATTCGCGGCACCGTGTCGCCAAGAAGATGGACATATGTTGCTTTAATATCTCGATATACTGTCCCCACCAGCTAAACCAGAAGCGCAAGCAAGCCGGTCAGAACGAACGCCGCAGCGGCGACAACACGGCCGATTTTAAGCGGAATATGCTTCATCAGCGCCGCGCCGAGCAGGACGACCGGCACATTTGCGAGCAGCATCCCGAGCGTTGTCCCTAAGGTGACTGGCACGATCGCGGTAAAATGCGCGCCCAGCAAGACCGTCGCGATCTGTGTTTTATCGCCGATTTCCGCCAGAAAGAAGAGCACTGTGGATACCATGAAGGCACCATAGCCATCATAGCGCGACGTCGGTTCCTCGTCCTTGTCGGGAATGAGGAGCCAGAGCCCGAACACTATAAAGCTTCCGGCGATAAGCCACTGCCCCATCTCGCTTTCAAGGAACTGGCCAAGCCAGACCCCTGCCCCTGCCGACACCGCATGATTAACAAGGGTCGCGACAAATATGCCGGCGATGATGCTCCATGGTTTGTTGAACCGGGCAATCAGGAACAGCGACAAAAGTTGGGTTTTATCCCCAATCTCGGCAAGTGCGACGGTGAAGGTAGAGGTAAGAAACGCTTCCATAAGGACTTTCAAGCGGGACAATCAACCAAGAACAAACACCGGCCTCCCGCAGATGGGACCGCTGTTTGTCTTGGGTCTTGTCGACGGCGCGCCGAAACGCTCCGCAACCCTGCCACAGGCCTTGAGGGCCCGAGTATGTTGACAGGGTCACTCTTTGAAATTGAGCAGACTACTCCCCCATGACGCTGGCACATTACAGATCAGAAGGCGCCTTGTCCACGCGAATACGCGACCGATGAAGAGCCGCACTTCTCAAAAGGGGCGGTCGCCGGCAACCGTCACCCGCTCCAGCAGGCGATGTTCCGGAAAGAAATCCCCGACTGCATAATGCTGGGTGCTCCGATTGTCCCAGAAGGCAATAGAGCCGGGTTCCCAGCGGAAGCGCACCTGATAATCCGGTGTCGAGGCGGTCCGATAGAGCTTTGTCAGAAGCTCCATGCTTTCCTGCCGGGTCTTGCCCGTGATATTCGTCGTGAACGGGTTGTTCACATAGATCGCCTTGCGGCCCGAAACGGGATGGGTGCGGACGATAGGATGCTCCGATGGCGGGTATTTTGCCTTCAGCTCCTTCACCAGCTCCTCGGTGCCCGGTTTGGCATACATTGCCTGACGGAAAGGTTTCCAGTCATGCATGGCGGTCAGGCCTTCAATCTCTTCCTTGGTCGCGTCATCAAGGCCCTCATACGCCGCTTCCATATCCGCCCATAACGTATCGCCGCCAACCTTCGGTGAAATGATGCATCTCAGGATGGACCCGAGCGACGGATCTCTCCGCCAGGTGACATCGCTATGCCATTCATCCGCCGTGATCGGTGTTTTTGCCGTGCTTTCCACGACCATGATTTGCGGAGCGATATCCTGCGTCTTGAACCCTTCCTTATGTTGGGTGAGGGGATGCACTTCAAGATCGCCAAACCGTCTGCCGAAGGCGAGGTGCTGTTCGCGCGTAATATCCTGATCACGAAAGAACAGAACCTTGTATCTAACAAGCGCATCGGAGAGCTGGTCGATAACGTCCTGATCGAGGGATTCGCGCAAATCCACGCCCGAGACAACCGCGCCCAGACGCACCGTCATCGGCTCAAAATGCAGCTTGTCCGCCACGACATTCAACATCACCATTTCCCTCTCCTTATTCTTTTTATGCTTTAATCGATTCCAATTAATTGATATTGATTAATTGCTTGTGATTAATTTGTCAAGGCGATAATATAGGAGGAGATATAATTGTATTTCGGGAAGCAGCCTTTATGACAAACAGCACTACCCTCGAACAGCTGACCGTTGAGCATCCGGACGTTCATTCGCATCCGCTTGAGGGAACGAAGCTCAGGATTGTCACCGCAGCGGAGCGGTTATTTGCGATCCACGGCATCGACGGGGTGACGCTTCAGCAAATCCTGAAAGGCGCGGACCAGCGCAACTCCTCCGCCATGCATTATCATTTCGGCTCCCGCGAGGCGTTGGTCGAGGCCATCCTCATGTGGCGGGTTACCAAAATCGATGCCCATCGCAACAGGATGATCGACGAATTGCTGGCACAGAACCGCGGCAACGACATCCGCGGCATTCTGGAGACTGCGGTTATCCCGTTCGTCCGCCCGATTGAGGAATCCGTCCAGCCCAGCTACTACAACCGGTTCCTGCTGGAGGTGCACCGCAGCCCGACCGTCAGCTTTGATGATATCATCGCCGGCAAGGCCGACCGCGGTATCAAGCGGATGAACGAGCTATTGCTGGGTCAGCTTGACGATATTCCCGCCGAATTGCGCATGACAAGGATCGCAACCATAAGATCGATGCTCATCTTCGCCGTCGCGGATATCGAGGCCGTACGCTCCCGCAAACTGAAGGAAACCGGCATGTTCAACTTTGACCGGGCGGTCGAAAACCTGATCGACATGGCCAGCGCCGCCGTCATCGCCCCGGTCTCGCCCGAAACAAAAAACAGGCTGACAGGTGGGAAATAACGCACTTTCTTGCAAATCGGCAAATTTTCGTACAATTTGGTCAAGGTCCTAAACTATCGGGAGGGTTTGCTGTGTGGCCTAGTCGAAAACTGCTTGATCTGCTCCAAATCGAACTGCCGATAATCCAGGCGCCCATGGCCGGCGCCAACGGATCCGCCATGGCAATTGCGGTAAGCGAGGCGGGCGGCCTCGGCTTTCTTCCCTGCGCCATGTTAAACGAAGACCAGATGCGCGCCGAAGCCGGCATCATTCAGCAGCAAACGGCAAAACCGTTCGGTATGAATTTTTTCTGCCATACTGCCGTTGCTCCGACGCCGGAGCAGGAGGCTGCCTGGGCGGAGCGGCTTGCGCCATATTATTCGGAATTCGGGCTTGATCCGGCCGATGTCGCCTCCGCCCCCATTCGTCGTGCCTTTGATGACGGCATGTGCACGCTGGTCGAGGATATCAAACCAGCTGTGGCCAGCTTTCATTTCGGTCTGCCGGACGCCGCCCTTCTCGCACGGGTCAAGGCCGCAGGTGTGCGGGTCATTTCCAGCGCAACGACGGTGACCGAGGCCCGCTGGCTGGAAGCGAACGGCTGTGACGCCATTATCGCGCAAGGATATGAAGCGGGCGGGCACCGCGGTATGTTCCTGACCAAGGACGTGACCGCGCAAGCAGGCACCATGGCGCTTTTACCGCAAGTCGTTGACGCCGTAAAAATTCCCGTCATCGCGGCAGGCGGCATTGCCGACGGCAGAGGCATCGCCGCGGCCTTTGCGCTCGGCGCCGACGGCGTGCAGATCGGCACAGCCTTTCTTTTTACGCCGCAATCCCTGATTTCGGATGTCCATCGCGCCGCCCTGCATCACGCCCAGGACGACCAGACAGTGCTGACCAACGTTTTCTCGGGAAAACCTGCGCGCGGCATCATCAACCGGGCAACCCGCGAAGTCGGGCCGATCTCGGATAATGTTCCGCCTTTCCCGACGGCAGGTGCCGCGCTCGCTCCTTTGAAAGCGACGGCGGAAAAGGGCGGCTCAGGGGATTTCACCTCGCTTTGGTCGGGTCAGGCCGCCGCACTCGGCCGGGATACGGACGCCGGGGAGCTCACCCGCAACCTCGCCTCAGAAGCGATGCAACGATTGAAGTTGCTGGCAGGTCAATAGTCTTTCGCGACCTTCCCAAAACGGGCCCTCTTCAATCTTTAACAAAAAAAGCCCAGCCGTTTCCGGCTGAGCTTTTTGAATAATGGTGGAGCCAAACGGGATCGAACCGTCGACCTCTTGAATGCCATTCAAGCGCTCTCCCAACTGAGCTATGGCCCCATAGTGGCGGGTATGCCCGCCGCGGGTTCGGAAATTATGCCGAAGCCCTTTCAGATTCAAGTCAAAAGTGACGCCGGGCTAAAATCAGCTTTCGTCGTCCGATTTCGGCTTGATCACAACACCGGAAAGATCATCATCGTCATCGTCATCATCGGGAAGGTCGACTGTATCCGGATCGACGAGATCGTCGTCATCCGTATCATCGTCGTCTTTATCGGCCAGTTCATCCGCCTTCTTCTTCGCGGCGGCGGCAGCGGCTTTTTTCGCGGCTTCCGATGGACCGGCGGACCGGCGCGGCTTCAACAATCGCTCTGGCGTGTTTTCTTCCCCGCAGGCCGGACAGATAATCGGCTTCTTCTTCATATCGTAAAAAGGCTTTCCGCAAGCACTACAACGATGCTTTTCGCCCCATTCCGGTTTTGCCATTGTCACCTCATCCTTGTGTTGGCGCCATGTCGGCTAAATCGGCGCCCCAAAGCACATTAAGAGTGGGTGAATTGCCAGAATAACTGTTCGCTGTCAAAAGTTTCTTTCATTTGGCCGCAGCTTTATGTGACATCGGGAAAAAACCTTGCTAAAACCGACAGGTTTTTCAAGCCCCTGTAGCAAATTCTGGCCAGAGATCCATGACCTCTCATTCCTCATCCTCCATTCCGGTAACGGCGCGTGCCTCCGGGCCGTTGACCGGCACGATCACTGTGCCCGGCGACAAGTCGATTTCTCACCGCGCCCTTATCTTCGGCGCGCTCGCCGCTGGCACAACGTCGATCAACGGCTTGCTGGAGGGGGAGGATGTGCTCTGTACTGCCGCCGCGATGCGTCAGCTGGGCGCGACCGTCGTTAAAGGGGATGACGGCAGTTGGCAGGTCACCGGCAACGGTATTGGTGCGCTTGCCGAACCGGAACGGGTGCTCGACATGGGGAACTCCGGAACGGCCGCGCGACTGCTGATGGGGTTGGTGGCGGCCTGCCCGTTCACGACCTTCTTCGCCGGTGATGCCAGCCTGCACAAACGCCCCATGGGACGGGTAAGAACTCCGCTTGAAGAAATGGGCGCGCAGATTACCAGTCGGTCCGGCGGGCGATTCCCGCTGGCAGTGACCGGGCGGGAGCTGATGCCCATCGACTATGAACTCCCCGTTGCCTCGGCCCAGGTGAAATCTGCAATCTTGCTCGCCGCCCTCGATACCCCGGGCATCACCCGGATAACCGAGCCGAAACCAACCCGCGACCATACGGAAAACATGCTCCGGCATTTCGGCGCGTCCGTCACGGTGACGCACCTTGATACTGGCGGCCGCGTTATCGAGTATCAGGGCCAGCAGGAACTGAATGCCGCCGATATCATCGTGCCGGGCGATCCTTCTTCGGCGGCCTTTCTGGTGGTTGCGGCGGCGATCCTGCCCGAATCCGACGTGACCATTACCAATGTCGGGCTGAACCCGCTCCGCGACGGGCTCTTCATCACGCTGAAGGAAATGGGCGCGGATATCGAGATCAGCAATAAACGCGATCAGGCCGGGGAACCCGTCGGCGATCTTCACGTGCGCGGCAGCGCCCTCACGGGAATAACGGTGCCGCCGGAGCGCGCGCCGACCATGATTGATGAGTTTCCCGTGCTGTTTGTTGCCGCGGCCTTCGCGACCGGCAAGACGGTTATGCGTGGACTGCATGAGCTCCGCGTCAAGGAATCGGATCGTATCGCCGCGATGGCGGCGGGCCTGAAAGCCTGCGGCGTCGCACTGGAGGAACTGGACGACGGATTGATCATCGACGGCAACGGCACACCGCCCGCCGGCGGCGGAAAGATCGAGACCCATCTCGATCACCGCATTGCCATGTCCTTCCTTGTCATGGGTCTGGCCGCAAAGAACCCTGTTACGGTAGACGATGGTCGGGTGATGGAGACAAGCTTTCCCGGATTTGCCAATCTGTTGCGCGGCCTTGGCGGAGATATCCGCGAGGAAGACGCCTCATGATTATCGCCGTCGACGGACCGGTCGCCGCCGGAAAAGGCACGCTGGCACGGCGAATCGCTGATATATATAAGCTCGATTATCTTGATACCGGCGCGCTTTATCGCGCCGTTGGCCTTAATCTGTTACGCGCCGGACAAAACCCCGCAGATACCGCCGCCGCCATGAATGCCGCCCGTCATGTCGGGGAAATCGCGCTGGACGACCCCGCCCTTCGGGACGAGAAAACCGGCGAGGCCGCCTCCGTCGTCGCCGCCAATGAAGGCGTCCGCGCCGAGCTCCTTCAGTATCAGCGGGATTTCGCAAAACGGGAGAAAGGTGCGGTGTTGGACGGCCGGGATGTCGGGACAGTCGTCTGCCCCGATGCCGATGTGAAGCTGTTCGTGACCGCCAGCGCCGAGATACGTGCCCGCCGCCGGTTTGAGGAGCTGACCGCCAAAGGCGTCAAGACGAACTTCGACGCTGTGCTTGACGATCTGCTGGCGCGCGATGCCCGCGACACCGGCCGGGGCGCGGCCCCGCTTAAAAAAGCTGACGATGCCCACTTGCTTGATACATCAAAATTGGATATAGAGGCGGCTGTTAACGCGGCTTGCAAGATTATCGACGCCGCCTAGACATTGAAAATGAACCGTTCCGACCACGCCGGAACATTGAAAATAGTGCTTCTCTCGCGTGCGTACCTTTTTTGGAGAAGCCTGAGGCCATCAATCCGCCGGAGAACCGGTTTGGCCTGATATCAGGATTGCTAGGAAATCAAATATGACAGATACAGCTACTGCCGAAGAAGGCATGCCCGCAATTGAAGATTTTGCGGCGCTTCTCGACGAATCCTATGGTGCCAGCGACAGCCTTGAAGGCACCGTTATCAAGGGAACCGTCATCAATATCGAGAATGATCTTGCGATCATTGATGTCGGACTGAAGTCCGAAGGCCGCATTCCGCTCAAGGAATTCGCTGCGCCCGGACAGGACGCCGAACTCAGCATCGGCGATACCGTCGAGGTCTTTCTGGAACGCATCGAAAACTCCGCCGGTGAAGCCGTCCTCTCCCGGGACAAGGCGCGCCGCGAGGAAGCGTGGGAAAAACTCGAAGTTGCGTTCGACAAGAACGAGCGGGTCGAAGGCATTATCTTCGGTCGCGTGAAAGGCGGCTTTACGGTCGATCTTTCCGGCGCCGTCGCCTTCCTGCCCGGCAGCCAGGTGGATGTCCGCCCGGTCCGTGACATCGGCCCGCTGCGCGGTATTCCGCAACCTTTCCAGATCCTGAAAATGGACCGTCGCCGCGGCAACATCGTTGTGTCCCGCCGTGCTGTTCTGGAAGAAAGCCGCGCCGAAGCCCGTTCCGAGCTGATCGGTACGCTGGAAGAAGGCCAGACACTGGAAGGCGTCGTCAAGAACATCACCGATTACGGCGCGTTCGTCGATCTGGGTGGTGTCGATGGCCTGCTCCATGTGACCGATATCGCATGGCGCCGGGTCAACCATCCGTCGGAAGCCCTGACCATTGGCGAAACAGTCAAGGTCCAGGTTATCCGCCTGAACAAGGAAACCCAGCGCATCAGCCTTGGCATGAAACAGCTTGAGGAAGATCCTTGGGAAGCCCTGGAAGCCAAATATCCGGTCGGCGCCAAATTCACGGGTCGCGTCACCAACATCACCGATTACGGTGCGTTTGTTGAACTGGAAGCCGGTGTCGAAGGTCTCGTTCATGTCTCCGAGATGAGCTGGACCAAGAAAAACGTGCATCCGGGCAAGATCGTCTCCACCTCCCAGGAAGTGGAAGTCATGGTTCTTGAGGTCGATCAGGCCCGCCGCCGGATCAGCCTTGGCCTGAAGCAGTGCATGGATAACCCATGGGACAGCTTCGCCCAGACAACCCCTGTCGGCACCGAGATTGAAGGCATCGTCAAGAACATCACCGAGTTTGGTCTGTTCGTCGGCCTTGAAAACGATGTCGACGGCATGGTCCATATGTCGGATATCGACTGGACCCAGCCGGGCGAGCAAGCCATTCAGGAATACAAGAAGGGCGATACGGTCAAAGCCAAGGTTCTCGACATCGATGTCGAGAAGGAACGCGTCAGCCTCGGGATCAAGCAGCTTGCGGAAGATCCGTTTGCCGGGGCGGCAGAAATGAAGAAGGGCGCCGTCGTTACCTGCACGGTGTCCAAGATTCAGGATGCCGGCCTCGACGTCGAGATCAGCGAAGGTGTTGTCGGCTTTATCCGTAAGGGTGAGCTGAGCCGCGATCGCGCCGAACAGCGCCCGGACCGGTTCGCCGTTGGTGACAAGATCGACGCCAAGATCACGGCGATTGACAACAAGACCCGCAAGGTCACACTGTCAATCAAGGCCCGCGAAGTGGCGGAAGAGAAACAGGCAGTTGCCCAGTATGGTTCTTCCGATGCCGGTGCCTCGCTTGGTGACATCCTTGGCGCGGCCATGCGCAAGGCCAACGAGGATGACGACGCATCTGCCGATGACAAGAAAGACGGGTAATCCGTTCATGACTACTGTCGCTATCGGTCATATCTGTTTTCGTCGGGTGATTGAAAATGTCCGCCGATAGCGAAGATTACAAAGTCAGGCGCCGTTTAAAGCGGCGCCTGACGCTTTGGCGCCTTCTGGCAATCCTGTTGCTGATCATTGTCGGCGTCTGGATTTTTAGCGAGATGACAGAGGACGAGGTCACGGATCATGTGGCCCGCCTCGATATCACAGAAATCATCGTCGAGAATGACCGCCGGCAGGAGGCCCTTGACCGGGTTATCCAGGATGCCTCCGCCAAGGCGCTGATCGTCTATATCAACAGCCCCGGCGGCTCCACCTATGGCAGCGAGCGGCTTTACAAGGCGCTCCGCCGCGTTGCCGAAACGAAGCCCGTTGTCACCGTGATCGGTACTGTCGGCGCGTCGGGCGGCTATATGACGGCACTGGCCGGAGACCGCATTTTTGCGGGCGAATCCTCCATCGTCGGTTCCATCGGCGTGATTGTGCAGCTGACCGAGATTTCCGAGCTCATGAAAAAGGTCGGCGTCAGCGCGACGGCGATCACCTCCGGCGCGCTGAAAGGCGAGCCGTCGCCCTTCAAGCCGATTTCACAAGCCGGGCGGGAAAATCTGCAGGAGATGGTCACCGCCACCTATAACTGGTTCGTCGGCATTGTAACCGACCGCCGTCCGCTGGATGAAAATGAAGTTCGCAGACTTGCTGACGGGCGGGTCGTCATTGGCCTTGTGGCGGTCGATAATGGCCTGATTGACGAGATCGGCGGCATCACGGAAGCGCAAGGCTGGCTGGAATCAGTCCGGCAGATTCCGTCCAGCCTGCCCCTTCGGACCATCGATTATAGCGAGCCAAAACCTCTGATCGCGCGGCTTTTAGGGGAAATGATGGGGAAAAGCGTTTTATCTGAACGACTTACACTTGACGGACTGCTCTCCCTTTGGCAACCTGACGGATAGTTGGGAAAGTATCTTAAATAAATCAAAGAAAAGAATTTACAGGGGCGGGGAGTGTCGAATGATAAAATCTGAACTCATAACGATCATCGCGGAAAATAATCCCCATTTATACCAGCGCGATGTGGAACGTATTGTCACCACGATTTTTGACGAAATATCCGATGCTCTCGCACGCGGCGATCGGGTCGAACTGCGCGGATTCGGGGCCTTTTCCACCAAGGAACGGGCGGCGCGTGTCGGCCGCAATCCCCGCACCGGGGAAGCCGTGCAGGTGGAAAAGAAATATGTGCCTTATTTCAAATGCGGAAAAGACCTGCGCGACCGGCTCAACGCCGAGGGGTAATAAAGGTCGCCATTTTTCCGGAAAACCGGTAGTCTGTCAGAAACCCATATCTGAACCAGAAGGCTGTTCATGCTGAAGTTTATTTTCTGGATTGTGTTCCTTGTCATCGCTCTTGCGATCGCCGCCCTCAGTATCGCCAATAGCGAACTGGTCGTGTTTTCGCTCGATCCGCTCCCCTTCGCCTTTGACCTGCCGCTCTACGCCCTGTTGCTGGCCGCCGCTTTCATCGGCCTCCTGACAGGATCCATCGTCACCTGGCTGCGGGGCCATCCGGTGCGCCACGAGAACCGGCTTCACAAACGCGAGGTGGAGGAGCTGAAAGGCAAGAACATGGCGCTGACCCGCGATCTTGAAGAAGCAAGAGCCCGCAACATCCGTGGCCCGGCGCCTGACGCCCTGACGCCCCCGATTGCGGAAAAGCACCAGATCGAACACCAGGCGGGCCATTAGGCCAGGAAAAGGTTTCCAGATGCGGATCATCGAAAACTCCGAAATATCGGCCGCCCTCGCTTACCCTGCGCTGATCGACGCCTTGCGTAAGATGTTCACTTCCGGCTGTACCCAGCCGCTCCGTCACCATCATTCGCTGGACCCGGACAATGAGAAAAAAGGCACCCTGCTGATCATGCCCGCATGGCAGTCGGGAAAATATCTCGGCCTTAAAACCGTGACAGTGATGCCGGAAAACGGAAGCCGGGGCCTGCCGTCGGTCCAGGGTACGTACCAATTGTTTGATGCGGTGGATGGGCAAGCCCTCGCCTTTATGAACGCTGGCGAGTTGACAACCCGCCGCACGGCCTCCGCCTCTGCGCTCGCGGCCTCCTTCCTCGCGCGGAAAGAGGCGAGCAAATTGCTGATGGTCGGTGCTGGCGCCATGGCGCCGTGTCTCGTGCGCGCCCATGCCGCCGTCCGCCCGATAAAAGAGGTCTCCATCTGGAACCATCGCGCCGAAAAAGCAGAACGCCTCGCCGAGGAGCTGGCGCGCGAAGGATTTCAGGCAAACGCAGTGACCGATCTGGAGGCTGCTGCCGCAACGACTAACATTATTTCCTGCGCCACGCTATCCACCGAACCTCTCATCCATGGGGACTGGCTGAAACCGGGCGTCCATGTCGATCTTGTCGGCGCCTTTACCCCGACCATGCGCGAAACCGATGATGCCGCCATCCGGATCGCCAATGTCTTCGTGGATACGCGCGAAGGCGGCCTGAACGAGGCCGGGGATATCGTCCTTGCCATGAAGGCGGGTGCGATCACGGAGCAGGATCTCAAGGCCGATCTCTATGACCTCTGCCGCAACCGCCACCCGGGGCGCAGCAGTAGCGAGGAAATCACGCTATTCAAGTCGACCGGGGCCGCGCTGGAGGATCTTGCCGCTGCAATCCTTGCCTATGAGGCAACTGGTCAGAAATAGCTGTGAAAATCATGTCATTTTCTGCGTCTATCGCTTTTCATTTTGACGAAAGCCTCTATTATCGCGGCAGATTTCACCTATATCTCAGAAAACAGGATGTATGGACATGAGACAGACGCCGCAAAATGCCGTTTTCACCGCCATCGATACGACTGATCTGGAGGCGGCCATAGCTCTTGGACGCACAATCGCTCCGATCTCCGGCGGGATCAAGCTGGGCAAGGAGTTCTTCACCTCCCATGGCCCGCAGGGCGTGATGGCGGTCGCGGGAGAGGCAACGCCGCTGTTTCTCGATCTCAAGTTCCACGATATTCCCAACACCGTTGCCGGTGGCGTGCGCGCGGCGGCGAAATTCATCAAGCCGACGATGCTGACTATTCATGCAAGCGGCGGCCCGGCCATGATCCGCGCGGCGGCCGATGCTTCCGCCGAGTTTGGCGAAGAACGTCCCCTGATCCTTGGCGTTACGGTACTGACCAGCATGGATGATGCCGATCTGAAAGCCGTTGGTGTGGATAGCCCTGCCGAAGAACAGGTCCTGCGTCTTGCCGAGCTTGCGCAAAAGAACGGCGCCGACGGGGTTATCTGTTCCCCGCGCGAAATTCAGGCCCTTCGTCGCGTTTGCGGCCCGGACTTCAAGCTGGTCGTCCCCGGCATCCGTCCGCTCGGCAGCGATCATGGCGATCAGAAGCGAGTGAAAACCCCGGTCGAGGCCATGACCGACGGCGCGAGCTATCTGGTGATCGGCCGCCCCATTACTGGCGCTGCAGACCCCGCCGCCGCCGTCAGTACGATTGTCGGGGACCTGGCCGCCTAGATGACTGTTGCTGCGAAAATATGCGGGTTGAATGACGCCGCGGCCGTTGCCGCCGCCGTCGAAAATGGCGCAGCCTTCGTCGGCTTTGTCTTCTATCCACCCAGCCCGCGCAATGTTTCACCGGAAAAGGCCGCGGAACTTGCGGCAGATATCCCCAAAACCGTTCAGAAGGTCGGGCTTTTTGTCGATCCCGTTGATGAGCTGATCCGCAATGTGCTGGATGCCGTATCATTGGATTGGATACAGCTTCATGGATCGGAAACGCCGGAACGGGTGCGCGACATCAAACAGGCATTCAATCTTCCCGTGATGAAGGCTATCAAGATCGACAGTGCCGCGTCGATTGCGACCGCATCATCTTATGAGAGGGTTGCGGATATGTTACTTTTTGACGCGAAAGAGCCTAAAGCCATGAAGAATGCGCTCCCGGGCGGCAATGGCCTCGCCTTCGACTGGAAATTACTGGCAAACACAAAGATCAAAAGCCCCTGGATGCTGGCAGGTGGGCTGAAATTGGAGAACATCGCCGAAGCGGTCCGTGTATCCGGCGCACATATCGTCGACACCTCCTCGGGCGTCGAGTTCCAGCCGGGATGTAAAGATCCCGCGGCGATAGAGGCATTCCTGATGGCAACACGCGCTATCGAAACACAGAAAACAGGCTGAAACGTAGAAAACCATGTCGAAACTGAACAGCTATCGCACCGGGCCGGATGAAACGGGCCATTTCGGCATTTTCGGCGGGCAATTCGTCGCCGAGACATTGATGCCGCTTATCCTGGAACTGGATGCCGCCTATGAAGCCTCGAAAAAAGATCCGGAGTTCGCCGAAGAGCTTTCAGGTCTTTTGAAGAATTTCGTCGGGCGCGAATCCCCGCTCTATTTCGCTGAGCGGCTGACCGAGCATTACGGCGGCGCGAAAATCTACCTCAAGCGGGAGGATCTGAACCATACCGGCGCGCACAAGATCAACAACTGCATGGGGCAGATCCTGCTCGCCCGGCGCATGGGCAAGAAACGCATCATCGCGGAGACCGGCGCGGGCCAGCATGGTGTCGCCACGGCTACTGTCGCCGCGCGTTTCGGTCTCAAATGCGCGATCTATATGGGTGAGACGGATATCGAGCGGCAGAAACCCAATGTTTTCCGCATGAAGCTGCTGGGTGCGGAGGTTATCCCGGTGAAGTCCGGCGCGCGCACCCTGAAAGACGCCATGAACGAGGCGCTGCGCGACTGGGTCACGAATGTGGACGATACCTTCTATATTATCGGCACGGTCGCGGGACCGCACCCGTATCCGGAGCTTGTCCGTGATTTTCAATGCGTGATCGGCGAGGAAACCCGCCGTCAGATCATGGCCACGGAAGGACGCCTTCCCGACACCCTGCTTGCCTGCATCGGCGGTGGATCGAACGCCATGGGCCTGTTCCATCCGTTCCTCGATGACGAGAAAGTCAGTATTATCGGCGTTGAGGCAGCCGGCCACGGGATCGACACCGACAAACATGCCGCGTCGCTGAAAGGCGGGCGGCCGGGCGTTCTCCATGGCAACCGGACCTATCTGTTGCAGGATGACGACGGACAGATACTGGAGGCGCATTCCATTTCCGCCGGTCTTGATTACCCCGGGATCGGTCCGGAGCATTCCTGGCTCAATGACGTCGGGCGGGTCAAATATGTCAATGCAACGGATCAGGAGGCGCTCGATGCGTTCCAGCTCTGCTGCAAGCTGGAAGGAATTATCCCGGCGCTGGAGAGCGCCCATGCGCTTGCCTATCTTGAAAAACTCGCGCCCGGCCTGCCAGAGGATCATCTCATCGTCGTCAACCTCTCCGGTCGTGGCGACAAGGATATTTTCACTGTTGCCGATGCGTTGGGAGTTGAGTTGTGAGCGAAACCCGTATTGACCGTCGTTTCACGGCCTTGAAGGCCGAGGGGCGCGCCGCCTTTGTCACCTATGTCATGGCCGGGGACCCGAATTACGAGACCGCCCTCGAAATCGTGAAAGGACTGCCCGCTGCCGGGGCAGATATTATCGAGGTGGGCCTGCCCTTTACCGACCCGATGGCCGATGGCCCGGCAATCCAGAAGGCTGGCTTGCGCGCGCTTGCCTCCGGCACGACCCTCAAAAAGACCCTGAAACTGATTTCCGAGTTTCGTGAGGGCGATAACGACACACCGATCGTACTGATGGGCTATTACAATCCGATTTATAACTATGGCGTTGACCAATTCCTCATTGATGCAACGGCTGCCGGGGTTGACGGGTTGATCGTTGTCGATCTCCCGTCCGAGGAGGATAGCGAGCTCTGTCTCCCGGCCCGGGACGCCGGTCTTAACTTCATCCGCCTGGCAACGCCGACGACAGATGACAAGCGTCTGCCGAAGGTTCTCGCCAATTCATCCGGCTTCCTTTACTATGTGTCCATTGCCGGAACGACAGGCGCCGCGGCACCAAAGCCAAGTGACGTAGCAAAGGCCCTCGCCCGGATACGCAAAACGACGGATCTGCCGATCGCCGTGGGATTCGGTCTCAGAACCGGGGAGCAGGCGGCGGAAATTGCGAAAATTGCCGAAGGCGCGGTGGTGGGCACCGCCCTTGTCGAGCAGGTCGCTCTTGGCAGGGATGATAAAGATGCGGTAAAACGGGTACTCGGCCTCGCCCGCGAGATTTCGGCGGGCATCCGGAGCGTAAAAAAGACGTAACAGGACAGGATTATGAACTGGTTGACGAACAAGGTCCTGCCGAAATTCCGGCAGTTGACCACGAAACAGGACACGCCCGACAATCTCTGGGTAAAATGCCCCGATTGCGGCCAGATGCTGTTCCATAACGACCTGCAAGCCAACCAGAACGTCTGTAACCATTGTGACTACCATATGCGGATCTCGCCCCAGGAACGGTTCGAGGCCCTCTTCGATGGATCAAAATACGACCTGATCGAGCTGCCCGAAGTGCCGGTAGATCCACTGAAATTTCGCGATTCCAAGCGCTATACGGAGCGGCTGAAGGATGCGCGCCATAAAACCGGCGATAGTGACGCCATGAAGGTCGCCCATGGCAAGATGGGCGGCAATCCCGCGGTCATAGCTGTGCAGAATTTCGATTTCATGGGCGGCTCCCTTGGCCTCGCCGTGGGAGAGGCCATCGTCTCTGCCTCCAAGCTTGCGATTTTGCAGAAAGCCCCGCTGATCCTCTTCTCTGCCGCCGGGGGCGCCCGCATGCAGGAGGGAATTCTCTCCCTCATGCAGATGCCGCGCACCACGGTCGCGATCCAGCGCCTGAAGGAACATCGCCTCCCCTTTATCGTCGTTCTCACCGATCCGACAACGGGCGGGGTGACGGCCTCCTATGCGATGCTGGGCGATATCCAGATTGCCGAGCCCGGTGCGCTGATCTGTTTTGCCGGACCGCGGGTGATCGAGGAGACAATTCGCGAAACCCTGCCCGACGGGTTCCAGCGCGCGGAATTCCTGCTGGAGCATGGCATGCTCGACATGGTGGTTCATCGCCGGGACATGCGCGAAACCTTGACCCGCGTCGTCGAACTGCTCGCCAGCAAGCTGAAACTGCCGCCCGCAATCAAGGAAAGCGGTAAAAAACCCGCCGATAAGACCGTAACAGGCAAGAAGGCGGAGACGGGCAAAAATACTGTCTCCAACATTAAATAGCCTGACCCTGCCATGACCGGGAGTAACAGCGACCGGATTCTGGCGAGGATGATGACCTTGCATCCGAAGGTCATCGACCTCACCCTTGACCGGATGCTGCCGCTGCTTGCGAAGCTCGATCATCCGGAGCAGCGCCTGCCTCCTGTCATCCATGTGGCGGGCACCAATGGCAAGGGCTCCCTTCTCGCCAATCTTCGTGCGATGCTGGAGGCCGCGGGCTATCGCGTTCATGTCTATACGTCCCCGCATCTCGTCCGTTTTGCCGAACGCATTCGTCTTGCCGGAAAGATCATCGAGGAAGACTCTTTAAGCGATCTTCTCCTCGACTGTGAAAAGGCGAATGGCGACACCCCCATCACTTATTTCGAGATTACCACCATCGCCGCCTTCAAGGCCTTTGCCGAGACACCCGGCGATATTCTCCTACTCGAGACCGGGCTCGGCGGGCGCTATGACGCCACCAATGTGGTGGCACGCCCGGCGCTTACGGCAATCACGCCGATCTCTCATGATCATGCGGAGTTTCTCGGGACCGATCTTGCCGGAATTGCCGGGGAAAAGGCCGGGATTATCAAGCCGGATGTGCCGGTTATTATCGGCCCGCAAGATCCCGTTGCCCTTGAGGTCTTGCAGAAAACCGCAGAAAAGCTTGGCTCTCAACCTTATATATATGACAGGGAATGGTCTTGCCGCAGAACCGCTGATGGCTGGGAGT
The DNA here is from genome assembly GCF_963973085.1 of uncultured Sneathiella sp. Lineage (GTDB taxonomy): Bacteria > Pseudomonadota > Alphaproteobacteria > Sneathiellales > Sneathiellaceae > Sneathiella. Next base: position 164,649 of record NZ_CAXAXA010000003.1, read on the forward strand.
ATCGGGGCGCAAGTGGCGCGCGCCGCTTTACCGCTCCCTCGCTTCATGGCCTGTACCAGATTGAGAATGCCGCAACGGCCGTGGCCTGCCTCGACCAGCTTGGCGGATTTACGGTCTCAGACGCCGCCATTGCGAAAGGGTTGCAAACCGTCGAATGGCCCGCGCGAATGCAACGGTTAAACAGAGGCCCGATTGTCGACGCGCTGCCGGGGCATGTGGACGTCTGGCTTGACGGTGGCCATAACCCGGCGGCGGCGGAACAGATTGCCGCCAGCTTTACCGATTGGAACGAGCGCGACCCGAAGCCGACTTACCTGATTGCCGGGATGCTGAATACCAAGGATCAGAAATCCTATTTCGCCCGGCTTGCCGGGATTGTTGAAAAAGGGCATTGCATCGCCATCCCGGGTGAGGCCGCGAGCACCTCGGCGGAGGACCTTGCCGCGCTTGCCCGGGCGGGCGGCCTGGCGGCGAGGGAAATGCCATCCATGATGGCAGCAGTGGAGGCTTTGGCGCCCGATCTCGCAGAAAAGCCGTCCCGACTACTGATCACGGGAAGCCTCTATCTGGCCGGTCAGGTGCTCCGGGACAACGGCTGAAACAGGGCTTTACGGCACAAGGCGATAGCCGCCCGGCTCCGTGATGAGGATTTTCGCGTCCGACGGTTCCGTCTCGATTTTCTGGCGCAGCCGATAGATATGGGTTTCCAGCGTGTGGGTCGTCACCCCGGCGTTATATCCCCAGACCTCATTAAGCAAGATATCGCGGGTCACCACCTTGTTGCCGGCGCGATAGAGATATTTGAGGATGGAGGTTTCCTTCTCGGTCAGGCGGACCTTCTGGCCCGACTCCTTATGCAGCATCAGCTTGCCCGCCGGGCGAAAGCTGTAGGGGCCGATGGTAAAAACCGCATCTTCGCTCTGTTCATGCTGGCGAAGTTGGGCGCGGATACGGGCCAGCAGCACCCCAATGCGAAACGGTTTCGCCACATAATCATTGGCCCCGGATTCAAGGCCGAGAATCTGGTCGCTGTCGCTGTCCTGGGCCGTCAGCATGATGATCGGCGCCTTGTTCCCGGACTTCCGGATCAATTTACAGGCTTCGCGCCCGTCCATGTCCGGCAACCCGACATCCAGCAGGATCAGGTCGAAATGGCTGTTCTTGACCATTTTCAGCGCATCACAGGCGGTTTCCGCCTGATGTGTCAGGAATTCCTCATGCAGATCAAGCTGTTCCGCCAGCGTTTCCCGCAGGCTGTTATCATCATCGACCAGAAGAATCTTTTTGCCGCTCGTCATCTTGTTCCACCCTGATTACTGTTTTCGGCCGTATGCTGACCTTACCCTGCCATGCTAAAAATTGGTAGCATAAGGGGGCATTCAAGGGCAAGGACGGGTCAAAGGCCCCCTTTTTCACGCGAATGTGAAGCACATTGATCGCCGCGATCACGGAAGCGCCCCAAAATTCACGAACAGGACAGAAAAACGTTCTCCCTATGACGATTGTGATAATATTACATTTGCGGCCATCCACTCATGCCTGCTAATAATCTTGCAACATCGCTTTTTGTCCGCACCGGAAATCAGGTATATGAGCAGCAACAACAAGAATGAAACCGATCTCAGGCGGCTGCGGGCCGTTGACCGCGCTATCGCGGATTTACGCCGGGGGTTGAGCATCATCGTCACAGGTCCGGAGGAAACCTCGCTCGTTCTCGCAACGGAAATGGCGTTTGATGCGGAACTTGAAACGCTTGCCGAGCGCAGCGGCGCAACACCGGTTCTGGCCCTGACCGCCCATCGTGCCAATGTCCTGCATATCCAGCCGACCGGAGACGACGCTGTGCGCGTGGTGATCGAGGACTGGATGGATGCCCCGCTGATGCGGGCGCTGGCCGACGCTGTCCATGACCTGGACCAGCCATTTCGGGGGCCCTTTACGCGCATAAAGGAAAGCGTGCCGCCCACAATCCCTGCCGCCATCAAGCTTGCCAAGCTCGGCCGGTTGCTGCCCTCGGTTCTCGCCGCGCCGCTCTCACCTGCGAAAGTGACCGATTTGCAAAATGATTTTGATCTCTCCGTCGTCAGCCTGGACGATATTCTTGCCTTCGAAGAAGTCGCTGCCCTGCAGCTCAAGCGTGTCGCCTCCGCCAAAGTGCCGTTGCAGGCGGCGGAAAATTGTACATTCCATGCGTTCCGCCCGAAGGATGGCGGAATCGAACATCTGGCAATCGTCGTCGGCACACCGAGCGCGCGCGATCCTGTTCTCACACGGCTCCATTCGGAATGTTTTACCGGTGATCTCATTGGCTCCCTCAAATGCGATTGCGGGGAACAGCTGCGCGGCGCGCTCAAGGCCATCGGGGAAGAAGGTGGCGGCGTCCTCTTGTATCTCGCACAGGAAGGCCGCGGTATCGGCCTGATCAACAAGCTTCGCGCCTACAAACTGCAGGAGCAGGGCTTCGATACCATTGACGCCAATGAGCGGCTCGGTTTTGATGCGGATGAACGGGTGTTCCAGCCCGCCGCCGAAATGCTCAAGCTTCTGGGCTTCCGAAACGTCCGGCTGATGACCAATAACCCGGAAAAGGTTGAGGGCCTTGAACGCCATGGTATTGCCGTGACGGAACGGGTGGCGCACAAATTCCCCTCCAACACCCATAACGAGCTGTATCTCGCCACCAAGAAAAAGCGCAGTGGGCATTATTTGTAGGAAATAACGGCATAAGCGGCAGTATTTGCCGGTTGCTGTTGATATATAGTGCGAATTCCGGCGATTTCTCTCGCCCAGACTGGCACGCTCCTTGCTAAATACTACAGGCAAGGAGAGATGAATGCTGACAAATGCTGTAACCAACAACCCCTATGCCTATCTTGATCGGGACCTGCCGAACAGCCCGGTCGCCCAATATGTTCCGGCGGAAAAACTGGACGAGGCGGGCAACAAGGTCGCCGACGAAGGCGGCTTTGGCGAGGATGGCTTCGGTTTTGATGATTTTCTCGACATCATCAACCCGCTTCAGCATATACCGGGTATCTCTTCCCTCTACCGGGAAATTACAGGTGATGAGCTTAGCCCGGGCGCGCGCATGATTGGCGGCACCATTTTCGGTGGTGGCATCGGCCTTGCCGCCTCTTTTATCAACTCCGCGATTGAGGATGCGACCGGTCACGATATCGGCGGGCATATGCTGGCGCTTTTCTCCGATGACGACGAGGCTGCTCCGGCCGAGATGATTGCCGCCGCCCCTGACGGGGACGCAATGGCCGCCCCTGCCAAAGCAGAAGAAACAACGCCTGGCGTCATGGCGCCAACGGCGATCGCTCCCGTAATGCAGGCGCCGCTACCAGAGCCGGAAGCGGTGAATGAGGCTCCCCGGACAATGACAACCCCGATCGGTCTGGAATGGAAGGGCGAGAAACCCGACCTTCTGCAGAATGTGGAAAAGGCCAAGGCCCTGCAAACTCAGGAGCTGACGGAAGAGCAGCTTCACGCCGTCTTTCAGAGTTTCCGGCTCGCCACACCGCCGGAAAAGGCGATAGCCGCCCAGCAGGCGAGTAGCGCTTATCAAAAAACCGCTGACGCTATGGAAAATAGCCGGCCCGCCACTGCAGGGTATCGACAGATAAACGACAATCCCTCTCCTTAAGACCGCAATCAAGGGCATGACAGCCGGATGCGACTGCATTAAACTTGCGGAATGGATATCTATGTAACGCAACAGGACGGATCGCGCGGCCTTCTGTCCTATAAAGATCTGACATTTGACTGCGCCCTCGGCAAAGGCGGGGTTGCAGCTGACAAGCACGAAGGCGATCATGCGAGCCCGTCGGGGCGTTTTGCCCTTCGAAAGCTTTTATATCGCGCCGACAGGGGTGCAAAACCCCAAACCATCCTTCCTGCGCAAGAAATCGACCGCAATGACGGCTGGTGCGATGATCCGGATCATGAAGCCTATAACCGCCCCGTCCGCCTGCCGTTTGATGCACGCCATGAAACCCTCTGGCGGGAGGATGAGCTGTATGATCTTGTTGTCGTCCTCGGCCATAATGATAATCCCGTCGTCAAGGGCGCCGGAAGCTGCATTTTCATGCATGTCGCGCGGCAGGACTACGGCCCGACGGAGGGCTGTGTTGCCCTTGAAAAAACCGATCTGTTGACACTGCTCGCGGCGATTGAGGACAACACCGCAATCCGCATCATAGCAGCGTAGGGTTATTTGTCGGCGCGGCTTCCGAAAAGGGCCGTTCCCACCCGCACAGAGGTTGCGCCGAACTGCACCGCCGTTTCAAAATCCGCGCTCATTCCCATGCTGAGGCGTTCAAGCCCGTTCCGCGCCGCAATTTTCGCAAGCAGGGCAAAATGCGGGGCCGGTTGCTCCTCCAGTGGCGGAATGCACATCAAGCCGATAACGTCGAGGCCAAGGTTGTCCCGGCAGTCCGTAATGAACGCATCGGCATCTTCGGGGAAAACGCCGGCTTTCTGCGGCTCCTTGCCCGTATTCACCTGAATATACACCGGCAATGACCGATCCGCCGAGGCCATCTCCTTGGCGAGGATTCGCGCGAGTTTAGGTCGATCGACCGTCTCAATAATATCAAAAAGCGCCACGGCGTCCTTTGCCTTGTTGGTCTGCAACGGGCCGATCAGGCGTAACTCCACATTCGGGTACTGCGCGCGGAAGTCCGGCCATTTCTCCTGCGCTTCCTGCACGCGATTTTCACCGAACTGCCGGTGGCCGAGACGCAAGGCAGCCTCTACGGCGGCAGCCGGATGCCGCTTGCTGACGGCGATGAGGTCGATATCGCCCGGATTGCGTTCCCACTTTTTTGCTGCCTTATCGATCCGGGCGCGGATTTCCTCAAAATTTGCGGCGATATCGCGGTCTATGTCCGAAGCGTCGCTGGTCATTGGCGAATTTTCCCTTAAACTCTAAAAACAGGCATTTTGTGATATATAAGAGCCTGATTTCTGCATTTCAGCCGGTTTTATGGTTAATTTTTTGTAAAAATTCACTTGTATCCGGGCGGCAGATATTTGAATTCCTTCATCACATCCCGATGGGCGGTGACGATTTTCTCGATCTGGTCCGGGGTCAGGGTCGTCTTCCATTGCCCCGCCTTGCCCACACGGAAAAATTTCTCGGCCTTGTCGGATCGTTCGTTAAAGCCTTTCTCGTCCTCCTGCTTGCGCGACGCATCGAAGGAGGAAAACTTGATCGCCCGGCGAAGCCGTTCCTTCGGGGGTTTCAGGCCGAGGAATTTCGCAAGCGCCCCAAAGGTCTGTTCCGGTTTGTAGAGCATATCCTCATAGCGCATGATATGCCGCCGCGATTTCTCCATTGCCTGCCAGGAGGTCACATGGTTGGACCAGGAACTGAGATAATCCGGAAGCTTGCGGTCCGTCTCGGCGCTATAGGCCTCGACATCCGTCATCATCTCCACGCCCTGGTCAATCGGCATGCCATAATGATCGGAGAGGGAAATCACTACATCCAGCGGATTTCGCACGATGTAAACGGCGCCCGCCGTGAAATCCGGCGTGATCAGGGGCACGCCATGCGCCGTACCGAGCCAGTTATGGGTTTTAACAAAAACCGAATCCGGGCGTGTGCGGGCATAGGCCTGATGAACCCGGGGGACCAGCGCGGCGACCTCCTCATCGGAAAAGCTGTCGAACGGCTTTCCGGTCACCTGTTCGTACCAGGCCTTGTTACCATCGCCGATGGTGAATTTGGTCAGCTCATTGAGGTCCGCCGGCCGGTTGGCATTGAGCAGCAGGTTATGCAGAAACGTCCGCACCCAGGTGTTTCCCGATTTCGGATATGACGCCAGCCAGATAATCCCGCCCATAGTGTTATCGCTTTTCTGAATTAAAATTTCTGTGGACAAAATAATCAGCTGACTATGGATGGGCAATAAAAAAGGAGGGCAGGAAACCTGCCCTCCTCAGTCTTACAAACCTTCAGATTAGAAGGAGAGAGCTGTACCAACGAAGAACGTATTCGTCTCGCCAGCCATACGAGTTGACGAGCTTGCAGTCAGGTTGTTGTCGTCCATCTGCACACCACCGAAGGCCGTGATTCCGGGGCCGAGTGTGTACTGACCACCGATGATCCAGGTATCCTGATCATCAAGAGTGCCCGTACCAACAGTCTGAAGCTGATCGAAAGTCGTCTTGGCGTACTGAACACCAACTGCCCATGGACCCATGCCGTATTTCAGACCTGCGGACCATACCTTGCTGTCATTATCAGAAATACCGGCTATGTCCTTTACCTGTTTATAACCACCACCGATTGTGAAGCCTGCAACGCCAATAGAAGTACCAAAAGAGTATTCGCTCATATCTTCAGCAGCACCAAAAACTTTCCCCTCCTGATAACCTGCGGAGAACGCTACGTCAACAGCACCAAATTTGTTGACATAGTTGGCCGCAGCTGACCAACTGCGATCAAGACCGGCTTTGGGGTTCGGGGCCGAATACTGGCCATTTCCAAGGGAACCCGTTTCAGAGGTTCCATCGGGAACATAAGAACCACCCAACTGGAAGCCGGCGAAACGCGGTGTGAAATAGGTAATCTTGTCCACGTCCCGGAATCCGAACAGGTTCGGACGGGTGGTGTTCACCTGACCCGTCGGCCAAATGTTGGGCGAATCCGCGCCATACATCGGAACCGGTGACGGACTGGCGTAATGCATCAGGTATGCAGCACTGTCTTCTGAACCGATCAGAACGCGACCGAAGGAACCTTCAATAAAGATGAAGGTTTCGTCAAGCTGGTCGGCATTTGTATAGGCTTCGAGCTGAACCTCAACACCGAACTGGATACCGTTGTCCAGAGTAGTGGAACCCTTGAAGTGGATTTCACCTTCCTGCGTTACACGGTCAGAAGTACGGCTCGGCGTGCCAGCCGGCTCATCTGAATCCTGATAGAAGTATGTGGATTGCATATAGCCGCCAACATTAAGTTTGATTTTTTCAGCGGCCAAAGCAGGTGATGCAGCCAATGCACCAACTGCGACAAGCGCTGTTGTACCCAAGATTGCTTTTTTCATTTTGTCTCCCCTCTGCTCATCACAAGCTAGAGAACTAGATTAAAATACAGACGCAAGGCCGGTTGGCCCGTTAGTCAAGACGGAGTAAAGAAGGTTAATGGCCTCCCGGTCAAGCGCAAGACGATGGCGTTTTTACCAAAATTACCGGACTGTGCTTAAAAAGTCACATTTCTGCCGCACTGCGGATTTGCGGGGCGCGGGCCCGAATCCCGAAAAGAAGGCAACTCCCTTAATTTCTGCTGTTGTCGGGGCAAGAAAGCTGGCATAAACTCACCGTTCTTGATTTTGCCCAATTTCAAGCGTCTAGTAGCCAAGAAACATGAGGGTTTTGACAGATATGACACGACGAGGAAAATTTGCACTGGCGGGCGGATGCTGCCTGGCGCTTTTGCTGGCGGGGTGTGAATCTGATATGAGTTCGAATTCGACCTTTCCGACCTCAAGTCGCGGTCAGGTCTATCAGACGGGAAATGCGCCGGATGACACGATCTTCGGCAAGGGCGGTCTTTTTGGCGGTGATGAGAAGGACCTTCAGGATGGCCTTGGCGGCGGCGGCGGGGGTCTCGGCGTCAACGCCTATCTCTGGCGCGCGTCTCTCGATACCCTCTCCTTTATGCCGCTTTCATCGGCGGATCCGTTTGGCGGCGTGATCATAACGGACTGGTATTCCTCCCCCGATTCCCCGAATGAGCGCTTCAAGGTGACCGTCTACATCCTTGACCGGCGCCTGCGCGCGGACGGGATCAGGGTGACGGCGTTCAAACAGAACCTGGATACAGCGAACCAGTGGATTGCCGTCCCGCTCGCACCGAAGGTAACGGCAGACCTTGAAAATGCCATTCTATCGAGAGCCCGTGGCCTCAGGGTAGCGCGCGAAGGCGAATAACCTTATAAGGTCCGGTCTTGTACTGAATTTTAAGGGACACGCCGCTTTTAACGACCCACGGGCGAACACGGATCGCCCCTCTTTTATGACATGATGACCAGGATGGAACGGGAAACAGGCTATGTCCCGCTATAATGCAAAAGAAGTAGAAGCCAAATGGCAGGCCGGCTGGGCCGAACATAAGAGTTTCGAAGTGGAGGCCGATCCGGCCAAACCGAAATATTATGTGCTGGAGATGTTCCCCTACCCGTCCGGCCGTATCCATATCGGCCATGTGCGCAACTACACCATGGGCGATGTGGTCGCCCGTTATAAAAAGGCGCAAGGCTTCAATGTGCTGCATCCGATGGGCTGGGACGCGTTCGGGCTGCCTGCGGAAAATGCCGCCCGTGACAAGGGCGTGCATCCCGCGGAATGGACCTATGCCAATATCGCCCATATGCGCGATGAGCTGAAGGGCATGGGCCTTTCCCTCGACTGGAGCAAGGAAATCGCCACCTGTCATCCCGGCTATTACGGGCATCAGCAGAAGCTCTTCCTCGATTTCTTTAAAAAAGGCCTCGTCTACCGCAAGGAAAGCTGGGTCAACTGGGACCCTATCGACATGACCGTGCTGGCCAATGAGCAGGTGATCGACGGCAAGGGCTGGCGCTCTGGCGCCGTGGTCGAGAAACGCAAGCTTGATCAATGGATGTTCCGCATTTCCGACTATAGCGAGGAACTGCTGGACGCGCTTGACACCCTCGATCGCTGGCCCGATCGCGTCCGCCTGATGCAGCAGAACTGGATCGGCCGTAGCCAGGGTGCGCATGTCGCCTTCGACATTATCGGCGAGAACGAGCCCCTCAATATCTATACCACGCGCCCCGACACGCTTTTCGGAGCGAGTTTCATGGCGGTGTCCGCCGATCATCCGCTGACCCAGCGTCTCGCGAAGGATGATGCAAAAGTCGCGGCCTTCGTCGCCGAGTGTCACCAGATGGGCACGAGCGAGGAAGCCATTGAAAAAGCGGAGAAAAAGGGCGTGGATACGGGCCTGAAAGTTGCACATCCCTTTATTGAGGGAAAAACCCTGCCGATCTATGTCGCCAACTTCGTCCTGATGGATTATGGCACCGGCGCGATCTTCGGCTGTCCGGCTCATGACCAGCGCGACCTTGATTTCGCTCGGAAATATGGCTTGGAAGTCACCCCTGTCGTTGCGCCTGAGGGGAAAGACCCCGAAATCGGCACCGAGGCCTATACCGGCCCCGGCAAGATCATCAATTCGGATTTCCTGAACGGCATGGAGGTCGAGGCCGCGAAAGCCGAGGTAATCCGGCGGCTTGAAGCCATCGGCAAGGGCACGGAAAAGATCAATTACCGCTTGCGGGACTGGGGCCTTTCGCGTCAGCGCTACTGGGGCTGCCCGATCCCGATGATTCATTGCGACAAATGCGGCACGGTCGCAGAGGCGGAGGAAAACCTTCCCGTCACCCTGCCCGAGGACGTCACTTTCGACAAACCGGGCAATCCGCTCGATCATCATCCGACATGGAAACATGTCACATGCCCGAAATGCGGCGGGGAGGCGACACGCGAAACCGACACCATGGATACTTTCGTCGATAGTTCCTGGTATTTCGCGCGCTTCTGTTCCCCGCGCGCCGACGTACCGGTAGACCGGGAAAAAGTCGATTATTGGCTGCCCGTCGATCAGTATATCGGCGGGATCGAGCATGCGATCCTGCATCTGCTGTATTCGCGCTTTTATTCCCGCGGCATGATGGAAACCGGCTGGTCCGATGTGAAGGAACCCTTTGCCGGGCTGTTCACGCAGGGCATGGTCACCCACGAGACCTATAAATCCACAAGCGGCGAATGGTTACTGCCGGACGAGGTGGACCATAACGACGCCGGAGACCTGATCGAGCTCGCCACCGGCAAGCCTGTCACCATCGGTGGCGTTGAGAAGATGTCGAAATCGAAAAAGAACGTCGTTGATCCCGGCGCGATTATCGAGAAATTCGGCGCCGACGCCGCCCGCTGGTATGTGCTCTCCGACAGCCCGCCCGATCGCGACATGGAATGGACCGACGCGGGCGCGACGGGCGCCTGGCGCTTTGTCCAGCGCCTGCATCGTTATATTTCGGAGAATCTCGACATGGCTGCGGCGACGGACGCACCGGAGCCGGCTGAATTTTCCGATGCCGCCTTGGGCCTTCGAAAGATCGCCCATAAAACGGTCGCCCAGGTCACCCAGAATATCGAGGATCTGCATTTCAATAACGCCATCGCCCGTATCTATGAATTCATGAAAGCGCTCGGGGAGGTCAAGTTTGAAGACAGTGCCGATGTGAAATGGGCGCTGCGCGAAAGCATGGAGACGATCGTCAAGCTGATCGCGCCGATGATGCCCCACCTAGCGGAAGAGCTTTGGCAGATTCTGGGTCATGACACCATGCTGGTGGACACGCCCTGGCCGAAAGCGGACCCGGCACTGACTGTGGAAGACAGGGTCACCATGGCCGTTCAGGTAAAGGGCAAGCTGCGCGCCACCATTGAGGTTGCACTTGATGAGGAGGCGGCGAAAGTGGAAGAAATTGCGCTCGCGCAGAAATCAGTCCAGAATGCGATCGGCGAAAATGCCATTCGCAAAGTCATCGTTGTCCCGAACCGGATCGTCAATGTCGTTATTTAGGGTAAGTCTTGTTTTTCTGATCATGAGTCTCGCGGTGGCCTGCGGGTTCCAGCCGCTCTACGGCAGCGCAACCCGCAATGCCGATGTTCAGGAAAAGCTGGCGCAAACATATATCGAACCGATGCCGGGACGCATCGGTCAGATCCTGCGCAATGAACTTCTCGACCTTGCCAATCCACGCGGGATCCCGAAAGAGCCGGTCTATCGGCTGAAGGTCACCACGGAAACCCGCGCCGAAGGCCTCGCGATCCAGAGTGACGACACGAAAACCCGCTTTAACCTGACCCTGACCAGCAAATTCTCTCTGGTCAATATTGCGGCGCAGGAGGTCCTTTATACCGGATCAACGCAGAACATCGCCTCCTACAATGTGGTGCAGTCGGAATTTGCGAACCTGTCGGCGGCAAAGAACGCGGAAAAGCGCGCCGCCCTTGTCGCCGCCAAACAGATAAACCAGCAGCTTTCTGTCTACTTCTCAGGGCGTTGAGCCGGTGGAACTGGCCAGTAGCAGATTGCCCGCTTTCCTCAAGTCCCGCGATCCGAAAGTCCGGATTTTCCTGTTTTTCGGCCCCGATGAAGGCCTCGTGCGGGAACTCTCCCGCTCCCTCTGCCTGAGTGTGGTGGACAGCCTTGAAGATCCCTTCCGTTTTATCGACATCCAGGCGTCTGAGCTGTCCGCAGACCCCGCCCGCCTGATGGATGAGGTCACGGCCATTTCCATGATGGGGGGAGAGCGGGTGGTGCGCCTGCGCGGGGCGAACAATAATTCGAAAGACTATCTGGAGCCGCTGACGGAGCAGGACCTGCCGGACAGCCTTCTGGTGATCGAGGCGGGCGACATCCGAAAGGACAGCGCCCTTGTCAAGATGATCAACAAGGCCCCCCATGGCGCCGTGACGCATTGCGCCCATGACAAATCGCAGGACATTCTCAGCCTGATCCGCGAGGTTCTCGGCGCCGCAAACATCGATCCGCCGCGGGAAGTCATTGATTATCTTCGGGAAAATCTGGGGAGTGATCGTGCCATTTCCCGTCAGGAGCTGGACAAGCTGGTGCTCTATATGCGCGGACGCACCGATCCCATGACGTTGGAGGATGTGCGCGCCAATATCGGGGATTCCTCGGCGCAGAATATCTTCGATATCATGGATGCGGCGCTTCTGGGTAATCTCGACGCCCTGGAGAGGCAGCTCAACAAGGCGTTTTCCGCGGGCGAAAGCCCCATCGGCTTCCTCCGCATGATTCAGGGGCAATTGAAACAGCTGCATAAGGCCGCCGCCCTCCGCGATGCCGGTCAGCGAAGCGAGGATGCCATCCGCAAGGCAGGTATTGCCTATTTCAACCAGAAAAAGGCCGCCGTGCAGATTTCCGGCAAATCGAGCCGCCATATGGCCATCTGTCTCGACATCACAATGGAGGCGGAAATCAAATGCAAGACAACGGGGTATCCAGAGGAGGCCATCTGCCGCCGGGCCCTGATGCGCATCGCCATGGCCAACCGGAAAAGATAGATGAAACGGCCGGATCTCGTTATTTTCGATTGTGACGGCGTCCTTGTGGATACGGAACCGGTCTCCAACGCGGTTCTGGCGGAAAACCTGACGCGCCATGGCTTGCTGCTCTCAACGGAAGACTGCATCGGGATGTTTACCGGCTGGAGCATGGTCAGTGTCGAGCAGGAGGCAATCCGTCTCGGCGCGACCCTCCCCGAGGGCTGGATCGCCGCCGTCTATGCCGAGGAATTCGAAGCATTGAAACGGGGTGTGGACGCGGTGAACGGCATTTCCGAAATCCTCGACCGGCTGGAGGCGGCTGGCATTCCCTTTTGTGTCGCCTCCAACGGGAGCGAGGAGAAGATGGCGATTACCCTTGGCCAGACAGACTTGCTCCCGCGGTTTCGGGGCGCAATGTTCTCCGCCCATACGCTCAAAACTTCGAAACCCGATCCAGCGCTGTTTCAGGCCGCGCTCACCGCCTTCAATGTGGAAGCGGCTCGCGCCGTGGTGATCGAGGATAGCGTTCTCGGCGCAACCGGCGCGGCCCGCGCCGGCATCCCCTGCTACGGCTACGCCCCTCATCACGACGGCGCCGACCTCGCTGCCACCGGCGCGCGGGTTTTCAAGGAAATGCGGGAGTTAGAACAGCTGCTGGCGTTGTAAAGAAGAGCTGTTCGAGAAAATCGCAGGATTATGTCATAATCCTGTGGTTCTCTGTGGGATACTAAGGCCCTAAATAAACATGTTTGCCCCCGACAAATAACATATCAGGTACAACAAATGCCGAAATCCAGCAAAATCACCACCATCGAGGCGCTTGAGGCGCTGTATGGTGGCGTTAATCCCAACTCACTGGCGAAGGAGACGCCGTCTCTTACGCCGGAATATCGACGCTGGATCGAGGAGGCGCCGTTTTTTGCCCTGGCGAGCAGCGGGCCCGGCGGGCTTGATTGCTCGCCCCGGGGGGATGCGGCGGGGCAGCTTTTCCGCATTCTCGATGACCGGCATATCGCCATTCCGGACCGGCGGGGGAATAACCGCCTCGATAGCTTGCGGAACATTCTTCATGATCCGCGAGTCGCGCTCCTCTTCCTCATTCCGGGGATCGAGGAGACGCTTCGCATCAACGGCCGGGCGACCATAACGACAGAATCCGAATTAATTCAAAGCTTTAGCGTTGGCGCCACGACGCCGCTCTCGGTCATTCTGGTGGAAATTGACGCGGTGTATTTTCAATGTGCCCGCGCGCTCAAACGCTCAAAGCTTTGGGATCCCACCGCGTTTCGCGCCTGCGGCGACGTGCCGACGGCGGGGCAGATGACACGCGGCGCCAAACCGGACTTCGAAGCCGAGAAATACGACGCCGAGCTCCCCGCCCGCCAACAATCTTCCCTCTATTAGAGAGATGACAGGTTGAGCGGCGGGCGGGGGTCACCAGACGAGAGCTATTGCGGTCTCTTGGACCCGGCGATAACCGCATAACCCGGCTTGATTAGGGGAAAAACCCCTTTCACCAAGCCAGCCTGGTGGGAGAAACCTGCGCCGAACTTCTGGGCAAGCCGGCGGATGGCCATGTTATTGGGCACGAAGTTTACCGCCAGAGCATCTATATGACTGTCACGCGCACATCGAAGCGCGAGGGTCATCAGCTCTGTTCCGATGCCGATCTGCTGCCAATCATCCTCGACACTGATGGCGAGCTCCGCCTCTGTGGGCGAAACGCCGCTTGCGAACCTGAGCTCGACAACACCGCGAAGGTCAAACCCCAGAAACGCGCCGCAAATGATCGGCAGGGGCCGCCCTTCGTTCCGGCAATAATGCGTTACTGTATGGAGTGAGACCGGTGATCCGAAACGCAGTCTCAGACTGTCCGGGCCAAGCCGTTGTAAATGCGGCAATAACAGACCATGCTCCGCCGGACGAAGTTCCCGGCACAAGGGCGGGATATAGCCCGGCAGGCTTTTCAGTCCGGCGGCGTTTAACGGCTCAGTCATAATGGAGCCTCGTCTGTTGATGACGCAGGGTGGATGCTTCTAACCAAGCTGTCATCCACTTTCCGGTGATTTTCATTCCCCGGTAAAGCATGGAAAAGAATTTGCGGACCAACGCGTTAGCGCGCCCCATCAACCTCAGAATTTCCTCAGCCCGAAGTCGGCGGCCCTCCCGGACGCAACGATCTATGTCCGCAAGGGATAGAACTCCTGAATTGTTCTCGTTTAACAAGTCATTCATCGAAATTTCCTTTTTACGCTTGCGAAAGACATTTACAGCAGCCATATTTATGCTGCATTGCAACAATATATACGGCACTGCACCATTCGATAATGGCCTGACTGGTCAAAACTGTTTTGCCCGGCAGGAAAAGATGGAGACACAGGTCCCATGGATATCGCCAGCCAGATGATCCTTTTCGCGAATGTCGTGGATCATGGCAGCTTTTCAGCCACGGCACGCGCCCTTGGCCTGACCCCCTCGGCCGTCAGCAAACAGATAAGCCAGCTGGAAGACCGGCTGGGCGTTCGGCTCCTGAACCGGTCCACCCGGCATATTTCAACGACATTGGAAGGGCGGACATTCTATGAGCGCTGTGCCGAGATTTCTGCGGGGGTAACCCGCGCCGAGGAGCTGGCGCAATCCTTCAGCGGCCGGCCGCAGGGAAATTTGCGTATCGCGGCGACGGTGGCGTTCGGCAAGGCCTGCCTGATGCCACTGATGCCCGCCTTTACCGCCAGTTTCCCGGAAGTGACGGTCGCGCTGGAGCTGACGGACCGGCAAATTGATCTCTCCGACTCCGACTATGATCTGGCCATTCGCTTTCCCGAGCAGATAACCGATACGTCTCTCGTTGCCTGCAAGCTGTCCAGCAGCAAGCGCCATCTCTGCGCCTCCCCAGCCTACCTCGAGGCGCATGGCGCGCCGCAAACACCGGATGATCTTAAAGATCACAACTGCCTCAGGATTTCAACGGTCGCGAACTGGAATGACTGGCATTTTCGCAAAGGGGAGGAAACCTGGACCTTCGCCGCGACCGGCAATTTCGACGCCAACAGCGCCGATGCGGTCTATCACGCGACCCTCGCCGGGCTCGGTATTGCGCAGCTGTCCTCCTATCTCGTGGATCCGGACATCGCCGCAGGCCGCCTCATCACGCTGCTGCCGGAGTATGAGGAAAAAGCCACCGATATCTTCGCCGTCTATTCCGACAAACGCAACCTCTCCCCCAAGGTCCGGGTCTTTATCGACTATCTCGTCGAACATTTCCGCCCCCTCCCCCATTGAGGCGCGCCGCGAGCATCCGTATTTCGCTATCACGTTTTAAGAATATCTTTAGAATTGTTTTTATATTCTGATTATTCTTATAAATGGTGTTTTCAGGGTGGCTCGTCGGAAAAAATGGAACTTTCGCGGATTAAAACGGCGCTCTCCCGCCTTATGCGGAAGAAATGGGTCTGGTTTCTCCTCGTCATCGCCGGTTTCTGGACCGCGTCACACGTCTGGGATTACTACAAGCTCCTCTCCGGCCAGACGCCGATGTACGACGTCGCCATCAAGCTCAAGGTCGGCGACGAACTGGTCGAGATAAATCGCACGGTCCCTTGCCTCGAAATTCCGAGAGGGGAACCTCTTCAGTACATATTTAAGAAGCGGCCTTTCACATATCGCGCACGGGATTTGTCTACGGGTGCGCATCTTGAAAATGGCCGCGCGGTTCTCAGCATTATTCCGGATGTTTGCCGGGAAATAAAGGACGCGATGAAAGCCGGAGAGACAGGCAATATTGCTCCGGCAGACTTCTTGCCGATGACGGCCCTGATGGATGATTTTGATGATCCGCAGCTGATGAAGGTGTTTGGCGCGCGCAGTTATTACGCGCGGGACGATGCGGAAGTGAAGGTTCTGTCCTACGATATTAGGCCTGCTGAAAAAGGTTCCTTTCCGAGCCTGAAGGATGACTTCGGCTGGTTCAGGGGTGGAACGGTCTTTAAACGCTCCAACGATTATCTGTTCTTCGACAGCGCCAGATTAGTTTGTCTTCCGATTGATGAGTTTAAGGGACAATGGACGGGGAATGCGAGGGCATTTGATGGCGTTGCTGTGCCAGTTTATGCATTCGATGTACAGGGATTTGACTATCCGTTTAGAAGGCCCTTTCCAGGTGTAGGGATGCCCTTTACGGGCGATGTAGCACAAAATATTCCAGCAGTTACAAATCCAGACTTCTTCGCTTTAAGAGATTCGGAACTCTTTCATATTTCGTTGGACTATGTGATCCCTGCGGTCAAAACGAAAGGCATATATCAATTTAACCAGAAAGATACTGGCGTGCTCCTTCTGCAAAGAGCGAAAGATCAAACAGACGAAAAGGACGTGACGCAACATGACGATATTACGACAACGACAAAAAGATTCGGAATCAATGTTGAAGGACAGGTCATAGATTTGATTACTGAAACAATAAAGGACGGGTCAGTACGTTCAGTAAAAAGAGGGCCGTACTTTTTTTCTCCAACCGCCAACAAGCTTTGTTTCTTCGGTGTTGAGCATATTAGGTTTTTGGACTCACGGTAATTTATACAATCGATAAAACATCTTTAAATAGAATTAATCCTTCAATGCATCACCGAGGGCGTTTTTGATTTCGTCGTCGTATTCATAGCCCTTTTCGTCGTCCTCATCTTCCTCTTCCGAAGCCTCTTCGGGGTCGGGCGCGGGTTCATCTTCGGTGTCTTCCTCGGCGTCTTCGGCGAATTCATCCTCGAGATCATCGTCCTCGTCGAGCGGATCCTCCTCCGGCTGGTCGCGGAAGAAATTCAGCGGCTCCCGCGTCAGGCGGCGGCAGGCTTCATCGAGCTGGTCGAGGTCCCCATAGGTGATGGTCAGCGTGCCGTTGCCCGTATCGAAATGATCGATGGAGACATCCATCCCGATGGCCGCCCCGAGATCGTCCTCCAGCGCGCGAACATCCGGGCTTTTCATCACCCGGCGCGCCATGACGCCAAGCGGCCCTTCCCCGTCCTTGCGATGGCCCTTTTTCTTGACGAGCTTTTCCACGGCGCGGACGCTAAGTCCTTCCGCCACAATCTTTTTCGCCAACTCCTCGGCATTATCCTGATTGATGAGCGACCGGGCCGCCCCGGAAGACAGCTTGCCCTCCCGTACCATCATCTGCACGGACAGCGGCAGGGTCAGCAGCCGCATCATATTCGCAACATGGGTCCGGCTCTTGCCGACATGCTGGGACAGGGTTTCCTGGGTGTGATCGAATTCCCCCATGAGGCGCTTGTAGGCTTCCGCCTCTTCTATCGGCGACAGGTCTTCGCGCTGGATATTCTCGATCAGCGCGATTTCCATGGTCTCGGCGTCGGTCAGTTCCTTGATGATGACCGGCACCTGATGCAGCTGCGCCATCTGCGCCGCGCGCCACCGCCGTTCTCCGGCGATAATCTCGTACTCACTGTCGGAAGTCGGGTTTCGTCTCACCAGAATAGGTTGCAAGACACCTTTTTCCGCGATGGAGGCGGCGAGGCTTTCCAGCGCCTCCTGATCCCAGTCGAGACGTGGCTGAAACCTGTTCGCGCGCATCTGCTCCACCGGGACTTCCTTGGCCGAGCGCACCTTGTCGAGATCGGCATAATCCGTGGCCACATCGTCGCCCAGAAGAGCGGAGAGACCCCGTCCGAGCTTTTTCTTTGAAATATCGTCAGTCATACTTTATTCGCATTCCGGCCCTCAGGCCGCATTGAGGTGGCGTTCCCGCCGGATCACTTCGCTGGCGAGGCGGATGTAGGCCTGGCTGCCGGCGCAGCGATGATCATAGATCAGAACCGGCTTGCCGTGGCTCGGCGCCTCCGAAATCCGGACATTGCGCGGGATCACCGTCCGGTAGACCTTGTCACCAAGAAAATCGCGGACATCCTGCGCCACCTGAAGCGACAGATTGTTCCGCTTGTCGAACATGGTCAGGACAACCCCCTGGATTTCAAGGCCGGGATTGAGGGTGAGCCGCACCCGCTCAATCGTTTTTATCAGCATGCTGAGGCCCTCAAGCGCGAAAAACTCGCATTGCAGCGGCACAACAACCGCATGCACGGCCACCATCGCGTTCAGCGTCAGGAGATTGAGCGACGGCGGGCAATCGACGAGGATATAGTCATACTCGCCGCGCACTTCCGACACCGCATCATACAGCCGGTGACT
Source organism: uncultured Sneathiella sp. (assembly GCF_963973085.1). Taxonomy (GTDB): domain Bacteria; phylum Pseudomonadota; class Alphaproteobacteria; order Sneathiellales; family Sneathiellaceae; genus Sneathiella. Next base: position 182,967 of record NZ_CAXAXA010000003.1, read on the forward strand.
GCGCCGGTCCAGCTCGATCAGCTCCAGCTCCGCGCCGGACAGGTCCGCCGTCGACGGAACGACATCAAGCTGCGGTATATTGGTCTTGTGAATGGCGGCGCGGATCGTCGTTTCGCCCATAAGGACCCCATAAACATTCTCGCCGCGATCCTCACGGCCAATCCCGAGGCCCGTACTCGCGTTCCCCTGCGGATCAATATCAATAATCAGGACTTTTTGGCCAATCGCCGCCAAAGCCGTCGCCAGATTTATGGTGGTGGTGGTTTTACCAACGCCGCCTTTTTGATTCGCAATGGCCAGGATACGCGCAGATACCAGATTATGAAGACTTGCCACATCGTTACTCATGATTTTCAGGCCTCTCTAGACTATGATCGGCGGTGCAGCTTTGATATTTTCAGGATGCAACCGTCTTCACTTGTTAAACTACGGAGTTTCTCGACCTCCATATTCCAACATTTAGAGGCTATCGTCAATTCCTCATCTACATCTTGTCCCTTTAAAAAGAACAATTCTGTGTCTTTCCGGACAAAGGGCGCCGCAAGGGTGAGCAGCTTTTCGAGCGGGGCCAGCGCCCGGGCGGAAATAATATCGGCGGTAAAGGGCTCCATTTCCTCAATCCGGCGATTGTGAACCGTGACTCCCGCCGATGTTTCACGTGAAACATTTTGCATGAACAGGCATTTGCGTTGATCACTTTCGACCGCGTGAACCTCGAAGCCACTGCAGATGCCGATCACCAGAGGCGGAAAGCCCGCCCCGCTTCCCAGGTCCAACCAAATGCCGCTGGATCTTGTCGTATGACTTAAGAGCTGTGCGCTGTCGAGCATATGCCGACGCCAGAGATCCGGAAGCGTCGATTTTCCGATGAGGTTGATCGCCTTCTGCCATTTCTGCAGCAGCTCCGCATAAATGAGAAGCCGGTCCAATGTTTCACGTGAAACATTCACCTCTGACAAAAATTCTTCCGGCCCGAACGAACTTTGCGGATCAGCCATGTTTGCGATGCGCCCCGCGCTTCACATAAGAGATAAGCGCCGTCAGGGCCGCAGGAGTCACGCCGGAGATGCGTGCCGCCTGCCCCAATGTTGTCGGGCGGACCGCTGCGAGCTTCGTCCGGACTTCCATGGAGAGGCCGGCCACGTCTTCGAACATCAGATCATCGGGAAGCCGCAGCGTCTCGTCTTTCCGAAAGTCGCGGATGTCCGACTTCTGCCGCTCCAGATACCCGCGATATTGCGCGTCAATGGCTATTTGCTCCAGAGTTTCTGGTTTAAAAACAGAAACTTCAGGCCACACACGAGAAATATCTGCCGTCGTAATCTCCGGGTAGGCCAGCAGGTCCGACGCTGTCCGGCGCACGCCGTCCTGATTGACGTTGAACCCATGACGCCGGGCTTCGTTGGGGGTCATGTTGAGGCGATCGAACAGTTCGCGGGCCGCGTCGAGCTCCTCCCGTTTTGCGCGATAGGCCGCCTCCCGCTCGGCGCCAATACATCCAATATCCAATCCGAGCCCGGTCAGGCGCTGATCCGCATTGTCCGCCCGCAAGATCAAGCGGTACTCCGCGCGGGACGTAAACATCCGATAGGGTTCTTTCGTGCCCCGTGTGATCAGGTCGTCGATCATCACCCCGATATAGGCATCGGCCCGATCGAAGATCACATCCTCTCCCCCGCCAGCGCTTCGCGCGGCATTCAGCCCGGCCATCAGGCCTTGCGCCGCCGCCTCCTCATACCCGGTGGTCCCGTTGATCTGTCCGGCAAGATACAGGTTTTTCAGCCGCCGCGTCTCCAATGTGGGTTTGAGTTCCCGCGGATCAACGAAATCATACTCGATCGCATAGCCCGGGCGATACCACTCCACCTTCTCCAGCCCCGGAATGGAGCGCAGAAAGGCGATCTGCACATCTTCGGGCAGAGACGTGGAAATGCCATTGGGATAGATCGTATCGTCGTCAAGGCCCTCCGGCTCCAGGAAGATCTGATGCCCTGTCTTTTCCGCAAAACGCACGACTTTATCCTCGATCGACGGGCAGTAACGCGGGCCCGTGCCCTCGATCTGCCCGGAATACATGGGCGCGCGATGCAGATTCTCGCGGATAATCCGGTGCGTTTCCTCTGTCGTCGTTGTGATATGACAGGAAATCTGCGGTGTCGTGATCCTCTTCGTCAGAAAGGAGAAGGGAACGGGGGTCTCATCCCCCGCCTGCTCCTCAAGGACGGACCAGTCAATCGTCCCGCCTTTGAGCCGCGCCGGTGTGCCGGTCTTGAGCCGCCCAAGCTCGAACCCCGCCCGCTCCAGCGTATCGGACAGCCCGTTAGAGGGCGCATCGCCGATCCGACCCGCGGGGATTTTCGTCTCCCCCATATGGATTAGACCCCGGAGGAAGGTTCCCGTGGTCAAAATCACCTTGCCACCGGGAATTTCCGTTCCGTCTGCGGTGATAACTCCGGATACAACGCCATCTGTTACCAGCAGGTCTTCCACCGCTGCCGCGTGGATGTCGAGATTTGCCTGATCCCGGAGGGTGGCCTGCATGGCCTCCCGATAGAGTTTACGATCCGACTGCGCGCGCGGGCCCCGGACAGCAGGCCCCTTGCGGCGGTTCAAAAGCCGGAACTGGATACCGGCCGCATCGGCCACGCGCCCCATTACGCCGTCCAGCGCATCGATCTCCCGGACCAGATGGCCTTTGCCCAGCCCGCCAATGGCCGGATTACAGGACATCTCACCGATGGTTTCCAGCTTGTGGGTAATCAGGAGGGTCGCCGCCCCAAGACGCGCAGAAGCCGCCGCCGCCTCGCAGCCCGCATGTCCCCCCCCGATTACAATGACATCATATCGCTTCATCGCGGTACCCTTGAAATTCTGCCCCTACATAAAGGGAATCCAAGGCATTTACAAGACGGGAGCGTCCGTGTCCGTCAAAATGTTTCACGTGAAACATCGAATGTCCGATATGGGCCGATGTTTCACGTGAAACATTTCCTCCCGCCCCTATTTTCCGATACAGAAGTCGCCAAAGATGACATCCAGAACATCTTCGACATCGACCCGCCCGGTAATCCGCCCGAGCGCGCGGACGGCAAGGCGGACATCTTCCGCCGCCAGTTCCGGCTCCATCGATGCATCGAATCGATCAAGCGCCACCACGCATTCCTCCAGCGCCTGGCGATGGCGAACACGCGTGAGGGCCGGCGCGCCGGACAGATCGAGGCGGTTCGTCACATCCGCCTCCAATGCAGACAGAAGATCGTCCAGTCCCTCGCCTTCCTTCACCGAGAGCGGGAAAAGACGCGGCGCGGTCTTGGTTTTCGGTCTTTTCGAGACAAGATCGGTCTTATTGACCAGCCGGTAATCCCCTTCTTTCATCAGGTCGGCGAATTCATCCGGAATATCGGGCGCATCGGCTGTTGTCATGAAAAGACGGATGTCCGCCCGCGCCGCGCGATCCCGCGCCCGCCGGACGCCCTCGCGTTCAATCACATTCTCCGAAAGCCGCAAGCCCGCCGTATCAATGATCGATACCGGGAAGCCTGCTAGATCCATCGGCACCTCGATAATATCGCGGGTCGTCCCGGCCTCTTCCGAGACAATCGCCGCATCGCGCCGGGCCAAGGCGTTGAGCAGGCTTGATTTTCCGACATTGGGCCGCCCGAGAATGACGACCTCCAATCCCTCGCGGATTTTCTCCCCGCGATGACCATCGGAGAGATGTGAATTGATCTCCTCCTTTAACAGCGCGACTTTCGGGGCGACGGCCGCGGCGACCCCGCCTGGCAGATCCTCATCGGGGAAATCGATATCCGCCTCAAGATGCGCGAGAGAGGAAACCAGCGCCGAACGCCAACCTTCATAAATCCGGCCGAGTTCCCCTTGCATCTGGCGAAGCGCCTGTGTGGCCTGCGCCTCCGTCTCGGCATTGACGAGATCGCCGAGGCCTTCCGCCTCGGTCAAATCCATCTTGCCATGTTCAAAGGCACGCCGCGTAAACTCCCCCGGCAGCGCCGGACGATGCCCGGGAAAACCGGACAATTCCTCCATCACCGCCGCAAGAATGGCCGGACCGCCATGCAGATGCAGTTCCACCACATCTTCCCCGGTGAAACTTTCCGGTGCCCGAAAAATGATAACAAGTGATTGATCTATAATGGTTTTTCTTGACGCTCGATAAACATTTCGCAAGCTCGCAACGCGGGGATCAGGGGCGACTTTCCCCGTCAGTTCCTCCAGGGACGCCACGGCGCCCGGCCCGGACACCCGCACGATGGCGACCCCGGCACGGCCCCGTCCGCTCGCCAGCGCGTAAATGGTATCGGTGAAACTCATGACCAAATCCGCGCAAAAGACGCGCGGCTATTTTCCGTCATCGTCGCCTTTGGAAAATTGCGACCAGAACAGCTTCTGCATCTGCTCCATGCCCTGAATGCCGGCCGGAAGCCATGTCTTCATCATATTTTCCGGATCGAGATTGCCGATATTCTCCAGCATCTTGGCCTGCAACTCTTTCATCACCGCCTCCTGCATCTTCTCGACGTCTGGTAATCCGAGAAAAGTCCTTGCTTCCTGCGGTGTACAATCAATATCAACTGTTATCTTCATGAGCGGCATACTCCTCATTGATGCAGCGGCGGTTGCTTTGGTACAACAAACCCCATAGGTTCCTATATACCGAAACAGGGGTACAAGAACAGGTTTGAGATGAAAAATTTACTTGGCGCGGAAACAAGCCCGTATCTTCTCCAGCATCAGGACAATCCGGTGCATTGGCAGCCTTGGAGCGCGGATACATTGGCGCTTGCGAAGAAAGAGGGCAAGCCGATCCTGCTCAGTGTCGGTTATGCGGCCTGTCACTGGTGCCATGTGATGGCGCATGAAAGCTTCGAGGACGAAAATACCGCGGCGCTGATGAATGATCTCTTCATCAATATCAAGGTGGACCGGGAGGAACGGCCCGATATCGACCAGATTTACCAGACTGCCCTCGCCCTTCTTGGCGAACAGGGCGGATGGCCGCTCACCATGTTCCTCAATTCCAGCGGTGAGCCGTTCTGGGGCGGCACCTATTTCCCGCCGGCGAATTCCTACGGCCGGCCGGGATTTCAGAATGTCCTGCAGACCGTCTCGGATATCTTCAAGAACGAGCCTGAAAAAGTCACCAAAAACCGTGATGCGCTGAAAGAAGCACTAAAAAACCTTAACCGAGGTGTGGAGGGAGAGCGGCCGAAACTCACCATGGAAGTCCTGGAGCGGATTGCCGCCCGCTATGCCGAGGAAGCGGACCCGGTGCATGGCGGCATCGGCTCGGCGCCGAAATTCCCGCAAACCTATGTGCTGGAGAATATCTGGCGGAGTTACCTGCGCACCGGTAATACCGCGCTGTCAGAGGTTGTGGTCAAGGCGCTGACCGCCATGTCGCAAGGCGGGATCTACGATCATCTTGGCGGCGGGTTCGCGCGCTATTCCACCGATACCTTCTGGCTCGCCCCGCATTTCGAGAAGATGCTCTATGACAATGCGCAAATTCTCGATCTGCTCCTGATCGTGCATCATGAGACGAAATCGGAGCTGTTCGAGGAGCGCATCTATCAGACAATCGGCTGGCTGCTCCGCGAAATGACAACGTCGGAAGGCGGATTTGCCGCCACCATCGATGCGGATTCGGAAGGCGTTGAAGGCAAGTTCTATGTCTGGTCCAAGGATGAAATTGATGAAATCCTTGGCGATCACGCGCCGCATTTCGAGGAAATCTATGGTGTCGTCCCCGAAGGAAACTGGGAAAACACCAATATTCTCAATCGGTTAAAGTATCCGGATCGGATCGATATCGAGGCGGAGGCGGCGTTGGCGCCATGGCGCCAGCAATTGTTCGAGCATCGGGAGAACCGCATTCGGCCTGGCCTTGATGACAAGGTCCTGACCGACTGGAACGGCCTGATGATCGCCACACTCGCCCGCGCCGGACAATATTTCGGGGAAGCCCATTGGATCGAGGCGGCGGAGAATGCCTTTGTCGCCATCACCACCCATTCCATGGAAGAGACTGGCCGCCTCAATCACAGTTTCCGCCTCAATCGAGCGCAGCATACGGGGCTTCTGGATGATTACGCCAATATGGCGCGCGCGGCCCTCGCGCTCTATGAAATCACCGGCAAGGGTTTTTATCTGGAGCGCGCCGAACAATGGACCGATATTCTTGATGAGCATTTCTGGGATCATAACGGCGGCGGTTATTTCTTCACTGCCGATGATGCGGAAGCCCTGATCGTGCGCAGCAAGAACGCGCATGACAATGCGGTTCCCGCCGGGAACGGCACAATGCTGGAGGTTCTGGCGAAGCTGCATCTGCTGACCGGAAAGCGGGAGCCATTCGAGAAGGCAACAGAGCTTCTTCGCTGTTTCACGGCGGAACTGGGCCGGAATTTCTTCCCCCTCGGAACACTGCTCAATAATTTCGAGACTTTGGTCAATGCGCGCCAGGTCATTATCATCGGCCAGCGTAGTGACCCTGAAGTCATTGACCTGATGAATGTTTTACGGGATTTCAGCCTGCCGTCAAAAGTCGTGAACGTGTTAGAGGACACAAGCAACCTCCCCTTCGATCATCCGGCAAAGGACAAGACCAAGCTGGACGGCAAGCCGACAGCCTATCTCTGCACGGGACCGACCTGTTCGCTGCCCGCCAACTCCGTGGTTGATTTTGCCGCCCTGCTGAAGGAAGCAACACAACATGCCCCAGCTTAGCCTGCACAGCCCGGTTGGCGATCTGACTGTCACCGAGGAAGACGGCGTTATCATCTCCCTTGATTGGGGATGGGTTCCGGCGGAATGGCAAAGCACCACGCCCTTGTTGGAAAAGGCTGTTGACCAGCTGAACCAGTATTTCGATGGGGACATCGGCGATTTTGATCTGCCGCTGGCCCCGCCCGGTACAGATTTTCAGAAAAAAGTCTGGTCGGAAATGCTGAAAATCCCGGCGGGAAAGACGAAAAGCTATGGCGAGATCGCCAAAGCCCTCAACTCTGCCGCTCAGCCGGTGGGCACGGCCTGCGGCGCCAACCCGATCCCGATCATCATTCCCTGTCACAGAGTGCTTGCGGCGGGCGGCAAGATGGGGGGATACTCGGGCCTTGGCGGGCTGGAGACGAAAACGGCACTGCTCCGGCTAGAAAAAGCCCTGCCGCATGAACAGCAACGGCTTGATTTATAAGAATAAACTGTGGGCGCAGTTAAAAAGGGAAGAACAATGACAAAAGCAATTGTACAAACCGAAGTCGGCGGTCCGGAAACCATGAAATGGCAGGATGTCGAGCTTGGCAGCCCGGGTAGGGGCGAAGCCAAAGTGCGCCATACGGCCGTCGGCCTCAATTTCATCGATGTCTATTTCAGGACCGGGCTCTATCCTGCCCCGCTTCCGCTCACCACGGGGATGGAAGCCGCTGGCGTGATCGAGGAACTGGGCGAAGGGGTGACGGATTTCAAGGTCGGGGATCGCGTGGCCTATGCCGGGCGGCCCGTCGGCGCCTATTCCGAGGCGCGGATCATGCCTGTCGACAATCTTATTGTTCTGCCGGACAGCATTGATGACAAGACCGGCGCAGCAATGATGCTGCAGGGGATGACGACGGAATATCTGCTGCAGCGAACGTTTCACGTGAAACAAGGTGATACCATCCTGTTTCATGCGGCGGCGGGCGGCGTCGGTCTCTTTGCCTGCCAATGGGCGCGGCATATTGGTGCCACGGTAATCGGCACGGTCGGATCGGAGGAAAAGGCGGAACTGGCCAAAGCCCATGGCTGCACCCATACAATCCTCTACCGGGAGGAGGATTTCCAGAAACGGGTGATGGACATCACCGACGGCAAGGGCGTTCCGGTCGTCTATGATGCCATCGGCAAGGATACGTTCGAAAAATCCCTCGATTGCCTCTCCCCGCGGGGTTTGATGGTCTCCTTCGGGAATTCCTCCGGGCCGGTCACCGGCGTCGATCTCGCCATTCTGGGCGCGAAAGGCTCCCTCTATGTCACCCGCCCGTCCCTGATGGTCTATAACGCGACCCGCAAGGAGCTCGAAAAATCCGCGGGCGACCTGATGAAACTCGTCGGCGACGGCACCATCAAGGTCAATATCGGCCAGACCTATCCCTTAAGCGAGGCCCGCAAGGCTCATGAAGACCTTGAGGGGCGCAAAACCACGGGCTCAACGGTGTTTACGGTGTGATATATCTTGACAGTAATTACCTTTGTAATTACATAAGTCCGCATAACAACTGGATATTGCGATGTTAAAAGATTACAGCAAGAAACCGGCGGGCTTCGAAACCAAGCTGCGCAAGACCGGAAGTGCCGTGGGGGCGACAATCCCCGCGGATTTCCTGCGTCAGCTTGATTTGCAGGAAGGCGACAATGTAACTGTCAGTGTTGAGGACGACGGCGTGAAGATTGTCAAATCTGACCCGGCTTTCGATACTGACATGGCGCATTATGAGGTGATCGAGGATCGTTTCGCCCCGGCTTTTCGGAAACTCGCAGAATAATGACGCTTCATTTGCCGTCGAAGGCGGTGATGCTCGAAATCCATAAACGACAGTTGGAACGGTTTGGCGGGGCGCCCGGTATCCGCGATGACGGCGGGATTGATGCCGCCCTCGCCCGGCCGCACCAACTTGTTGCCTACGGCGGCGGCGAAGATGTCGATATTTTCCAGATTGCGGCGTCTCTTATGTACAGCATCACCAAGAACCGGCATCCCTTTGCCGATGGTAATAAACGGGTCGGGCTCGCCATGCTGTTGCTGACATTGCGCTCAAATGGCTCGTCGCTGGATATCACCAACGATCAGGCCATCAACATGACCCTTGAAATTGCCGATGGATCCATGAGCGAGAACGAACTTGTCGATTATTGTCGCGAGAAATCGATCTCCCTCATCGACTAAAAAAGGCGCCCGATTGAGGCGCCTTTTTTCATGTAAATATATGATTTTACTACGTATTCATGGAATCGAAGAAATCGTCGTTGGTTTTGCTCTGCTTGAGTTTGTCGAGCAGGAATTCCATGGCGTCGGTAGTGCCCATCGGGTTGAGGATACGGCGGAGGACCCACATTTTCTGCAAGGTCGCCTTGTCGACCAGCAGTTCCTCTTTCCGGGTGCCGGATTTGGTGATGTCGATGGCCGGGAAGACACGCTTGTCAGACAGCTTGCGATCCAGGATGATTTCCGAGTTACCGGTGCCCTTGAACTCTTCGAAGATAACCTCGTCCATGCGCGATCCCGTCTCGATCAGGGCAGTGGCGACGATGGTCAGCGATCCCCCCTCCTCGATATTCCGGGCGGCACCGAAGAAGCGTTTCGGCCGCTGCAGCGCATTGGCATCCACACCACCGGTCAGCACCTTGCCGCTGGACGGGACAACCGTGTTATAGGCGCGCGCCAAACGCGTGATACTGTCGAGCAGGATAACGACATCGCGTTTATGCTCAACCAGCCGTTTTGCCTTCTCGATCACCATTTCAGCCACCTGAACATGGCGGGCAGCAGGCTCATCGAAGGTGGAACTCACCACTTCGCCGCGCACGGAACGCTTCATGTCCGTCACTTCCTCCGGCCGCTCGTCGATCAGCAGCACAATGAGATAGACTTCCGGGTTATTGGTGGTGATGGAATTGGCGATATGCTGCAAAAGAACGGTTTTACCGGTTCTGGGCGGGGCAACAATCAATGCCCGCTGGCCCTTACCCTGTGGTGAGACCAGGTCGATCACGCGGGCGGAATTGATGTTATTACTTGTCGGATCAGGTGTTTCCAGCTTGATACGCTCATCCGGATAAAGCGGGGTCAGGTTATCAAAATTGATCTTGTGTCGGCCTTTTTCCGGATCTTCAAAGTTGATATTCTGCACTTTCAGAAGGGCGAAATATCGCTCTCCGTCCTTCGGGCTTCTGATCTGTCCTTCCACCGTATCCCCGGTTCGAAGCGAAAAACGCCGGATCTGGCTCGGGCTGACGTAAATATCATCGGGTCCCGCAAGATAATTCGCATCGGGGGAGCGGAGAAAGCCGAAACCATCCTGGAGAATCTCAAGCACCCCGCCGCCGGTGATTTCGGCGCCGTTTTCCGCCTCATATTTGAGGATGGCGAAAAGCTGTTCCTGCTTACGCAAGGTCGAGGCATTCTCGATCTCGCGCTCTTCCGCCAGGGTGAGGATTTCGGCGGGAGATTTTTTCTTAAGCTCTTGAAGATTCATAATGTTTTCTGCGCTCAATTTCGGGGAATAAAAGAATAAACCAATAGATTTATAGCGGGATTATCGGCCATTGCCGAAGAAAAGGGTCTGATGAAAATTGCTAGTATACTCGCGATGCAATGAGACCGTGGAACAGGAATTGTCCAAAGAGATTTGCCCCTCATGCCATTTTTGGCCGCATTAGTCAACCGAAATATGCAGCTTTAAGTGCCCGTCAGAAGGGTTTGACGACGACCAGAATAACGATGCCAATGACCAGAACAGTCGGTATCTCATTGACAAGACGATAGAATTTCGCCGGACGCGTGTTCTTGTCCGCCTCGAACTGCTTGCGCCATTTGGAGAGTTCGCCGTGGAACCAGCCCATCAGGAACACCAATGTCAGCTTCAGCCAGATCCAGGGCTCACTCCAATCGACGATCCCCGGCGTCAGAAGGAGCAACCCGCCGAAGAAAAAAGTGAAGATCATCGCCGGATTGATAATTCCGCGGAGCAGCCGCCGTTCCATGATCTTGAAGGTTTCCGACATATCCGAGCCGATTTCCGCATCCGAATGATAGACAAAAAGCCGCGGCAGGTAGAACATTCCCGCCATCCAGGCAATAACCGAGATGATATGCAGGGCTTTCACCCAGGGATAAATATCAGCCAGAATGTCGTCCAAGGTCGGCCCCTTTTCTTCAATTCGTCAATCACTTCCGTTGTTTACGGGATTTTGCGTCATGACGCCAGCATCAAACAGTCTTTGAAACCTGTCGGGCATATGCGGGCACCGGCCTCGCTTGACACATTTGCCGTTTGCATTTTGAGAACCATCGCCGCAAGGCCAGTAATAAAGTCCGCATGAACACCCACGGTATTCACCCGATAATAACCAACAACGCCTTTTTCCTTGGCGAGTTTTGCATATTCGATATCCAGCTCGACCAGTGTTTCGGAATGTTCCGATACGAAGGCGATGGGAACGATGACCAGGCCTATTTTCTCTTCCCCGGCACGGTGAATTTCAGTTTCGGTCGAGGGCTCAAGCCATTTCATCGGACCGACCCGGCTCTGGTAGCAGACCTTCCAGTCCAGATCGGGCATATCCAGTTTTGCCGCCACCCGCTTTGCAGTCTCCTCGACCTGAAATTGATAGGGATCTCCCTGATCGACAATTTTCTGCGGCAATCCATGGGCAGAGAAAAGAAGACGCACAGGCTGTCCGTCTGGAACTTCCTTCAATTTTTCGGAAATCTGGTTGGCATAGGCAGCGATAAACCCTTCTTCCATCGGATAGCAGCACAGGCTTGTCGTCGGTAAAGTGATCCCTGCCTTTTTCGCCTCGCTTTGCCAGTCGGAGAAGGAAGAGCCTGTCGTGGTTGAGGAAAACTGCGGATATAGGGGAAGGAGTATAACCTCATCCGGCGCCCAATCTCTCACTTCCGCCGCGGTTTCATTGGAGAACGGATGCCAATAACGCATGGAGATAAAGACTTTGTATTCATCATCACCGCTCGTCTCAAGGCTCGCCTGAAGAGCATCAGCCTGCGCTTTCGTTTGTTCCAGGATAGGAGACGCGCCGCCAATATAGCTGTAGATTTCTTTTGCAACCGGTGCCCGCCGCCGCGATATCAGCTTTGCCACCAGCCAGCGAAACGGATTTGGCAGGCGGATTATCGCCGGATCGTTGAAGAGGTTGAACAGGAATGGCTCTACCGACGCGGGCTTGTCCGGACCGCCCAAGTTAAACAGCACAATTGCCTTTTTCGCCATGAGCTTTCCTATTTGCCGCGGATGAGTTCGCTGAGCCGCGCCACGTTCTCCGGTGGTGTCTGCGGGACGATCCCGTGACCGAGATTGAAGATAAACGGGCCCTTGCCTAGGGTTTCAAGGATCGTTGCAATTCTTTTTTCCATTGCCACCCCGCCCGTGACCAGCAGCATCGGGTCCAGATTACCCTGCACCGGGACGAGGGATTGCACTTCCTGCGCCGCCCAGTCGAGCGGTGTACCCGGATCAAGGCTGACGGCGGTGACGCCGGTCTCCTTCACGAACGCCATAATGTTGCCCCCCACGCCCTTGGGAAAGCCGATGACAGGCAAATCGGGATGTTTGGCACGGAGACCCTCCACGATGCGTCTAGTCGGCTCTATGGACCATTTACGGAATTCATCATCGGGCAGGACACCGGCCCAGGTATCAAACAGCTGGACCACTTCCGCGCCCGCCTCAACCTGTTTCAGGAGATACTCGATCGTTGCCTCGACAAGAATATCTATCAACGCGGAAAACCCGGCGGGATCGCTATAGATCCACTGCTTGATATTGGCATAATCCTTTGATCCGCGCCCCTCCACCATATAGGTTGCCACCGTCCACGGCGCACCGGCAAAACCGATGAGGGTACAGTCCTTCGGGATCGACTGGCTGAGCCGCGCCACGGTCTCGTAAACCGGATCGAGGGTCTTGTGAATGACCGAGAGATCAAGCCTGCCAAGCTCCGTCGCCGCGCGGATAGGATCGAGCACCGGTCCCTCACCTTCCTTATAGGCAAGCGGTTGTCCCAACGCATGGGGGATCAGCAGGATATCGGCAAACAGGATGGCCGCATCCATGCCGTATCGCCGGAGAGGCTGCAAGGTGACCTCCTCGGCCAGCTCCGGATTATAACAAAGATCAAGGAAATTACCGGCTTTCGCCCGGGTTTCGCGATATTCGGGAAGATAGCGTCCGGCCTGCCGCATAAGCCAGAACGGCGGCCTTTCCATTTTCTCGCCTGACAAGCTTTTGAGCAGGGGTTTGTTTTTAAGTGCACTCACGCTTGATACCTTCTCAAAATCTTATCCCTTTCAATTATATATTTTAATAAAAGGTGGTAGTTGTGGTTGTTCCCTGTGGGACATGGGGATTAAATTTTATCCCCGCCCTTTATAGATTTTCTGGGGATAAAATCCAGTGTTGTTCCGTTCTGGTGATAAATACGGAATAAATACGGCTTTGGGTCACTCTGAAAAAGGGAATTACGGGGATAACTCGCTTCTGGTAGAGAGGCACCCCATTTATCCACGTTTTCAGTCGGAACAGTATTTCGTTGTGCACAGGCGGGGAAAGCGGCGTCTAAAAAAACGGTCTATGGGGAGAAAAATTTTGGGATTTCCTGAACAGCCATGTTATCCCTATTATTCACATTATTCACAGGGTCTCAAGCAACGACATGGCGGAATTTCATCTTCATCTGGTTTCGGATTCAACCGGCGAAACCCTGCAATCCATGACGAAAGCGGCGCTGGTCCAGTTTGAGGGAATTTCCCCGGTCGAGCATGTCTGGACCCTGACACGGACCGTGCGGCAGCTCGATGATATCCTTGAATCCATTGTAAAAAAACCGGGTCTGGTGCTGTACACCCTGGTCAGCAAGGAAATGCGGGATGTGCTGGAGTTGGGGTGTCAACGGGTCGGGGTGCCCTGCGTTTCCGTGCTCGATCCGGTGCTGACGGCCTTTTCCAGTTTTCTCGGCAAGGAAATCCGACGTCTGCCCGGACGCCAGCATATGCTGGATAAAAACTATTTTGGCCGGATCGAGGCGTTGAACTTCACCATGGCCCATGATGACGGGCAGATGGCGGATGACCTTTATGAGGCACAGATCGTCCTTGTCGGGGTTTCGCGCACGTCAAAAACGCCGACATCCTTTTATCTTGCCCATCGCGGGTACAAGACGGCGAATATCCCGATTGTTCCGAACATTGCCCTGCCGGAGTCCCTGTTCAATCTTGGAAAAAAGACAACGGTGATCGGCCTGACGACCAGTCCGGAGCGATTGTCCGAAATTCGTAAAAACAGGCTTCTCAGCCTCAATCAGACGGTTGAAACCGACTATATCGACCGCGACCGGATCAAGGAGGAGGTTATTTTTGCGCGGAAACTCTGCACGAAACAGGGCTGGCCGGCGATTGATGTCTCCCGCCGCTCTGTGGAGGAAACGGCCGCGCAGATTATCACCCTCTATAACAAGCGCATGGAAGAAGTGAGATAACCCCCTCCATGACAGAAGAAATATCCCTGATCCTGGCATCGCAAAGCCCGTCCCGGGCGAAAATGCTGGAACAGGCGGGTCTACGCTTCGATATCCTGCCTGCCCGCGTCGATGAGGATGAGGTGAAACATTCCATGCAGGGCGCCAAGGCGCCGGCAAAGGACACGGCGGTGGCACTGGCGGAGCTGAAAGCGGGGCGGATTTCGGGCCGGTTCCCGGAAAGCTATGTGATCGGCGCCGACCAGATACTTGACTGTAACGGGATCTGGTTTGATAAACCCGTGGATATGGATCATGCCCGTGCGCACCTTGTCAGCCTGAAAGGCAAGACCCATCGGCTTGCCAATGCGGTATGCGTGGCGAAGGGCGGATCGATACTCTGGCGATATGTGGATGAGGCAAAATTGACGATGCGACAATTTGATGACGACTTTCTCGACCGCTATCTGGATGTTGCGGGAGATAAAATCCTCTCCTCCGTCGGAGCCTATCAGCTGGAAGCGGAAGGAGCCCATCTTTTCGCCCGGATCGAGGGGGATTTCTTCTCGATCCTGGGCCTGCCACTCCTGCCGCTGCTTGATTTTCTGCGCGGCCATAAAATTGGATTGGCCGCATGAGCGAGGATATGAAGAAAATCGCCGGTGTCATGGGCTGGCCGATCAGCCATTCCCTCTCCCCGCGTCTGCATGGGTACTGGATCGAAAAATACGGTCTTAACGCGGAATACCGCGCCTGGCCGGTCAAGCCGGAGGAACTCGCCAAAAAATTGACCGCGCTTAAATCCGACTGCGCCGCTGAAGAGGCCGTTTTTCGCGGCACCAATCTCACCATTCCCCTAAAGGAAACGGCATTTGACGTGGTCGATACCCTTGATCCATCGGCGACGCGGATCGGGGCGGTAAACACGGTTGTCCTTGATGAAAACGGCGGCCTAACGGGAAGAAATACGGACGGGATCGGGTTCACGGATTCGCTGGCCGAAGAGACGGACGTCACGACGCTCAACGGCGGAACAGCGCTTATTCTCGGCGCAGGCGGGGCCTCGCGCGCCATTGCTGTGGCGCTTTCTGATCTTGGCATATCGGAAATCATTATCTGCAACCGCTCGCCTTCGCGAGCAGAATCTCTCGCCGGGCATATCGGTGATGTTGCGCGCGCCGCGCCGTGGGATCGCCGCTCTTCCCTTCTGGAAAAGGCGGATATCCTGGTCAATTGCACCAGCCTCGGCATGACCGGGCAGCCGCCGCTCGAAATTTCTCTGGGAGGCTTGAAAAAGACGGCGATTGTCAGCGATATTGTCTATGTTCCGCTGGAAACGGAGCTATTGAAACGGGCGCGGCGACAGGGACATGTCGCGGTCGATGGCCTCGGGATGCTGTTGCATCAGGCAAAAGCGGGATTTGAGGCATGGTTCGGCGTTAAACCGGAGGTGGACGCCGCCTTGCGCGCCCATGTACTGGATGGATTGAAGGGATTTTGAGAATGCTGCTGTTGGGACTGACCGGCTCGATCGGCATGGGAAAATCAACCGTCGGGGAAATGTTCCGAAAGCTCGGTATCCCGGTCTATGACGCGGATGCGGAAATCCATAAACTCTATGCCAAGGGGGGTGCCGGGGTAGAGCCGATCCGCGCTGTCTTTCCAGATGCCGTGGTGGACGATCAGGTGGACCGGCAGCGCCTCAGCAAGATCGTCGTCGGCAATGAAGAAGAGATCAAAAAGCTGGAAGCGGTTATCCACCCGTTGTTGAGTGATGGCCGCGCCGCTTTTTTTGAAAAAGCCGAAGCCGAGGGGCATCATCTTGTGGTCCTCGATATCCCGCTCATTTTCGAGACGGGCGGAGAGGACCGGGTGCATAAAATCGCCGTTGTCTCGGCCCCGTCCGATGTGCAGCGGGCGCGGGTGCTGAACCGTCCGCAAATGACCGAGGACAAGTTCGAGGCTATATTGGCACGGCAGGTGGATGATGCGGAAAAGCGAAAGCGCGCGGATTTCGTGATCGATACGAACCTGACTGAAGAGGAAACCTTCGAACAGGTAAAGGCACTGGTAAAGAGGCTGCAGGATGCGTGAAATCGTTCTCGATACGGAAACGACGGGCTTTGATCCCAATGAAGGCGACCGGATTGTCGAAATCGGCTGTATCGAGCTGATCAACCATATCCCGACCGAGAATGTTTTTCATCGCTATATCAATCCGGAACGGGACATGCCGGAATCCGCCTTCAAGGTGCATGGGCTGAGTGAGGAGTTTCTGCGTGGCCATAAGGTGATTGCCGAGGAAATCGATGAATTCCTGGAGTTTATCGGAGAGTCAAAACTGGTGATCCATAATGCCCAGTTTGATATGAAGTTCCTGAATGCGGAACTGGCCCGGCTCAACCGCCCGACCTTGCCGATGACGCAATCCATCGACACGGTCAGCATGGCGCGGCGGAAATTTCCGGGCGCGCAGGCAAACCTGGATGCGCTCTGCCGCCGTTTCGGCATCGACAACTCCGCCCGAACCAAGCATGGCGCCCTGCTCGATGCGGAATTATTGGCCGAGGTTTATCTGGAACTGATCGGCGGGCGGCAGCGGGGCCTTTCACTGGAAGAGGAGGACAGCGGCATGGCTGCGGCTGTCTCGCTGGAAATCCGGCCCCCCCGTCCGCATGAGGCGAGCGAGGCGGAACGCGCCGCGCACGCCGCCTTTCTTGAGACGATCACCGACCCGCTCTGGCGGAAATCCTCCTGATTGTCTGCGTCAGGCGTGACCTGCCGGCATCTGCTGGGCGGCCATCTGGTTCTTGTGATCGCGATAGAGCGCAGAAAAATCGATGGGATCAAGCAGCAGCGGTGAATAACCGCCATCCCGAGTTATATCGGCCACGACTCGCCGTGCGAAAGGGAAAATAAGCCGCGGACATTCGATCATGCAGATCATTTCAACGGTATCCGCCGGAAAATCCTTGAGCTGGAACAGCGCCCCGTAGACAAGCTCGACAACGAAAGCGGTATCCTCTCCATGATTGGCCTTTGCCTCAATCCGGAGTTCGACTTCATAGAGGCTGTTTTCGCCGGCCCGGGCCTGGATATTGACGCCAAGCTGGATCTGCGGGGGTCCTTTGTCCGGATCAAGGCTGCCCGGCGCATTCGGGTTTTCGAAGGAAATATCCTTTATGTACTGGCGGACAATTGCCAGGGATGGCTGCGTTGCGGCTGCCTTTTCGTCTACACCGCCGCCAATTGCGCCGTCTTGACCTTCATCTGACATGAACGGGTCACTCCTTATACTGTTTGGCCGATCGTCCGGCCCGGTTGAGATTGCCGAATTGGCTAGCACGGATGTAATAAACCGACAAGTCCGTTACTGTTATTTTTCGCCTCGCCAGGGACTGTCCGGATTGGGCTTGTCCGTGGGTTCAATCGTCGGCGGTTCCTTTTCGATCACTTCATACTCGCCATCAATGACCGTCCCGCCGCGGGATGTCCGCCCGCCCGGACGCCGGATATTGGCGGCAACGAAGTTTGAATTCCGCGCCATATAGGCCGCGAGGGACCGGCGAAGCGGCGGGATCAGGAGAAAAAAGCCGATTGTATCCGTGACAAATCCCGGGATAATCAGGAATAGACCGGCAAGCGCGAGGAAAATCCCCTCGAAAATTTCATTGACCGGCGTTTCCTGCCGGTCCAGCGTGGCGCGGGCGCGCATCAGGACGCCAATTCCCTGAATTCGGATCAGGAAAACGCCGATAATTGCGGTGACCACGGTAATAATAATCGTGTTCAGCGCGCCGATTTCGCTGCCGACTTCGATAAAGACCATTATTTCGATCAGCGGAATTCCGATCAGTGCCGCTAAAAACAGTAAAGCCAAACTTGTTTATCTCCGGATAAGTTTCTATGTAACAGACAGGCGTACGAGAGACGGGATTACACTAAGGTACTGGACCTTGGCCGTGTAACCCTTTAACCTCTTGTACAGACCTAACCTTTACATAAGGGCTATTGGAAATTTTACCAAACCCAATTTGAAGATAACAGCATGGACAACGGATTTCAGTTCCTGGACATTATATTGCTCGCCGCGGTTGCCGGATTTATTTTCCTGCGCCTGCGCAGTGTGCTCGGACGACGCATGGGGCATGAGCAATCTCCGCCCGAAGAGAAGGCCCGGCGCCCGGCTGAAGGGCATAAGGCCGATTTCGATGACGGGCCGAAAGAAGACAACGTGGTTCTTCTGGGAGACAAGTCAAAGACGTCTGAGAACAGCCCCTTTGCCGGCACTCCTTTGATGCGGACGCTGAACCAGATTCGGCAGAAAGACAAGTCTTTCGACCAGACCACCTTTGTCCAGGGGGCCCAATCCGCCTATGAGGCAATTGTCGTTGCCTTTGCCAAGGGCGATCGGGACACTCTGAAAATGCTTCTGTCTGAAACCGTGTATGAAAATTTCGAAGCCTCCATTCAGGAGCGGGAAGACCGCAACGAGGAAATGTCCACGGATATACTCACCATTCATTCCGCGGAGATAACCGAAGCGACGCTGGAAGGGTCCGAGGCGGAGATCACGATCAGTTTCGAGGCGGAAATGATCAGTATGACCAAGGATGAGGACGGCGTTGTCATTGCCGGTGATCCGCAACCCCATAAAGTGCATGAGCTTTGGACGTTTGCCCGGAATCTCCGTTCCCGCAACCCGAACTGGCTGTTGATCACCACGCGCCGCGCAAACTAGTATCCGGTCCCGGTCGTGACGCGTCTTCGCAGTTTTTCCCTTAACAAGAAAGCAGGCGTCGGCCTCGCGATCGCCGTAGCTGCCGTTGCCGGGTTGGGCTATTGGCTATTCTCGGAGACGGTGCCGACGGAAGACCAGCTTGAACTTGAGAAAACCGCGTTTTCAAAGCTTCCCGGTTGGCAAGAAGAAGATTTCTCCGGCTTTTTTGAGGCTTTTTTCAAATCCTGCGCGAAAATCGAGACCCTGCCTGAAACCCGCTCCATGGGCGGTGCCGATCTGGCGGGCACCGCGGGCGACTGGAAGCCTCTCTGTGCCGCTGCGCTTGCGCTGCCCCCCGATGCCGATGTGCAAAAAGCGTTCTTCGAAAACAACTTCACCCCCTTTCAGATCCTCAATAACGATGAGGAAACCGGGCTTTTCACCGGCTATTACGAAGCCAGCCTGAAAGGCAGCACCGAGCGGAAAGAGCCTTATCTTACCCCGCTTTATCTGCGTCCGCCCGAACTGGTGATGGTGGATCTTGGCCGGTTTCGCGACGAGTTGAAAGGCCAGCGCATTGCCGGCCGGGTGGAAGGCGGCAATCTGGTGCCCTATCCTGATCGTACCGGGATAGAGACGGGCGCGCTGGACGGGCGGGCGCTGGAACTTCTCTGGGTCGATAGCGATATCGACGCCTTTTTCCTGCAGATACAGGGCTCCGGTCTTGTGGAAATGGAAGACGGCAGTCTCCGCCGGGTCGGCTATGCCGCCCAGAACGGCCATCCCTATTTCGCAATTGGCCGCGACCTGATCGAGAAGGGCTATGTGCCGAGGGAAGAGATGTCCATGCAGGCTATCCGGACATGGCTTGAGGAAAACCCCGATAAATCGACGGAACTGATGCAGAAAAATAAATCCTACGTCTTTTTCCGGGAGCTTGAGACAGGCGGCCCGATCGGGGCGCAGGGCGTGGAACTCACACCGGAGCGTAGCCTTGCCGTTGATCGCAAATGGCTGCCGCTTGGCGTGCCGCTTTGGCTGGCGACAGAAGTCGCCCCCGCCTCTTCCAGCCTGGAAGTTGAAAAATTCGAACGGTTGATGATGGCGCAGGATACCGGCGGGGCCATTGTCGGCCCGGTGCGCGGCGATGTCTTCTGGGGCCATGGCGACTATGCCTATGACATGTCCGGCGGCATGAAAAGTGACGGAAAGCTGTGGATTCTGCTGCCGAATGCGGTGGCCGCGCGGCAAGCGGACATGAACTAGATCATGGAATTCCTGACGGATTATCAGATCTGGGCCAGTTTTCTCTCGCTGACGGCGCTGGAAATCATTCTGGGGATTGATAACGTTGTTTTCATTGCCCTTCTGGTCAATCACCTGCCCGAGGAAAGACGGCAGAAGGCACGGGTCATCGGCCTGTTGCTGGCGCTGTTCATGCGGATTGGTTTGCTGTTCAGCGCGGTCTGGCTGATCGGGTTGAAGGAGCCCTGGATTGAATTCCTCGGCTTTTCCTTGTCGGGGAAGGATATGCTGATGCTGGGCGGCGGCCTGTTCCTGATCGCCAAAGGCACCTCCAGCATTCGCGAGGAAGTCACCGGAGATCAGAAGGAAGGCTTTAAGGGGGCGTCAGGCGGGTTTGCGATCACCATTCTTCAGGTTATCCTGATCGACTTCGTCTTTTCCTTCGATTCCATCATCACAGCGGTTGGCCTGACAACCAATATCCCGGTGATCGTCGCCGCGATGGTCATTGCCATGATTGTGATGATGGTCTCTTCGAAGTTTGTCGCGGATTTCATTGCCAAACATGCGACGCTGAAAATGCTCGCCCTCACTTTCATCATGATGATCGGGGTGTTTCTGGTGGCCGAAGGCCTCGGCTTCCATGTGCCGCGCGGTTATATCTATTTCGGCATGGCCTTCTCGCTCGGCGTCGAAGTCCTGAATATGATGGTCCGGCGGAAGTAACGCCAAGATGGCTGGCGAAACGCGGGCACAAACGGTATAGTTCCGGGAAGTAACAGGGAGAAACGCATGCCTGCGGCAAATGAGAAGAAAAATGTGGCCCTTTTCGTCACCTGTCTGGTCGATCTGAACCGTTCATCCGTCGGTTTTGCCGCCGTCAAGTTGCTGGAGGCGGCGGGGTGCACCATAGAGGTGCCTGATGTCCAGACATGCTGCGGCCAGATCGCTTATAATTCCGGCGATAAGGAAAGCGCAAAAGCGATTGCATCCCAGGTAATCCGCGCGTTTGAGGGCTTTGACTATGTGGTGGCGCCGTCTGGTTCCTGCGCCGGCATGATCCGCCATCATTATAAGGAACTGTTCGACGGCGATGATACCATGATGGTGGCAATTGAGGAGTTATCCGGCCGGACTTATGAGCTCACCTCGTTTCTGCATGATGTCTGCGGCTATGCGCCCGCGGATGTGCAGCTTGAAACCTCCCTCACCTATCATGACAGTTGCAGTTCCCTGCGCGAGATGAAGGTAAGAGATCAGCCGCGTGCGCTTCTGGGCAGCGTAAAAGGGCTTGAGCTCTGCGAGGCGGAAGACCGCGAGGCCTGCTGCGGTTTTGGCGGAACCTTCTGCCTGAAATATTCCGAGATTTCGGAAAAAATGGTCGACACCAAAATCGATAACCTGATTGCCAGCGGCGCGAAGACCCTGGCCGCCGGGGATCTCGGTTGCCTGTTGAATATTGCCGGGCGCCTCAAACGCCGTGGCGCCGATATGAAAGTGCTGCATGTGGCGGAAATCCTCGCCGGGATGGGCGACAAGCCGGGCCTAGGGGAGGGCGATCACTGATGCAAGTCACCAGCCGACGCTTCAAGAAGGGCGCCCATGAGGCGCTTCATGATGAGAATATCCAGAGTGCCTTTTCCCGGGTGAAAAGTGGATTTCCGCTTGCCCGCGCGAAAGCGGCAAGTGAACTCCCGGAGTTTGAGGGCTTGCGCGACGAAGCGCGGGACCTCAAGAACCATATTCTGGAAAATCTCGATTACTATCTTGAGTATTTCGAGGATCAGGTGATGCTTCAGGGGGGCCGCGTCCATTGGTGCAGCACCTATACGGAAGCGCGCGACGTTATTCTTGATATCTGCAAGGAGGCCAACGCGAAGACGGTGACCAAGGGTAAATCCATGATCACCGAGGAAATGGCCCTCAATGATCATCTGGAAAAGAACGGGATCGAGCCGATCGAAACCGACCTTGGCGAATATATTATCCAGCTCGCCCATGAATATCCGAGCCATATCATCGCCCCGGCGCTGCATAAGACCAAGGATCAGGTCAGCGATCTTTTTCACGAAAATCACGGAAAATACGGCCTGACCGAGCGGATTACCGACCCGCAAGCGCTGGTCAACGAGGCACGCAGCGTCCTGCGCGATAAATATGTTGCCGCCGATGTCGGGATTACGGGCGCCAATTTCCTGATTGCCGAGACAGGATCGACGGTCATCGTTACCAATGAAGGCAATGGCGACCTGACGCAATCCCTGCCCAAAACCCATATCGCCGTTTCCAGTATCGAGAAAGTCGTGCCGACGCTGGAGGATGCAAGCCTGTTTCTCAGGCTGCTGGCGCGCTCCGCGACCGGACAGGAGATGTCCGTCTATACGACCTTTTCCACCGGCCCGCGGCGGATGGAGGATATTGACGGTCCGGCGAATTTCCATGTGGTACTGGTCGATAGCGGACGCAGCGACCTTCTCGGTACGGATAAGCAGGATCTGCTCCGATGCCTGAAATGCGGGGCCTGCATGAATCATTGTCCGGTTTATCAGGCGGTTGGCGGGCATACCTATGGCTGGGTTTATCCCGGGCCCATCGGTGCGGCGCTCAATCCGCATATGGTGGGATTGGAGGAAGCGCGAGACCTGCCCAATGCCTCGACGTTCTGCGGTCGGTGCGAGGAAGTCTGCCCCGTGCGCATCCCGCTTCCCAAGATTATGCGGCATTGGCGTGAACAGGCGTTCGAGACGCAGATCACGCCGAAACCGGAACGCTGGGGTATTGGCTTGTGGGCCTTTTTCGCCAAAAGACCGACATTATACCGCCTTGTTACGCGGATCAGCGCCCGCACGCTGAAATTGATGGCCGGGAAGAAGGGCGTCATTCGCAAGCTCCCGCTCTTGAAGGGATGGAGTTCCGTTCGTGATTTTCCCGCGCCGCAAGGAAAAACCTTTATGGACCAATGGAAAAAACAGTCGCGGGAGGGGAAATAATGCCCGCGCGTGACAGGATTTTCGCTCGCATCCGCCATAACCTTGGCCGCGGCCCGCTCCCCGAGACGGAAGTCAATGCCCTGAAGGCGCGGATTGAGGGGCATGCGCCCCATACCATTCCGACCCGCACCGCGATTACCCGAAACAAGCAGGTGGATCTCTTCCAGGAAAAGGCCGAGGCACTGGCGGCAACGGTGGCGCGGGTTCCCTCGCTTGAGGATGTGCCGGAGGCGGTGCGCGATTACCTTGCGGCCCATAATCTTTCCACCCGGATCAAGATGGCGCCCGATACGGCGCTGGACGGCTTGCCGTTCGACAGGACCCCGATGCTGGAGATTACGCGCGGCGCCGCAACACCGGAGGACGAGGTGAGCCTGACCCCGGCCTTCACCGGGATCGCCGAGACGGGCACGCTGTGTATGGCGTCGGGACCGGAAACGCCGTCCACCCTCAATTTCCTCCCCGAAAATCATGTGGTGGTGATCCGCAAGAGCCAGATTACCGGCACGATGGAAGACAGCTGGGCGCAGCTCCGGACGAAATTTGGGGAAGGCAACCTGCCGCGCACCATCAATTTCATCTCCGGCCCCTCGCGCACCGGGGATATCGAGCAGACCCTGATCATGGGCGCGCACGGGCCCCGCCGCCTTCATATCCTAATCGTTGACGATGAAAAATAGGAAGAGCAGCCGCCCCAAAGGGCTTTCGGAGAAGGACCGTGATCTCTGGGATCATGTCGCCCGCAATATCGAACCGCTGACAAGCAACCGCTTCGTTGAGGGGGGAAATGACACCAATATGGTGCCGCCCGCAGCAAAAACACCCACCATAATGGTACCTTCGTCCAAGGTGACTAAACCGACACCCTCCCGAAACATGAGCGTGGAGGCCATGGCGAAAGCCATGGCGGATTGGTCAAACGCGCTGGTTTCGGGCGATACCGGCACCAATGCCCCGAGCCCGTCGCGCCGCGAAAATGTGCCGGGGCTGGACCGGCGGAGTGCGGAGCGGCTGCGCAAGGGCAAGATGGAGATCGACGGAAAGCTCGACCTGCATGGCCTGACGCGGGCCGAGGCGCATCGGCGGCTTCGGAGTTTTATCACCGCGGCGCAAATTCAGGGTAAACGCTGCGTCCTCGTCATCACCGGCAAGGGATCGTCAAAGCAGAAAACCGAGGATGCCCCCTTCATGGCGCCGGAGAAAACCGGAATCCTGCGCGAGGCCGTGCCGAAATGGCTGGGTGCGCCGGATTTACGGCATCTGGTTATTGACATCCGCGCCGCGCAGCCGAAACATGGGGGCAGCGGCGCGCTCTATGTCCTGCTGAGGCGGAGCCGCCAATGAGAAGAACCAGCGGATAAGGACAGTTTCATGACCCCTTTCGGCCTTCGGGTGCGTGCTTTTCGGAAAAGTCGCGGGATTACGCTCAAAAAAATGGCGGCGGATCTTGCCATCAGTGCCGCCTATCTCTCGGCGCTGGAGCATGGTCACCGTGGCCGCCCGTCCTGGTCGCTGGTCGCGCAGATCTGTGATTATTTCAACATCATCTGGGACGATGCGGAGGAATTGCAGCGTCTCGCCTCCCTCTCCCACCCCAAAGTCACGCTGGATACCAGCGGCCTGAACCCGACGGCGACGGAATTCGCCAACCTGCTGGCCAATGAAATTCGCAATGTGCCCGAAGCACGGCTTAAGGAAATGCTGAATTATCTCAAGAATATTTCGGCCAAGCGATGAGCGAGGCAAGATCCGATAAGGGCCTGCGCCTCGCGCGCGGCGTGCAACTCCTCCTCCATCAGATGGGCTATGACAGCCTGACCGAGGTCAAGCTCCGCATTCGCCGCCGCGTCGATGTGATGGGCATTAACGACAAGGGGCGGATTATTGTGGTCGAGGTGAAATCCGGCCCCGCCGATTTCCGCGTTGACGAGAAATGGACCGATTATCTGGAATTCTGCGATGAGTTTTACTTCGCCGTTGATACGGATTTCCCGCAAACCCTGCTGCCCGAGGCGCAAGGGTTGATCGTTGCCGATAATTTCGGCGGGGCGATCCTGCGCGCCTCTGCTGATTTCAACCTCAATGCGGCGCGGCGGCGCAATGTCACGCTCCGTTTTGCGCGGATTGCTGCCCGTCGCCTGTTTAGTTTAGAAAACCCGATAAAGGAGAAGTTCAATGTGTTCTGAAACCCCCGACGGCACAGCCCTCCCCAGCGTCTTTATCGACAATCCCCGCACCCGCGTGACGGAATGGCGGTTCAAAAAGCGCGGCGATGCTACCGGATGGCATACCCATCAGTATGACTATGTCGTCGTTCCGCTGTTCGACGGTTTTCTCGATATCGAGCTCCCGAATGGCGAAACAACCCGCGCCGAGCTGAAAACCGGCGTCCCCTATTTCCGCGAGACCGGCGTCGAACATAACGTCAAGAACGGCAACGATTTCGAATGCGCCTTTATCGAGGTGGAGTTTTTGACGGTAGAACCGAAGGGGTTTTGAGGAGATTACACCTTATAAAAGTATATATTTCATCTATTCACCTTAAGATGGTAAAAAATAATAGGCAATTGGACCGATTCGTGTTAACTAATTAGAAAAAGAATCTATCTAGGTAGATTATAGGGGATACTCATCGAAAGTTTTGAGGCGATTGATAAATGACCACGTCAAGCTCGAATATAGTCATTTCGGCATTCAGTGAAGACCATGTTGAACGCCTGACTAATGTCAGTAAGCGCCAGCTTCGGTACTGGGATAGGACGAACTTTTTTAAGCCAAGTTTTGCTGACGAAAACAGACGCCGCCCATATAGTCGAGTTTATTCATTTCAAGATGTTCTCTCATTGAAAGTACTTGGGAGACTAAGAAATGAATTAAATGTACCCCTTCCACATCTACGCGCTGTGAAAGAAGAGCTTGGTCATCTTGGAGACAAGGCATGGTCGACAACGACGCTTTATGTTGTAAACAAAAAGGTCGTTTTTGTTGATCAAAAAGAAGGGAAGCCAAGAGAAGTAGTAAGTGGTCAACTTGTTATGGAGATAATTAAGCTTGAAGTAATTCGGTCAGATATGAAGGAAGCCGTAGGTCTTCTTAGTCAACGGAATAGCCAGCAATATGGAGCGGTGGAAAAAAGAAGAGGCGTATCACACGGTTCCACTGTAGTTTCTGGTACACGGATTCCAGTGCACACAATTAAGGCATTTTCTGATGCAGGATACAGTGTTCGGCAAATTAAGAAAGAATATCCAACACTTACAGAAAGGGATATTCGAGCTGCGATAGAATTTGGTAACGCTGCGTGACAGAAAAAAAGGCCTGTCTTCGATTATTTTTAGATGAAGGCGTGCCAGACGCAGTGGGCAGAGTGTTCGAAAAGCATGGCCATCACGTGATTTATTTGAGAGAGGCTATTGCAACAGGTTCTCCTGACGAGCTTGTTTGTGTCGCTGCAATTGAAAATGAATCTATCTTGGTTGCTCTTGATGGTGATATGAAGAAAATAGCAAAGAAGAGCGGCGTTTCAGGAAGCAGGTTTGCTAAAATGAGTTTGATTAAGCTCTCTTGTAAGGCCCCGATGGCTGACAAGAGAGTCGAGCAAGCAATGTCACTAATTGAGCATGAATGGGACTATAGTGACAAAAAAGCAGCGCGACGGCTTTATATTGAAATCAAATCGGACGTTATTCGAACCTTGCGATAAAAGGCCCTTCAATTCTCAAACTTACTCACCGATACGGATCGTCTGTCGAAAGATAGTTAGTGACGTAGTCGCGGATGCCGTCTTCCAGGCTGTGGAAATTGCCGCCAAATCCGGCGGCGCGGAGTTTTTGCATATTGGCTTCGGTGAAATACTGGTATTTATCGCGGATTTGCGCCGGGGTGTCGATATAGGTAATCTTTTCGGGCTTGTCCGCGGCCTTGAAGGTGGCGGCGGCGAGGTCCTTGAAGCTTCTCGCCTTGCCGGTGCCGAGGTTGAACAGCCCGGAGACTGATCCGTTATCGAGCAGCCAGAGCACCACATCGACGCAATCCTTCACATAGACGAAATCGCGGAGCTGTCCGCCATCCTCATAATCGGGATTGTGGGACTTGAAGAGGGTGACGGCCTCCCCGGCGGCGATTTTCGGGTAACTCTGGGCAATGACGCTTTTCATCCCGCCTTTGTGATATTCATTCGGGCCATAGACATTAAAAAATTTGAGCCCCGCCCATTGCGGCGGCGTCATGGCGCCACGGGCAATCTCGCGGGCAATGAACTTGTCGATGGCATGCTTGCTCCAGCCGTAGAGATTGAGCGGCTGCAGCTTTTCAAGGGCGGCCTCGTTCTCGTCATCGTCAAACCCGGCGCCGCCATCGCCATAGGTCGCGGCGGAGGAGGCGAAGATAAACGGCGTGGCGTTTTCCGTTGCAAACCGCCAGAGCATCCGCGTCGGGCCGAAGTTGCGTTTCAGGATGAGGTCGCCGTCCGTCTCGGTCGTTGCGGAAATCGCGCCCATATGGATGATCGCGCGCAGGCGGCTGTCATTCTTGTGAAGCCAGCTTTCCAGGTGATCCGGATCGACGAAGTCGGAGACCACTGATTTCGCAATATTCTTCCATTTCTCGCCCTGATCCAGCCAGTCGCAGATAACGATCTTCTCGCCCCGTTCCGAAAGGGCCGCAACGATATTGGAGCCGATAAAACCCGCGCCGCCCGTGACCAGGATCAGATTCCCCATTTTCACGCCTCTTTCTGGGCCGCGAGCAGCCGCTCTATGGTGCCGGTGGTGCTGAACCCCTGTTTCAGGGACGCGAGATGAACCCGTCCACCATACGCCTGAACGATATCGGCGCCGACAACGGTCTCCACCGTATAATCCGCGCCCTTGATCAGAACATCGGGCTTGATTTCCTCGATCAGCTTGATCGGCGTATCCTCGGCGAAGGGGATGACCAGATCGACATCGGAAAGGCTGGCGAGCACGATGGCGCGGGAGTTTTCATTGGTGATGGGCCGCCCCTCGCCCTTCAGGCGGCGGATGCTGGCATCGGTATTGAGCCCGACGATCAGCCGGTCGCATTCGCCGCGCGCCTGACTCATCAGGGAAATATGCCCCGGATGCACCAGATCGAAGCAGCCATTGGTAAAACCGACCTTCAATCCGCGGCTGCGCCAGTTGGAGACCCGGTCCAGTGCGTCCTTGAGGCTGGTGATCTTGCTCTCCAGTCCGCTGAGCTCCAGGTTATGCAGGGCATCCTTTATATCCGCCCTGGTCACCGCCGCCGTACCGGCTTTCGAAACCGCAATCCCGCCCGCAAGATTGGCAATTTGCGCCGCTTCCAGCATCGAAGCCCCGGCGGCAAGCGCGAGGGACAGGGCGGCAATCACGCTATCGCCTGCGCCGGAGACATCGAAAACCTCCTGCGCCTCGGCGCCGATATGATGGGCGTCAGTGGCGGTGATCAGGCTCATCCCCGCCTCGGACCGGGTGACGAGAAGGGCGGAAATACCGGTTTTCTCGATCACCGAACGGGCGGCAAGCTCAACTTCCCGGTTGGTGCTGCAAGGCATGCCGCTTGCCGCGATCATTTCCTTGCGGTTCGGGGTGAGCAGGGTGACGCCCGCATAGCGGCTGAAATCCCGGGATTTCGGATCGGCAATGACGGGGATATTCTTTTCCCTTGCGCTTGCGATCACCTGCCGCAGCACGGTATCGGAGAGAACCCCCTTGGCGTAATCGGAAAGGACGAGGATATCGGCAGTCTCGATCGCCTCCCGAAAGGTTTTGAGGACCATGCCGGCGGTTTTCGGCTGCAGCTGATGGGTTGCTTCATGATCACTCCTGAGGAGTTGCTGCCCATCGGCGATAAAGCGTGTCTTGACCGTAGTCGGTCGACCGACTGATTTCACCAGATGGGGCGTTATGGCGCTCTGGTTGCTGAAAATACGTTCGATCTCAACGCCTTCTGCATCCTCGCCAATGACAGAGATAAGCCCGGCCCGCGCCCCGAGCGAGGTGATGTTTCGCCCGACATTGCCTGCACCGCCCAGCATCTGCGACTGGTGGGTGATATTGAGGATCGGGATGGGCGCTTCGGGGGAGATACGCCCGGCATTGCCATAAACGAAGCGGTCCAGCATGATATCACCCAGAACCAGCGCGTTAATCTTGGCTGTGTTGTCCAGGATAGTCAGCAGGGAAGAACGGTTTTCCATGAGAAATCACACCAGTTTCAGGGATTTTTCGAGCGCGCCGCACAGCATATGACCGAGGGTAATATGCATCTCCTGTATCCGCCGGGTGGACTGTGCGGGCACGATCAGAGAGACATCGGCGAGGCTTGGCATCTTTCCGCCATCGCGTCCGGTGAAAGCATTGGTGACCAAGCCATTTTTGCGCGCCATTTCAAGGGCTTTTACAATATTGGGGCTGGTGCCGGAGGTGGAAATGCCGACCGCGACATCGCCGGGCTGTCCCAGCGCATCGACCTGACGGGCGAAAACCTCGTCGAACCCGAGATCATTGGCCCCGGCGGTCAGCGCCGAGGTATCGGTATTGAGGGCAATGGCGGCGATGGGCCTGCGATCCTCGATAAAACGGATGACGAGCTCGGCCGCGAGATGCTGGGCATCCGCGGCGCTGCCGCCATTGCCGAAAAACAGGATCTTGTGGCCACCCTCGATGGCGGCGATCCAGCATTTGAGCATTTCCTGAAAGGACGGACCGAGCGCGGCGCGGGTTTTGGCCAGAACCTCGCCATGATCTTCAAGCTCATCGTTAAAATAGTCTTGCGGGTTCAAATTACATCGCCCTGAATGAAAGAAGTGTATTGGTCATAGTATAAACTGGCGGCCCCTGCAAATACGGAGTTTATGTGACCGTCAATTCGCCGCCTTTTCCCGGGGCGGAAGGCGGCCCGCGGCGACGTCTTCAATCAGATGGAGCTGACGCGGCAGCATTTTCTTCAAGGCATATCTGTCAACGGCGGTTTTCCGGGCGGCGTTGCGGATATCCTGAAGCTCGGAGACGCTGTCCAGCACCTCCTCAATATGGGCGGCAAGGGCGTCGGGATCATGAAACGGCGCGAGAAAGCCGTTTTCGCCATGCCGGATAATCTCGCGCACCGGCGCGGTATCGGACCCGACAACAAGGCCGCCGCAGGCCAGGCTCTCAATCAACGACCAGCTGAGCACAAAGGGCACGGTGAGATAGGCGCGGACAGTGGAAAACTGCAGAACCTTCACATATTCCGAATAGGGAAGCGGCCCGGTAAAATGAAGCCTTTCGGGATCGGGCTTGAGTTCCGCGACCATGCGCTTGCCCCAGCTATCGCCCTCCGGAAGCCGCTTGCCATAGGCCACGCGGTCCTCCCCCACCACCAATACATGCAAATTCGGCCGCTGTTTCATCAGAAGGGCGGCGGCGCGCATGAATTCCGGAAAGCCGCGGTACGGCTCCATCCCGCGGGTGGCATAGGTGAGAATTTCTCCGGCATGGCTGAGGTCCAGATTGCCGATTTTCGCGGGCGCATCCGGGTTCGGCCTGAAAAAGTCCGTATCCACCCCATCATGAAGGACGGAAAGCTTAGAATGAAAAATGGCGGGAATCTGCGATAGCTGGAACCCCGTTGGCACCTGCCCCCAGTCCGATGTGGCCAGATCCATCAGCAGCGGTATGTTCTTGCTATGGATACGGGCGGTGTCATCATGGCCGATGCTGTCCGGATCAAGAAAGTCGGCATCGGAGCCGCGCGCGTGATAATACCATTCGAAATAGCTGAGCAGCCGCGCCTTGGGGAAAACTTCCTTCACATAGAGGCTGTTGCCCCATCCGGAATGGGCGCAGATGATATCCGGCACAAATCCCTTCTGTTTCAGATCAAGGCAAGTGCGAAAGACGGCCTGGCCGTTGAGGACCGCCGACTCCACGGTCCGGAGGTAATGATGGGTCTCCGCTTTGGCGTCGCGATGCGGCTTGTAGAGAATGTTTTTAACGCCGGGAATACCGGCGGGGGCCCGGTGCGAGGCAAACACCACCTGGTTTTCCTTATCGGCAGCAAGGTGGCGCGCAACATGGCGGTACTGCGCCGGAAAATTATTGTGCAGAAACAATATCTTCATTGAACTTAAAGCGGGTCCTTCGGCAAATCCATCGATTGTCGCGCGGCCCGCGGATCAGTGCTGTCAAAGGACGAGAAAGGCGCTTTCAGGCGGGTTTCGGCCATGCCTATATAGTCCGGATTAACCTCAATGCCAATGGCATTCCGACCGAGAATTGTGGCCACCCGCGCCGTCGTCCCGCTGCCGAGAAAGGGATCCAGAACAATATCGCCAACGCTGGACGAGGCCTTGATCACCCGTTCCAGCAGGGCCTCGGGCTTTTGTGTGGGATGCGGCAGGCGTTCGGCCGCGCAATAATGCACATGGCTGAACTGCCAGACATCGCCGGGGTTGGCCCCTGCCATGTTGTTGCGCTTGCGATAATATTTCTGCGGCACCCGCACGTCATCAAGATTGAACTGCGCGTCATTTCCCTTCGAAAACCAGAGAATATCCTCATGGCGCGGAGAAAAGCCGCGCTTGCGGCCCATGCCTTGCGTGTAATGCCAGGTGATCCAGCCCTGCGGCGTAAGGTCAAACTCTTCTTCCAGCATCAAATAAAGCCGGGCAATGAACTTGACCCCCATAAAACAATAGAGCGATCCGCCGGGCTTGAGGATGCGCACAGCCTCCGTCAGCCAGTCTCGGGTGAATTTCCGGTAATCGTCACGGTCCTTGAGGTCGATATTGTTGCCATAGTTCTTGCCAAGGTTATAGGGCGGGTCCGCCACGATGAGATCAATGCTTTCTGCGGGCATTTTGGACATTTCTGCTGTCGCATCGCCGCAGATCAGGGTGGTTTTCGGGAGATTTTGTTCCATCAAGGCTATTGAGGGGAGCGCTTTGCCATAATGCGTTGCAAGGTGCGCCGGTGCATGTTGAGCCGTCTCGCTGTTTCGGAAACATTATGGTCGCACAGCTCGTAGACGCGCTGGATATGCTCCCACCGCACCCGATCGGCGGACATCGGGTTCTCCGGCGGTGGCGGCGTGGCGCCCTTGTCTGCGAGCAAGGCATTGGCAATATCGTCGACATTAGCGGGCTTGGCAAGATAGTCGATGGCCCCCGCTTTCACGGCCGCCACCGCTGATGCGATGTTGCCGTAGCCAGTCAGCATCACAATGCTGGCGTCCTTGTTGACATTGCGGATGGTTTCCACTACTTCGAGGCCGTTTCCATCCTGAAGGCGGAGATCGACAACAGCATAAGCGGGCGAAATTTCCGCTGCCTGCTTTTTTCCTTCCGCGACAGAATTGGCAAGTGTTGGCGTAAAACCCTTGCGTTCCAGCGACCTGCCAAGTCGGTTCAGGAAAATTTCATCATCATCAACAATCAGCAGAGTTTTTATCTCGTCCATGGTCCGGTCTTTATTTTTGTTCACGCTGCATCACCTGCGATTTGAAGATTAGCATATATTTTAATTACTAAAAGGATCAGATTTTTCGAGCCGCTGCCGCGACCAGAGGATTTCAGCTACCGCGCCACCCCCCGCCCTGTTACTGAAGCTGAGCTCGCCGCCGCTTCGCTTGATCAGCATATCGGCAATAAAGACGCCCAGGCCCATGCCGCCCTTGCCGCGGCGGCTGGACATATAAGGTTCGCCCAGCCGGCTGAGGATTTCTTCCGAGATACCAGGCCCGTCGTCGCTGATCTCCACCCGCACCAGGCTCTCGTTCCAGTATAGGTCAATGGTGACTTTGCTGGCCGCGAACTCGGCGGCGTTGCTGAGCAGGTTGCCCAGACCGTGGCGCAGTTCCGGACTGAGGTAAAGACGCGGGATGTCGGACATGTCGCCCTCGGTCTGAATAATGAATTCCTTGCCACCTTCCTTGTATTTTTCGGTGATCAGGGTGAAAAGATTGTCCAGCGCGACAAAGTTGTGATGGGCGGTTCCCTGAATGAACCGTTCCGTTTCCGGCCCCTTGGAAAGTTGCGCCAGGACTTCGGCGCATTTTTTTGCCTGATTGTGCAACAGCGCGGCATCGTCTGCGGCATCGCTTCCCGGCGGCAAGGCCTGCGCCAGTTCCTCGGAGACAAGCAGGATGGTGTTGAGCGGAGTGCCGAGCTCATGGGCGGCGGCGGCGGCGATCCCGCCAACAGCAGAAAGTTGTTGCTCGCGCGCCAGCTCCGCCCGCGCGACGGTCAGGGCATCTGTCATTTTCCGGGAATCCGCCGCAATTAGCCAAGCATAGCCGGAGAGAAACGCCGTTCCCAGCACCAGCGCCGCCCATATCGCCAGAATATAGGTATCTGACAGCACCAATGAGCTCGCGGGAAGCGGTAGCGGCTCAAAAAAGAGCGCCAGGATGGAAATACAGACGAGCGTCACCAGGCCAAGAAAAAAGGTTCCCTGCCGGGACAGGTTTGTTGCAGAAATGGTTACCGGGACCAGAAACAGGACCGAAAACGGGTTTGTCAGGCCGCCGGTGAAATATAAAAGACCGGCGAGTTGCAGGATATCATAAAAAAGATAGAGGATAGCGCCGCGGTTCGGCAGCCGCGCCGATGGTTTCCGGCTGAAACTGACCAGCAAATTGAGAATGGCACTCGCGCTGATCAGGAGGGCGACCGGCAAAAGTGGCAGGTTATAGCCAAAGAAGGCCAAAACGATGACAACGGTCAGCGCCTGACCCAGAACCGCGAGCCAGCGAATATACACCAGTGTTTCCAGCCGCATGCCCGGCGCCGTCTGGTTGATGGCGTCTGACGGGTCTTCAAGCGAGCCCGGTTGGCGGGTCATTTTGTTCATATACTCGGGAACTTTCGCGCCCCCCTTTTTTTCTGAAGAATTTTAGACATATTAATGCCATCATTGGACACTTATTTTATAGCAGTATCCCGTTTTCCAACGATTAGTCAAAAAGGATTGAGAAGATGCAGAAGACAATCAGGGCGAGCCGTCGAACCTTCCTGTCGCTTGTGACCGCAGGGGCGCTGCTCATGAGTTCTGGTAGCCTTGCCACCGCCGGGGAGGCGCAGGATCAACTCGTTGAAAAGGCCAAGTTCACGATCGGGGATGTTGCCGCAAAATCCGAGATGGAACAGTTTCGCAAGCTGCTGGCCGTTGCCAAGGGTGTCGTTGTTTTTCCGCAAGTCCTGAAAGCCGGGTTCTTTGTTGGCGGCGCGGGTGGTAGCGGCGTTCTGCTGGGCAAGGATGCTGCCGGAAACTGGTCGTCTCCGGCCTTTTACACAATGGGACAGGGCAGCATCGGCCTGCAATTCGGAGCCCAGGCCAATGAGCTTGTGCTTGTTGTCATGACCGACAAGGCATTGCAGGCGATTATCAGCAACCAGGTGAAGCTCGGCGGTGACCTGTCGGCGGCGGTTGGCCCGGTCGGCACCACCCTCGGGGCGTCGACGACCACGAATCTGAAAGTCGACGTGTTCTCCTTCGCAATTTCAAAAGGCCTGTTTATTGGTGCGTCGGTGGAAGGTTCGATCCTGTCATCAAATGCGGATTCAAATGAATCCTATTACGGACAGCCAGTGACGTCCCAGCAGATCGTGATCGACAGGACAGTTTCAAATCCGCATGCGGATGGATTGCGGGCGGCTCTGGTTGCTGCAGAGGCGAAATAAAGATCACGCCGCCCTGTCCGTCAGGCGCGATCAGCTTTTCGCGTCTGACAAGAGGCGCACAACATCGGGATGGCGGTTTTGCCGGGCATGGTCCAGCGCCGTCCTTCCGGTAAAGTCTGTCTGGTCGGCCGTTGCGCCTTTTTCAAGCAACAGCTTTGCCACATCATAATGACCGGTCTTCGCGGCCTTGATCAACGCGGTCTCTCCCTGACGGTTTTCTTCATCCAGCTTCGATCCCGCCTCAATCAGGAGAAGGGCGGCGGCTGTTGAGCCATAGGCGGCCGCCTGCATCAGGGCCGTATTCCCAAACGGATCGGCCAGGTCCACCCGCGCGCCGTGACGAAGCAATGTGCGCACGGTCTTCGGGACACCGGCAATCGCGGCATGATGCAACAGCGGGACTTTCTTCAAATCACGGATATTCGGATTGTTTCCCGTCAGCAGGAATGTCTCCACTGCCGCCGCATCGCCATAGGCCGCGCTGCGGAAGACAGGATCCTCGCCAAGCAGGGACGACTGGGCAGATACCGACGGTGGAATCAGGAGAATCAGGAAAAAAACAGACCAAAAGAACCGCATAAAAATTTCCTCAACACACTCTTCTGTGTGAAGTTTCACACAGAATCGAGCCTAAATCTTAATCAATTCTCTGTATTTTCGCAAAAAATACTGACACTGCCGCGAATTTTCCTATATTATGCTGCAGTGCAGCGAAAATTTGCGCATATAACAATAACAAGACCCATGTGAAGAGGGCCTTGTCAAATTAGGAGAGTACAACGTGCTTTACCAATTTAACGAAATGCAGAAATTGGCGCTTTCTCCGGTCCGTATGGCCGCACAACTTTACTCTCAGGTACTGAGGAATCCGTTTAATCCGCTTTCCGAAACGCCGCAGGCGCAGACCCTGGCCGCGAGTTTCGATTTGTTTTCGGAAACGACACAGTATCACGGAAAACCGGCCTTTGATATTACATCAACCAATATTGACATGCGGACCGTCGCCGTGACGGAAGAGATTTTGCACCGCAAAAGCTTTTGCCAGCTCAAGCACTTTAAGCGGGACACGACGCGAAAAGATCCCAAGCTCCTGATCGTTGCGCCCATGTCCGGCCATTTTGCGACATTGCTGCGCGGGACGGTGGAAACAATGCTGCCGAACCATGATGTCTATATTACAGACTGGCGGGATGCGGCGAATGTGCCCCTCTATGAGGGCCGGTTCGATCTTGATGACTATATCGATTACATCATCGATTATCTCGAAATAATGGGGCCGGAAACCCATGTGATGGCGGTATGTCAGCCCGGCGTGCCGGTTCTGGCCGCTGTTGCCCTCATGTCGGAAGACAATAACCCCAATGTGCCGCTCTCGATAACCCTGATGGGGAGCCCCATCGATACCCGTCGCCACCCGACGGAACCCTGCAAACTGGCCATGAACCACTCTATCGAATGGTTCGAGCATACAGTGATCAACCATGTGCCGCTTGGCTATCCCGGGGCGTTTCGGCGTGTCTACCCAGGCTTTCTGCAGCTTAGCGGGTTCGTCAGCATGAATTTCGGCCGCCATATGGAAGCCCATGTAAAGCAGTTCGATCATCTGGTGGAAGGCGATGGCGATAGCGCGGACAAGCATCGCGCCTTTTATGCGGAATATAACGCGGTCATGGATCTGACAGCGGAATATTATCTGCAGACGATCGAAACCGTCTTTCAGAAACAGGCGCTGGCCAAGGGCGAGATGATGTATCGTGGAGACCGGCCGGTACGAACCGACCTCATCAAGAAAACCGCGATCATGACGGTTGAAGGTGAGCTTGACGATATTTCCGGCATTGGTCAGACGGTGGCCGCCCATGATATCTGCACGGCCCTGCCGGAAAGCATGAAAACCCATTATGAACAAAAAGGCGTCGGCCATTATGGCGTGTTCAACGGCAGCAAGTTCAGAAGCGAGATTGCCCCGCGCATCAGCGATTTCATCCTGAACCAGGAGCCGAGAAACCGGGCCCGTTTCTCTCAGGCGCAGAAGGAAACGGCAGAAGAGACTAAAAAGCCCGTCCCTGAAAAGGCGGCAATGGCTGCCAAAGCAGCGGTGAAAGCGGCTCCGGAGATGCCGGCGACAACAGCGGCGAGCAAACCTGCCGCAATGAAAGCGCCAGTGCGGACCGCGGCCAAAAAACCAGCAGTGAAGAAAGCAATTGCGGCTCGGAAAACAACACCCAAGACAACGGTGAAAAAAACAGCTACGGTCAGCTCGCCTGCGCCCCTGAAGGCGCAAAAATCGCCGACCAGAGCCAAAACGACGGCTCAGGCACGACGGAAACCGACAAAAAAGGCTTAAGCTGGTGTGAGTGACCAACCGTTTTGGGAGACTGTAGCCCTTGAGGACATGACGTCGGAGCAGTGGGAATCCCTCTGTGACGGCTGTGCGAAATGCTGTCTTCTCAAGCTTGAGGACGAAGATACCCTTGAGCTTGCCTACACCGATGTGGCCTGCCGCCTGCTCGACCTTGGAACCTGTGCCTGTACGCGCTATCCGGAAAGGTCGCGGCTTGTGCCTGATTGTATCACCGTTACTCCGGAAATTATCCCGAAGTTACACTGGATGCCGAAAACCTGCGGTTACCGCCTGTTGTCGGAAGGTAAGCCGTTGCCCTGGTGGCATCCGCTGGTTTCCGGCGATCCGGACACCGTTCACCGGGCGGGCGTCTCTGTGCGCGGGCGGGTGATTTCGGAACGCCGGGCGGGGGATCTGGAAGATCATATCGTTGACTGGCCGGATGAAGACATTGACTGAGAGATCGGCACCGCTCCTGGTGACGGGTCCGCCGCCCTATCTTGCCTATGACGGCCGGAAAATTCCCATAGAGATATCGCGCCCTGCCCGCTCGGCACGGATCAAGGTCCGCATCGATCCCAGACGCGGGATCGTCCTGCTGCTGCCGAAACGGGCCTCCCTCAAAGCCGGGTTAAGCTTCCTGAAGCAGGAAATTGACTGGATTGCCAGCAATATTAACAAGTTACCGTCGGCGGTTCCGTTTCGCGATGGCGCCATGCTGCCCGTTCTGGGCCGGCCACACCGGATCACCCATGTGCCGGAGCAGCGCGGGTTTGTCTGGGCGGAAGATGGGCATATCTATGTCGCCGGCGGCGCCGAGCATCTGCCGCGCCGGGTCAAGGACTGGTCCCGCAAAATGGCGAAAACGGAAATCAGCGTCTGGGCTGCCGACTATGCCGGGAAAATCGATGTTCGATATAGCGGCATCACCTTGCGCGACCAGATTTCCCGTTGGGGCAGCTGTTCTTCGACGGGGAATCTGAATTTCTCATGGCGCCTCCTGCTCATGCCGGAGGAGGTCATGAGCTATATTGTCGCCCATGAGGTGGCGCATCTGCGTCATATGAACCATTCTTCAGACTTCTGGCAGGTGGTGGACGAGCTTCACTCGGCAGTCGCACCGGCTAAGAAATGGCTGAAAACCAATGGGGCGGACTTACATAAATATGGCGTTGAGAAAGCAGAAGGGGTATGACAGGGAGGCCCTCTGTTGAAAGCCCCTCATGAATCGACTCATACCATCTTCGGTTACCTTTACTTTCTACCTTGCCGCGGCCGTTGCGCTCGGGCCGCTGTCGACGGATATGTATTTGCCGACATTTCCGCAGCTGGCGGCCTTTTTTAGCGCAACCCCGGCGGAGGTTCAGCTTACCCTCAGTATATTTACCTTTGGAATTGGCGGGTGCCAGCTGATTTACGGGCCGCTCACCGATCGGTTCGGGCGAAAGCCGGTCATCCTTGGCGGGTTGCTGATTTATGTTCTGGCAAGCCTTGCCTGCGTGGTGGCGGTCAATATCGACCAACTGGTAATCTCACGGTTTTTTCAGGCCCTTGGCGCCTGCGCGGCGATGGTCGCGCCGCGCGCCATGGTCCGCGATCTTTTTGCCCGGGAACAGGCGGCCCGGCAACTTTCGCGGATGGGGACAATCATGGGGCTCGCGCCTGCCATAGCGCCGGTGATCGGCGGCTATATCGTGGTTTTCTATGGCTGGCAGTCCATCTTCTTCATTCTCGGGCTGTTTGGCTTCATCATGGCGCTGATCACGCTGTTCCTGGTGGATGAATCTCTGAAAGTGAAGGATCTGAATGCCATTCGCCCGCGTCATATTGTCCGTAATTATTCGGACTTGCTCCGCCATCGGGAGTTTCTGGGCTATGCCCTGACGGGCGGCTTGTGTTTTGGCGGACTGTTCTCGTTCATTTCCGGCTCTCCGCTGGTCCTGATTGAGGTTTTCGAAGTGCCTGCCAATAACTTCGGATATTTTTTCGGGATTGTGGTTCTCGGCTACATGGCCGGAACCCTGCTCGGTCCCTATGTCACCAAAAGCCGGGGGCTTTCCTTCTCGGTCGGGATTGGAACAGTGATTTGCGCGCTTGGCGGTGTTGCAATGCTGGTCGCCGCCTGGGCAGGGTTGCACAGCATTTCGGCCGTCATTATCCCAATGATCGTCTATACGCTCGGCCTCGGGGTTGTGCTGCCGCAATCGCAAGCGGGCGCCATGGCGCCTTTTCCAGAAAAAGCGGGCTCTGCCTCGGCCCTGATGGGGTTCCTGATGCTGGGCTTTGCCGCCCTGCTCGGATTCCTTGTCGCCTATTTCTATGACGGAACCGAGATGGCGATGGTGATGGCGATCGGCCTGATGGGCATTGGCTCCGCGCTGATATTCCTCTTGACGGCAAGCGGATCAACGGAAGAGCATTGGGATAAAAACTGACGGATTACGGCATTTGCCGCTCCTTTTCCAGATAGTCAAAGGAATCCTTTTTTCCCGGGATTTTCAGGTCTTCCGACGACGGTTCTCCGTTGCTCTGCGTAACAGTATTCCTGTTTGAAAAAGCGCTGACAATTCTGTCCCAGATGCTGTCGGTCGATGTTTCCTCTTTAAGCTGGTTGAAGGCCACTGCGTGGGCGGTTTCCGAATGGGTGATGAAGTCCTTCCAGGTGATGGCGGGCAGATTACTGCCGTTGACCCGCTTCGTGGCGGACCCGTCATCATTGCCGAACCAGACACCGGCGACCAGATCCGGTGTAAAACCGATGAACCAGGCGTCGCGGTAATCCTGCGTCGTGCCCGTCTTGCCGGCGGCCGCAAAGCCCGGGTTCGCGGCCTTGCCCGTGCCCCACTGGATAGTGGCGGACATAACATCCTGCATCTTGTTGATGGTTGCGGCGCTGATAATCCGCCCCTGTCCCGAGGTCTGGCGTTGATAGAGGACCGGCCCGTCCTTTTCCCGGATTTGGAGGACACCATAGGGAAGCACCGCCGTGCCGCCATTGGCGATCACCGCATGGGCGGCCGTCATCTCCAGAAGGGAGACTTCATAAGTGCCGAGGGAAATCGAGGGATGCAGCGGAAAGTTGCCGGTAAGCCCCAGGTTTTTAGCCATTCCCGAGACCTTGTCCCGCCCGACCTGTTCTGTCACCTTCACGGCAACAGTATTGATGGAACGGGCGAAAGCCTCCCGCAGGCTCATGGCGCCGTTGTACTTGTTGGTGTAGTTATTCGGTGTCCAGCCATCGATATTGATGGGCCCGTCATTGAAAATGTCATCAGGCGCGAGACCGTTTTCGAAGCCGGCAAGATAGACAACGGTCTTGAAAACCGAGCCGGGCTGGCGCCGCGCGACCGTTGCCCGGTTAAAGACCGATTCCGAGTAGGATCGCCCGCCGATCATCGCCTTGACGGCACCCGTGGGCGACATGGCGACGAAGGCCCCCTGACTGACGTCCATGGCGGTTCCTTCTGCTTTCAGCCGCGCCTCGATCGCCTTCTCCGCATCCGCCTGCAT
This sequence comes from uncultured Sneathiella sp., assembly GCF_963973085.1. Lineage (GTDB taxonomy): Bacteria > Pseudomonadota > Alphaproteobacteria > Sneathiellales > Sneathiellaceae > Sneathiella. The sequence goes on from NZ_CAXAXA010000003.1 coordinate 223,685, forward strand.
GTCAAGATCAAGTGTCGTGGTGATCACCAGGTCCTTTCCGGTCCGGCCGATATAGGCCTGTACCTCGCTGACCACCCAGTCGGCAAAATAACGGACATTGCGGAAGTCGCCGCTGGCATTCACCAGAATGGCCGGATTCGCCCGGATTTTCTCCGCTTCCGACGCTGTAAGGTAGTCTTCTACCACCATGCGGTTCAGCACAACACTTGCCCGGTCCTGCGCGCGCTCCAGATTGCGGGTCGGCGCATAGTAGGAAGGGGCCTTCAGCAGGCCTGCCAGCATCGCCGCCTCGGCCATTGTCATCTCCGGTGCCGGTTTTGAGAAGTATTTCCGGGTTGCCGCATCAATTCCGTAGGTGCCGGAGCCGAAATACACGCGATTGAGATAGAGCGCGAGAATTTCATCCTTTGAATATTCCGCCTCCAGCCAGAAAGCGAGCAGGGTTTCACGGATTTTCCGGCCCAAAGTGCGTTCCGGCGTCAGGAACAGGTTCTTCGCGAGCTGCTGGGTGATGGTGCTGCCACCCTGAACCACGCGGCCGGCTTCATAGTTCCGCCAGGCGGCGCGAACAAGGCTGACCGGGTTGAGACCAAAATGATCATAGAAATGGCTGTCCTCCGTGGCGAGGACCGCCTGCTTGATATTTTCCGGGATTTCCTCGATCGGGAGCATATCGCCATAGAGGTCGCCGTAGGTGGAGTAACGGATGCCATCAGCGGTTTGCAGCACCATGGAGGGACGCTTCTCGATCACCCCGATCCCGGAAATATCCGGCAGCGTATAGGCAAAATAACCCAGAAAAAGGCCGCCCAGCAGAAGGCCCCAGAGAGCTACTGCTCCGCCCCAATTGACGATTGGCGCCCAAATGCCGGAATTGCGCTGTGATTTACGCTTCCCCTTGGCGGCGCCGCGGTTCGGGCTCCTCCGGGGGGTAGCTTTTGCCGCGCTTTTTTTCTTTTTCGCGGCAGGTTTGGGACGTTGCGGATAGTTCGCCATTCCCGGTCTGGAGGCCGATGACTTGCCGCCTGATCCTTTTGATGCCTTCTTCATAATCGAACTCGATTGCTACTCTAATATTGGCGAAATTCCCATTCAAGCCGCCCGTTATCACCTACATATAAGGCAAAAATGAGATAGCCAATCCTTTCAGAATCTCCTCAGGCGTCCAGAAAACTGACTTTCAGAGCGTTATCCTGAATGAAAATCCGTCGTGGCTCCACCACATCGCCCATCAGGGTCGAGAAGACTTCATCCGCCTCGTCCCCATGATTAATGCGCACCTGAAGGAGTGTCCGCGCTTCGTGATCGAGCGTGGTTTCCCAGAGCTGTTCGGGGTTCATCTCGCCGAGACCCTTGTAGCGCTGGAACGTCAGGCCGCGCTTGCCGAGATTGGTCACCGCCTCCATCAGTTCGAGCGGTGAGTAGATAACCTGTCGCTTGTCCTTGTGAATAAAGGTAGAGGCCTGGGCGTAGATTGTCTGCAACTCGTCCTTCATTGAATTAAGTTGGCGCGCTTCGGCGGAATGGATCAGGTTGCTGTCAACCATCTGAACCTCGGTCACGCCGCGAACCTCCCGGCTGAATTTCAGGCTGTAGTCCGGCAGGATTTCGCCAGTCCAGCCCCGTTCTGTCTCCGAAGAAATGGCATCCAGCCGTCTGGCGACAAAATCGGCGGCTTCCGGTCCGCGGACCGGATCGCTCAGAACCTCGTCACTCAGCGCCCCGGCAATTGCCACTTGCTCGACTACGGGGCGGTTCTGGATACGGGCAATGGCATCAATGAGATCGCGGGCCTGGCGCGCACGGGCGACAAGGGCGCGCAAGTCCTCCCCGCTCCGCTGTTCGCCGGAAGCAAGCTCCAGCACCACCTCTTCAAGCCCCTGATCGATCAGATAGTCATCCATGGCCTTCTGGTCTTTGAGGTAAACCGAGGACTTGCCTTTTGCCACCTTGTAAAGCGGCGGCTGTGCGATATAGAGATAGCCCTTCTCAATCAGTTCCGGCATCTGGCGGTAGAAGAAGGTGAGCAACAGGGTCCGGATATGCGATCCGTCCACGTCGGCGTCCGTCATGATGATGATCTTGTGATAACGCGCTTTTTCGATATCGAACTCTTCCGGCCCGATGCCGGTGCCAAGCGCCGTGATCATTGTGCCGATTTCATTGGAAGAGAGCATGCGGTCGAACCGCGCCCGCTCGACATTGAGGATTTTACCGCGCAGCGGCAGTACTGCCTGATTATGACGATCCCGCCCCTGCTTGGCGGAGCCGCCGGCGCTGTCGCCCTCGACGAGGAACAGTTCGGAGACGGCGGGGTCTTTCGACTGACAGTCGGCAAGCTTTCCGGGCAGGCTGGAAATATCGAGCGCGCCCTTGCGGCGGGTGAGTTCGCGGGCCTTGCGGGCGGCTTCACGGGCCGTTGCGGCCTCGATAACCTTGGAGATCACGATTTTGGCGTCATTCGGATGCTCTTCGAACCATTGGGTCAGTGCGTCATAGACAGAGCTTTCAACGATCGGGCGCACTTCGCTGGAGACCAGCTTGTCCTTGGTCTGGGACGAGAATTTCGGGTCCGGGACCTTGACCGAGACGACACAGGTCAGTCCTTCGCGGGCATCATCCCCGGTGATGACGGCCTTTTCTTTCTTCGCTATCCCGCTGGAGGTCGCATATTGATTGATACAGCGGGTCAATGCCGCGCGGAAACCAGCAAGATGGGTGCCGCCGTCGCGCTGCGGGATATTGTTGGTAAAACAGAGCACATTTTCATGATAGCTGTCGTTCCATTCCAGCGATGCCTCGACCGTCACCCCTTCTTTTTCCGTTGAAAGATCAATGGTTTCCGTGATCAGCGGATTTTTCGACCGGTCCAGATATTTTACAAAAGCGGAAATGCCGCCGTCATAGTGAAGGTCTACGGTCACGGGTTCGGCCGAACGCAGGTCGTTAATCTGGATATACACGCCGGAATTGAGGAAAGCGAGCTCCCGCAGGCGGTGTTCAAGCGTCGCGAATTCAAACTTGATATTGGTGAAGGTTTGGGGCGACGGCGTGAAGGTAATCTCGGTTCCGCTCTTGTCCGCGGCATCGCCGACAATCTCAAGCGCGCCGACAGGCTCCCCATGCGCGAAACTGAGACGATATTCCTTGTCATTCCGCCAGATGGTCATGTCGAGGCGGGTGGAGAGCGCATTCACGACGGAAACGCCAACCCCATGCAGGCCGCCGGAAACTTTATAGGAATTCTGGTCGAACTTACCACCGGCATGAAGCTGGGTCATGATCACCTCGGCGGCGGAAACCCCTTCTTCATGCATGTCAACCGGGATGCCGCGCCCGTTATCGCGCACCGTGACGGAGCCATCGGGGTTGAGCGCGACATAAATCAGGTCGCAATGGCCAGCGAGAGATTCGTCAATGGCGTTATCCACGACCTCGTAGACCATGTGATGCAAGCCGGACCCGTCATCGGTGTCGCCGATATACATGCCCGGGCGCTTGCGCACCGCATCTAGCCCCTTCAGGACCTTGATGGAATCCGCGCCATATTCTGCCGCGTCCAAATGCTCCGGTGTGTTACTCATTACCTTGTCTTCCCTTTCAGCGGACGGCCGTCTGGCAAACGCTGCCATTATCAACCGTCAAAAACTGCGCCCGGTTTCCAAGTTCGGAAAACAGGGCATAATCGGTGCCTGTCATCCAGGCCTGTGTCTTCATTTCATCAATCTCGTCAAACAGGGCGACGCGCCGCGTTTGATCCAGATGCGCCGTAATCTCATCCAGCAGCAGGATTGGCGCCCGCCCCTGCCGTCCCGCCTGAAGGCGCGCATCCCCCAGGATAATGGAGATCAGCAGCGCTTTCTGTTCCCCCGTCGAACAAAGGCCGGCGGCCATGCCTTTATCCTTGTGCAGCACCGAAAGATCGCTCCGGTGCGGACCGATCGTTGTGCTTCCCGCCGCACTGTCCAGGCGCCGGGACGCCTCCAGTTCGGCGCGGTATCTGTCTTCCACCGCCAGCGCGGCCATCTCCTCAAGCCAGCCTTCGAGCAACCCTTCCGCGCTCAATTCGGCTTTCGGAAAGGCGCTGGCGCCTGACTCCGCGGCGGTCATTGCGTCGTTCAACCGCGCCGTTGTTTCTCGCCGGGCGGCGGCGATGGCTGTTCCCGTTTCCGCCAATGTTCGTTCCAGCGAGGCGAGCCAGTGACGGTCATATCGCCCCTCCTTCAACAGCCGGTTTCGCTCACGCATGACTTTCTCAAACGATGTCATACGTTTGCCATGGGCCGGATCAAACCCGAAAGCTAACCGATCCAGAAACCGGCGGCGGCCTCCGGGACCTTCCTGAAACAGCCGGTCCATCTGCGGAGTCAGCCAGCTGACCCTGATATGGTCCGCGAGGGCGGTTGATCCGCTCATGTTCTGTCCGTCAATGCGGACCATGCGCCGCTCCGACCCCTCCCGGCTCTCGGTTGCCGGCGTGTTGACAAGCCCGGTTCCAAGCGTGCTCTCTCCACCGTCTGAAAAGACATTCGCTGCGACGGCCCATCCGCCATCGCCATTAGTGTTCGCCGCCTCCAGAAGTTTCGCCCGCCGCAATCCCCGCCCCGGCGTCAGAAAGGAGATGGCTTCCAGGAGGTTGGTCTTACCGCTGCCATTTGCGCCGGTCAGAACGACCGGGCGGCTATCTGTCTCAACTTTCAAATGCGTATAATTGCGAAAATCTGTCAAAATCAGGCGCGTAATAACATAGGCGGACACAAACGGCTCCTCTATGGCGTCATCCTTCGCTTTGGCCGTCCGGACCATGATACTGCGACGATTGCCACCTTAAACCCGCATTGGCATCAGGACATAGAGCGCGCCGTCGTCGGCGCCATCCTTGACAATGGTTGGCGATCCAGAGTCAGCAAACAGAAAGCGGGCATTGTCGCCATCGATCTGACCGGTGATATCCAACAGGTATTTCGAGTTAAAACCGATTTCCATATCGCCTGCGCTATAGGACGCGGCGACCTCTTCCGTGGCGCTACCGGCATCCGCTCCCGTTGCGGACAGGGTGATCATGTCGTTGCTGAGCGATAGCTTGATCGCGCGTGTTTTCTCGGTTGCGACAGTGGAAACGCGATCCACGGCCTGCGCAAATGACTTTCCATCGAGCTCCAGCAGCTTGTCATTGCCGTCGGGGATGACCCGTTCGTAGTCCGGGAAGGTGCCGTCGATCAGTTTGGAGGTGAGCAACGTATCGCCGAAAGAGAAACTGATTTTGGTGTCGGAAAGCGAAATGGACACGTCTTCGTTCCGCTCATCAATCAGGCGGAGCACTTCATTAACAGCCTTGCGCGGCACAATAACACCCGGCATTCCTTCCGCATCGGCAGGAATGGGCGTTTCAACGCGGGCCAGCCGGTGCCCGTCTGTTGCCACGGCGCGCAGCATCGGCACACCGTCGGTATCGGCAGTATGCAGATAAATACCGTTCAGATAATAACGCGTTTCCTCTGTCGAGATGGCGAAGCGGGTCTTGTCGATCAGCCGCTTGAGAATAGTCGCCGGAATGGTGAAGTTATGGGGGAGCTGGTTGGTTTCCATAACCGGGAAATCATCCTGCGGCAGACATGCCAGCGCGAACTTTGATTGACCGCAATGGATATAGATCCGACCCTCGGCGCTCTTGTAGTCAAGCTCGACCTGGCTGCCGTCCGGCAGCTTGCGGATGATATCATGAAGCAGATGAGCCGGGACTGTGATCGCACCCTCGGCACTAATATTCGCCGCGACTTTTTCATTGATGGCAATGTCAAGATCAGTTGCCGTCAGGCCAAGCGACCCGTCCTCGGCAATCAGCAGGATATTGGCGAGGATCGGGATTGTGTTGCGGCGCTCGACAACGCTTTGCACATGGCTCAAAGACGTCAGCAAAGCGGAGCGTTCTATTGTCAGTTTCATGGGCTCAATCAGGCTTCAAATAGGTTACTTAAAATGGGCTCTTATTATGCCCGATAAACGTCAGTTACTTCAACAAAATTCTCCCGTAACCGGCAAATCTGCCCGACCGTAAGAAATTGATTCATAAACCTGAATCGAATTTTGACCCGTCAAGGACGCAGCTGCGGCAGTATATCAGAGACAAGGGCGGAAAAACAGGTAATTCGCCGCACGGCAAAGGTCGAAAAACAGGCTGAAATTATCAGCAATATCAGAGGGTTGAAGGGAGGGCTTCGAACGCGTGGGTTACTCGGGAGCTCGCGCGCGAACAAATTGAACCGTTGCCACAAGACCGATGGCCGCCGCGGGCAGGCACGCGAGCGGGAGCAGGCCGGCGACGAGCGTGAGGGAAGAGCTGTCCGCCGCGTCTGATATGCCGGCCGCATTTGCCAGAATTCCGACATAGGCCGCACCGATCGCGTAGCCCAGCCGTTGCAGGGTGGGGATGGCGGCAGAGACGCGTTCATGCTCGGATCTCGGGGCGAGCGTGATGGCTCGCCGCAGGATAAAGGTCCAGGCCGCGCCGAAGCCGCCGCCCTGAAGCGCGGCAAAGATCGCAATTAGCCACACCGGGCCGTACGGCAAGCTGTAGGCGTACCCCGGCAGGCTGGCGGTGACCATCAGCATGCCGATGATAATCATCTTGCCGTCGTGTCTCTCCGGCACGCCGGAGATAAGGAAGGCGACAAACGCCCAACCGATCGACATGCAGGCCATCACATAGCCACCGACGATGGGAGGCTGCTGATGGATAATCGTGATCAGGTAAGGCCCGTAGACAGTGATGGCGACCGTAGTAATGGAAAAGGACAGGACAAGCACCAGGGCCGCACTGAGCGGCCGCATAAGGTTGAGTGGTGCAGGCGGCAGCAGGCGACTTTGATCTTTCCGTCCGTCGAGAAACAAAAAGACGGTCAAGGCGCCTATACCAAGAAGGACAAACAGGCTTGTTTGCAGGATCGAGACTTCGATCCCGCCATAGGCGATGAAGAACACCCCGAGGGAGAGCCAGAGTAACCGCCAGAACGGAAATCGGATGCGCTCCGCCACGTCCGGCTTTTTGCTTTTCCGCAGCGTAACCAAAACCCAGATGGCCATCAGCACCGCCTGGATGGCAAAAAACCAGAAACCGCCCTGCCAGGTGCCGTATTCCACGAAAAGACCACCTACCAGGGGTCCGATAAAGGCGGAAGTGCCCCAAAGGGTCGCTATGGCGCCCATAACCCGTGCTGTTAGTCGTCTCGGGAAGAGGGCGCTAACTGACACGAAGGCCAGCGCCATCAATCCGCCGCCGCCCAGCCCCTGAAACAGGCGCCCGACAAGAACAACCCACATTTCCGGTGCCAGGGCGCTAACGGCACATCCAAAGGCGAAGAGAAGCGCTGCGAGGCTCATGGGCCCCCGCAAGCCATACTGAACCGCCAGCAGGCCGCTGGACGCACCGGCAACGATGGAGCCGATGCCATACAGCGCGACGGTCCAGGAAATCAGCTCTGCGCCGCCGATATCGGCGACGATGGCCGGGACCATTGTCGCCACCAGCAGGCTGTCCGCCGCATGCAGCCAGATCCCGAGGCAAACAAGGGCAAGGGAGACACCATATTTGCGGTTGAGGATTTCACGCCAGCGAACCGCTTCATCTTTCGGAGATTGATCCATGAAAGGCCCCGCTGTGTTTTTTGTTATTTCGGGTCAGATTTTTTTAAAAGTTATACAACAGACGGTGTGATCAGGCAATTCACCTGTCTGAGGCGAGAAGGTGGGGCGACTAGCGCCCTGCATATTTGGTAAATGCGGAGAGTGCCGAGATTATTCCAGCATCCGCCTGAGCAATTCCAGATCCTCCGACAAGGCGACGTCCTGCTGGCGGAGCTCCTCGATTTTTTTCAGTGCATGCATTACCGTCGTATGATCGCGGCCCCCGAATTTCCGGCCGATATCCGGCAGGGAACGGGAGGTCAGCTGTTTGGCGAGATACATGGCCACCTGACGCGGGCGGGCAACGGCACGGGCGCGGCGGGCGGAATGCATGTCCGACATCCGGATATTAAAATGCTCCGCGACCTTTTTCTGGATTTCCTCAATGGTAATCCGGCGGTCATTGGCGCGCAAAAGATCGCTCAGCACTTCCTGCGTGCTTTCAAGGGTGACGGCGCGCCCGACCAGATCGGAATAGGCCAGCACCCGGTTCAGCGCCCCTTCCAGCTCGCGCACATTGGACGTTATGCGATGGGCCAGAAACTCAAGAATGCGCGGATCGATGGTGATCTTGCCCTGCTCGACCTTCGATTGCAGGATGCCGAGACGGAGCTCATAATCGGTCGGATGGATATCAGCGACGAGACCCCAGCCAAGACGGGAGCGCATCCGTTCCTCCATCCCCTCCAGGTCCGTCGGTGAGCGGTCGCCGGAGATGATAATCTGATGGTTCTGGTCGACTAACGCATTGAACGTATGGAAAAATTCCTCCTGCGTGCTGTCCTTGCCGGCAATGAACTGTACATCGTCGATCATCAGCACATCGACAGAGCGGAACTGATCCTTGAAATTCATCGTATCCTTGAAACGGAGCGCCCGGATAAACCGATACATGAATTTTTCAGCCGACAGATACAGCACACGTTTCTTCGGGCTATTGGCGGCAATGGCGTGACCGATGGCATGCATCAGATGGGTCTTGCCGAGACCGACACCGCCATAGATGTATAGCGGGTTGAAGGGCACGGAGTCTTTCGCTTCCGCCACACGGCGGGCCGCGGCGTGGGCCAGCTCATTCGACTTGCCGACGACAAAATTCTCGAAAGTGAAGCGTGGGTCCAGCGGGGCCATCAGCGACGGATCCGGATTTGTCGGGCCTGCTGCTGCCTCGGCCTGCGACTTGAATGGCGCTGTTACCTCGCCAAGACCGAAGGTTGGTTTCTGGGGTGCGATATTCTTCTTGTCCAGCGGCTTGACCCGGATATCGACAGACTTGATGGATTTGTCAGATGTGGTCCAGAGCTGGCGGAGGCGATTGGCGTAATTATTGAGGACCCAGTCCCGCAAGAACCGCGTTGGCAGGGTCATGCAGACCTGCTCCCCTTCAATTCGGTCAAGCTCGATATTCTTGAGCCATGAATTGAATGTTGCTTCGCCATATTCCTCGCGAAGTTTTTCCCTGATCTGCTCCCAGTGACCGCTGTTCGTTGTCATCAGCCCTGTTTCCATTTCAGACCGGCAACTTTCCATCCGCCCAATTTTCCACGGTGACCTTCCGCATCGGGCCCACCCTCAAACCCCTCAAGAACGTTATAGCTTTTCTCATATCCGGCACGCGTCGCGGCCTCGGCGGCAGCGATGGAGCGCACGCCGGACCGGCAGAGAAAAACCATCGGCGCGGATTTTTTCGGCTGAATGGCGGAAATCTCGTCAATGAAACTGGCATTTTTTGACATGTCCGGGAACAGAACCCAGGAAACCGGGTGAACAGCCTTGCTAAGCAGGGAAAGGTCAGGCATTCCGACATACGCCCATTCTGCGGTAGTTCTGACATCGATCAGGACGGCATCCGGGTTGTTCTCCAGCAATTCCCAGGTTTCCTGAACCGTCAAATCCCCTGCATAGGTTTCGGCACCTTCCGGCTTTCCCCCATTTGTCATTCACAAGTTTCCTTCGCTCTTAAATGCGGACAAATACCCGTAAGAATTCGGGCATCGGTATTAAAGTTTTTTCAGCGGCGTCTCCCCCAAGAGCCGTCTGGATTTTACGCAATACTCATTTATACATGTCAAGCTACTGGATACGACATCTCCCGCAGGGCGATTGGCCCCTTCATCGCTTATCAACCGGCAATTTAGGATTGGGAGTGTTCCCTTGAGAACGGGCAGACTAATCTTATCCACATGCACCATGCAAGGGACTGGATGTGGAAAATGTGAAAATTATTTTTCGAATTGATCCAACAAAATCTTGACCTACAATATGTGGTAATCGCTTCCACAGGAATGCCCTTAACTGGTAAAAAACGGGCGGGAACTACCCGGAAAGGACACGCTTAAAAAGCGCAAAACCCACAAAAAAACCGCAGCCCGTAAATGGACCGCGGTTTGATTCTTTCGCTGATTCCCGACTTAGGCGGAGAGGGCTTTCACTCTCGCATTCAGGCGTGAAATCTTGCGTGAGGCCGTGTTCTTATTATACACGCCCTTGACCACGCCGCGGGTGAGTTCTGACTGCGCAACGCGAAGTGCGTCATTCGCTTTCGTCTGATCCCCTTCGGTGACAGCCAGCTCCACCTTTTTCACATAGGTGCGGATACGGCTGCGGCGGGCCCGGTTGCGTTCGGTCCGGGTGTCTGTCTGCCGGATGCGTTTCAATGCAGATTTATGATGCGCCATGACAATCCTGTCTTTTAGCTTCGAAATTCGGAAGCCGGGTTATAACCAGCGACAAATAAGCCGTCAACAGAAGAATATCGATTATCGCCCGGATTTCGCATATTTCGGCCATTCAGGCCCGGAAGACACGGTATTCTTCTGGTTTCGGGCAGGTTTTTAGCGGTTTTTGAAATCAGGGGTCCGTTTTTCGGCGAAGGCAGACATGCCTTCTTTCTGGTCTTCCGTCGAAAATGTCGAATGGAAGACACGGCGCTCGAACATGATTCCCTCCCGCAATGTGGTTTCATAGGCCTTGTTCACGCTTTCCTTGCACATCATGACCGACGGCAGGGAAAGCTTGGCGATTTCGCCAGCGACCTTCACCGCTTCCTCCATCAAGTCATCGAGCGGGACGATCCGGCTGACCAGCCCGGCGCGCTCCGCCTCTTCCGCGCCCATCATCCGTCCGGTCAGGCACATTTCCATGGCCTTTGATTTGCCGACGGCGCGAGTCAGGCGCTGGGTCCCGCCAAGGCCCGGAATGGTACCGAGCTTGATTTCCGGTTGGCCGAACTGGGCATTATCGGCGGCAAGAATGAAATCGCACATCATTGCAATCTCGCAGCCACCACCGAGGGCATATCCGGCAACGGCGGCGATCACGGGCTTGCGAAAGGTGGAAAGCCGCTCTGCCTCGCCTGTCAGGAAGTTGTCGGTGTACACGTCCATATAGGTCTTGGGCTGCATTTCGAGAATGTCGGCCCCGGCCGCGAAGGCTTTCTCGGAGCCGGTCAGGACAACGGCACCGATATTCTCATCCGCCTCGAAATTATCAAGGGCGTCCGCAAGCTCCACGAAAAGCTCGGCACAGAGAGCGTTCAGCGCCTTTGGCCGGTCAAGACGTATGACGCCGACGGCGCCCTTCGTATCGATTGCAATATTGTTATAGGCCATGGGAATTTCCTGTCTGTTGCTTTGTTGCGTAATTTCGCGCCCATTATCTTGATGCGAAGGTCTTTGTCCAGCCCTTGCGCCAAATTCTAGCGCTGGCATTTCGGGCAGAAGAATGTCGACCGCCCCGATTGCGCGATTCTCTGGATCACACTGGCGCAATCTGCTTTCGGGCACGGGCTCCCTTCCCTGTCATACACCAGAAAACGATGCTGAAAATAGCCGAGCTCGCCCGTCGTATGGCTGTAGTTGCGCAAAGTCGATCCGCCCGATTCAATTGCCTCCAGCAGAACAGCGCGGATGGCGGCGGCAAGATCGTCGGCGCGGCGCCCCTTGACATTCTCCGCCCGGCGGCGCGGGGATATTCCGCTTCGATAAAGGGCCTCGCATGCATATATATTACCGACCCCCGCAACGACCCGCTGGTCAAGAAGGGCGATTTTAATCGGGGATTTCCGGCCCCGAAGCCGTTCGGCAAGGATAGGGCCGCTGAATTCGTTTCCAAGGGGCTCCGGCCCGATTCCGGCAAGTTGCGGATGTGTCGCCAGTCCATCCGGCGCGCTCAGCAGCATAAAGCCGAAACGCCGCGGATCATGATATCGGACGCGTATCCCGCGCTTGGTCTCGAAAATGACATGATCATGCTTGTCGAAGGGGCTGGCCGGATCAAATTTGGGCTCAATACGAAAGCTGCCGGACATGCCAAGATGGCCGATCATGATCGGGCCTCCGTCGAAGGACATCAGAATATACTTCGCCCGCCGGGTTATGGCGTCAATTCGCCGTCCCGTCAGCGCGGCGGCAAATCCGTCGGCAAATGGAAAGCGCAAATTCGGCCGCCGTAACGTCACGGACGTGAACTGGTCGCCGACAAGGGCCTGTTCAAGGCCGCGGCAGACGGTTTCGACTTCTGGTAATTCCGGCATGGCGCGACAGTAGCCTTATTTTAGCCCTTGCGCTATGCTCTTATTTCAACCAAACAAGGCGATTAACAGAGCCAACGGACGGAAGGCGCTATGGCAGCTTCGGACAAATCATCAGACAGCACTCATTTCGGATTTCGGGAAGTCCCGAAGGATGAGAAAGCCGGGATGGTACGTGGTGTTTTCGAAAGCGTCGCCGAAAATTACGACCTGATGAACGACCTGATGAGCGGCGGCATCCACCGCCTGTGGAAGGCGGCAATGATCGACTGGCTGATGCCGCGCAAGGGTCAGCATCTCCTTGATGTGGCGGGCGGAACCGGCGATATCGCCTTCCGCTTTCTGGATGCGGTCGATGGGGACGGCAAAGTGACAGTTCTTGACATCAACCATGCCATGCTGAGCGTCGGCCAGGACCGGGCCATCGATCAGGGGCGTCTCGCCGGGCTTGAGTGGGTCAATGGCGACGCGCAAAGCCTGCCCCTGCCCGACAAATCAGTCGATGCCTACACAATTGCCTTCGGCATCCGCAATGTCACGGACATCCCCCGCGCGCTGGAAGAGGCATATCGGGTGTTAAAACCGGGCGGCCGTTTCCTCTGTCTTGAGTTCAGCAAGGTGGAAGCGCCGGTCCTGAAAGAGTTCTATGACTTCTATTCTTTCAAAATACTTCCCGAAATTGGGGGCGTTGTCGCGAAGGACAAGCCATCCTATGAATATCTGGTCGAGAGCATTCGCCAGTTTCCGGATGCGGATCGCTTTGCTGAGATGCTCGTAGAGGCCAGTTTCGGCCAGGTCAAGTATCGCCGACTGTCCGGCGGTATAGCGGCGCTGCACTCCGCCTGGCGGCTCTGAAGGGAGCAGGTATTCGTGATCCGGATTTTCAATAATTTCCTGCGTCTTCTCTTTATCGCCCGGACGCTTGCGCGCCATGATGCGTTATTCTTTCTCGATAATTTCGAGCGCCTGCCCTTTTATGTGGTGTTGCTCCGAAAAATAATGCCGGTCTTTGCGCTGGGCGCCACTCGAAGCAAGGACCTGCGCGACGGAGAGCGGCTCGCCAATGCCCTTCGCGAATTGGGCCCCAGCTTTATCAAACTCGGCCAGGCCCTCTCGGTACGGGCCGATCTGATCGGCGAGGAAATGGTGCTCGATCTTGGCAATCTGCGAGACCGCCTGCCCCCCTTCCCGTTTGAAAAAGCGCGCGAGACAGTCGAATATGAACTGGAGGCACCGCTGGAAGAACTCTTCGCGGACTTCAATCCTGAACCGGTTGCCGCGGCGTCCATCGCCCAGGTGCATTTTGCGACGGTGCGTGAGACGGTGCCCGCGCCGACCGAGGCGGATCCCGGCGCCACAGAGGAAATCCTGCGTGAGGTTGCGGTTAAAATCCTGCGGCCTGGCGTAGAAAGCGCCTTCGAGAGCGATCTGCAGCTCTTCTTCTGGCTCGCAGAACTGGCGGAGCGGTATCAGCCGCATTTTCGCCGCCTGCGCCTGACCAAGATAGTCGAGACCATGGCCGACTCCGTCGAGCTGGAGATGGATTTACGGATGGAGGCGTCAGCGGCTTCCGAAATGGCAGAGAATTTTGCGGATGATCCGGAGTTCGATGTACCGGAAATCGACTGGCAGCGGACAGCACGTCGCGTCATGACGCAAAGCCGGATTGACGGGATCAGTATCTCCAAGAAAGAGGAGCTGGCCGCCGCGGGTCATGACCTCAAGGCACTTGGCGATAATGTCATCCGTGTCTTCCTCCATCAAGTGCTGCGCGACGGCTTTTTCCATGCGGATATGCATCACGGCAACCTGTTCGTAACGGCGGACGGGCGTCTGGTTGCCGTGGATTTCGGCATTATGGGGCGAATGAGCCGGGAAACGCGCCTGTTTATGGCGGAAATGCTGCATGCCTTCCTGACCCGCGATTACAAGCGCGCGGCGGAAATCCATTTTGAGGCGGGCTATGTGCCGCGTCACAAGTCTCTCGACAGTTTTGCACAGGCCTGCCGGTCCATTGGCGAGCCGATTCTCGGCCGACCGGTCAGTGAAATATCGATTGCCCGGCTACTGGTGCAGCTATTCCAGATCACCGAGACCTTTGAGATGGAGACCCAGCCGCAACTCCTGCTCCTGCAAAAAACCATGGTCACGGCGGAAGGGGTCGCGCAAAGCCTGAATGCTGAGATCAATTTCTGGGAAGCAGCGGAACCCACCGTCGCTCACTGGATGCGCGAAAATATGGGGATCGAGGCGCAGGCCGCCGACATGGTGAAAGACGGCATTGCGCTCTTGCGCAAGATCCCGGCGATTGTGACACGCGCCGATGACCTGCTGTCGGAGATGGAGGCGCGGGAAAAAGCGCGGACGGAGCTCATGGATATGGAAGAAAGCGTTGCGCAGAAACGCCGAATCCGTGGCGGCTACCTATTGGGCGGCGCTGTTCTCGGCGCTCTTGCCGCCTATCTCGCTGTGCTTGCCACGTAAAATCCAGGAACTCAAAGTTTCGCAAATTCGCGTTAAGAGCAAGATTTAGCTTGCGGGACGCTTGTGTAATATTTAGGTTTTACATAAAAGATCAGTAAAACTTCAGGAATGGTATATTTTGGGTGCAAATATAGAAAACAGGTCTGTTCTGCTGATCATTGGCGGGGGAATTGCGGCCTATAAGTCGCTTCAGCTTATTCGCCTGCTTACAAAAGAGGGAATTCGCTGCCGTGCCATATTGACGCGGGCGGCAAAGGAATTTGTGACCCCTCTCTCCGTATCCTCCCTAACAGGCGAGAAAGTGTATGATGACCTGTTCTCCCTCACGGATGAGGCGGAAATGGGCCATATACAGCTCTCGCGGAGTGCGGATTTGCTGGTGGTGGCGCCCGCAACCGCGGATCTCATGGCGAAAATGGCAACCGGGCAGGCGAGTGATCTGGCGACAACCGCCCTTCTCGCGACGGACAAACCGGTCCTGATCGCACCGGCGATGAATGTCCGGATGTGGCAGCATCCGGCAACCAGGCGGAATCTTGCAACACTTCAGGGCGACGGTGTCCTTGTCGTCGGTCCGGAAGACGGAGATATGGCCTGCGGCGAGTATGGACCCGGCCGGATGGCGGAGCCGGAGACGATTTGTGAGGGCATCCTCGATTTTTTTCGCAAGAGCACTGTAAAGCCCCTCACGGGGCGGAAAGTCCTGGTGACCGCGGGCCCGACCCATGAGCCGATTGATCCTGTCCGCTTTATCGCCAATCATTCTTCGGGCAAGCAGGGCTATGCCATTGCCTCCGCGCTGGCGGACCTCGGGGCGGAGGTGGTGCTGGTCTCCGGGCCGACGCGGCTGACCACCCCACGCGGAGTCACCCGTCACGATGTGCTGTCCGCCAAGGAAATGCTGGCCGCCTGCGAGGCCGTGCTTCCCGTTGACGCTGCAATTTTCGCCGCTGCGGTTGCCGACTGGCGGGTGGCAACGGAGTCGGGTCACAAAATCAAGAAACAGGATGGGAAGCTTCCTGAACTCACCCTCGCGGAAAACCCCGATATTCTGGCGACGGTTAGTGCCCTTGACGCCGGCCGTCCATCCCTGATTATCGGGTTTGCGGCGGAAACCGAGAAGGTCGTCGAAAATGGTCAGGCCAAGCTTGCCCGAAAAGGTTGCGACTGGATTGTCGCAAATGATGTCGGCACGGGCACCGGCACCTTTGGCGGCGACGACAACCGGGTTTTCCTGCTGACGAAAGACGATGTCGAGGATTGGCCGAAGCAATCCAAAGAGTTGGTGGCAAGGACATTGGTGGAAAGAATTGCTACATATTTTCAAGGTGTTAAAGCATGAGTGACGTTGTCGTTTCAATCACCCGCCTGCCCCATGGGATGGATCTGCCGCTACCGGGATATGAAACGGCGGAGAGCGCCGGCATGGATATCCGTGCCGCGGTCGATCGACCGATTGAAATCTTACCCGGAGGCCGGGCTCTTATCCCGACGGGCTTCAAGATGGCATTGCCGCGCGGGTTTGAAGCACAAATCCGGCCCCGGTCGGGCCTGGCGCTCAAAAAAGGGATCACGCTTCCCAACAGCCCGGGTACCATCGACGCGGATTATCGCGGGGAAGTCGGGGTCATCCTGCTGAATGCCGGGGAAGAAACCTTTACCATAGAACGCGGCGATCGCATTGCGCAGATGGTGATCGCCCCCGTGTTGCAGGCAAGCTGGAACGAGGTCGAGAGCCTTGATGAAACAGCCCGCGGCGAAGGCGGCTTTGGCTCCACCGGTGTTGCGGAAAAGGTATCCTGACCATGCTGCATTTGCCGAAAAAGATGCTCTATGCGCTGGAGGCGGTTGTTGATATCGCGTTTAACGCGCGCCCCGATCCGGTTCAGTCGAAGGAAATCACAAAACGGCAGGGCATCCCGCTTCGTTATCTGGAACAGGTCATGCAACAGCTTGTCCATGGCGGTATTCTCAAGGGCGTGCGCGGCCCGCGCGGCGGTTATCGTCTGGCGCGGGAGCGGCGACGCATTACGGCGGGGGATGTGATCCGGGTGATCAGCGCCGCGGAAGCGGAGGAAAACGCGCAAATATTCACCTCCGAGATCGGGCAGAGCGTCGTCGGACCGTTGTGGGATGACGCGCAGGCGTCCTTGCTGGCGGAACTGGATTCCGTTACGCTTGAAGATCTCTGTCAGCGGGCCATGAAAAAAGACGCGGCAGATGCGCCCGCCGAAGGATCGTATTTCGAAATTTAGAATAAGAACGACAGATTGGGCTGAAAAATGAAAAACGACCCGCCCCGAGGCAAGATCTATGACTCCATTGTTGATACAATCGGGGCAACGCCTCTGGTCCGCGCCCGGCGGATCACGCGGGACTGCCCAAATGACGTGCAGATCCTGCTCAAGCTGGAATTTTTCAACCCGCTGGCGTCGGTAAAAGACCGGATTGCCGCCTCCATGATTGAGGCGATGGAGGAGGCGGGCCTGATCAATGAAAACACGGCAATTATCGAACCCACATCCGGCAATACCGGGATCGGTCTCGCCTTTGTCTGCGCCGCAAAAGGCTATCACCTTACCCTCGTGATGCCGGAGAGCATGTCACTTGAACGGCGCAAGATGCTGAAACTGCTTGGTGCCAATCTGGAACTGACGGACGCGGCGAAGGGGATGAATGGGGCTATTGCACGAGCGGAAGAGCTCAAAGGCGAAATCGGCGATGCCGTGATCCCTCAGCAGTTCGAGAATCCGGCAAACCCCGCCGTCCATAAGGCAACGACGGCAGATGAAATACTTGCTGATACCGGCGGCAAGGTCGATGTGGTGGTCATGGGTGTCGGTACCGGCGGCACCCTGACGGGTGTGGGAACGGTCCTGAAGAAGCGGGACCCGAATATCCGCATTGTCGCTGTCGAGCCCGAAGACAGCCCTGTCTTGTCCGGCGGACAGCCCGGCCCGCATAAAATCCAGGGGATCGGGGCTGGATTTTCTCCGAAGAACCTCGATGAAAGCCTGATCGATGAGGTTTTAACCATCGGCAATGAGACCGCGTTCGAAACAGCGCGCGAAGTCGCCCGCCTTGAGGGGATTCCCGTCGGCATTTCATCTGGTGCGGCGGTCGCTGCGGCGCTGGAGATCGCCGAGAGGCCGGAAATGGATGGCAAGATCATCGTTGTCATTATCCCGTCCTTCGCCGAGAGATATCTGACCACCGCCCTGTTCGACGGCCTGTAACGCCATGGCGCTCAGTGATGACCAGCTTGACCGGTACGCGCGCCATATTATCTTGCGGGAAATCGGCGGCGGCGGTCAGCAGAAGCTGCTGCGATCAAAAGTCCTGATTGTCGGGGCAGGGGGGCTGGGGTCTCCGCTGGCCCTTTATCTTGCCGCGGCGGGGATCGGGACAATTGGCATTATCGATGACGATGTGGTCGATCTTTCCAATCTGCAGCGGCAGATTGCCCATGGCACGGCGGATATCGGGACTGAAAAGGTGAAAAGTGCTGCAAAGGCTATTGCGCGTCTTAATCCGGATGTCAGGGTGATCGACCACGGGGAGCGGCTTAATGTGGCGAATGCGGCTGCAATCATCGGGGATTATGACCTCATAACGGATGGTACGGATAACTTCGAGACGCGTTTCCTGCTGAACGATGCCTGCTATTTTGCCGGAAAACCGCTGGTTTCCGGTTCAATATTGCAGTTCGACGGACAAATCAGCACCTTCAAGGCGTATGAAGAGGGGCCTAACCCCTGCTATCGCTGCCTCTTTCCCGCGCCGCCGCCGCCCGAAGTGGCGCAAACCTGCGGTGAGGCGGGAGTTCTGGGCGCGCTGGCCGGTGTGGTCGGAAGTCTTCAGGCGGTCGAAGTGGTCAAGGAACTCCTTGCAATCGGGGAGGGACTCTCGGGTCGGTTGCTCCTCTACGATGCACTCGCTGTCGAGTTCCGGAAAATCAAGATCCCTCGTGATCCGAACTGTCCGCTTTGCGGTGAAAAGCCGTCGATAACGGAATTGTCTGCCGGCCGTTAGCTCAGGAAATAAGCTGCCGCAAGGGTAAGCGAGAGAGGCAGGGTGACCATGGAGATAAGGGTCTGTACCGTGATGATCCCGGCCATCACCTCGGCATCTGCGCCCAGGAGCTTGGCCAGCGCGTAGCCGGAGCTTGCGGTCGGGATCGTGCCATAGATGATCAGAATCATTGCCGGAATGCCATCAAGCCCGACCAGTATTGCCGTTGCAGCGACAACGGCCGGGAAAACCGCGAGCTTGCAGACCGTGGAAATCACGACATAAAGCGCGCCGGTATGAATCGCCTTGATCCTGAGTCCGGCGCCGACACACAAAAGGGCGATGGGCAGCGCGGCCTTTGCCAGAATTCCGGCGAAATCATTAACAACCGGAATGGGGCCGATGCCTGAGAAATTAAGAAACGCCCCGGCGCCAATCGCGATGAGAAGGGGGTTTCGGATGATCTCCTGGAACAATCGCCGTGGCAGGCTTATCCCGGAGGCGCTTCCCTGATACCCGACCAGAACGGTGACGCAGAACAGGTTGGTTGGCGGCACCAGAACCGCCGTCGCGACAGCGGCAAGCAGGATCCCCTCTGCATGAAAAAGATAATCGGCGACCGCAAAGGCGATAAAGGTGTTATGGCGCGCCGCGCCCTGGAAAACCGCACCGCCAATCGGGGCCGAGATGCCGAACAGCTTGACCGACGCAAGCGATATCAGGCCCGTCGCCAACAGTCCGCCGAGCAGGGCCAGCGCATAGGTGCCGACGATCTCATCCTGAAAGGGGGCGGTTGTCGTATTGTAGAAAAGCAGCGCCGGGAACAGGACCCAATAGACCACGCGATCCGCATTGTGCCAGAAATCGCCACCCGGAAAGCCGTTGCGTCTCAGCAGGTTTCCGACAACCAGCAACAGGAAAATAGGCAGCACGGAAAGCGAAATCGCCCACATGTCTTTATTTACATCCTTTGCTTATTGTTGGACGGGGCAGGGGTCAGCCTGTTTTGTGGTCGAAATTACACCGTTTGGCCAGAAGAAAATGGTCTGGTGCTATCGTTTGGTAGATATTTGCTGTGCAATGTGGAATTGGTCGGGTTGAATGCAAAAAGCCCGGCGGTTCCCTATTGGTAACCGCCGGACTTTTGAAAGCCTGTTGAGCTAATACTGACGTTTATGCAATCTTCGGGGCTGATTGCAGGACGTCGTCTTCAACATAATCGGTGAACTGCTCGAAATTTTCGATAAAGCGGGCAACGAGATCTTTCGCTTTCGCGTCATATGCTGCCTTGTCCGCCCAGGTATTGCGCGGGTTGAGAATTTCCGGAGGAACGCCGGGGCAGGACGTGGGCATGGCCAGACCGAAGAACGGGTCTTTCTCCGTCTCGGCATTGGCAAGGGTGCCGTCCAGTGCCGCATTGACCAACGCGCGCGTATGGCCGATGGGCATGCGGTGGCCGGTGCCATATTCGCCGCCGGTCCAGCCGGTATTGACCAGCCAGCAATTGACGCCATGCTTGGCAATTTTTTCACCAAGAAGCTTCGCGTAGACAGCCGGGTGACGTGGCATGAACGGCGCGCCGAAGCAGGTAGAGAAGGTCGCCTGCGGTTCATTCCCGAGGCCCTTTTCAGTTCCCGCAAGTTTCGCCGTGTAACCGGACAGGAAGTGATACATTGCCTGTTCCGGGGTCATCCTGGAGATCGGAGGCAGAACGCCGAACGCATCGGCGGTCAGCATGACGACATTGGTCGGAAAGCCCGCAACGCCGGTCTCTGACGCGTTCGGGATAAACTCGATCGGGTACGAAGCCCGGGTGTTTTCCGTCAGGCTGTTGTCATCCAGGTCAAGTTCCCCGGTGTCCGGATCCATGACAACATTTTCAAGCACCGTGCCAAAGCGGCGGGTGGTTTCATAGATTTCCGGTTCCGCCTCTTTCGAGAGATTGATGACTTTGGCGTAGCAGCCGCCTTCAAAATTGAAGACGCCGTCATCGGACCAGCCATGCTCGTCATCGCCAATCAGCATCTTGCTGGCATCGGCGGAAAGCGTAGTCTTTCCGGTTCCGGAAAGACCGAAGAAAACGCTGGAATTGCCTTCTTCACTGACATTGACAGAGCAATGCATCGGCAGGATATTTTTCTCCGGAAGGAGATAGTTGAGAATGGAGAAAACCGATTTTTTGATCTCACCCGCATAGGACGTACCGCCGATAATCACAAGTTTTTCGGCAAAGTTCGGCAGTACGAAGACTTCCGAGCGCGTTCCATCAACGGCCGGGTCAGCCTCGAAAGAGGGCACCTGAAGGATCGTGAACTCAGGCTTGAAATTTTCCAGCTCGCTAAAGGTCGGCTGTATAAACATGTTCCGGGCAAAGAGATTGTGCCAGGCGCATTCCGTGATGATACGGACGGGCAGGCGGTTATTTGGATCCGCGCCGGCATAGCAGTCCTGAACGAAGACTTCGCGTCCATTCAGGTAATTGCACATTTTCTGGTGAAGATTTGCGAATTTATCGGCACCGATCGGCTTGTTGACCTTGCCCCACCAGATGTTCTTTTCGCTCCCCGGTTCCTGGACAATAAATTTGTCATTGGCGGAACGGCCGGTATGCTGCCCGGTCAGGGCGACAAGCGGCCCTCCGGCGGCGAGAGAGGCTTCCCCCCGTTTGAGGGCTTCCTGATAAAGGGCGGGTGTTGATAAATTCCAGTAAGCCTTGCCTACGTTGCCAAGGCCATTCTTATCCAGCCCATAACTGCTCTTACGGGGTCCTAATTGCTCCACATTCTTTCTCCAGCGCTGTCTATCGGGGCCCGGATCCGGGCTTTTTGTTTCAGAATAAGTTGCTTGTTATACTGGTGCAACATAACTATCACTAAAAAAGTAACTCTTAATCTTGATTTCTTTAAGGCTGTTTCAAATTTCCCTTAATTTTGTTTCACTTACGTCGTAACCGCTAAATTTTTTGTTAATTTCTTACGTTTTTCAGCATTTCAATAATCTTGGTTCGAATGCTGTCCGGGCTTGAAACCGGCTCATCGAAGAGAATCCGCTGATAGGTCCAGCCGCATCGGAAATCAATTCCTTCCCGATCGATACCGGTTATCTCGAAGTCTTCGGTATCGTTTCCGTGTGTATTGCAGAGTTCCTGCACCGCATCCAGATGATCTGTATTCATATGGTCTACGACATCCATTTCAACATCAATGTCATCCAGAAATCCGGGCGGAAGGAGAAAATCGCTCTCGTCGACCCAGTGAATATCGCCAAACCCGGCAACAAGATGACCGCGCCGGACCTCCATCCGGTACAGATTGAAATCCTTGAACCCGACAAAGCCACGGGCGGAGGGGAAGCGCCGCAGGTAGCGTTCCGTGATCTTCGCATCCTCGATAATACCGAGAGTACCCTCAATAGAGACACGCGAGAGCGTAAGTGGATCGCGACCGTTTGGCTCCTCCGCAATTAACAGGGAGACATTGCTGTTCTTTACGATATTGCGGCTGTGAACCGCCATGTCCGAGAGCAGCATCAAGGGCCGTCCGACAGGATCCGTCGCAACCAAGACCAGTGACGCATAGGGATTTGCGTCCTCTGCCATATTGGTTGCGAGGGAGGCGGTTGTCGCGCCGCGAAGCAGGCCGCGTATGGTCAGGGCCCGCGTTTGCATTTCAGTCGAATCCGGCATGGAAGTGTTTTGCGGAAATTTTCCACAAATGCAAAAGGAAAAATCAAAGAGGGCGAGAAAATTACTATTTTCAGGATTTATGATCGGTATCGAATGCTAATTCCTGTTCTGACATGCAATTGCCTTATTTTGGATAAATGTAGATGGCAATTCACAGCAACAGATCATACAATAAGGTAACGACATGAATCTGGGGACTGACATGGCGACGAAAGTAGCCTTGGTCGATGACGACCAAAATATTCTGACGACTGTATCTATCCTTCTCGAATCCGAAGGGTTCGAGGTGTCAAAGTATTCAGATGGGGAGGAAGCCTTGAAAGGCCTCGCCGAAAACCCGCCGGATCTGGCGGTGCTGGATATCAAGATGCCCCGTATGGACGGAATGGAGCTGCTGAACCGGTTGCGTCGTACGACGACCCTGCCGGTCATCTTCCTGACGTCCAAGGATGATGAGATTGACGAGTTTCTCGGCCTTAAAATGGGTGCCGACGATTATATTCGCAAACCGTTCTCGCAACGGCTGCTGGTTGAGCGTATCCGCACCGTTCTCCGTCGCCATGGCACGGTGAAGGAAAGTGAAAAGGAAGGCGAGGAAGAAATCTTGTCGCGCGGCAAGCTGAAATTGGACAGTGTCCGCCATGCCTGCTTCTGGGATGACAAGGAAGTCACCCTGACGGTGACCGAGTTCATGCTGTTGCATGCCCTCGCGCTTCGGCCAGGCCATGTAAAAAGCCGGGACCAGCTTATGGACGCGGCCTATGATGACAATATATATGTGGACGATCGCACGATTGACAGCCATATCAAGCGGCTGCGCAAGAAGATCAAGGCAACGGACCCCGACTTTTCCGCTATCGAGACTCTCTATGGCGTCGGATACAGGTTCAAGGAAAAATAACATCGGAGCGATTCACACTGTATGACTGCGGACTCCAAGCCCTATGTCGGAAAATCAATTCCTGACAGAAAAGCGGAGAAGCGGGAGAAAAAGACAAGACGCGGTCCTTTTTCCTCCCTTGGACGCCGGATCATGGCGATCAACCTTTTCTCCGTTATCTTTCTGGCAGGCGGGATCCTGTATCTGGATCAATTTCGCGACGGCCTGATCGAGGCCCGATTCCAGGCTTTGACCACGAATGGCCGGATGATTGCCGGTGCCCTAGGCGAGGCGGCGCTGCAGGAAGTCTCCCTTGATGGGCAGGTCCAGTATTTGACGCTCGATTCTCTCCCCATCAAGCGGGTTCTGCGACGCCTGTCCCTGATCACCAACACGCCGACACTGTTGTTTGATCGGGAAGGAGTGCTGATTGCCGACAGTCGGCGATTAATTTCTGCTGGCCGCAATATCGTCTTCGAGGAACTGCCGCCACCCGAAGTAAAAAGCCCTGTCCGCCTCTTTTTCGAGGAGCTCTATGACGGCTGGGAGAAACTCTTCCCCGCCAAATATGACTATCCTCTCTTCCCGACAAACCCCATTCCGACCGGCGCGGATTTTCAGGAGATCGGAACCGCGATCAATGGTGAAAACGGCCGCATGACACGTCAGACGCAGCGGGGCGAACTGGTCCTCTCTGTTTCCGTTCCGGTGCAGGGGTTCAAGCATATTCTGGGCGGATTGCTGCTGACGGAAAGCGGGAGTGGTATTGATGACGCGGTGCGCTCGGCGCAGGTGACGACGCTGATTGTCTTTGCCGTAACGCTTGTTATTACCCTGTTGCTGTCCCTGTTCCTTGCGCGAACCATCGCCGCGCCCATTCATGTCCTCGCCGAAGCGGCGGACAAAGTCCGTCGGGGCATTGGGAGGCGCATGGTCATCCCTGATTTTTCGGAGAGAAAGGATGAAATCGGCGACTTGTCCACCTCCTTCCGCGCGATGACGACGGCGCTCTATGACCGGCTCGATGCGATTGAGGCCTTTGCCGCGGATGTGGCTCATGAACTTAAGAATCCGCTGACATCACTTGGCACGGCAGTTCAGGCGTTTGAGCGGGTCAAGGATGAGGAGACCCGGGAAAAGCTCCGCGTGGTGATTTACAGCGATGTGAAACGGCTGGATCGCCTGATAACTGACATTTCCGCCGCAAGCCGCCTCGATGCGGAGCTTTCCCGGGCGGAAGGGGAGGCCGTTGACGTTGTCAAGCTGGTGGAAGGCGTTCTTGATGGGTATCGAACGACCCAGATGTTCGATACCATTTCCTTCGAATTCAAGCAGCCAGAAGAAGAGGTTACCGTAAACGGCTTACCCGGTCGACTGGGGCAAGTGCTGCGCAACCTGATCGATAACGCGATATCCTTTTCGCCGGAGAAGGGCCAGGTTGAAATCCGGGTTGAAGCTCACGAAAAAACGGTTGACCTCAGTGTCGCGGACAGCGGACCGGGCATTCCGGAAAGTAAGCTCGATGCAATTTTCAATCGGTTTTACACGGAACGACCGAAGGCAGAGGGCTTTGGACGTCACTCCGGGCTTGGGCTCAGTATTTCCCGTCTCATTGTCGAGGCGCATGGTGGAAAAATTACCGCGCGCAACAGAATTGGGGAGGATGGCGAGATCCTGGGCGCCCTTTTCCTAATAAGGTTGCCAAGATAGGAAATTCTGGCATAGGGTCGCGCGCATGATCAGTTGTCACGCCAGTTCAGTCGAAATAGAGGGCAGGGGTGTCCTGCTGCGCGGACCTTCCGGCGCCGGCAAATCGGACCTGGCGCTGCGGCTCGTGGACGGCGGCGGGACGCTTATTTCAGATGATTACACCGACATCACATTTCGACACGGATGCGCCTTTTTAAGCCCGCCGGAGAATATCGCCGGTCGGATTGAAGTCCGGGGCCTCGGGTTGATGTCGCTTGCCTATGTTCACGACATTCCGCTTGCGCTCGTCTTCGATCTGGTGCCCTATGAGGAAATTGAACGCGCACCAACGGCAGAAGTAGTGACATTTGACGGCATCGACATTCCCCGGCGAGATCTTGATCCCTTTATGGCCTCGGCGGCGGCAATTGTTCGCCTTGCACTGAAACAAAGTCCCTTGATGACCGGCTATGAGTAATATGGAAAATCCCCGTCAATCGGCAAATCAGGTCGTCATTGTGTCCGGTATGTCCGGTGCCGGGAAAAGCACCGCCCTCCGCCAGTTTGAAGACATGGGGTGGGAAGTTGCGGACAATATTCCGCTGACGCTGCTGGTCCAGATGGTCCGGGATGTGGGTGCGGCCGGGACCGCCAATCTCGCCATTGGCATTGATCTCAGAACCCGCGGATTTTCATCGGAACAGGTGCTCTCATCCATTGAGGAATTGCGAAATGAAGGGCACGATCCCGTTCGCCTTCTTTTTATGGATTGTGATGAGGCCGTCCTGCAACGGAGGTTTACAGAGACCCGGCGCCGCCATCCGCTGGCGAAGGACCGCCCGGTGGGGGATGGGATTCGGCAGGAAGTACAGAGGCTCGAAGGCCTCAAGAGTGCGGCTGACCTTCGAATAGACAGCTCCAACCTGTCGCAACCGGAACTCAAGCGTATTCTTACCGGGCATTTCAGCCTGCAGCGATCCTCCCGTCTGGCGGTTACGGTGATGTCCTTTTCCTATGTCAACGGCATCCCGCGCGAATCCGACCTGATGTTCGATGTCCGGTTTTTGCAAAATCCGTTTTACGAGAGCAACCTTCGGCCCCTCACCGGTCAGGATGAGGCTGTGGTCGAATTCATCGCCCAGGATCCGGTCTTTGATGATTTCATGGAACAGATCGAAAAGCTGCTCATGCTTTTGCTGCCTCGTTATGTGGAAGAAGGAAAGTCCTATCTGACCATTTCCTTTGGGTGCACCGGCGGGCGACACCGGTCGGTTTGCATCACGGAAAAAATCCATGACCTTGTCGTAAAATCCGGTTATTTTGCTAATTTGGTGCATCGCGATCTTGCCGATGCGAGAGGAACAGTAAAGTGAAACGAGATATGCCATTTCAACAAAGGATGAGGGCACAATGATCGGAATGGTACTGGTCACTCATGGTCGGCTCGCAGAAGAGTTCGTCAACGCAACGGAGCATGTTGTGGGGCCTCAAACACAGGTGCGGGCGATCTCGATCGGGCCCGATGATGACATGGAACAGCGACGCCAGGATATTCTGGGCGCTGTCGCCGACGTTGAAAGCGGTGCCGGCGTGATCATCCTTACCGACATGTTCGGCGGCACGCCGTCCAACCTGGCGATTTCCGTCATGGAAAAGGCGAATGTCGAAGTCATTGCCGGGATTAACCTGCCGATGCTGATCAAGCTGGCAAGCGTGCGCGGGGATGACGACATGGCGAATGCTGTCGCTGCTGCGCAAGAATCAGGCCGTAAATACATCAATGTCGCGTCCCATTTGCTTGCCGACAAATCCTGACATGATGACGCTTGCTGATTTCTTCAACCAAGGCCGATGCCGGTGAAACGTGATTTGGTCATCGGAAATGCTCGCGGACTGCATGCGCGAGCCGCCGCTAAATTCGTCAAATGCGCCGAAAAATTTGATGCGAATATCCGCGTCACCAAGGGTGAGAGCGAGGTTTCCGGCTCCTCAATCATGGGCTTGATGATGCTCGCCGCCGCTAATGGCACCACAATATCCGTTGCAGTCTCCGGGCCGGAAGCGGAACCGGCGCTGGACGCCCTCACCGAGCTGGTGACGGATAAGTTCGGCGAAGAGTGAATATGGACAAACATTTGTCGTTATAACGATATAAATATTTCTTTATATGACTATTGATTATGCGGAGCGGGCTTGCTATACAGGCAACAACTATGGTGCCGGCGCACTGCGCAGGTATCTCGCTATGACGAGTTTTTGATGCGAAAGAGCAGAACATGACAAAAGTTGAAGACTTCAAGGTCGCGGATATGTCGCTGGCCGACTGGGGCCGCAAGGAAATTGCCATTGCCGAAACCGAAATGCCGGGCCTGATGGCGCTGCGTGAGGAATTTGGCAGTAAAAAGCCGCTGAAAGGCGCGCGCATTGCCGGTTGCCTCCATATGACCATCCAGACGGCGGTCTTGATCGAGACACTGACGGCGCTGGGTGCGGAAGTACGCTGGTCGTCCTGCAATATCTTCTCGACCCAGGATCAGGCTGCTGCCGCTGTTGCCGCAACCGGCGTTCCCGTTTTCGCCTGGAAAGGGGAAACGGAAGAAGAGGCCCACTGGTGCATTATCCAGACGATCGAAGGGCCGAATGGCTGGCACCCCAACCTCATCCTTGATGACGGCGGCGACTTGACGCAGGTCATGCATGATGACTATCCGGAACTGATGAAAGATGTTCTGGGCCTCTCCGAGGAGACGACAACCGGCGTTCATCGCCTGTATGAAATGGCGAAGGCGGGGACGCTTAAGGTCCCGGCGATCAACGTCAATGACTCCGTTACCAAATCAAAATTCGACAACCTCTATGGCTGCCGCGAAAGCCTTGTTGACGGGATCAAGCGCGCCACCGACGTGATGATTGCGGGCAAGGTTGCGGTTGTCTGCGGCTATGGCGATGTCGGCAAGGGATCCTCTGCCTCGCTTCGCAGTCAGGGCGCCCGCGTCATGGTCACGGAAATCGATCCGATCTGTGCGCTGCAGGCGGCGATGGAAGGATATGAAGTCGTCACCCTTGATGAGGCCGCGAAATACGGCGATATCTTCGTCACCACGACCGGCAATATCGACGTCATTACCCTTGATCACATGCGGGACATGAAAGACCGCGCCATCGTCTGCAATATTGGTCATTTCGATAGTGAAATCCAGATCAACGCGCTTCGCAACTACACTTGGCATAACGTCAAGCCGCAGGTCGACGAGGTTGAGTTCCCCGATGGCAAGCGCATTATTGTCCTTGCCGAGGGACGTCTGGTCAATCTTGGTTGCGCGACCGGTCACCCCAGCTTCGTCATGAGTGCTTCCTTCACCAATCAGGTGCTGGCGCAGATCGAACTGTGGGAGCGGCATGATACCTATAAAAACGAGGTTTATGTCCTGCCCAAGCATCTTGACGAGAAAGTTGCCCGGCTGCACCTCGGCAAACTCGGCGTGACTTTGACGGAACTGAGCCCGGAGCAGGCGAAATATATCAGCGTCCCGCAGGCGGGTCCGTTCAAGCCGGATCATTATCGCTACTAACGTTGCTGGGATAAAAATCCATGAATTGAGAGAAATGGCTGGCGGGACTATCCCTCCGGCCATTTTTTTTCTATTCTCTGGTTGTTGGCGCCGGACTCACCGGGTGACACCATAATGTTCGGCACCAAGATGGTAGGTTAGACAGTAAAGGCCGTAAACTGGCAGGGATGATAGAAGATTTTACCTCAACACAGCTGATGCTTGTCTGGATATTGGTGCTCGGGCTCGTCGGTCTGGCGATGGCCTTTCTCGTCATGCGCAAGAAGGCGCTCGCGCTGCTGGCGCAAGGGGATCGCGACAATGACAAATTGCTGTCGCTGGAAGAGACAATTGATAACCTGAAATCAGAACAGGAGCGCCAGAAGACCGAGACGATCTCACTTAAGTCCTCGTTGGCAACGGCGCGCGGTGAGCGGGATGATTTCATCGAACTGCTGAATGTCGCGCCAATTGCCATCTGGCGGCGGGACCAGAATTCAAAAATAATCTGGCAGAACAGAAAGTATGCGGACATTGTCGGCCTGAAGGAAGAAGGGACGACTGTGCCGGAGCTTGCACCAAGCCGGGATCCGGATCAGGCGCGCAAACTGGCGACGAAGGCGCGGGTGACGGGGGTGACGCAAAGCGAGGTCAGGCGCTATATCGTCGAAGGAGACCGACTCAGCTTCAAGATTGTCGAAACGCCGCTTGAATTTGATAACCAGTTGGCCGGGTTCGCCCTTGATACGACGACAGAGGCCGAGCTTTCCGAAGAACTCAAGCGGCATATCGACGGCCATGCCGACGTGCTTGAAAATATCACCAGCGCGATTGCCATCTACGGGCCGGACCAGCGGCTGGAATTCTTCAACCAGACCTATGCCAAGCTGTGGCGGATCAGCGATGACTTCCTGTATGGCAAGCCGACCATCAGTGAAGTCCTGGACAAACAGCGGGAGCTCCGGCGACTGCCCGAACAGGCGGATTTCTCATCCTACAAGGAAAAGCGGCGGGCGCTGTTTACCAATGTGATCGAGATGCGCGAAGAGCTGGTTCAGCTTCCCGACGAGACGGTCTTGCGGACGATTATCACGCCGCACCCTTTCGGCGGCCTGCTTTTCCTGTTCGAGGATGTGACGGACAAAGTGGGGCTGGAACGGGCGCGAAATACCCAGATTGCCGTGCAGCGCGCAACTCTCGATAATCTGTATGAGGGCGTTGCAGTATTTGGTGCCGATGCAAGATTGAAGCTCTATAATGCAGCATATTGCGCAATTTGGGGCATTGAAGAAGGGTTTTTGCAGGAAGATTCCCATATATCGCAGATCATAGAGCATTTTCTTGAAAAGACGGGCGCGACCTGGAGCGATGCCTACAGGGAGAAATATATCGCCAATGTCACACGTCGTGACGCCGCCAGTGGCCGGATCGACCATCCAGGCGGAAATATTATCGACTTCAACCGGGTACCGCTTCCCGATGGCAATGTGCTCTTTACCTATGTCGATGTGACCCATGAATTGCGGGCGCAACGGGCCTTGCGGGAACGGAATGAGGCGCTGGAAGCGGCCGATAAGATGAAAACCGAATTCGTGGCAAGCGTGAGCCATGAATTGCGGACGCCGCTCAACACCATCATTGGCTTTGCGGAAATTCTGGTGAAGGAGTTTTTCGGCCCGCTCAACGACAAGCAGGTGGAATATGGTCAGGGAATCCTCGACAGTTCCGACCACCTTCTGCTTCTGATCAATGATATTCTTGATATGGCGAATATCCAGGCCGGCAGGATGGAACTTGACAAGGCGCCTGTGGATCTTGCCTCGACCTTGCAAAATGTTGTTACCATGGTTCAGGAGCGGGCGAAAAAACGGCACCTTGAGATCAGGACTGAAATTGACGACGATCTCGGCCTTGTCGAAGTAGATGAGCGCCGTATCAAGCAGGTCGTCTTCAATCTGTTCAGCAACGCAATCAAGTTCACGCCGGCCAAAGGGCAAATCATCCTCTCTGCCCATAAAACCGCGGAAGGCTTTGATGTTACAATCAAGGACACCGGCAAAGGCATTGCGGAAGACCAGATCGAACAGATTTTCGAGCGATTCTCCAAGGGTGATACAACGAAGCAGAACGCCGGGGCCGGCCTTGGGCTCTCGCTGGTTAGAAGCTTTGTCGAGCTACACGGCGGTCGCGTGGAATTGACATCGAAGGAAAATGTTGGGACGACAGTCTCCTGTTACTTGCCGGCCTCCCTTGCCGTAGAGCCGTTGCCGATGGCGGAAAGATCCTGAACGGCGTCATGGCGCATCCATTGATTTTCCAAAGCCGAGCAAATTCACTTGCCGAGACAGCGGCACTGGCGGAGCGTTTGTCCGAACTCCTCAAGCCGGGCGATATCATTGCGCTTGGCGGGACTCTTGGCGCTGGAAAAACGGCGTTTGTCCGTGCCCTTGTCCGCGCTCTGGCGCGGGAGGATATTGACGTGCCGAGTCCGACTTACAATCTCCTCCTCACCTATGATTTTGATGATTTCTGTCTCTATCACTACGATCTCTATCGTCTGGAGGCACCGGAAGAGGCGTTCGAGCTGGATATCGACGAGGCATTTGACAGCGGGGTTTCCGTAATTGAATGGCCGGATCGCCTCGGCCGTTACCTGCCGGAGGACCACCTGCGCATAGAAATAACGGCGGAGGATGCTGGGAACAGCGAAGCGCGTCTGTTCAGCTTTTACGGTGATGACCGGTGGCGACAAAGGCTGGATGACATCGCGGGGCACGAAAATGCGTGAAGAATCGCTGATTTCTTTTCTGGCGGAAAACAATCTTGAGGGCGCGACGCGTGAGCCGCTGGCCGGGGATGCCTCTTCCCGCCGGTATGAGAGGATTACCGCAAACGACGAGAGTCTGATCCTGATGGATGCGCCGCCCCCTCAGGATGTCCGGGGGTTTGTGACCATTGCCCGGGCCTTGCGAGGGTTCGGATACTCGGTACCGGAGATAATAGCCGAACAGGCGGAACAGGGCTTTTTGTTGCTCGAAGATCTGGGTGATGATGTTTTTGCGCGGCTTTTTGAGGCTGGAGAGTCGGAAGGGCCGCTCTATAAGCTCGCCGTGGATTTTCTTGTCGAACTTGCGAAATCACCGGTCCCGCCGTTCCTGCCAGCGTTTTCCGACGACTATGTCCGCGAGCAGAACGAGATGTTTCTGGAGTATTACGTCCCGGAAAAAATCGGCAAACCGCTGGACGCGGAACCGCGTGCCTTTTATCTTGAAATCTGGGAGAATTTGCTGCCCCGGATGCGCGTCGGTCCCGATGTTATGCTGCTTCGTGACTTTCATTCTGAAAACCTGATTTACCTAAAAGACCGCGAGGGCTTGAGGGCACTCGGTTTGCTCGATTTTCAAGACGCCCTTTCCGGCCCGATGGCCTACGATCTCGTCTCCCTTCTACAGGATGCGCGCCGTGATGTGGCGGAACCGATGGCAGATGAGATGTTTTACCGCTACCTCGATGCAACGGGAGTGGAAGAGGCGGCGTTTCGAGAATCCTATGCCATCCTCGGGGTGCACCGGGCGCTCAGGATCATGGGAATATTTATCCGTCTTGCAAAAGTTGAAGGAAAAAGAAAATATCTTGATATGATCCCGCGCATGCAGAAACACCTTGTTGGCAACCTCGCCCATCCGGGACTTGCGGCATTGCGTAACTGGCTGGATCTCACGGTTGGCGAGGGGCGCTCATGACGGGATTGCCGGAAATTTCCGATATGCGGGCGATGATCCTGGCGGCAGGGCTGGGCAGCCGCCTGCGTCCGATAACAGATAGAACGCCAAAGCCCCTCGTAAAGGTCGCGGGCCGTGCGCTGATCGATTATTGCTTCGAGTTGCTGGAGGTCGCCGGCATTCATCATGTCGTTGTTAACAAGCATCATCTGGCGCAGCAGCTTTCGGCTTATGTGGAGGCTGTTCCGGGGTTCGACATCTCGGTTTCCGATGAAACGGAGGCCTTGCTGGAAACCGGAGGCGGGGTCAGGAAAGCATTGCCTTTTCTCGGATCGGCCCCCTTTTTCGTGCTCAACTCTGACGTCATTGTCCGTGACAACGGACCCAGCTCCATTCGCAAGATGCATGCCCGCTGGCAGCCCGAAGAGATGGATATTCTGCTGCTGTTGCATCCGGTTGAAACGGCCGTCGGATACGCGGGAAGCGGTGACTTCCATATGGAAGAAAACGGCAAGCTGATCCGGCGCACACAGGGAGAAGCCGCGCCCTTCCTGTTCACCGGTGTGCAGCTGATCAACCCGCAGCTCTTCGACGGGATGCCGGAAGGCGCGTTTTCCCTGAACCTTTTGTATGACAAGGCGGCGACGACGGGCCGCCTTTACGGGGTCACCCATGAGGGACAATGGCTGCATGTCGGCACGCCGGACGCGCTGGCGGAGGCAAGCCGGCTAATAGAAAGGGCATAATGGCCAAGCCTGCTAAAAAAAGCACTGTCCTTAATATCCCGGCGGAATTCGGCTTCGTCGATGTAATGGCGAAGGAGCTTTTAAGGCGTCATGGCGCCAACACCCGGAGCCTGAGCGAGATCACCGTGCTTACCACGACCCGCCGCGCCGCGCGAGCGCTGCAAAAGGCATTCTTGCGGGAAACGGCCGGCCGTCCCATGATGCTGCCGCGCATGCGCCCGATCGGGGATGTCGAAGAAGACGAACTCCTGCTGGAAAGTGACATGGGCATCGGCGGAGTGGGGGAGAAGCTGCTGGCACTCCCTCCCGCTATCGACCCGCTCCGTCGGCAGTTGTTGCTGAGTCGCTTGATACAGGCGCGAAATGATAGCTCGGGCGGTCTTGCCGAGGCGGCGGGCCTTGCATCGGCGCTTGCCCGCTTTCTCGATCAGGTGCAAACGGAAGGGCTGGACCTCAAGGACCTCAAAAACCTCGTCCCTTCGGAATATGCCGAACATTGGCAGATCACGCTGGAATTCCTCGAAATCCTGAGTTTGAACTGGCCTGCGATCCTGACGGCGGAAGGGGCCGTAGATCCGGCTCTTCGCCGTGATTTGCTGATGCGGGCTCAGGTTGACCATTGGCAGCACAACCCGCCGGACGCGCCGGTTTATGCGATCGGGTCAACCGGCTCGATCCCGGCCACTGCGCTCCTGCTGAAAACAGTGGCGGAAATGCCGAACGGTACGGTGGTCCTGCCCGGGCTGGATCGTCAGCTTGATGAAAAAAGCTGGAACGCCGTTCGAAACGACGCCACTCACGCTCAGCACGGCCTCGCGCTTCTTCTCGACAAGTTAGGACTGTCGCGGGACGATGTGAGTGATCTCACTGATGAAAGCGCGCGGACATCTACCGCGGCGCGAACGTCATTGTTGGCGGAGGTGCTCCGGCCGGCAGAGACAAGCGATCAGTGGCAACAGGCGAAAGCGCCGGACAAGGAGGCTCTTTCCGGGCTCCGAAAGCTGGATTGCCTGGATGCGCAGAGTGAGGCGCAATCGATCGCGCTGCTCCTGCGGGAGGCATTGGAGACCGAGGGCAAGACGGCTGTGCTTATTACACCGGATCGGGACCTTTCGCGGCGGGTAAGTGCGGAGCTTCGCCGTTGGGATATTGAGGTGGATGACAGCGCCGGTATCAGCCTCGATCAGTCACCGCCTGGTGTTTTCCTGCGACTTCTGGCGCGCATGATTGAGAGTAAAGCTGAACCGGTCTCCCTCCTTGCCGCGTTGAAACATCCGTTGGCCATGGGCGGCGTGGTGCCACAAATATTCCGCCGCCATGTGCGGGCGCTGGAAATGGCGGTATTGCGGGGGCCCCGCCCGGCATCAGGGTTTGCCGGAATTGCACGGGCACTGGAGGACAGTGAGGCCGGGGAAGAGCTCAGGAACTGGTTTCAGGAACTGACGAAAACAGCGGCCTCTCTCGAACAGCTGGCAGCGCGGCGAGCGATTGATTTTTCTGAATTCCTCACCCGTTTCATCGCCTTTGCGGAAACCCTGTCCCGTCCCGAGGGGGAAGAGGGGTCGGCTCTCTGGCAGGGTAATTTTGGGGAAGCCACGGCAGGTTTTATCTCTGAACTACTGCGCGCTGCCGACGTTATTGATGAGTTTGATCCCGCGGCCTGGCCGGAGCTTCTCGATAACCTGATGCGCGGTCGGATGGTGCGTCCGCAATACGGGCTGCATCCGCGTCTGCAAATTTGGGGCCCGATTGAAGGGCGGCTTGGCCGCGCTGATCTGGTCATTCTGGGCGGCCTGAATGAGGGAAGCTGGCCGCCGGATGCGGGAAGCGATCCATGGATGAGCCGTCCGATGCGCGAAAAATTCGGATTGCCGCTGCCGGAGCAGAAAATCGGCCTTTCCGCCCATGATTTCCAGCAGGCATTCGGCGCGGCGGAAGTCGTGATGACGCGGGCGGCTAAAATCGAGGGAACTCCGACGGTCCCTTCGCGATGGCTTCTCCGTCTCGAAACCCTGCTCGAAAAGTTCGATATGACACTTGATACGACAGGGGCGGAGAAAATTTTGAGCTGGCAGCGGCAGTTTGACCAGCCGGTGACGTATGAACCTGTTCTTGCGCCGCGCCCGACCCCGCCCGTTGCGGCGCGCCCGCGCCGTTTGTCGGTCACCCGCATTGAGCAATGGATCAAGGATCCGTATTCTATTTTTGCCGCGCAGATATTGAAACTCCGTCCGCTGGATGAGATTGCGATGGATCCTTCCGCCGCAGACAAAGGCACCTTCATTCACGCTGCCCTTGAGAGATTTATTGAGGAATTTCCGGGCCGTCTGCCGGAAAACGGGCGGGAGAAACTTCTTGAATATGGCCGCGAGGCTTTCGGCGATATGTTCTCCTATCCGTCCGTCTGGGCCTTCTGGTGGCCTCGCTTTGAGCGGATCACGGACTGGTTTATCGCGTTCGAGTCAGGGCGGCGCAAGAGCTTCAGGACATTGCGGACGGAGGCGCACGGGGAAATCCGGATTCCGTCGCCGGCAGCGGATTTTACCTTAAGCGGGACGGCGGACCGGATTGATCAGGCGGTGTCTGATGGCAGCCTGTCCATTCTCGATTATAAAACCGGCATGCTGCCCTCGCCGACGGAGGTGGAGACCGGCGTCTCCCCGCAGCTCGCGCTGGAAGCGGCCATGCTGGCGCGGCGGGGATTTCCCGGGATCACTGTCGCCCCGGTCAGCGAGCTTGCCTACATCAAGCTGAGTGGCGCCGATCCGGCTGGTGAGTTCCGTAATGCCGGTGGCAGCAAGAGCCCTCCGACTGAAACGCTAGCGGATGAGGCATATGAGGGGTTGGTGCGCCTGATTGCGCAGTTCGATCGGCAGGCGACGCCTTATTTGAGCTGTCCGCGCCCTGATCTGCCCTATCGCTTTAATGACTATGAGCATCTGGCACGGGTCAAGGAATGGTCGAGCGGGGAGGATCCGGAATGAGCCTCGACGGTTTGCTTGAAAGCGGTGTTGCCCGACAGAAGGCGGCGGCAGATCCCGAAAAATCTGTCTGGGTTTCGGCCTCCGCCGGATCAGGAAAGACGCGGGTGCTGGTGGAGCGCAGTCTTCGCCTCATGCTCGCCGGGACGCGGCCTGAAAAGATTCTCTGCATCACCTTCACCAAGGCGGCGGCGGCGGAAATGGCTAATCGCCTGAACGGGATGCTTGGCGGCTGGTCGATCATGAACGATACCGCGCTGGCGGCCAGTCTCAGGAACCTAATGGGCCGGACGGCGACGGACACAGAGGTGATGCGGGCGCGGCGGCTTTTCGCAAGTGTTCTGGATGCGCCGGGCGGGCTCAGGATCCAGACCATTCATTCTTTCTGCGAATCCGTTCTTGGCCGGTTTCCGCTGGAAGCCCGGCTGTCCCCGAACTTTGAAGTCATGGATGAACGGAGCGCGGGCGAGATTATGCAGATCGCCCGCGACGACACCCTGCTTGACTGCCGTAAACCCGAAAATGTCTCTCTCGGGTCCGCGTTGCAACTGATCAGTGAAAAAGTGGACGAGGAAAGTTTTACGGATTTGCTGGGAACCATCGCACAGAAACGCAGTCGCCTTATGGCGCTCCGGCGGGAGTTGGGCGGGACAAATGCCGTGATCGCGGCGCTTGCAAAGAAAATCGGCATAGACGCGGATGCAACAGAAGCGCATCTGATCAATCGCGCCTCCCGTGAGACCACCTTTGACGGGACCGCCTTACGCCGGGCGGTGGACCATCTTCTGCCGGGTGGCAAGAGCGATGTTAAAATGGCGGAAAAAATGGCGCCATGGCTCCTTCAGCCGGATCGGCGGGATGAGTTCTTCTGGGACTATGTCTCCGCGTTTTTCACGCAAGCCGGAACAATCAAGGCGAAGCTTGCAACCAATGCCGTTGTCGATTCAATGCCGGAAATTCTGGATGTGCTCTCCGCCGAGGCGGAGCGGCTGGAGCGCGTCCAGGAGAGCATAAAAAAAGCCAGGGTACTTGCGTCAACATCCGCGCTGATACGGCTTGGCTCGGCGTTAGTGGATCGTTATGAGACGGAGAAAGCACGGCGCGGACGGCTCGATTATGACGACCTGATTCTGAAAACCCGAGACTTGCTCACTGGTGACGGAGTTGCCCCTTGGGTGATGTTCAAACTCGACGGCGGAATTGAGCATATCCTTGTTGACGAGGCGCAGGATACGAGCGCCGAACAGTGGCAGGTTATTGCCGCACTTGCCGAAGAATTCTTTACCGGATATGGCGCTGTGGAGACTGACCGCACCCTTTTTGTTGTCGGCGACGAGAAACAGTCCATCTATTCCTTTCAGGGTGCCGACCCGGCGACCTTCGATGTTATGCGCCGCGAGTTCGAGGATCGCGCCGGAAGTGCGGGTAAGGATTGGCGGAACGTCCCGCTTGACCTTTCTTTTCGGTCAACGGATGCCGTCCTCGATCTTGTTGATCGGGTTTTTGCGGATGAGACGGCGCGGCGCGGTCTTACAGCGGCGGGCGATACGATCAAGCATTTGGTCCGCCGGACCGGGGAGGCCGGGCTGGTTGAAATCTGGCCGACGGTGAAACCGCCGGATATTGAAGCGACGGATCCCTGGGAAATGCCTTTGGCACAAAATCTCGACAGCAAGCCCGCGGCGCAACTTGCGAAAAATATCGCGCTGCAGATTCGGCGCTGGCTGGAAAAGGGCGAGATTTTAAGTGCAACCGGGCGACCGATTGCCCCGCGGGATATCATGATTCTGGTGCAAAGCCGGAACAGTTTTTTCAGCAACATTGTGCGCGCGCTCAAGCTTGCCGATATCCCGGTCGCGGGAACAGACCGGATGGTGCTGACAGAGCAGCTCGCGGTGATGGATTTGTTGGCGCTTGCGCGCTTTGTCCTGTTGCCCGAAGATGATCTCACTCTTGCCGTTATTCTCAAAAGCCCCTTTGTCGGCTGTGACGATAATCAGCTGTTCGAGCTGGCCTATGACCGCAAAGACAGTCTCTGGCGGGTGCTACGCGACAACAGAACGGGATTACCCGTCTTCGATAAAGCCCGGGCGTTCCTCGGCGAGCTGCTGGCCCGTGCCGACTTTGTGCCGGTCTATGAGTTCTTTGCCGATATTCTGGGCCGGCTGGGCGGACGGGAGAAGCTGCTTGCGCGGCTTGGCGAGGAAGCGGCCGATCCGATTGAAGAATTTCTGTCGCTTGCGCTCGGGTACCAGCGGACCGAGGCGAGCTCTCTTCAGGCGTTTTTGCACTGGATCGAAGCCGGGGCGGCCGAAGTCAAGCGTGATATGGAGCAGGGGCGCAACGAGGTGCGGGTGCTCACCGTGCATGGGTCGAAAGGCCTGCAGGCCCCCATCGTTTTCCTTCCCGATACCTGCCAGACTTCCAGATCGTCTAAAAATTCGACGGTTTTCTGGACGGAAGGGGCAGCTCCGTTCCCGCTCTGGCCGGTGAAGACGGGCAATGACGACCCGCTTTCTGCCGCGGCCCGCCAAATGGCGAAAGACCGGCAGCTGGAGGAGAAAAAGCGCCTGTTATATGTGGCGCTTACCCGGGCAGAAGACCGGCTTTATATTTGCGGATGGGAAGGCAAGAACAAGCGAAGTGAAAACTGCTGGTACGAGTTGATCGATCCGGCATTCGGCGAGGGGGTCCAAGAGGTTGAGCTTCCCTGGGGCGAAGTGGCGCGGCGCTGGTCGAGTGGTGAAGTGGTTGAGAAACAGCTTGAGCAGGTTGTCGCCCCGCAAACACAAGTGCCGTTGCCCGACTGGATCAAACGTCCTGCGCCGGAAGAACCATTGCCGCCGCGCCCGTTGGTGCCCTCCCGGGATCCGGACGAGACCACGGTTTCCTCTCCCCTTGGCGGGGAAGATGGAAAACGCTTTCATCGCGGCCTGTTAATTCACCGGTTGCTGGAAACATTGCCTTCCATATGGCCTGAGAATCGAGAAAGGGCCGCCGCGAGCTGGCTGGCCCGGCCTGTCCACGGACTTGATGAGGCCGGACAGGCGGAAATCCTGAAGGAGACCATGGCCGTTATCAATGATCCGGAGTTTTCGGCGATCTTTGGTCCTGACAGCATGGCCGAAGTTCCGATCACCGGTGTCGTTGATGGGCGTGTACTCTCGGGGCAGATCGACCGCCTGCTCGTCGGGGAGGAAGAAATCCTGATTATCGATTACAAGACAAACCGCCCCTCTCCGAGGGAAATTGAGAAAGTTCCTGCCATATATATAAGGCAAATGTCGCTTTATCGGCGCTCCATGGCCGAAATGTATCCTGGAAAAGTGGTAAAATGCGCACTTTTATGGACAGAGGGCCCGCATCTGATGAGTCTGCCGCCGGAAATTCTGTGAGCTTGTTCACTTGACGTTACGATATGCGATACGTAATTATAGTCGTAAGGAGTTTTCGCCGGGGTGCCGGAGAACTTTGTTATTCATTGACTGAAATGAGGATATTATGGCCACTACGAAAGTCACCGACGCTTCCTTCAAGGAAGATGTTTTAGATAACTCAGGCCTGGTTCTGGTCGATTTCTGGGCAGAATGGTGCGGTCCTTGTAAGCAGATTGCCCCGGCTCTTGACGAAATTTCCCAGGAAATGGGCGAAAATCTGAAGGTTGCCAAGGTCAATATTGATGAAAATCCGGGTACGCCGTCGAAGTATGGCGTGCGTGGAATTCCGACATTGATGCTGTTCAAGGACGGGCAGATTGCCGCAACCAAAGTTGGCGCTTCGCCAAAAAGTGTGATTGAGGACTGGATCAGGTCAGCCAGCTGACGCGAAACACGATAAAATGAATGTGAAAAGCGGGTCTTTCAGGCCCGCTTTTTTAATTAGAAGGAAATTGCGATCCATGGCGAATATGATATGCAACGGCCTCTCGCTTGAGTATGAAGCATTCGGTGATGCAGACAAACCAGCTGTCTTTCTGATCGCGGGACTGGGATTCCAGTTGATTGACTGGCCAGTAGCATTTTGCGAGAGCGTCGCGGCGGAGGGATTTCATGTCATCCGCTTCGATAACCGGGATATTGGCCTCTCACAAAAGCTGAATGAAAAAGGCATCCCGGATCTCGGCCGGATCATGCAGCAGCTTCAAAATGGGGAAGTGCCCGCTGTGCCTTACCATTTAAGCCAGATGGCCGCAGACCTTGCCGCGCTGATGGAGGGGCTTTCTATTCACCAGGCACATATTATCGGCATGTCGATGGGGGGCATGATCGCGCAGCTGATGGCGATTTTCTATCCGGAAAAGGTTCTTTCCCTGACTTCCATCATGTCCTCCAGCGGCAACCGGCAGCTTCCTCCGTCAACGCCCGCGGCGACGTCTGTCCTGATGTCGGCACCCGCAAGCCAGGATGTTGAGGATGTGGTTGATTTCGGCCTGAAGGTGAATGACGTGATTGGCAGTCCGGGGTATCGCTGGGACCGAGACGCGCTGAAAGATCATATTCGTACCTGTGTGACAAGGAACTATTCACCGGCAGGATATATGCGCCAATATGCTGCGGTGCTTGCCTCGAACCCGCGGGTGTCGGAGTTGCCGGGCGTCACGGCGCCAACCCTCGTGATTCATGGAAAAGACGATCCGCTAGTGCCGCCGGAAGCGGGCATGGACACGGCGCGACTGATTCCGGGTGCGAAGCTGGAACTGGTTGCGGGAATGGGGCATGACCTGTCGCCAGCCCTGTGTGAGCATCTCGCAAGTCTGGTAATTCCGCATCTTTCCGCGAACAGATCAGGCTAGCGAAAGGCGGGCTCGTCGAAACTGCGCAGTTTTCGGGAATGCAGGCTTTCAACGCCGCGCAGGCGGAGCTGTTGCAAGGTGTCGATGCTGATATGCAGATGCTTTGCCGTGCGCCCCTCATAGAATTTGTTGGCCATGCCGGGCAACTTGATTTCCCCGTGGATCGGCTTGTCGGAGACACATAAAAAGGTGCCGTAGGGAACCCGGAAACGAAACCCGTTGGCGGCAATGGTGGCGCTTTCCATATCGACGGCAATCGCGCGGGACTGGTTGAATCTCACCGCCAGCTCCTTATGGCGAAGCTCCCAGTCGCGGTCATCTGTCGTATAGACTGTACCTGTACGGAAATGTTCCTTGATATCGCTGCCGCCGGTGGAAACATCGGCGGCGCGCGCGACCGCCTCGGTCAGGGCAACCTGTATTTCGGCGATAGCGGGAAGCGGTACGGAAGAGTGAATATCCTCATCCAGGACATGATCCTCGCGGACATAGGCGTGGGCGAGGACAAAATCGCCAAGCCGCTGCGTATGGCGCAAGCCGCCGCAATGACCGACCATCAGCCAGCAATGGGGGCGCAAGACAGCGATATGGTCGGTAATTGTCTTGGCGTTGGACGGTCCGACGCCGATATTGACCAATGTAATACCCATATGCTTTTCACCGACCAGGTGATAGGCCGGCATCTGGGGAAGGTGGCTCGGTGCGATTCCGCTCGCTGGTTCACCCGTTAGTTTCGGGTTTGGCGTAACAACATTTCCCGGTTCAACAAAGGCGCGATATTCGCTCCCTTCCAGGACCTGTTTCTTACCGTAATCGATAAATTCATCGACGTAGCGCTGATAGTTGGTGAACAGTACGAACCGCTGGAAATGCTCAGGGACGGTGCCGGTGTAGTGGGAGAGGCGGGCAAGGGAATAATCCACCCGCTCTGCTGTAAAAAGCGCCAGCGGGCGCGGCATTCCTTCCACAGGGACATAAGTGCCGTTGGCGATGCTATCATTGATATTCGCAAGGTCCGGCATGGTGAAGATGGCCTGAAGTGCCGGTATATCATTGGCGGAAACATCTGAGGATGCGGATTCAATTACGAACGGGAGCGGCATTGACCTGTCACTCAGACCGACATAGATCGGGCGTTGATGATTCTTCAGGATCAGCCGGATCTGCTCCTTGTAATAACTTTCGAAAAGCTTTGGCTGCGTGAGGGTGGCGCCGAAAGTACCGGCGGCATCGATTTTCCCGTAAGAGCGTTTTCCTGTGCGGTTGATATCCGTGGATTCAACGGTAAGACCGAGATAGGGATAGTAAGCGGGATCGGCGGGACTTGTCCGGTCTCCGGCCTCGAACTCGGAAAAGCGTGTTTTTATTTTTTCAACATTTTCTTCATAAAGCGCCGTAATCCGGTTAAAGGCTGCGTTTTCATCCGAGAATTCCTGAAGATCCGTCACATTTCCATGATTTTGATCCACGCCAACCAGAAATTCACTCATAAATATCGTCCTT
This sequence comes from uncultured Sneathiella sp., assembly GCF_963973085.1. Classification (GTDB taxonomy): domain Bacteria; phylum Pseudomonadota; class Alphaproteobacteria; order Sneathiellales; family Sneathiellaceae; genus Sneathiella. The sequence continues at coordinate 265,943 of NZ_CAXAXA010000003.1, forward strand.
CTACGGCGGACTGCCCCTATGACAGCCCAAATAACTTTCATTCTCTATGTTTATGGTTATTTTATCATTAAAAGATGACAAGGAAAATAGAGGAATAGACGCTTTGGCGACAGTGACGCTGGCTCCGATGGAAGGGGTTGTCGATGTATATATGCGCGATATTCTGACTCGCATTGGCGGGTTTGATCTTTGCGTCAGCGAATTCGTGCGCGTCAGCCAGAATCTGTTTCCGGCGTCGGTTTTTTACAACTACTGCCCCGAATTGAAACAGGGCGGAAAAACCGCGGCGGGCGTTCCCGTACATGTTCAGATCATGGGCGGCGAAGTTCAGGTCATGGCCGAAAATGCCGCCTTTGTCGCTGAACTTGGTGCGCCGGGGATCGATATTAATTTCGGCTGTCCCGCTAAAACCGTGAACAGGCATGACGCCGGGGCAACCTTGCTGCAATGGCCTGAACGGTTGCATAATATCGTGTCTGCTGTCCGCCGGGCAGTCCCCGATACGGTTCCGGTCAGCGCGAAGATGCGGCTCGGTTTTTCCGAAAAGACATTGGCCATGGAAAATGCCCTTGCCATCGCGGAGGCGGGCGCAGGAAAACTGACCATTCACGCGCGCACCAAGCTGGAAGGGTACAGGCCACCAGCGCATTGGGAGTATCTCCGACCGATTGTCGAGCAACTGGACATCCCCGTTGTCGCCAATGGCGAAATCTGGACGCCGGACGATTACCGCAACTGCCGGAAAATAAGCAGTGCAGAGCATGTCATGGTTGGTCGCGGTGTTATCGCCCGGCCCAGCCTTGGCCGGGAAATTGCCGCAAGCCGAGGAAACAGCAGTCAGCAGATAATGTTCGACTGGATAGGAATTCTGGAGGTGATTGCCGAATATCATCACCTGATCAAGGCAATGAATAATCCGCCACGGCAAGCTGGCAGGTTGAAGCAATGGATCAAGTTGCTGGCACGAAACTATGAAGAAGCCGGGCCGCTATTCATGGCAATCCGCCGGTTTGATAGCCCAGACGAAATCCTGCGTGAAGTCGAATTGACACAGGAGCGGGTTTTCAGGGCCGCTTAGAAGTTATCAGGCGATTAAAAATGAGTATATGGGGGACGTTTGGTGGCATTTGATATAGGTTTGGGGCGCCTTTTGGTCGCTGGCGCCAGCATGATACTTTTAACCAGCTGTACGGTACCCCCGCAAATGAAAATGTCTCTCGGTCAGGCCCTGCTTAAGGAAACAGGATATGAACTTGGGCCCGAAAATCCCGCCTATGGAACTGACGGCGCGGCATGCGCAGCGGAAAGCCGCTATCAGGGCGATAGCGGCCCCATCCTGGTGCTGGTCTGTGTTGCACCTTTGGAAAAAGAAGACAGACGAATTCGGTATCGCATAAACTACAGCCCTCCGGCAGCCGGTCATCGGATATGGAAAATTGATGCAAGCCTGCCGGACGAAAGTCTCCAAACCCTGGGCATTATTGAAGAGATGGAACGCAAATACGGAGCGGCCAAGTCAACGGCAAACGCGCGTATATTTACTTGGCAAGCGGGGACTGCGCATCTTGAAATTGAAGAGGATCGTTATGGGGTGCAGATCTCTTTATGGGATAGGGCCGTGAGGCAGGATTAGGGGCGGTTTCAGCGGTTCCGCCAATAGAGGACAAGCACCATCAGGACCGCTCCTGCCATGACACCTGATAAATTTGCCACAATATCCAGAAGTTCAAAGTCCCGCCCGGTAAATGGCTGGAGAAATTCGATTGTGACGCTTACGATAAAGGTAAGCACGCAGAGCAGGCTTCGTCTATACCAATTCTGCCCCGCGTGACAGCCTATATGGGCGAGGAGGGCATAAGCCGTAAAATGTCTGACTTTATCATTGACCAGACCGGTGAATGAAGGCTCGTTTCCAGGAGGCAGGAGGGATAGCACCGTTAGAGCGATAACGCCAAATCCCCAAAGGAAATAAGCAAGACGGTAATTAATTTGGAACTTAGTAATATTCACGGACATTAGTGTACCGGTCGCGTACAGTTTATAAAAAATTAACGATAAACAATGTAGATTGTTATCGATAGATTCATGGTTTGTAGTATTTTCTGTGGGCGCCGTCGAGATAAGCTTTACCAGCCGAAATATGACACTAGGTTTTTGAGCAGTGTGACAATGGCGCCTGTTATCGGAGTAACTCGTTGAACAAGATACCGGAGAAGGGACTGGACGGCAAACATGCCGTAGCCGAGGATGGACCTGTTTACACTGGCGGGTATCCCCTGTCTTCACGAGTATTGTCCCGTATTTTCAATGTCCTGGATCTACTGTGGCTGTTTCTGGCGGGGTATGTCACTTATTCTGTGGTTATCGGCGGTAACCTGATTACCCATGATAAGTATCTTTACGCCGTGGTTCTGACCCTGTTCATATTTTTCTTTCTGGGGCGCTATGGCGGCATCTATTCCTTCTCAACGCTTCTCGCGCCACTGACCAACCTGCCAAATCTTGCGATTGTCTGTATGACAACCTTCATACTGTTGCTGGCGGTCGGTTTTTCGCTCAAGGTATCGGACGACTATTCACGGATCTGGGTTTACAGTTTCGGATTGGCATCCTTCGCCGTGATCCTGATCTACAGGCTAATCGCGTTTTTTATTATCAACTATCTGGCAAGCCGCGGATTATGTACGCGAAAGGTCGTTGTTCTGGGCGGCGGCAAGCAGACGGAACAGCTTCTGCGACAATTGGCGGATGAAAAGCCTGTGGTCAATAAGGTCGTTGGTATTTTCGATGATCGCATCGGACGTGTAGCCCCGACAATTGCGGGCTATCCCCTGCTCGGGAACATTGACGCCCTGATCCAGTTCGTCAGAAACAACCATGTTGATGACATCATTGTCGCGCTGCCCTGGAATGCAGATGAACGGCAACTTGAGATAGTTAGCCGCCTGCGCCAGTTGCCAGCCCATGTGCATCTGGTCTCTGACTTGGTGGGCTTTCGCTTTCCCTATCGGCCGTCGCCCAACCATTTTGGCGGGATTCCGATGATTGAGGTGGTGGATTCACCCATGTCCGGTTTCAAGATCGTGGTCAAGGCCCTAGAAGACCGTATTCTCGGATCACTGGCGCTGCTGGTTTTCTCGCCGTTCTTGCTCATGATTGCCGTGGCCATCAGGCTGGAGAGCAGAGGCCCGGTCCTTTTCAAGCAGAAGCGTTACGGCTACAACAACAAGGTCTTTGAGATTTATAAATTCCGCTCTATGTATCATGACGGTGAAGAGCGCAAGAAGACGGTTCAGGCATCGAAGGATGACCCCCGCATTACGCGGGTTGGAAAGTTCATCCGTCGGACCAGCCTCGATGAATTGCCTCAGCTGTTTAACGTCGTCAACGGCACAATGTCACTTGTCGGACCAAGGCCGCATGCCATTGATCATAATGAGGAATATTCGGCCCTCATTGATGGCTATTTTGCCCGCCATAAGGTGAAGCCCGGAATTACCGGATGGGCGCAGGTAAAAGGCTATCGCGGTGAGACGGACACGTTGGAAAAGATGGAAGCTCGGGTGAATTACGATACTTACTATGTCGAGAACTGGTCACTGTTTTTTGACCTTCAGATATTAGTCATGACAGTGTTCGTCGGATTTATTAATAAAAACGCCTATTAACCATATCATCGCTTGACATCGGCATCGTTGATGCGGACAAAGAGAGCGGCAGAAAAGTATGATTTCTCCCATTTTTCGGACCATCAGAACAGGCCGGGAGACCGTAAGAATTAGCGTAATGTTGCTAATTTATTTCGATTACAATTATTCCTTAAGAGTTTTTGTCTATGATTTGTGATGGTAATTGTTGATTGACGTTATGGGCGGTAAGGTAGCTGGGCCTAGGTTTGGTTAGCGGTTGCGGGCAATAGATATATTTACTTTGATTTGATTGAAGAGCTTGAGCATTGGAATGAGCCAGGATTTTACGATACAGGAAGAAGAGTCGTCGCCGATAAACCTCGGGTCGATCATCGGTGCGGCGAAGAGACGGTTTCTGTTTTTTCTGATCCCGTTTGTACTTATTCTGGTTGGCAGCGTTATTGTCGGCCTGATCCTGCCGCCGAGTTATCTGTCGGGGGGGACCATTCTGGTCGAGACGCAGCAGATTTCGCCTGATCTTGTTGAATCGACGTTAAATACGGACCCGAACCAGCGGATCAAGGCGATTGAACAGCGGGTGATGACACGGGAGAACCTGCTCAAGATTATCGATAAATATAATGTCTATGGCAATGACCGGAAGGTGATGACGGTCTCTACCTTGGTGGACTGGATGCAGGAGAACATCCAGATCGCGGTTATCACGTCGTCGCTTGGCGGGCGCCGGGGGGAGGCGACGATCGCCTTCAAGGTCGGTTTTATTCATGAAAGCCCGCAGATTGCGACGGATGTTGCCAATGAGCTGGTGACCTTGTTCCTGAGCGAGAATGTACGGACGCGGACGGAGCGGGCGACGGAGGCGACAGCGTTTATCTCCGAGGAGGCCGAGAAAGTGCGTCGTCGGCTGGCCCAGGTTGAAAGCGAGATTGTTGACTACAAGCGCAAGAACAAGGATGCGCTTCCGGAACATCTCGGGTTGCGCCAGAACATGCTGGAGCGGACGGAGACGGAGATCCGGGATATGCGGCGTGATATCCGGGCGCTGGAAGAAGAGAAGCGGTATTTGCAGATTGAGCTGACCTCGGCGCGGACGGGGCGAACGGCGGAGGGCGGCCTTCAGCAGTCGGAGCCGGCGCAAAGCCTGGCCACCCTGAAGGACCAGCTACTGGATGTGTCCTCGCGCCTGACGGATTCGCATCCGACGGTTATTTCGCTGAAGAAGCGGATAGAGGCGCTTGAGCAGCAGGTTGAGGCGGAGACGGCGGCGGCTTTGGCGGCGAGCCAGGGTCAATCGTCTGCGCCGACGGCGTATAATCCGGTTGTGGAGACGCTGCAGGTGCGGATATCGGCGACGGATGAGAAGATTGCGGAACTGCGCCGTCAGATCAGCGCGGCCAGCGGGCGGTTAAAGGACCTTGAGGCGATCATCCTTGAGATCCCGCAGGTCGAGCGCGGATTTGCAAGTTTGAACCGGACTTATGAGGATCTCCTGGCGAAACTGAACTCCCTTGAAACCAAGCAGGCGCAGGCGCAGCTGTCGCAGAATCTGGAAGAAGAGAAGAAGGCGGAGCGGTTTGTGCTGCTGGAGCCGCCGATCATCCCGACGGAACCGATCTCGCCGGATCGTCCGAAGATCATGGGCGTTGGCGCCTTGTTTGCGCTTGCGGTCGGGGTTGGGTTTGTCTTCCTGATTGAGTTTTTTGACAAAAGAATACGCAGCGCCTCGGAGCTGGAAGCGGTGCTCAAGCACCCGCCGATCGTTTCGATTCCTTATATTCACACCCAGGAGGAAGCGGGCAGGCAGCGTCTGAAGATTGTTTTTTATGCGCTTATACCCATTGCGGTGATCGCGCTGTTGCTGGTGATTGTGCATTTTCTGTATCAGCCGCTGGATGAAATATTCTACAAGGTCTGGGTGGCCTTTGATCAACTCAGAGTCACATTGTTTTAGGGGATTGACGTGGAACGGATTAAGGAAGCGATCGCCAGGGCCAAGGAGAAGCAGGCTGGCAGTGACAGCCGAAGCAGCGTGGCGAAGAAGATTGTCCAGAACAACGAAATTGTTGAGGGGCCGATTGTCTATAACCAGACGCGGGTTGTTGATCTTGATGTGGCACATATGGAGAGCAACCGGATTATCACGCTGGACAATGAGGATCCGAACTCGATCAGCTTTGACATCCTGAGGACACAGGTGCTGGCGAAGATGGAGGCGAACAACTGGCGGACCCTGGCGATTACGTCGCCGACGCCGGCGTGCGGCAAGACGGTTGTCGCGATCAACCTGGCGCTGAGTATTGCGAAGCAGACGGATTACACGGCGCTTCTTGTTGATTTTGATTTGCGGCGCCCGCGGGTTGCGGCGTATCTGGGGCTGCCGAAAGAGAACAGTTTTTCGGATTACCTTGATGGCAAGATCGAGTTTAACGATGCGTTGGTGAACCCGGGCATTCCGCGGTTTGTTGTATTGCCGAACTGGCGTCCGGTGAAGAACTCGACCGAGGTTCTGACGTCGCGGAAGGTGAAGGCGATTGTTGAGGACCTGCGGGACCGGTATGAGAAGCGGATCTGTATCTTTGATCTGCCGCCGCTGAAGACGACGGACGATGCGATCGCCTTTATTCCGCAGGTTGACTGTGTGCTGATGGTGGTCTCGAGCGGGGAAACCAAGCCCGCCGAGGTCAAGGAGTGTCGCCGGCAGCTCCAATCGAGCAACCTCCTCGGCGTCGTCCTCAACAAATCCGAGGAAGTCGCCAAAACATACTATTACTAGGCAACGTCCACAGGGTATCACCCCCAGACCCCCGTCGCGTGACAGCCGCCCGGAAAATAGCGAGCTTAAAGATGGAACTGGCACTGCAACGCGTTGATTGGACCCGGCTCCTGCTGCCAATCCTTCTGTGCATTGTCCTTGTCAGTTATATTCCGGACGGGTTGCTTCTGTGGGACGACTGGATAAATATTGAAGAGTTCAGTCATGGCCCCCTGATGCTGGCCGTTGCGCTTTATCTTTTATGGGCGCGCCGTGCACTTCTGCAGCCCTATGATCGCCGGGGTAACTGGGTTGGCGTCGCTCTATGTGGGGTTGCCGTTGCCGTTTATGCCCTTGCGATAAAGGCGGGTATCGAGAATATCCGCCATCTTAGCCTGCTTCTCATGATCTTTGGCCTTTTCATTACGTTTGGAGGGGTGACATACGGCCGCTATGTTTTTCCGTCCCTCTTGTTAATTCCGTTCGTTGTGCCGCCTCCGGCATTCCTGACGGCAAACCTGACATATGGCCTGCAACTTCTGTCTACGGATATGAGCGTCGGAATGCTTCGTTTCGTTGGCATTTCCGTATTTCAGGACGGCAATATTATCGATATGGGAACGCTTAAGCTTGCGGTGGTGGAGGCATGTGCCGGCCTTCGGTATCTCTATCCGATGATCGGGCTCGGCGTATTGCTGGCGATGCTGTTTGATATCCCGATTTGGAAGAGGGGGCTTTTTGTCGTTCTTGCAGGTCTTGTTTCCGTAATCATGAACAGTGTCCGGATCTTTCTGACCGGTGCTTTTGCCGAATGGACCGATACGGCCATTTCGGATGGATTTTTTCATCTGTTTGAAGGCTGGGTCTTCTTTCTTATTTCCTTCGCAGTCATGTTGGCGGTGTGTTATTTGATGCTCAACCGAGCTGAGAAAGCAACGATCGGCAGCGGTGTGTTGAAAACCTCGATACCGGACGAGGTATCAGCGGAAAAGCCATTGCGAATGGGTCCTGTAATCAGTGTTATTCTGCTAGGTATAGCCTTCGTTCCCATAGCGCATATGCTCCGAAATATTGAACCCGAAATACCGGATCGCCGCTCCTTCAACAGTTTTCCGCTGTCCATAGACGGTATGATTGCGGAGGAGGATGTATTGCCCGGCGTGGAGCAAACCATCCTGAACATGAGCGACTATTTCCTCGGCCACTATCGTAAAGATACTGTTTCACCGATCACACTCTTCATTGGATATTACGATCAACAATCTGCCGGGAGTACACCGCACTCACCCCGGGTTTGTATCCCGTCGGGGGGCTGGGAGATTGAGGGAATAACGGAAATTACCCTTCAGAATGCGGGGCAGCGGGTGCCGGTTAACCGGGTGCTGGTCAGTCATGGTGAAGACAAGCTTCTGGTTTATTACTGGTTCAAGCAACGCGGAGAGTATATAGCGAACGAATACATAGCGAAGTTCAATCTTCTTTGGGGCGGGATTTCTTCCGCCCGGACGGATGGAGCGCTTATTCGGTTGTCTGTGCCTATAGATTCAAACAAATCTGAGGCAGTGGCCGATCAAGAGCTTAGAGCATTTTCACGTGCGCTACTCGGTGTGTTACCTACCTTCGTTCCTGATTAAAAATGGATCCTTTTTAGAGTAAGATGTGATGTCGAAATTGAAAAATGTCATTAAGATCGGATTATTTGGTGCGGCGCCCGATACGTCAAATATGGGGGTCTCAGCACTCTTTGCATCGACTGTAGAGGGGCTTACAGAAAAGCTGCCAAACGCTCGATTTATTGTCTTCGACAATAAGATGGGGAAACGTGTAAAGACCTACCATTTTTCTGAAGGTAATCATATTGAAGTCGAGCATATCGGCATTAGATCAGGCCATCGCTATTATTTACAAGAAAACATCATGACAATTACGCTTGCATCACATCTCGGTGCGGCAGGCAGTGCTCTAAATTATGTTGTTCGGGATATTGATCAATGTGACGTCATTCTAGATATCTCTGGAGGTGACAGCTTTAGCGATATTTATGGCGTCAAGCGGTTCATGACGGTTGTTCGTCCGAAACTGATTTCTCTTATTCGGCAGGTTCCCCTTATCCTGCTGCCGCAAACATATGGTCCGTATGCCAGACCCAAGGTTAAAAAAGTTGCGGCGGAGGCCGTCAAGGGTGCGGATATGGCCTGGGCCAGAGACCCAAACAGCTTTGAGATTTTGAAAACCATGCTGGGGGATGAGTATGATGAAAGCATTCATAAAGCTGGTGTCGACTTTGCATTTGGACTTGGTGTCCGTTCTGCTGAAGAGCTATTGAGTGAAAATCTGAACACACTTATTTCGACGCGCCAGGAAGAAAAACCTCTTGTTGGGCTGAATATCAGTGGCCTGATTTACAATGACCCCGATGCAGCTTATTCGCAATATGGTTTTAAGGCGGACTACCGTGAAATCATTCATGGCTTCTGTGATTGGCTCCTGAAAACAACAAATGCCTCATTGGTCATAATTCCACATGTTATGGCGTGGACAAAACATGTGGAGTCAGATTATCTCGCGTCACAGAAAGTCGCTGAAAAACTGGGCCGTGAATTCGAAGACCGGGTGCATATTTCGCCTGATACGCTGGATCAAAATCAGGTTAAATGGGTTATTTCCAAAATGGATTGGTTTTGCGGAACGCGGATGCACTCAACAATCGCGGCGTTGTCCCAAGGGGTCGCCACCTCTTCAATCGCCTATAGTGATAAAACCGCCGGTGTATTTGCGACATGCGGTCAGGGCGGGGAAGTCTTTGATCCGCGCAAGTTCGATACAGTTGAAATCATCGAACAAATGAAAGATTCCTTTCTGAGACGGAAAGAAATAGAGCAATCGCTAGGAAATGCTCTTCCACAGATCAAGGAAAAAGTAGAGAATCAATTATCATTGATAGCGAACCGAATTGAATATTTGTCCAGTACCCGTAATAGCGAAAATAAAGGTAAATAAGCTTGCGTATTCATGGCTTTATAAAAAGCGGATTACTTTTATCGTCCGGGAATGCGATTGGGGCGTTATGCACCTTTGGCCGCAACATCATCATTACGCGCATGATCAGTGTCGAGGATTACGGTATTGCCGCGACCTTTGCCTTAACAATGGCGTTGGTTCAGATGTCAACGGGACTGGGTGTCGACCGGTTGATTGTTCAGGCAGTCGATGGAAACAAGCCGCGACTGCAAGCTACGGTACAGGCCTTTAATATTCTGCGTGGGCTGATCCTCGCGATTATTATGTATGCTGTTGCCAGCCCAATAGCCCATCTTTTCAGTCTGCCTGAACTTATCTGGGCGTTTCAATGGTTGGCCGTCCTGCCGCTGATAACGGGATTTATCCATATGGATATCGCCCGATTTCAGCGTGAATCGAGATTTGGCGCATTGGCGATTTCCGAGAGCGTTCCGCAAGTTTTGGCAGTCGCCGTATCGGCACCCTTAGCGCTCTATTTTGGCGATTATCGGGTGATGCTGTGGATTATTACGCTTCAGGCAATTTCATCCGTGGTTATCACATTTATGCTTGCCGAGCGGAAATATAGAGTGGCGCTCGACCGGCAATATATTCATCAGATATTTTCCTTTGGATGGCCGTTGATGCTGAACGGTATCCTGATGTTTGGCATTTTCCAGGCGGACCGGGGAATTGTCGGCATAGCTTACAACATGGAAGAGCTGGGCTGGTTCAGCGCCGCATTTACTCTTACGATGTTTCCGGCAATTCTCATGATGAGGACCGCTCAGAACCTGATGACGCCGTTGATTGCCAAGAATCAAACGGATGAGGTTTTATTGGCGCAAAGTGCGGCGGCGTCAATCAAGGCGTTCTTGATCCTGGGAATGCTGATAACCGTCGGGCTGGCTATCGGCGGCCCGTCGCTGTCCGTCGTGCTTTTTGGTGAAAAATACCTTCAAGGGGCGTATATAATTCCATGGCTTGCGTTGATGCATGGAATGAGGATGGTGAAAGCAGGACCTATTACCGTAGCGATTGCTTGTGGGAAGACCAAGTTGCCTCTCTACTCCAATATTGTTAGAAGCATCGCGATTTTGTTTGCTTTATATGCAGTTTGGCAGGGTTGGGGAGTCACCGGAATCGTTATTGGTGGAATTGTGGGAGAAACTCTTGCTGTTATATTTGCGGTTTATTTGATGATGCGCTTTGTCAGTGTAAAGATACTGCCACTTTGCGGCTCTATCGTTATGTCCGTCACGTTGATCGTCTTGGCGCTGTGGATTTCGTCAAATTATATAACCGCTCTGAACCCGGTTTTCGAAATTTCTTTAGCAATTGTATTTTCCCTGGCGGCATTGCTGATCTCCTTGCTCTTTGCGAAAGATATGATCCTTTGGCTAAAGAACTCAGATCAACAAAACAAGCCGAAATTGGCCTAGTGCATCACTATTTGTCCTTGGACTGACAACTGTTTGAACTATTTCGATTACAATTATTCCTTAAGAGTTTTTGTCTATGATTTGTGATGGTAATTGTTGATTGACGTTATGGGCGGTAAGGTAGCTGGGCCTAGGTTTGGTTAGCGGTTGCGGGCAATAGATATATTTACTTTGATTTGATTGAAGAGCTTGAGCATTGGAATGAGCCAGGATTTTACGATACAGGAAGAAGAGTCGTCGCCGATAAACCTCGGGTCGATCATCGGTGCGGCGAAGAGACGGTTTCTGTTTTTTCTGATCCCGTTTGTACTTATTCTGGTTGGCAGCGTTATTGTCGGCCTGATCCTGCCGCCGAGTTATCTGTCGGGGGGGACCATTCTGGTCGAGACGCAGCAGATTTCGCCTGATCTTGTTGAATCGACGTTAAATACGGACCCGAACCAGCGGATCAAGGCGATTGAACAGCGGGTGATGACACGGGAGAACCTGCTCAAGATTATCGATAAATATAATGTCTATGGCAATGACCGGAAGGTGATGACGGTCTCTACCTTGGTGGACTGGATGCAGGAGAACATCCAGATCGCGGTTATCACGTCGTCGCTTGGCGGGCGCCGGGGGGAGGCGACGATCGCCTTCAAGGTCGGTTTTATTCATGAAAGCCCGCAGATTGCGACGGATGTTGCCAATGAGCTGGTGACCTTGTTCCTGAGCGAGAATGTACGGACGCGGACGGAGCGGGCGACGGAGGCGACAGCGTTTATCTCCGAGGAGGCCGAGAAAGTGCGTCGTCGGCTGGCCCAGGTTGAAAGCGAGATTGTTGACTACAAGCGCAAGAACAAGGATGCGCTTCCGGAACATCTCGGGTTGCGCCAGAACATGCTGGAGCGGACGGAGACGGAGATCCGGGATATGCGGCGTGATATCCGGGCGCTGGAAGAAGAGAAGCGGTATTTGCAGATTGAGCTGACCTCGGCGCGGACGGGGCGAACGGCGGAGGGCGGCCTTCAGCAGTCGGAGCCGGCGCAAAGCCTGGCCACCCTGAAGGACCAGCTACTGGATGTGTCCTCGCGCCTGACGGATTCGCATCCGACGGTTATTTCGCTGAAGAAGCGGATAGAGGCGCTTGAGCAGCAGGTTGAGGCGGAGACGGCGGCGGCTTTGGCGGCGAGCCAGGGTCAATCGTCTGCGCCGACGGCGTATAATCCGGTTGTGGAGACGCTGCAGGTGCGGATATCGGCGACGGATGAGAAGATTGCGGAACTGCGCCGTCAGATCAGCGCGGCCAGCGGGCGGTTAAAGGACCTTGAGGCGATCATCCTTGAGATCCCGCAGGTCGAGCGCGGATTTGCAAGTTTGAACCGGACTTATGAGGATCTCCTGGCGAAACTGAACTCCCTTGAAACCAAGCAGGCGCAGGCGCAGCTGTCGCAGAATCTGGAAGAAGAGAAGAAGGCGGAGCGGTTTGTGCTGCTGGAGCCGCCGATCATCCCGACGGAACCGATCTCGCCGGATCGTCCGAAGATCATGGGCGTTGGCGCCTTGTTTGCGCTTGCGGTCGGGGTTGGGTTTGTCTTCCTGATTGAGTTTTTTGACAAAAGAATACGCAGCGCCTCGGAGCTGGAAGCGGTGCTCAAGCACCCGCCGATCGTTTCGATTCCTTATATTCACACCCAGGAGGAAGCGGGCAGGCAGCGTCTGAAGATTGTTTTTTATGCGCTTATACCCATTGCGGTGATCGCGCTGTTGCTGGTGATTGTGCATTTTCTGTATCAGCCGCTGGATGAAATATTCTACAAGGTCTGGGTGGCCTTTGATCAACTCAGAGTCACATTGTTTTAGGGGATTGACGTGGAACGGATTAAGGAAGCGATCGCCAGGGCCAAGGAGAAGCAGGCTGGCAGTGACAGCCGAAGCAGCGTGGCGAAGAAGATTGTCCAGAACAACGAAATTGTTGAGGGGCCGATTGTCTATAACCAGACGCGGGTTGTTGATCTTGATGTGGCACATATGGAGAGCAACCGGATTATCACGCTGGACAATGAGGATCCGAACTCGATCAGCTTTGACATCCTGAGGACACAGGTGCTGGCGAAGATGGAGGCGAACAACTGGCGGACCCTGGCGATTACGTCGCCGACGCCGGCGTGCGGCAAGACGGTTGTCGCGATCAACCTGGCGCTGAGTATTGCGAAGCAGACGGATTACACGGCGCTTCTTGTTGATTTTGATTTGCGGCGCCCGCGGGTTGCGGCGTATCTGGGGCTGCCGAAAGAGAACAGTTTTTCGGATTACCTTGATGGCAAGATCGAGTTTAACGATGCGTTGGTGAACCCGGGCATTCCGCGGTTTGTTGTATTGCCGAACTGGCGTCCGGTGAAGAACTCGACCGAGGTTCTGACGTCGCGGAAGGTGAAGGCGATTGTTGAGGACCTGCGGGACCGGTATGAGAAGCGGATCTGTATCTTTGATCTGCCGCCGCTGAAGACGACGGACGATGCGATCGCCTTTATTCCGCAGGTTGACTGTGTGCTGATGGTGGTCTCGAGCGGGGAAACCAAGCCCGCCGAGGTCAAGGAGTGTCGCCGGCAGCTCCAATCGAGCAACCTCCTCGGCGTCGTCCTCAACAAATCCGAGGAAGTCGCCAAAACATACTATTACTAAGACAGGCGGGAATCCTGTTTGCACGGAGGCTAAATTGTTTCGACTTTCCGCAAACGGCAAAAAAGCAAGCGATTCCGTATCACATCTTTTATGCGGCATGATGATGGTTCTGTTGCTTTGTGTTCAGGGCCAGGAGAGCCGGGCCAAAGCGGGCCCCACCGGCGCGGATGCAAAAGTGATTGCGCATTGGAATGTTGTCCCGTATCAGGCATTTAGCCGTCCGATGACGATCGGGGTTGTTGCTTTTCATATCAACGGGATTGATCGGGTTGAGTTTCAGGTGAACGGCAAACCGGTCGGCAGCGCGAACGAAATGACGCTGAATAAGCGGACCAATACAAACGAGTACTGGTTTACGCTCGATCCCAAGAATTTTGGCCCTGCTGATCCCGAAAACCCTCATCTGGAGGTTGAGGCAACGGCTTATCCGAAGTCGGCCGGCGTTCCGCGCCAGCTTGAGACGATACTTCTGAAAGTAAAACCCGAGGGTGAAGGTCAGGACACAATTGTCTGGGTCTCGGCCAGCGGGAATGACAGCACCGGCGACGGCACGAAAAGCAATCCCTTTCGGCAGCCGGCCCGTGCGCTTGAACTACTCCGAAAAACGGAAGACGATCGGGGTCATGCCGTCTTTGGCACAATCTATCTCACGAAAGGGGAGTATAGTTGGGGGTCCTTCGGCAAAGAGGCCCCCGTTAAGCATGAAAGCTGGATTACGGTATCGGCGGCCCCTGATGTGGCGCGTGGTGACGTCATCTTTAGTGATGATAGTGGCGGCCCCTTTATCACTGGGCTTTTAAAAGTTACAGGCGTCACGATCAGAAATGTCTTCTTTGCGCCCGGCTATTCGAAAGCAAGCTATTTGTGGCTCGATAATGTGGATGTCATAGGACCGGGGCGGTGGTCAGGAGAAAGCTTTTATCATGCCTCAAATTGGGGAAAAGTCTTTTTTACGGGTGTGCGAATTTCCGATAGCCCGAACGGCGCGACAAACCTCAATATTGCGCGGGATGTCAAGATCGTTGATATCGGCTCGGATGCTTTTAGTGGCTCACGGCTTGTGATAAATAGTGAAGTCAATGGGATCGACCGCGGTCAAACAGAGGCGCATCCCGACGTGTACCAGATCTATTGCGCCAGGAAATCCTTTGAAAACTATATTGTTTACGGACTGATTGCCCAAAATGCAGAGGCGCAGGGCATCTTTGCCGCCGGATGTGAGTCACTCGATAACGTCGCAATGGTGAATATACTTCTTGTAAGGCCGCTCGGCTCAGAGGCGCCGCTCTTTTCACAATGGCATGCCCCGTCAAATCATCTGATCTTCTCTGGCATCTCCATGCCAAACTCATCGTTTCTCTGGCGAAATAACGAGGTGCGGAATGTCCTGATTGAAGGGTCTCTTTTTGAAAGAATGAAAACAACCTTCAAGGGTTATGGCTTCGCCCCGGATGCGATCATCTACCGGGATAATCATGTGATGAGCCTGCGGGGCGGCGGGATGCCGGTCGATGGCTCCGACAATTCGGAAGGAAACCCCGACTTTGCAGATGGCAATAAGGGTGATTTTCGCCCCGCGCCGGATTCTCCGTTGCGCGGTCGTGTGAAGGCACCGTTTAGTAATGTTGATGTATATGGCAATCCCAGGAAAGTTCCGTCGACCATTGGGGCCATTGAATGACGAAAGAGAGTAGTGTGGAAAACCCGACAGTATCGATTATCGTAATCAGCTATAACACCCGTGACCTGACCCTTGACTGTATACGGTCGGTTTTTGACCAGGCTAAGGATGTATCCTTTGAGGTGATTTTGCTCGACAATGCGTCGACCGACGGGTCGGCGGAGGCAATTGCAAAGGAATTCCCGGACATTAATCTGATTGCTTCAAAGGAGAACAGCGGGTTTGCCAACGGCAATAATCTGGCGGCAAAACAGGCGACGGGGGAATATATCCTGCTGCTCAACCCTGATACTGTCGTGCTCGATCATGCCATCGACAAGATTGTACAGTTTGCGAAGGCTCATCCCGAGGCGACCGTCTGGGGAGGCCGGACCCTGTTCGGCGACCGCAGCCTGAACACAACCTCCTGCTGGCGGCGGATGACGGTTTGGTCGCTCTTTTGCTATGCCACCGGATTAAGCGGTATTTTCCCGTCAAGCGGCCTTTTCAATACGGAAGGATATGGTGGGTGGAAGCGGGATACAGTTCGAGAAATTGACATTGTGACCGGTTGTTTCCTACTGATGAAAAGAAGCCTCTGGGAAGAGCTTGGCGGGTTTGATCGCCGGTTCTTCATGTATGGTGAAGATGCGGACCTCTGCCTTCGTGCGAAGAAGCGCGGGGGCCAGCCGATGATCACACCGGATGCGACGATTGTCCATTACGGCGGGCAGTCGGAAAAAGTTGTTGCCGACAAGATGATCCGGCTGCTCACGGCGAAAGTGACCCTGATGCAGCAGCACTGGAATCCTGTCGCTAAAATTTTCGGCTATATCCTGTTTTACTGCCTGCCACTCAGCAAGATTGTAACCCACTGGCTCTATTCGACTCTATTGCGCAAGAAGGATCGGAAAACCAATGCGGACACTTGGAAGGAGATCTGGGCGCGGCGGAGTGAATGGCTGGCGGGATTCAGCGCCTGACTCGGAAACTTGATCTGACGTTCTAAGTTATCAACAAATAAGGGCCTCTTTTCTATCGGAAAGAGGCCCTTATAGTTTTTGGCTTAATGGGATGGGTCATTTCTGACCCGCCCCGGATCATGTCATGAAATCGCTGCCGTCCAGATCGCTTGCGGAAACACCGATCAGCTGAATTTCCATGTCGATGGTAAAATCGCCATCCAGATCGACGGAAAGCACATCCGTACGGTCATCGAAGGAATAGGCAAAATTATCTGTGGCGAAGCCTTCAAACGATAATGTGTCGCCGTTTGTCGCATCAAAATCCATGATGACATCGCGATTACCATTGCCAATGCCCGAGTCGCCAATTTCTGTGTAGGCGAAGGTATCCCGTCCTTCACCGCCGGAGAGCGTGTCTGCACCGTCGCCGCCGACAATAATGTCCGCACCACCAAACCCAAACAGCTCGTCATCGCCATCGAAACCGAAGAGCAGGTCGGAGCTGGACGTACCTTCTATGTAGTCGTCGCCACCTGTCGGCTCGTTGTCATCAATGCTTGCAACTGTCGATGAGAAAGCACTTAGCGTTCCGCCCAGGATATCTCCCAGCAGATCACTGACATCAGCACCCGCATTGACATTGCTCAATAGTTCGAAGTCTTCCGCATCAACAGAACGAATATTCAGATCATTCTGGAAATAACGGCCGTATGAGCTGTCATCAACAATGATGTTGCCGCTTTGGCTGACACTACTACTTTCCGTGAGAATGGAGTTCGTGATGTTGTTATCGATAGAGACATTCGATCCGTCTTTCACCTGGATCCAGACGATATTACCGTTCGGGCTGTCTTCCGGCGAAATAACCGTGTTGTTCGTTATGTCCAGTGAATTGGTGCCATAGACAGAAATTCCATGATACCCGGACTGGAAAATAACGTTGTTATCAATCGTGACATTTGTCGTGGTCGAATCGGACGAGGTCATAAAGATGGCCTGCGCATCCACGCCATCGCCCTGAACCATCAGGTTGTCACTAATAACAATATTGGCGTTCGATTGAAGTCCGGAGGTCGTATAGAACTGGACATAGTCCGAGTGATCTCCCTCAAGACGATAGAAATCACGGAATGAGTTTCCTTGAATCTGGATGTCCTGCACGCCGGTGAAGGTTGTGCCGTCCGTCCGCAGATCGTGGAACGCATTACCGAGAACATCAATACCGCTCGAATCCCGGAAGTGAGCGCCGGTATGAAGGTTCATAAATTCGTTACCCTCAACGGTAATGTCTTCTGAAGTAGCAACCTTGAGACCTATAATTCCCTGGTTTAGCAGTCCATTGACATTATTTCCAAAGACGTTGTCCGAAAGGACGATGTCGGAGCTTCCGTTGATCGTAAACATATACTCGCCCCAGCTGGCAGAAACGCCATCGTAGGAGCTGATCTCCAGACTGTCGAAAGTCATGTTGGAGGAGTTGTTGACGGTCACGGATTCAAAATGAGCAGGATTACCCGGGTTCGCCGACGTAATCGTCACCGGAGACGAGAAGTTGTAGCCATTGAGATTGAGCGTACCGTAATTGCCCGGTGCCAGTTCAATCGTATATCCGGCGACATTCCCGGAAAGGGCCTGAACAAGGCCGGATATGCTGCTGACTTCAATAACACCAAGCGTTGGTGTTGAGCCACCACCGCCCGTGTTGCCGCCGGTTCCGCCTCCAGCGCCCGTACCCGGGGCTGATGGTTCGTTGCGTCCATTGATATCGACGGTGACGTCTGACGTTGTGCCATCGATTGTACGGACGGTGAAGGTCTCGCTGATGGTTTCACCGGAATCGAGCCAGTCAAGCTCATCCGAGTCGGTCAGCGTGTAAGTCCAGTTGCCATTCTCATTGATGGAGAAATCGCCATACTGACCGTTTTCCGTGTCCGCCTGGAAGCCGCTCTCGCCCGCATCCGGATCCGCTGCGTTCAGCTTGCCGCCGGTGGTCAAATCGACATCTTCTGTGACTTCGCCGCTTGAGGTGCCGGTAACTACTGCTTCGCTGTTGTCGTCACCCGTATCCGGGGTGTTGTTGTCTCCGGAATCAGGCGTGTCGATCACCGGACCGGATGTGTCCTCTCCAGGATCTTCACCGTTCAGCTTGAGCATACGGTCGGCAATGGAATCATCCGGGTCGATTGTCACCGCATGATCCAGGACGGTTATGTCGGCGATCTGGCCCTGGAGGTTGCTGCCCCAAAGCGTACCGCCTGCCGTGACATCCCAGTAAGAGGCATCCTCAATCATGATGCCGTCGCTGGAACTGGAATGCAGAACCTCGCCATTAACCCAGATTTCAAGTTTTGAGGTGGCTTCATCCACGATGACCTGGATATCCTGCCAACCGGCTTCCTTGAATGCGTCCCGGAAGGTAAGCCGCATGGCTTGTCCATTTTCGGTATTCAGCATGACGGTCAGGTCGTCATTGCGGACAGCAAGGGATGCCTGAGTATGGTTGTTGTATATATACTGGCGGCCGTTATCGAGGCCGTCCAGACTGAAAGTGGCGCTGAGGGTCAGGCTCTTCATCGAGAAATGCTCGTCGCCGCGGCCCAAATTCTGGAAACCTGCGCCGAAGGCATTCGCGGCGGATTGCAAAATCTCGAGATCCGAAGCGTTGTTGTTATTTGCCGGAGGTGTTGTCGGTTCTTCTACAGGCTCATCCTGCCCATTGATATCGACGGTGACGTCTGACGTTGTGCCATCGATTGTACGGACGGTGAAGGTCTCGCTGATGGTTTCACCGGAATCGAGCCAGTCAAGCTCATCCGAGTCGGTCAGCGTGTAAGTCCAGTTGCCATTCTCATTGATGGAGAAATCGCCATACTGACCGTTTTCCGTGTCCGCCTGGAAGCCGCTCTCGCCCGCATCCGGGTCCGCCGCGTTCAGCTTACCGCTGGTGGTCAAATCGACATCTTCGGTGACATCACCGCTCGACGCCCCTGTGACAACGGCTTCGCTGTTGTCGTCACCCGGGTCTGGTGTATTGTCCACGGGATCTGTTGTATCGACGATCGGGTCTTCACCGTTCAGTTTGAGCATACGGTTGGCAATGGAATCATCCGGGTCGATTGTCACCGCATGATCCAGGACGGTTATGTCGGCGATCTGGCCCTGGAGGTTGCTGCCCCAAAGCGTACCGCCTGCCGTGACATCCCAGTAAGAGGCATCCTCAATCATGATGCCGTCGCTGGAACTGGAATGCAGAACCTCGCCATTAACCCAGATTTCAAGTTTTGAGGTGGCTTCATCCACGATGACCTGGATATCCTGCCAACCGGCTTCCTTGAATGCGTCCCGGAAGGTAAGCCGCATGGCTTGTCCATTTTCGGTATTCAGCATGACGGTCAGGTCGTCATTGCGGACAGCAAGGGATGCCTGAGTATGGTTGTTGTATATATACTGGCGGCCGTTATCGAGGCCGTCCAGACTGAAAGTGGCGCTGAGGGTCAGGCTCTTCATCGAGAAATGCTCGTCGCCGCGGCCCAAATTCTGGAAACCTGCGCCGAAGGCATTCGCGGCGGACTCTAATTCATTGAGTTCCGATTGTGATAATTCTATTGCCATTATTATATGAGCTCCAAGCGTCACGTATTGATGTTGTATACTGCATTAAAAGGTGAAAAATTTAAAATCTGGTTACAAACTACGGAAAAATTTCGCTTTATTTGAATTTTGGCAATTTGCAGGAAGCCAATTGACCTTGTATGCACCTGCCAAAATTCGGAAGAAAAATCCCCTTTAACATTAAGTAATAAATTTTTAACCTTAAAGTAAAACATCTTTACGTCGTTTAAAAATCTGTTTCTGCAAAATCTATTTCTGAAAGCATTCAAAAATAAAAGCGGATTTCAAAAATTAATAAAAAATTCATGAAATTATTTAGTGTCAAAAACGCGTTCTGCGCCTTCGGTATGATTGCATCATCTTGTCCAAATTGGGCAACAATATGGCTGATTTCGAACGTTTTCACGAAAATAGGAATTTTCAAACCGGGCTTCAGACTTGACGGGATCGCGTGTCGTGCGGCGCCGACTCTGATGAATAGTAAAAGATATCAGAATTTTTGTTGTTTACTTTTGTTGAACTAGATAACACTGAATAATAATATTTAATATTTTATTAACCGCTAAAGCTAAAATAAAAAATATTAACTAATAATAATAAATAATTTTATTATTGCTTTTATAATAAAACCTGTAACTCTGGTTTTTTGCATCTTGATTTAGAATGAGGGTTTGTTTGATGCCAACAATTTACGTGAAAATCACATAACGACACCCTATGGAGTCAGCCAAAGTGGCGAGTAGCCTGAAATTTTTTTCGCATTTCATGGAAATTATTTTTTAATCTGTTGTGAAAATGAGACCTCGGTCTCAAATTTTGGATGAAATTAGGCAGGACGACACATTTTTGACATAATTGAGCGCAGCAGCGTATGTTTAGCTAGCATTGGTCCAATATTTATTCGGATCGATCCGGTCCTGTCCGCTCAAATAAAATCCCGTCATTATTTTTGCGCGAAAAGCCCGACACCAAAAAAGAATTAAAACGGATTTCAGCCGGTCCGATAAGCGGGGGAGTTTGTCGCTGCGAACTGCCTTCAGGCTGTGAGGGATGGCGGACAGGGCCGTCGCGGCACAAAGCAAAGGCCACCTAATTGAGAAAAGAGACTGTTTTCTATGGACATTGAACGTCATGGCAGATTGACGCCGCCATTTTGCACGGAGTTCTTCCAATGTCGCGCGCGCGGGATGGCGCACAATACAGTCCGCTCCAAACTGAAAGGCCGCGCCTGCGGTAAATGCACGCCGACACCAGTCGGTATCTTCCGCGACGTCGGCGACGAAAGGACCAACCTCCGTAAAAAGAGAACGGCTCGTCCACAGGTTTCCGGTTGCCGCGTCGCCTTTAAGTGCATGACCTTCTTGGTCCATCGCAAAAATGATATCGAAGGCTTCGACGTAGTTAGGATGCGGATTTTTCGGATAATAGACTATCTTGCCGGCAAGGACACTTCTCTCGCCGTTACGCCGCATATGGGTGAGGCCGTTTTTTACGAAATCCGGATCAATCAGACAGTCACAATCGGTGAAGGCCAGATATTCGCCCCGGGCCTCAGCAACACCGGCATTGCGTGCAGGGCCTGCGCCTCGCTTCGTTTCGACAACCAGCTTGATGTTAAGATCGAATTCCTCCAGTCCGGTGGGCGCAAAGTCGGAATTATTGTCACAGACAATAACCTCGACCTTTTGCATGTCGAAATGCTGCTCTTGAAGTGACGCCAGACAGGCAGACAGCCCCACGGGATCATTGAAATGCGGGATGATGATGCTCAGCTCATAATCGTTCATTGAAGGCGGACCGTCCGGTTATATAAGGGAAGCTGCTAGCTATACGTGGCGAATGAACATTCATAACAATCATGAAGCCGAAACTTTTTCCTTTTACGCTGGTCAGACTATCGGTTCATGGACGGGGCCGGATCCGGGCCTGATATTGATTCCTGCGCAGCCTGCTCCCTCATTTTGGCGCGGCGCGTTTGGATTGCCGTTGTTGCCAATGAAACAGAAATGCCAAGGAACAGGAAGAATGCGGATTCCGTTTGGCCGAAATAAGAAACAGCAAAAAAACCGGCAACATTGACGAAAACCATAGTACCGGAAGCCCACAAGATTATGAGTTCCGCTTTTGAATTTGCATGTCGCATTGCCTTACCAAGAAGCCAGAAAATCGAGCCGAGGAAGAAGACATACAAAATCAGGCCAAGAATGCCACCTCTTACGCCTTCCAGAACATATTGGTTGGTGACGTCAAAAAGCCCCCAACCCCAATGTGCGGTCGACTCAACACCAATTGCCCACCATTCCCAGAAATTCTCAACAGCCTTATCCATAAGGTGAAATCGGTGCCATCCGGTTGAGCCGCCAACAACATTAACCCGTGAGATCAAATGCCAAACCGGCGCCTCCATCACCAGATGAAGCGTGATAGCCATTGTGACCAAACCCCAGCGGACATAGTTCATATAACGGCGATAGAAATAGAATATGAAGCCAATGATGCTAAAGATGAGCGACATGACGGGCGTGCTTGACGCCGTGTTCACAATGATGCCCAATATACAGACGATATAGAAGGCAAGCATTGTTCTCGGAATTGCTCTGGTAAACCACATCGCCCCAAGCCACGGCACAATATTCGCCCAGAATATCCCCGCCAGAATTGGATGAGAGAACGGACCCTGGCAGCGAAGCCGCCCTTGGCGGACTTTGGTGAATTCCGGAACACCGCCGAACTGGGCGAACAAATTTCTGCCGTTAAATCTTTCAAATAAGAAAACGCCGACCATGGGAATTGAGGCAATGCCCATAAGGACAATGAGGCGTCGCAAATCAAACATATCGCGTAAATAGACACGGCCAAGGAAATAACAGCCTACCGCTTCGAGCATATAGCCGCTTCGCGTAACAAAGCCGGAAAACCCGTCGCGCAGCATGGTGAAGGCAATGATGGCCCAGATCATCCAAAGAACGACGGCTTTGTCAGGAAGCTGAATTTGGAATCCCAAATACTCCTTCCTCACAAAAACACGCAAAAACCCGGTTATGACGACCAGGCGGATAAAATTGAAATCCAGATCCGCGATAACAAATCGTTGTGCGCTGGGAATGGCCATCATAAGGATGACAAGGGGAAAGGCGGCCCATTTACGGGGGACCGCCAACGTCGCAATAATGCAGACAATGAGTATTGCGACGCCGGCGGGTTGTATCGTCGTGACGCCGTAAAATTGTTCATCCATGAATGAATCCCCGCGTCGATTTGGCGAGAGCTAAAATCATCGTGATCGCTTCGTCTTTAATTTCAATCATTCGTTAGCTCTTGGCAAATCCAGATAAATGGGGTTGTTGGGCCTTGGCTTTGATTTCAGTTAACAGGAACCATACCGACGGCATCTAAAAATTGCATTAACCTATAAACATTTTCTTTATGTATTATTCAAAATACCTCATTTGAGACACATAGGCCAGCATACTGCGGCCACGTTTTGTTGGTCTGGCGCATGAAGAAGAGAAAAATCTTGTTAAAATTAAGGTGACAGTTTCTCCATTAAGATAATGGTAAGGCAGCGCAGCTATTTTTATCAGATTCTCGGGCTTGCAGATGTGGGTTTTTCTTTTCTACTCTGTATCTGAAGGGATGGATTGCGATGAGGGAGTTCAAGGATTGAAAATAGCAAGAAGACCAAAGGTTATGGCAATTTCCTCCGCTGGGGGCCACTGGGTGCAGTTGCAAAGGCTGCGTGCCGCATGGGATGCTTGTGACGCCATTTATGTGACAACGAAAGAAGGCTATCGGGATGACTTGATAGCGGACGCAAAACGCCGGGGACAGCCCTTACCGAAATTCTATCGTGTTGTGGATGCCAACAGATGGCAGAAATTCCGCCTACTGCGGCAATTGGCCGGGATCATACTGATCCTGATCCGGGAGCGGCCTGACGTGATCGTAACCACAGGTGCGGCCGCCGGGTTCTTTGCGCTTAAAGTAGGAAAAATCATGGGTGCCCGGACAATATGGCTGGACAGTATTGCCAATGCCGGAGCCTTGTCGCTCTCGGGACAGAAGGCAAGTGGTTGCGCTGACCTCTGGCTTACACAATGGGAACATCTCGCTATCGGAGATAGCGCCAAACGATCACCGGAATATAAAGGGTCAGTCGTATGATTTTTGCAACTGTTGGCCATGAGCTACGTTTTGACCGATTAATCAAAGGGCTTGACGATTGGGCCTTCGCGTCCGGAAACGATGATATTTTCGCGCAGGTCGCAGAGCTTGGAGATAATGGCTACAGTCCCCGGAATTTTGAATGGCAGAGCTTTCTGGATCCGGATACATTTAAAAGCAACTTTGAAAAGGCGGACCTGATTGTCGCGCATGCCGGCATGGGAACAATCATTACGGCTCTGACGATGAAAAAGCCGCTGCTTATTATGCCGCGCAAGGGCGATCTGAAGGAAACCCGCAATGATCACCAGATTGCAACGGCGGAACAATTTGCCAAACGAAGCGGCATTTATGTTGCAGAAGATGAGGTGGCGCTGGGCCCGTTGCTGGATAAACTGACGGCCAACCCTGCTCCTACAATTAGTGAAGCCGCCAGCCAATTTGCGGAACCCGAGTTGATTAAGACGATCCGCGACTTCATATATAACGGGAAAGCATATGATAACTCGTAATTCCCGTTGAAAATTAGCGACTGAATTAAGCATATATTGATACATTAGGGTTAATGTATCCTTGCCTATTCTTGGGCTTTGTAGTTCGTTGATTCTTTGCGGTTTTTCGCGTTTCTTGTTATATGCAGAAATCGGTAGCGACAATATGAATTGGCAAATAGTTATATGTATCCGGAGCGCAGTCGCTCTATCGCCCGAAAATAAACAGGGTTAAGGTTTAGAGAATGACCGTTAAAAGAAGTTTTGCGGAATTGAAATCACGGCTCGCCGGTCTGGCACTGGTGATAATAATGTTTTCTGTGGCGGCCTGTGATACGCCAGAAGAAAAGGCACAGGCCCATTTTGAAGCGGGCATGGCTTTTGTCGCAGAAGATAATTTTGTGAAGGCTGGCGTCGAATTTCGAAATGCCCTGCAGTTAAATGAGAATTTTGCCGATGGTTGGTATGGACTTGCCCTGGTGGAGGAAAACGACGGAAACTGGAGAAAATATGCTGGCAATATTCTGAAGGCTATTGAGATTGAGCCGCAGCATTTTAAAGCGCAGATACGTTATGGGAAGATCATGCTGCTCTCCGGCAAGCTGCAAAAAGCGCTGGAAACCAGCGAGTTGGTAAATGAAATTGCCCCGGAAAACCCCGACGCCCTGGCGCTGAAAGCGGCGGTCATGTTCCGCCTGGGAGATAAATCGGGTGCAATAGAAGCGGCAAACGCAGCTCTGGCCCTTGATCCGTCAAATATTGATTCAACCCTGATACTGGCGGCGGAAAAACTGTCAAAGAATGACCCGGAAGCGGCAATTGACATTCTGGACACGGGTCTCAGCCATAGCAAGGGAAATGCACAGCTCCAGGTTATCAAGATACGGGCCCTGGAAACGCTTGGCAAGACAGCGGACATCACTCAGGTCTTTCAAGAGCTGATCGCAGATAATCCTGATAATGGTGCTTTTCGGAAAAGCCTTGTTCGATTTTACTTAAAGAACGGCCAGCAAAATGAAGCGGAAAAGGAAATTCGCAAACTAGCAGCAGAGCATCCGGAAGATGTTACCGCAAACCTGGATGTTATCCGTTTTGTCAAAACACTTAAAGGAGATGAAGCGGCAACGGCCGAGCTGGAACAGCTCATCGAGAGTTATCCCGATGTCGTTGACTACCGATTTGCGCTTGCGACACTTGCCGAAGCGGCCGGGAAAGATGAAAAGGCGATGGTCATACTTGGAACAATTATAGACAAAGCAAGTACGATCGAGGATGAGATTGCTGCAAGAAACAAGCTGGCGCAACTTCATTTCGCTAGGGGAGAATATGAGGAGGCACGGACATATGCGAAAAATGCTCTTGAACTTGATCCCACAAGTACAGATGCTCTTGTTCTGATTGGCGCGATGCAGATTGATGAAGGTGAGATTGATTCCGCGATATCGACTTTAAGGTCTTCAATGCGCCAACAACCGGAATCCGTGCGTGCAGCGTTACTCCTGGCGAAGGCGCATGAAATAAACGGCAGTCACGAACTGGCAGAAGACCGCTTCGCCGCCGCCTACAGATTCAGCAAGCAGTCGCCCCGGGTCGGGCTGGCCTATGCCCAGTTCTTCATTCGGCAGGGCGACTTCCGTCGGGCAGAGAGGTTGTTGGAAAAAATATCCGAAGCGAAGCCGACGGAGATAAGCGCGCTCAAGTTGCTGGCGGATGTTAAGCTGAAAGAAGAAGACTGGATGGCAGCCGAGAAAATCGCCGATAGGATTCGCGCCGTCGACAATATGAACGCTGCTGCATATCAGATAAGCGGGGCGGCTCTTGCCGGAATGCAAAATCCGGAAGAAAGCCAGGCGGCGTATAAAAAAGCATATGAAGCAACCCCGGAAGCCGGGCAGGCTATGGCCGCGTTGGTTCAGGCCTATCTGAAGGATGGAGATGTTGCCGAAGCGGAAAGATTCCTGAATGAAGCCCTCGGTAGTAGTGAGAACAAGTATCTTGCACGGACATTGATGGCGCAAATCCAGTTTCACAGCAATAATCCGCAAAAGGCGGAAAAGCTGATAAAGGAAGCCATTGACAGTGATCCCGCAGAAGCGTCCGGTTATGTTATGCTGGCACGGCACTATTTATCCCAGGATCGCCAGAAAGAGGCGCAAGATATTCTGGCAGAAGGAATGAGGACTGCAGCGGATCAGTTTATGCTGAAAATTACGCAAGCAGAAATATATGAGGTCTCGGGCGCCAATTTCGATGCCATTAAAATATATGAAGAATTGCTCGAAGAGCGGCCGAACTCAGAAATCGTTGCTAACAATCTGGCTAGCCTGATTGCCGAGGAAGCGCAGAGCGACGCGGACCTGCAACGTGCTTACGCGCTCGCAAAGCGGTTTCGCAGTTCAAAAGTGCCATATTTCATGGATACATTAGGCTGGATACATTACCGGCTCGGAGAATATGAAATGGCAACGCCGCTTCTGCGATCGGCGGTGGAAAGAGCGCCGGACAGAGCAATACTTCGCTATCACCTTGGCATGGCCTACAAGGCAGAGAATAATCGCGATAAAGCCTTGAAAGAGCTGGAGCAAGCTGTGACACTTGCGGACAGTCAGCATTTTCCAGCGCGTGAAGAAGCGGAGAAAGCTATTGCGGAACTGCGCTCAGGACCAAAAACAAACTAAAAGAAAAAGTTGTGAAAATTACACCATTGATTGCCCCGAAATTACGGGTGAAGGCAGATATAAATGTATAGAGAGTTTTACGGACTGACGCAGAAGCCTTTTTCAATTTTGCCTGACCCCAACTATCTGTACTGGGGCCACAGCCATTCTCTGGCCTATTCCATGCTGGAATACGGCGTTATGAACCGGGCTGGTTTTACCGTCGTCACGGGCGAAATAGGGTGCGGTAAAACAACGCTTATCCGGCACCTCCTTGACAGGCTTGACGAAGAGTTCACTGTTGGATTGGTTTCCAATATTCAGGATGGGGATCTGTTGCAGTGGGTGCTGATGGCGTTCGGCCAACCCTATGAGGGAAAGTCCCACGTTGGATTGCATGATGAGTTGCAGCAATTCCTGATCCGAGAATATGCTGAAGGGCGACGGACAATCCTGATTGTTGACGAAGCGCAAAACCTGGGACCGAAATTGCTTGAGCAACTAAGGCTTCTATCCAACATCAATGCGGATAATGATCAGCTTCTACAGCTCATTCTTGTGGGCCAGCCACAGTTGAAAGGCTTGCTGCAGGCACCGGAATTAATTCAGTTCGCGCAACGCATTGCATCTGATTTTCATTTGGCGCCGCTGACGGCAGAAGATATCCACAGTTATATCGGCCATCGTCTCTCAATCGCGGGTCGTGATGAGCCCTTATTCACCATGGAGGCTTGCGAGAAGCTGTTCGAGGCAAGCCGTGGCATTCCCCGTATCATCAATATTCTGTGTGATACCTGCCTCGTTTATGGTTTTGCCCGAATGGCTCCGGAAATTGACGCGGCGATAGTCAGCGAAGTGATCCGCGATAAGCAAACACATGGCATATTTGATGTCTCGGCACCGAAAGGCGTGGAGGATACGCGGCGGCTGCCTATTCAGACGAAAGAAGAGGCAGACGAGGATCAACCCTCTCTCGTCATTCACGATAAGGAACTTGCACAGCAG
Organism: uncultured Sneathiella sp.; assembly: GCF_963973085.1. Taxonomy (GTDB): domain Bacteria; phylum Pseudomonadota; class Alphaproteobacteria; order Sneathiellales; family Sneathiellaceae; genus Sneathiella. The sequence goes on from NZ_CAXAXA010000003.1 coordinate 294,005, forward strand.
ATTTTTAAGAAACTAAAGGCACATGGATAAAATACGCGGCCCGGAATTATCTTCCGTATACATCGGTCGATACTTCCGGGCCGCGTATTTAATATCTAGAAGTCTTTTCGAATGTTAATCGAGATCACGTTCTCCCGATAATCATCCGTGCCACTTTCACTCTCGCGATTGAAGTGGCTGTAACTAAAGTCACCACTCAGGGTCGGCGTGAACTGGTAATTAATTCCAGTCTGTCCATAGTAGCTTGTGTCCTCGTCACCGGTGACTTGAGACCTCAGGACCTTTGAATATCCACCGAGAATAGACCATTCAAGCTTTCTGGAGAGCTGCCGTGCGTAGCGACCGTCAATGGAAGCGACTTCTTCTTCGGAGCCATCGTCCAGAAAGCGGCGTATGATATAGCTGCTCGATGCGGAATAGCTATTCCGCCCTTTTTCACCGGTCAGCCCCATTGATAAAGTCTTGGTCTTGGTAATGTCTGTCACATAGCCGCCTGAGAAGTAGTTCGGATTTACAAGCTGCCCGTTCTGATCCAGAACCCGAGTATTCGCAAACGATTCACCGGATCCCGCGATATCGACCTGGTAAGAGGCAACGAAACTGGCTTCGCTCGAAATAATATACGTTAAATCTGAATCGACGATACCGCCGCCAAATCGATGTCCGACCTGAATACTGAAATCTGTCCGGGGGCCAGGTGTCAGGCGCACACCACCACCGTAGAAGGCGCCGCTGATGTCGTCATTATTGATATTCTCGCCATCAAACTCGTCCCAGCCGGCACTTCCGATCAGGGCCACATGCCTGTTGAATGGCATTTGTCCCGATCCTTTGAATGTGGCGCGCTTCAGATCATCTCCATCAGAGACATCATTGTCGAAGGCAAAGGCTTCGAGCCCCCATTTCGTCCGGGAGAATTCCCGACCGCTTTGTAAGGAGAGGTCAATCCGGTTTGTCTCGGAATCTGAAGGCTCTGACGAAGAAACATCCGAATTCGTGTTGGAGAAATTGGTCATCAAGTGCGTATAGCGGGCCGTTGCCGTCGCGAAACCACCAAAATCATGCAAATAGTAGGGGCTGATCCGGGTGTTCAGGACGCGCGTGGCGGTTTTTGTCGTGCGATCGGAAAATGACGTGTCTCCGTCGCTGGAAAAACGCTCTTCTGTCAGGGCGATTTCCGTATCCAGAAACAGATGTTCCATCACAAGTTCAGTGTTTGCAGAGGCAAGCAGATTATGGGTAAAGCCGTCCAATTCTGAAAACCGCGCATACTTATCGTAACCGAGTTCATATTCCGCGTTAAGTCGGAGGCGTCGTCCGACGCCTTCGACCTCGAATCCGGCAGACAGGGTTGTGATAAAATCATCTTTCCTGTTTGTCGAATCGCCAAAGGCATTATCCGTGTAGGTTTCGCCCACTCCGACATAGGGATTAAACATCCATTCGGCGGCAAGGGCGCTTCCGGTCATTGCGAGCACGCTGCTGGCGACAACACATCCTATCGCCAGCGACATGCGAGACCGTTTTCTATGAACTAGCTGGTTGGCATTTAACACAATGCGACTACCTTCTATTTGATTCCACCCTCAACTCTAACGGCAATCGAAATTGCCGCACAAACTAGAACCAGCTTTGTGGAATGATAATAATATCGCCCGGCAACAGAGGCACATTCGCCGAAACATCGCCATCTACGATCAAGTCATCAAGTCGCACATTATAGGATTGCTGACCTCCGTCTTCGTTCCGGACAATCACAGCACGATTACCAGCGGCAAATTCGGTCATGCCACCAACGGCAATAATTGCGTCAAGGACGGTCATGTCGTTACGATAAGGGATAGCTTTGGGCTCAGCCGCCTGTCCAACGATACGAATCTGCTGATTATAGGGACCATTGAAGGAGCGGACAGTCACAGTCACGAGCGGATCTTTCACATATTTGGAAAGATTTTTCTCTATGTCGCGTGCCAGTTCCTGGGATGTTTTCGTGGCGGCCATCATGTCATCAACCAGCGGTGTCGAGATGCGGCCATCGGGGCGGACTGGTACAGTCACGGACAGGTCCGGATTCTGCCATACGAACACATCAAGTTCGTCCTGCGGGCCGATTATGTACTGAGGCGCAGTGCCCAAAGAAGCAGGCGCTGTTGTTGCTGCTTGGTTTTGTGCTGCACAAGCCGAAACAAACAGTGCCAGTGAGATCAAGATGGTCCGGGTGGCCGCGGACTTTATCTTTTGAAATGTAAACACGTAAGTGCCTCCCCCTATCTAAAAAATCTGATATACTCATCAGAAATGGTTAATATCGCTAATGACGCTTTGTAGCACAGCATATTCGCTATTTCTAAGGGTAACGCCATATTTTTTTCTAGTATTTCCCTAAAAATGGCCATAATGCAACAATAGATTATGCGTTTCGAACGGCACGGCTTCACGAAATTCCCGTCCCGGACGTTTTATCGGCAAAAATTTAATCCTATTTTAAGCGTATTTTATGTACGATGGTGGCATCGGGCATTGGCAAATACGCTTACAAACAATATGATCCAGCAATGACTGGTTTCGACTTATAGAGGGAAGCGTGAGCACACAGAAAAACCCGCTTCTGAAGGAAACTTTAGACAAATGTTCCCGGGTATTCATTATTATTGCGGTGTTTGGTCTTGCTATTAACCTGCTGATGTTAACAGCCCCGCTGTTCATGATGCAGGTATTTGACAGGGTTATCACAAGCCGCAATACAGATACGCTTATGTTGCTGATGCTCATTGCGGCGCTGGCTCTGTTAACTATGGCCATGCTGGAGGGTGTCCGGTCGTTCATTCTTGTACGTATGAGTCGATGGCTTGATGGCCAGGTCGGCGGCGCGGCGTTGACGGCGAGTATCATGTCGACATTAACGACGGGACGAGAAGCCAGCATCCAGGCGCTTCGTGATCTTAATACCTTCCGGTCCTTTTTGACGGGCGCGGGCATTTTTCCAATACTCGATGCGCCCTTCGCGCCGATTTTCCTGGGCGTCATGTTCTTGCTGCATCCGCTGCTGGGCTGGATAGCCCTTATCGGAGCCATCCTATTGCTGGCCCTCGGTATTGTGAACGAGAGAGCCACCCGGAAACTTCTTGCAGAATCCAGCGGCCAGCAGATGATTGCGATGAAGCAGGCAGAGACGGCCTCGCGTAATGCGGATGTGATTGAGGCTATGGGCATGATGCCGCAGTTGGTAAAGCGGTGGAATACCCGCCATTCGGACTCTCTGGCATTGCAGGCACAAGCGAGTGATCGCGGCGGAATTCTCTCTGCGGCGTCAAAATTTGTTCGGGTCATGCTACAGATTGGTGTGACAGGGGCGGGGGCATGGCTGGTCATCCAGGCAGAAATGAGTCCTGGCGCCATGATCGCTGGATCCATCATTATGGGCCGCGCCCTGGCGCCTGTTGAGCAGGCAATCGGATCATGGAACGGTTTTTTAACTGCCCGCGCCGCTTATGGCCGTTTGAAAGCCCAATTGGATAGCAGCCCGCCGGGAACCGATCTTATGCCACTTCCCCGGCCGAAGGGGGCGGTTTCCGTCGAGGGCTTGAGTTATTCTCATATCAATACGACGGAACCGATCCTGAGGAATATTAACTTCCGAATTGGTGCGGGGGAAATTCTTGGAATCATTGGGCCGACAGCGGCGGGGAAAACGACCTTGGTGCGGTTGTTGGTTGGCAACCTCAAGCCGCGCTTCGGCCATGCGCGACTGGATGAGATGGATGTCGCAGAATGGAGCGCGGATGATCGTGGTCAGTATATCGGATATCTGCCACAGGATATCGAGCTGTTCTCTGGCACAATTCGAGAGAATATTGCTCGCATGAATGATGGCGATCCGGCGCTGGTGATTGCGGCAGCAAAGAAAGCGGGCATTCACGATATGGTGCTGCGCATGGATAAGGGGTATGAAACAGAAATCGGCGAGGGCGGCGCGGCGCTTTCAGGCGGTCAGCGCCAGCGTATCGCCCTTGCCCGCGCGCTTTACGGCAACCCAAGTCTTCTCGTTTTGGATGAACCGAACGCTAACCTCGATAATGTAGGCGAGTCGGCTTTGATGCGGGCCATGGAGAATCTCAGGCTGGAGGGGATGACGATTGTGGTTATCGCCCATCGGCCGAATATCTTGAAGCATGTCGATAAGATACTTGTCTTGAAGGATGGGGTCGTACAGGAATTCGGGTCGCGTGATGAGGTGCTGGCGAAGCTCCAGGGCGTGCAGAAAGCCTTGCCAAAGCCGGGCGCGCAGACCATTGAAGCTGACGATCAACCAAGTGAGTCTCGTATGCGCCCGGCTCCGTCTAGGCCGGACAAACAACATGATATCAAAGCGGCCAAGCAGTATTCACATATGCAACGCGCGACGGCAACGTCCGCGCCGTCCCGGCATGTGAATGGAACACATGTTAATGGTAAAACAAAGACGGTGAAAAAGGCGGCGGTCTTGACCATGGGGCCAAGTGAGAAAATCAAGGCCAAGATACAGTCGCTTTCAACCCAGCCACTTACTGATGCGGATATATCGAAAATATATTCGCTTTTTGTCAAAGGGGATCAGGCGGGTGCTTTGAAATATATTGAGGAAATCAAGCGATGATGAATGTGCGCGGACCGGTGCTATTCGGTCTGGTAATTATTTTTCTTTTCTTTGGCGCCTTTGTCGGTTGGGCTGCGTTCGCTCCGCTGGGGAGCGCGGCCATTGCGCAAGGTGTTGTCAGTGTTGAGGGAAACCGCAAGTCGATTCAGCATCTTGAAGGCGGGATCGTCTCTGAAATCAAGGTCAAGGATGGTGACGTTGTAAAGCAGGGCGACGTGTTAATCGTTTTGGATGAACTACAATCAAAGGCCTCGACAGAAATTGTCCGCAGCCGATATGCCACCGCACTTGCCCAGAAAGCGAGACTGGTTGCAGAACGGGACGAGCTTGCTGAAATCGAGTTTCCGGAATGGCTGATGGAGCGCAAGGATGAGCCGAATATAAGGGAGGCCATGCAGGGTCAGGAGAATATTTTCGAATCCCGCCGTACGTCTCGTGAAGGACAAGTGACTATTCTCCAACAAAAGGCGTCGCAGCTGGAAGAAGAGATTAAGGGTTTGGAAGGTCAGGTTGCTTCCTCAGATCGCCAGATCGTTCTCATCGGCGATGAAATCGAGGATGTGGAAAGTCTTGTTGCAAAAAATCTCGCCAAGCGTCCGAGGCTTCGGGCGTTGCAGCGCAGCTTGGCGGAACTGAAAGGGAACCGCAGTCAGAATGTTTCGAAAATTGCCCAAACCCGTCAGGCAATCGGAGAAGTCCAGCTACAGATCAACGAGCTTTCAAATAGTATGATGGACGAGGTGGTCGCGGAACTCCGTGACGTGCAGGCCCAGATTTTTGACTTGGAAGAACAGACACGCGCCTCTGAAGATGTATTGGACAGAACAGAAATTCGGGCGCCAACGAACGGATATGTCGTCAATTTAAAGGTCCATACCGCTGGCGGGGTTATAAAGCCGGGTGAAACTGTGCTTGATATTGTTCCGGATAATGTACAGCTTATTGTAGAAGCTCAGGTTAATACAAAGGATATTGACTCGGTCTATATCGGAGCGCCCGCGCGAATCCGCTTCCCTGCGTTCAGTCAACGCTTTTCGCTTCCAGCAGAAGGAACCGTGATCAGTGTGTCGGCTGACAGTCTGGAGGATGAGAGGACGGGAAATTTCTATTATCTGGCGCGCGTTGAGATTGACAATCTGGAAAACGCTGATATCAAAGTTACCCAACTGCGCCCCGGTATGCAGGCGGATGTTATGATCTCGACAGGGGAGCGCACGGCACTGGATTATTTTGTCAATCCGATTATTCTCAGCTTTAACCGTGCGTTGCGGGAAGATTGATTACAGTCCGGAAGCTTTGATGTTTCACATGCTGTCCGGTTTTAGCGTCTATTTCCTGTTATTATGAAGTCCATTTGTATAGGTTGAATTGGCGCTTCCTTTGGCGTGCCGCCGCCGGATTTTCAGACAGACATCGTATTTTCGCGTTTTATGCTTCGTTTTAATATGCGTTTGGGACAGACGCTTGCATATTATGTAACTATAATCCCTAGAATATCCGATAGCGCGGTGAATGATGATTAATTTTTACCATTTTTAAACTTAAAATCTCTAGGTTGAGAAAAACAAATCCGGACTTGAAAGTATCAGTAATGAAAATCGCGATTGTATCACGCCATGACCCTGAGGATGTCAGCGCGTGGTCAGGAACACCATATTTTATTACGCGTGAAATAAAGAAAATTTCCGGTGATGTCGTGGTCGTTCGCGCGCAGAAAACGGCATGGCTGCTGATGCTGACGAAAGCCTTCCGCTACCTGTTCAGGAAACTAGGATTTAGTATTGATCTATCTGTTACCGGTGCTTTCAGCAAGGCTGTCAGCAAGGAAATCCAGAGAAAAATTGATCTTACCGATCCTGAGGTTATCGTTGGGATTGCAGCGTCACCGGAGTTGGCCCACATCCGAACCGATGTCCCCATCTTTCATATCTCTGATGCGACCTATGCCATAATGACGGACTATTATCCGGAACACAGCCGCATCCCGAACTGGCTTTGGCGGGAAGGAAATGAGATTGAGCGCGAAGTGATAGGAAAGTCATTCTATTCCATTTTCCCATCCCAATGGGCGATGAATTCAGCGCAGAAGGATTATGATGCCAATCTGGCGAAGTTAAAATTTATACGGCTTGGTGCGAATGTCGGCTCACTACCGATCATTTCCGACGCGTATCTGGAGAAAAAGTTCGGCGGTAAATGCAATATTCTTTTCATGGGAAAAGACTGGGAACGCAAGGGAGGAGATATAATTCTGTCTGCCTTCAAGCATATCCGGGACGCTGGCATAGAGGCGCAGCTTACCATTGTCGGATGTGATCCATTTTCAGCCCGCCCGCCCGAGGGGGTTCAGGTATACGAAAACCTCAAGAAAAGCGATCCGGAGCAGTTTGCCTTATACAATAAATTGTTTTCGGAGGCATCTCTCTTCGTCCTGCCAACCCGCGCAGAGGCTTATGGGCTTGTCTTTGCGGAGGCGGCAGCATTTGCAACTCCTTCCGTCGCCCCGACAACGGGCGGCGTCCCCTCCGTTGTTGATGATGGGAAATCCGGTGTGCTGCTTCCCTCTTCAGCGGATGGAAAAGACTATGCGGATGCCATTATCAAGCTATGGCAGGACAAAACCAAACTTGCCGAGATGGCCGTCTATGCACATGAAAAATATGTGAATGAGCTTAACTGGGATAAATGGCGGAATGACTTTTCTGTGTTGCTCAGCAATTTGCAGAAGGCAGATCCATTGAAAGAAGAGAGCATTGGGGGGTCATAACCCGTTTTCCAAATGACCGGCGTCGCCAGAGACGGAAAAACACTAGGTCTTTAGAACCCACGTATTAATGAGTAATGGACGAACAAGGCATGACAAAAAAGCGTATTTCCGTCGTTATGCCAGCATATAACTGCGATGCGACAATTTGTGTAACCCTTGATAGCCTGATAGGACAGCGTCGCAGGCCTGATGAAATTATCGTTGTCGATGATCATAGCGACAATCCAGTTATTCAGGTTCTGGGGGATCGTTATCCTGGCGTTCAGATATTGCGCCACGAGGTGAATAAGGGTGTCCAGCATGCCCGGAATACCGGATTTTCACATGTAACCGGGGACTATGTCTACTTTCTGGATGCGGATGACATTCTGTGTCCGGAATTCCTGTCTGTAATGCTTGAGGCACTTGAAGAGAATGAACAGGCAGCCGCGTGTTTCGGCAGCTTCTATCAGTGCTTTGATGGAAATGCAGCCCCTATTTTGGAAACTCATAGGGAGCAGGAAGCTGACGTAGCCCTGCTATCCCGAGGCGAGGGCCTGACCTTTTATCTGAATAACACAGGTGCCTTCATCCCATCTTTCAGCATCTTTCGAAGATCAGCACTTGAGGAAATATGTGTAGACGGCAACCTGTTCCTGCCAGAACTCAAAAATAATGAGGATTTTCACATGTTTGCCCGGATATTGGCGAAATTTGATGTTCTCCATGTCAAAAATCCGATGGGAGTATACTTTCTGCGCCCTGACAGTATCTCGCGTAACTTGGTAAAAGTGTGGTCATCGCGTGCGGTAGCGGTAGACTCCCTGATTGCACAGGCAAACATTTTGCCGCTTTCTGTCTATCATCTTGCATTTCTGAAGCGGATGCGGGCCACCGCAGCGCGGCAACATGCACGGGTTCTCGCAAATGGCGGGGAGCGTAAAGAGGCCTCCAGACGCTTGTTTGAAGAATTTAAAAGATTACCGGATATAAAGACCTTCATCCTGCTTGTTCTTGTTACGCTTGGGCTACAGAAAAAGAAGATCGAGTATGGCGGATCGGAATATTAGGGCTTAGCAATGGATCAGGAAACAATTACTGTTGTTATACCGGCATATAACTCATCGGAAACCATTTGCGAGACTGTGGATTCTGTCTTGAACCAAACCCGCCCCCCGGATGAGATTATTATTGTGGATGATTGCGGGCCCGACGATGTTCAGGCGGCGCTTGGCGAGCGTCTGGATCGTGTCAAGCTGATACGCCATGACACGAATAAAGGCGTGAGCTCTGCCCGGAATACTGGATTTAGCGCCTCGACCAGCAGCCTGATTTCCTTTCTGGACGGGGATGACATTTTCTTTCCACAGTTTCTTGAAACCGCTGAACGGATATTCAAGGAAAACACGGATGTTTCGATGTGTTTCGGTGGATTCCACAGTGCCTTTGAAAGCCAGTTTTCCTCGATCAAGGATCGCAGCATTCCTGTAAATCCTGACGTCCGCTTTTATGAGCCGGAGACTATTCTGGGGCAGTATTTGCATGATTCCACGTCACCGCTGATCAATTTCGGATTAGTCCGGCGATCTGCAATTGACACCATTTTAAAAGATGGAAATGTATTCGACCCTGATAGTAACCTGACCGGTGATTTTAATTATCTTCTTGAACTTCTTTTATTGTTCAAGCTTGCCTATATCGAAAATCCATGCGGAATCTGGCGGTTGCGCTCCGGGAGCATGTCACAAAACCGGTTTGCGCTCTGGCATAGTCGGTTTGACAGCCTGACGGCAGTGCTCAAAGAAAGCTCTCTCAAATCGATTAGCGCGAAAAGCCGGGAGATGCTTGAAGAAAACAAGCGTGCAACGGCGCGATACTGCGGGAAAATACTGGCATGGGAAGGTCGCCGAATGGCGGCAACAACTCATTTGTTGAAAGAGTTCGTACGCGCTCCCAGTCTGAAAACGGCAGCGCTAATGGTTCTCATCGCACTCAATTTGAAGTTCAAGACGAACAAGAACCAGTCTGCCGATTGGCGTGGCAGTAATGTTAAATAAAATTTTCTCAGAAATATCATCATAAACGTCGCGGTTTTTCAGAAAAATTCAGTTTTTATCGCAGTATCCCTCATATGAGGGATGCGTGATTAGCGACAACGCCTTAGAAACATAGACAATCGACAGCGTCCAGAATGGAAGTCAGGATTTTGTCTTGAAGGTACCAAGGAGTCAGAAGAGTGCGGGTTCGTGAACTTACAGCGGCGACGCTAATACTGCTACTATCGGGTGCGGCTATTTCAATGGCTGCGCCCGCGACTGTTGAGCGTACTGCCGTCAGTTCAGCAGGTGCAATGGCGGGGCAGGACGCTGTTGTTGAAAAAGCCAAGAGCAGCAGCGTAGCTGATACAGGTCAGGCCTTTGCTTTGGTCAAGAAGAATCAGACGACCGCTCTCCCAGACGGCAAATCAAAGGGAGAGACGACGAGTTCCATTTCATTACCGCCCGCGGTTTTGCTTTTTGGCGGAGCGATTGGTGCGATCTTCTGGCTCGGTCGACGCCGCAGGGAAGAAAATGCAAACTGGGAATAGGCCTATTTTTTAAGATAGACAATATTTGATAAAATAAATTTTTTAGAAGAAGTTGAGCCGTTTCGGTTCCTACTTCAAAAGTAGCATATCAGTAACTATATAAAGTGGTAGTCTAACGACTGCCACTTTTTTTGTTATATAAGTGATCACGTAGTTGTTGGTAGAAAGCATCCATTATTCGCGTTAACATAGCGCGACGATCAACGTAAGATAGCGTGATTGGTCAGCAATTGCGGAAATTGGAAGAATAGATTGAATGCCTTTGGCTCGGCTCAACAAGTTTATCTCAAGGCGTTCGGCAGTAATTCCGGAAGGTCCTGTCTCTTCGGCAACGGCGGCCATGCCTGAAGGGCAACGGGCCTATGTGGTTGGTGATATCCACGGTCGGGAGGATTTGCTGACTCCTTTGCTTGGGAAGATTGATGAGGAAGAATCCCGACGCACAAGCGCCGACACGCATCTGATCTTTCTTGGAGATTATGTTGACCGCGGCCCCATGAGTTCGCAGGTAATTGACAAACTCTTGAATCTTGATGGGTCAAACAAAAAAATCATCACCCTTAAAGGCAATCATGAAGCATCAATGCTGTCGTTTTTACAGGATCCGGTCAAAGGAAAACGGTGGCTTCATTATGGGGGCGACGCGACGCTCAGAAGTTATGGTGTGGACCTGAAGCTTGCAGAGGTTACAGAAGAGGATATCCGTAAAGCAGCGCGCGCCTTGAAAAAGACGCTTCCTGATTCCCATTTGCAGTTTTTGGGAACTCTGGAAACCAGCCATACTCTAGGAGATTACTTCTTCGCGCATGCAGGGATAGATCCTTCCCGATCGCTTGAAAACCAGAAAGAAACGGATCTTCTCTGGATCCGCGATACATTCCTGTGCCATGAAGGACTTTTCGACAAAGTGGTTGTGCATGGGCACAGTATTATCCCGGAGCCTGAGATCAGGGAAAACAGAATTGGCATTGACACAGGCGCTTTTTACTCAAATGTTCTGACCTGCCTCGTTCTGGAAGGGAACACCCAGGAAATCCTATGAGCTTTCGCCCCCGTATTGCCTGCTTTCCTGCCCTGTTCTTTTTTCTCTTATTCTTTCCGCTATCGAGTTCTTTCTCCCAGCAACATGTTCCTGCTCCCGCAGACATTGTAGCCGGACGGGATATTTTTCCCATTGGTGTCTGGCTGCAGGACCCCGGCAACGCAATGGCATATAAGGCTCTCGGCATAAACTTCTATGCCGGACTTTGGAAAGGTCCGACGGAGAAGCAGCTAACACAGCTTCAGGCCGCAAAGATGCCTGTATTTGCGGCCCAGAATGCGCTCGCAATGAAGCCCCGATATGAGGATATAATTGTTGGTTGGATGATGCCGGATGAGCCCGATAACGCCCAACTGACGGAGGATGGCAGTTTGGGCCCGCCTGTGCTGCCAGGGACATTGATTCAGCAATATCATAGAATGAAAGAAACGGATCCGGTTAGGCCAATACTTCTTAATCTTGGTCAGGGCGTTGCCTGGGACCAGTGGTATGGTCGCGGAACGCGCACCAATCATCCGGAAGACTATGAGCTTTATGTCAAGGCCGCCGATATAGTTTCTTTCGATATCTATCCGATTACCCATCGGGACAGCGGCATTCGAGGTCGGTTGGACTACGTGGCGCGGGGGGTTGATCGTCTCGTCAACTGGACGGGCGGATCAAAGCCAGTCTGGAGTATTATCGAGACGAGCCGTGTCTCTAACGCGGAGATTATGCCTACGGGAGAGCAGATCCGAAGTCTCGTGTGGCTCAGTATCATTCATGGTGCGCGCGGGATTATTTATTTTGTGCATCAGTTTACGCCTTATTTTGTCGAGGCGTCGCTGCTTCAAAACAATGCGCTTAGTCAGGAGGTCGCCGAAATAAATGCACGACTACAAAGTCTGGCGCCAATCCTCAATAAAAAGAGTACCGCGCGGATCAACATCAATGTAACGGCGCCCTACGACAGTGTTTCAATACTTGCCCGGCAAGAAAGCTGTCATCTTTATATATTTGCCGGCTCTACCAGCAAATTTGCGACTGAGGCACAAATTACCATCGGCGGTAAGATGACGGCGACCTATGTGGATGTACTGGATGAGTCACGACGGGTTGCTCTTCAGGAAGATCAGTTTCAGGATACATTCGCGCCTTACGCGGTGCATCTTTATAGAATCCCCCTAACGGAAGAGAACTGCACCTGATAAAGGGCTTTAGTATCGAGCTCGAATTTGGCGATTTTTCGGTTGATTCAAAATGATCAGCTCTCGGCAATTACAAAGTAGCAAACGTTCGTTTTTCTTTCAGAATAATTCTCTTATGTAAGGGGTTCTCCGTAATTACATTTTCCGCCGTTATGATTAAGAATAGATACAGTCTAGGAAGTTGACTTCATTTAATTAATTGATCTGAGACCATTTGACATTCCGCGAGAAACCGGAAACTCTACAAATAACGCTTTGAAAGAGATACGGTTTTTATTTGGATAATTCTTTTCAAATTAACCGTTAGAAGATAATTTAAGACTACGTTCTACATGTTGGAATGAGTAACCACACAAGTCTGAAGGGGTGGGATTCAGAAAATGGTCGCAAAGGCACAAGATCTTAAATTAGAACAGATAGATAAAGTTCTCGCAATAGTTGAGAGTAGGCTGGATAAAAAAACAGCGGCTGATGCGAAGAAATTTATCCGCCAGTTTTATGAACGCCCGGCACCGGAGGATATTCTTGGGATCTCGCCGGAATATCTCTATGGATCTGCCTTGTCGCTCTACAAGTTTGGTGCTGTGCGGGAACCACAGACGCCGAAACTCCGGGTCTTCACCCCTGATCTGGAAGAGCATGGCTGGAAGACCACACATTCGGTTGTTGAAATCGTCAATGACGATATGCCCTTTCTCGTCGACAGTGTCACCGCTGCATTAAACCGGCGCGGTCTGACCGTTCATCAGGTTATCCACCCCGTTGTTTACGTCGAACGCGACGAAAAAGGGAACCGGGTTCAGACTTTTGAAAGCAAACCCGGATCCAAGCAGAAATCCATTCTCGAAAGCATTATGCATTTCGAGATTGATGAACAGACGAACCCGGACGTTCTTCTCGAGATTGAGAAAAGCCTGCGGGAGACTCTGGATGACGTGCGCGTTGCCGTTGCCGACTGGAAGCCCATACTTGCCAAAGTCGGGTTGATCAGTGAAAAGCTGAAAAAAAATCCACCGCCCCTGGACAAAGCGGAAATTGACGAAGCGTTGGCATTGTTGCAGTGGATGTCAGACAATCATTTCACTTTCCTTGGCTACCGTGAATTTGAATTCAGCGTTGACAGCAAGGGAAAATCGGACAATTGGGGCCAGGTTGAAGGCTCTGGCCTCGGCATTTTGCGCGACCCGACACGCCGCATCATGTCAGGTGGCAAGGAAATGTCGCCGGAAGTGAAAGATTTCCTGCGACGGCGCGAACTGATCATTGTCACCAAGGCCAATGTCCGTTCGACAGTCCATCGGGCCGTCCATCTTGACTATGTAGGGGTGAAGAAATTCAATGATAAGGGCGAAGTGATTGGTGAATGCCGCTTTACCGGACTATTTACGTCGGCGGCTTATAATCGTATTCCCCGTGATATCCCGTATTTGCGCCGGAAGGTAAGCCAGACACTCGAGTTGTCAGGCCTGCAGAAAAACAGCCATGATGAAAAAGCACTCGCTCATATTCTGGAGAGCTATCCGCGTGACGAGCTGTTCCAGATTTCGGTTGAGGATTTGCTTGAAAATGCCACGAAAATCCTCTCTCTTCAGGAGCGCCCGCGGATCGGCGTATTGCTGAGACGGGACCGGTTCGAACGATTTGTCTCTGCGATCGTCTATATTCCGAGAGAAAAATTCAATACGGACATACGCCAGAAATTCGGGGCTTTACTTGCCGAGATGCACAACGGCTCTTTGTCCTCCCATTACGCGCTCGTCGGTGATGATGTTCTTGCGCGGATTCACTATATCATTTCTCTCAAGAGCAAACATAAACCAAAAGTTGATGAAGTGGAGCTGGAGCGGCGATTGATTGACGCCTCTCGCAGCTGGACGGATGATCTTAATGACGCCCTGCTTGAAAAATGGGGTGAGGAAAAAGGCTTGCGGCTTCGGTCTCGATACGGAAACGCCTTCCCGGCTGGATACAAGGAGCGCTTCAACGCCGAATTGGCACTTTACGACATAGATAAAATCGAGGCCGTCTTCAAGGCTCAGGAACTTGGCCTCAACCTCTATCGGTGGGTGGAGGATCCGGAAAACAAGGTAAGATTCAAGGTTTACAGCCGGGAAACACCACTGACACTTTCGGATTGCTTGCCGATGCTCGAACACATGGGTTTGAAGGTCTTTTCGGAAAACCCTTATCTGGTAACGTCGGACGAGCTTCCGGAGAAAATGTGGATACATGATTTCGAATTGATAGAGCCCGGCGGTCATGCGCTTGATCTACATGACTTAAAGGCAAAATTCGAAGAGACATTTCGGCGTGTCTGGACCGGCAATATGGAAAATGACGGATTCAACCGTCTTGTGCTCCGTGCTGGTCTGGAATGGTCTAATATCGTGGTGCTGCGTGCCTATGCGAAGTATCTGCGCCAGGCGGGAATTACGTTTAGCCAGACCTATATGATGAACACATTGTCTAGCAATCCGGTAATTGCGGGATGTCTGATAGAGCTGTTTCATGCGAGATTTGATCCGTCATATGAAGGAGACCGTGTTGCAAAGGTTGCCGGTATACTGGATGGAATCTGGGACCAGCTTGATGAGGTGGCTAGCCTTGATGAAGACCGGATTTTACGCCGGTTCGTCAATCTGATCGTTAACACGTTACGGACAAATGCCTTTCAGGGTTGTGTCGATGAGCAGGGCAGACCTTACTATTCCTTCAAGCTGGACAGTCAGAAGCTGGATGAGCTTCCCTTGCCGAAACCGTTCGTGGAAATTTTTGTTTATAGTCCGCGGGTTGAAGGTGTGCATTTGCGGGGTGGTAAAGTTGCACGTGGCGGTTTGCGCTGGTCGGATCGCCGTGAAGATTTCAGGACGGAAGTACTCGGCCTGATGAAGGCCCAAATGGTGAAAAACACTGTCATTGTGCCCGTTGGCTCCAAGGGCGGTTTCTATCCGAAAAACCTGGCCAGCACCGCTAACCGCGAGGAGTTTCTGGCAGAGGGCATTAATTGCTACAAGATTTTTATCTCCGGCCTTCTCGATATTACGGACAATTACGTCGGCAGCATGGTGGTGCCACCGGAAAATGTCGTGCGGCATGATGAAGATGATCCGTATCTCGTTGTGGCGGCGGACAAGGGAACGGCGACATTCTCTGATATTGCCAATGAAGTGGCGATTTCCTATGGCTTCTGGCTCGGCGATGCATTCGCCTCTGGTGGCGCGGCTGGCTATGACCATAAGAAAATGGCGATCACCGCTCGCGGGGCCTGGGAATCGGTCAAGCGGCATTTCCGCGAGATGGGGCATGATACCCAGACAGAGGAATTCACTGTGGCCGGTATCGGGGATATGTCGGGCGATGTGTTCGGAAACGGCATGTTGCTTTCGAAGAAGATCAGGCTGGTCGCGGCGTTCGATCATCGTAATATCTTTATTGATCCATCGCCGGATGCTGCGAAAAGCTTCAAGGAGCGGGAGCGGATGTTCGAGCTGCCGCGGTCATCCTGGGAAGATTATAATACAAAGCTGATTTCGGCCGGGGGCGGAATATTTGACCGCAAAGCGAAGTCCATCACGCTAACGCCGGAAATCAAGGCGCTCCTCGATATCAAGGCTGATCAGGTCACCCCCAACGAGCTGATTACAGCGATCCTTAAAATGAAGGTGGACCTGTTATGGTTTGGCGGCATTGGCACCTATATCAAGGCGGTCCACCAAAGTAACGGTGAGGTTGGGGATCGCGCGAATGACGGCATACGCGTTAACGGCTGTGATGTTCGCGCAAAAGTAATTGGCGAGGGCGGTAATCTGGGCGCAACGCAGCTTGGGCGCATTGAATATGCCTTAACGGGCGGACGCCTCAACACAGATGCCATTGATAATTCTGCAGGTGTGGATTGCTCGGACCATGAGGTCAATATCAAGATCCTTCTGCGTGCCGTCCTCGATGATGGAGAGATGACGGAAAAGCAGCGGGACCGCCTTCTTGTCGATATGACAGAAGAAGTGGCGGAACATGTGTTGATGGATAATTACCTGCAAACACAGGCGCTGACGACGGCGGAACGACAAAGCGTGGATAATTTCACGGAAAATGTTCTGTTCATGCGAAACCTGGAGAAGGCGGGTCGTCTCGACAGGACCGTTGAAAACCTGCCGGATGATGAAGAAATTGCTCGGCGCCAGTCAGCGAATACCGGGTTGACGCGTCCCGAGATGTCTGTGCTCCTTGCCTATTCGAAACTGACACTTTATGCCGATATTCTGGAAACCAGCCTGCCGGACGATCCATATTATGACCTCTGGCTAAGCGAGTATTTTCCGCCGCAGCTGCGGGAAAAATATGCCTCTTATATAGCGGGACATCGCCTCCGCCGTGAGATTATCACGACGATCATTGTGAATCAGGTTGTCAATCGCGCCGGACCGACCTTTGTCGCACAAATGATGGAAGAGCAGGGTTGTCAGGTACAGGATGTAGCACGTGCCTTTGCTCTCGTCTGTGCGGTTTTTGATCTGGAAAAACTGTGGTCAGGAATTGAAGCCCTTGATAACAAAGTCAGCACGGACATACAGGGCCGCATGATTGACGTGACGCAGAAACTGGCGCGCCGGGCAACGCTCTGGTGCCTGCGCCATCTTTCCCGCGACGATGATATCGCTGCTGAGGTCAAGCGGCTTTCTGCTGATATGCGTAAACTTGAGAAAGGTCTTGAAGATCTGCTAAGTGAAGAAGGCCGCACCCGATTTGTCGCTCGTGCGGAGCAGCTTGTCTCCGAAGGGGTTCCGGAGCCACTGGCGCGGCGGGTGGCGGCTCTGGGTC
This sequence comes from uncultured Sneathiella sp., assembly GCF_963973085.1. Classification (GTDB taxonomy): domain Bacteria; phylum Pseudomonadota; class Alphaproteobacteria; order Sneathiellales; family Sneathiellaceae; genus Sneathiella. The sequence continues at coordinate 311,024 of NZ_CAXAXA010000003.1, forward strand.
CGCTCAGATCTTCACTGGACGTGGTTCAAGCCGGGAAGACAGTAGGGCGTCCGATCACCGAAGTCGGCGAGGTTTACTTCGCTGTTGGCGCCGACCTCAACATCGACTGGCTGCGCGGTGCCGCGGAAACCATCGAGCCGGATAATAACTGGGAACGTCTTGCTGTCACGGCAATAATTGATGACCTCTATGGCCAACAACGCGCAATTACCACATCTGTCTTTGGTGGTGCGAATGGACATAAGGGCCGGGATGCATTCAAACACTGGGCGGGTAACAATCGGATAACGATCAAGCGCACGGGCGACCTGATAAAGGAATTCAAATCAACTGGCACCCTCGATATTGCTAAACTCGCCTTCGCCAACCGGCAGTTCCGCTCGATGATTACGTGATTGTCATCGTTGTTTCTTTATCGTAGCGTAAACCCATAAGGGAAGCGGAAAAAGTGGGGATGACATGGCCGCAATCGGTGAGGTGATGCCGCGCGAAGCAGATCGGCTTGGGAAATTTTCCTGGGCCATGTTTGACTGGGCAAACCAGCCCTTCTTTACTGTAGTCACCACCTTTATTTTTGCGCCTTATTTTACCTCCTTCGTGGCGGCAACACCGGCGGAGGGGCAGGCCTATTGGGGGTATACCCAGGCGATCGCCGGCGCTCTGATTGCCATTTTGAGCCCGGTTTTCGGTTCCATCGCGGATGCCGGTGGTGCACGTAAGCCCTGGATACTGTTTTTCAGCACTTTATGCGCAATTGGCGCTTTCTCGCTCTGGTGGGCGGTACCCGGCATTGATAGTGGCATATTCTGGATACTGGCGGGGATCGTGCTCGGCACCATCGGGGTCGAGTTCAGTATTGTCTTCAATAACGCCATGTTGCCAAGTCTCGTTCCTGCCAAGAAAATGGGCCGGTTAAGCGGGTTTGGATGGGGACTCGGATATATTGGCGGACTGATCGCGCTCTTTATTGTGCTATTCGGATTTTCCCTGCCTGAAGTCCCTTTGTTCGGATTGAACAAAGTTACCCACGAACCGGACAGGATCACCGGTCCCATGGCGGCCATATGGCTATTGGTCTTCATCATTCCTATGTTGCTGTTTACGCCGGATCGGGCGCCTACAGGAATATCGAAGATGTCTGCGGTTCGCAGTGGTCTTGGCGCATTATTGGTAACGCTGCGTTCGCTGAAGGATCATAAAAACATCGTTTTCTTCCTTATCGCAAGAATGTTTTATAACGATGGCATCCTTGCGCTTATCGGTTTTTCAGGAATCTATGCGGCCGGACTGTTTAACTGGGGAACAACGGAACTCGGTATTTTCGGTATTCTGATAAATTTCTTCGCCATTGCCGGGTGTTTTATCGGCGGCTTTCTGGATGACAGACTTGGTTCAAAGCCGACAATTGTCATCTCGGTTCTCGGGCTCGCCTTCGCGTCCGTCGGTGTGCTGTCCATCAGCGATGGACAGATTCTTTTCGGCCTTTCTGCAGCGATGCCGGTGGAAGGCGGGGCGTTGTTTGCAAGCCCGGCCGAAATGGCCTTTATGGTTTTTGCTTTTATCATGGGATTGTTTTTCGGACCGGCGCAGGCCGCAAGCCGAACCCTGATCGCACGGATGGCCCCGCCCGAAAAAGCAGGGGAGTTTTTCGGGCTTTTTGCGCTGTCCGGTAAAGCAACAGCATTTGTCGCCCCGCTGATGATCGGCATTGTTACGTCGGCAACCGGACAGCAACGCCCGGCCATGATAGTGATATTTATCTTGCTGATGATTGGCGCGGCGCTGATGAGTTTCGTACGCGAACCCGTACACGAATGATTATCAGGTCAGCTTGACGGCAGTTCCCGAGACAGTCACCATCAGCATACTGTCTCCGATGACCTCGACATCAACGCTGATCCCGACGATGGCGTCGGCGCCAATATCGGCAGCTTCCTCCTTCATGTCCGCAAGCGCATGGGCGCGGGCATTGCGGATTTCCTTCTGATATGCGTCAGATCGTCCGCCAAGCGTATCCGTAACCCGGGCGAAAAAATCGCGGATGAAGTTGGAGCCCATAACGGCCTCTCCGCCAACAACGCCCATATAGGCGGAAATCGTTCTGCCCTCGATGGATCCGGTGGTGGTTATGATCATTTGCCCTTCCCCTTTAATTATCAGTGACGGAAATGTCGCATGCCGGTAAAGACCATGGCAAGTCCGGCTTTGTCTGCGGCGGCAATCACTTCATCATCCCGCATGGAGCCTCCGGGCTGTATGACAGCGGTGGCGCCTGCTTCCGCGGCCGCAAGAAGGCCATCAGCGAAGGGGAAGAAAGCATCGGAGGCAACAACCGAGCCTTTCGCCCAGGCTGTCGTTTCACCCGCATTTTGCGCGGCTTCCAGGGATTTGCTGGCAGCAATCTTGGATGAATCGACCCGGCTCATCTGGCCGGCGCCGACACCAACCGTGGCGCCATTCCGGACATAGACAATGGCGTTGGATTTTACATGTTTGGCAACGGTGAAGGCGAATTTCAGATCCTTCATCTCCTGATCGCTCGGTGCGCGTTTGGTGACAACGTTCAGCTCGGGCGATGCGGTCAGGGCATTATCGCGATCCTGAATGAGATAGCCGCTGGCCAGCGATTTTACCAGCCGTCCCGGAAGGGTTGGGTCAGGCAGCCCGTCGGTCAGTAGCAGGCGGAGGTTTTTCTTCGCGGCAATGATTTCCTTTGCGGCCTCATCCGCCTCTGGCGCGATAATCACCTCGGTAAAGATTTTCACGATTTCCTCGGCGGTTGCCGCATCTAGGGTCTGGTTGAGGGCAATGATCCCGCCAAAAGCCGAGGTGGTATCACAGGCGAAGGCGGCCTTATAGGCGTCGGCAAGGGTTGGCGCCATGGCAACACCGCAAGGGTTGGCATGCTTGATAATGGCACAGGTCGGACCGCTTACCTTCGGGTCGAACTCGGCAACCAATTCGAACGCTGCGTCCGTATCATTAAAGTTGTTATAGGAAAGCTCTTTACCCTGAATCTGCCTTGCGCTGGCGACTCCGATCCGTTGTTCGGCATTGGCGTAAAAGGCAGCGGACTGATGCGGGTTTTCGCCATATCGCAGCGTTTGTTGACGCGTTCCGGCAAGAACAAGGCGGTCCGGATAGGGTTCTCCCAACTGGTCCGCATACCAGTTAGAGATTGCCGCATCATAGGCGCCGGTGCGGGCATAGGCCTTCGCGGCCAGCTTCTTGCGAAGTTCAATACTTGTCTTGCCGCCAGTCTCGGTAAGTTCGTCAATTACGGCCTGATAGTCGCTGGCATCGACGATAACATTGACGAAACCGTAATTTTTGGCGGCAGACCGGATCATTGCCGGACCGCCGATATCGATATTCTCGATACAAGTATGAAAATCGGCACCTTTCGCAACGGTCTCTTCGAACGGATAAAGATTGACGACAACAAGATCGATGCCGCCGATGTCATGATCCGTCATTGCCTTCACATGATCCAAATTGTCGCGAAGGGCGAGAATGCCGCCGTGAATTGTCGGGTGCAGGGTTTTGACCCGCCCATCCATCATCTCGGGAAAGCCCGTATGGTCGGCCACCTCTGTGACTTTCAGGCCAGCCTCCATCAGCATTTTGGCGCTGCCACCGGTAGAGAGAATTTCTATGTTGAGGGCCGAGAGCGCTTTTCCAAGTTCAACAAGGCCGGATTTATCGGAAACGGAAATAAGGGCGCGGGAAACAGGTTGCAGATCGGTGCGGGACATCGATGGAATACATCCTCTGAAGCAGGTGTTGCGGGAGTATGCGCCCTATAGCATGCAGGATGCATTTGCGGAACCTTTTAACGAAAAAAAAACTTGGACAAACTACTATCTCGGCGTTACCAACGACACACATATATATAACGGAACAAGTATCCCATGGCGAAAACAAAACCGGCGGCCCTCAAAGGACACGACAAGGTCAGCAGCAAAACCAAAATCTCTATTGTCGGCCTCGGCTATGTCGGGCTTCCCCTTGCGATCGCGCTGGCCCGAAGCTTTGATGTCATTGGCTTTGATGTCAACAAGGAGCGGGTAAAAGAGCTTCGTCAGGGCTTTGACCGGACGATGGAAATTGATACGCCGAACCTTCGGGCCAGCAGTGTGCGCTTTACGACCGACGTTAATGATACGCGCGATGCGGATATCCATATCGTGACCGTCCCGACGCCGGTCGATGAAAATGATAAACCTGACCTGAGCCCTCTTAAAGGAGCTTGTGCTGCGATTGGACCTGTCCTGAAGGACGGGGCAATTGTTGTCGTGGAGAGTACGGTATATCCGGGTGTAACCGAAGACGTATGCGGACCGCTTCTGGAAGAAACCTCCGGCTTGACATCGGGAGAGGGTTTTTATCTTGGATATTCACCGGAGCGCATTAACCCTGGTGATAAGGTCCATACGGTCGATAAGATCATCAAGGTCGTTTCAGCGCAGACCGACGAAGTGACAGATATTCTAGCCGATATCTACGGGTCGGCAACCACAGGCGGCACCTACCGTGCACGCAATATCAAGACTGCAGAAGCGGCGAAAGTAATCGAGAATGCGCAACGCGATATCAATATCGCCTTTGTCAATGAAGCGACGATGATTTTTCAGAAGCTCGGCATTTCCGCCTATGATGTGCTGGAAACAGCGGGTACGAAATGGAATTTCCTGAATTTCACGCCTGGCCTTGTCGGCGGGCATTGCATCGGTGTTGACCCTTTCTATCTTGCCCATCGGGCCAATGAGGTTGGCCATTTCGCCGATCTTATCCTGACAGGGCGCCGGATTAATGAGAATATGGGTAAGTTCATCGCCGACAGTGTGCACGGGAACCTCGACGGCAAAAGCAAGATCCTCATTCTGGGCGTAACCTTCAAGGAAAACGTCCCCGACCTTCGCAATACAAAGGTTGTCGATATTATCCGCGTGTTGCATGAACATGGTCACCAGGTGGATGTACATGACCCGCTTGCGGATAAGCATGAAGCGCAGCAGTTCCTTAATATTGATATTATCGAAAGCCTGTCTGACCTGCGTGGCTACGATGCGATTGTGGCCGCGGTTGCCCATTCCGTTTACCGGGATCTCTCTCCTGCAGCGCTGGAGGAAATGCTGGGTGGTGACGGATTGCTTGCCGATGTTAAGGGTATTTGGCGTAACACAGAATTTTCACCAACTATCAAACGATGGCAGCTCTGATTATATCAATCTGATAGCCGGGTAAGAGCCCATTTGATCAGGATCGGTTCCTGATCAATCAGCTGCCCGTTGATAACGATTTGCTGATTATGGCGCCGTTCTCCGGGTATGCTGCAATATACGCTTTCTTCCAACGCGAGGCGTGGGGCGGCAGTCAGGAATTTCCAGCCCGTCCCGCTTGGCGTGCGGATCAGGATATTCTTGCCGCTGGCACTTCGGGAAATGCTTAAATCCGGATGCAGATGGAAGCGCAGGCTGAAATGGGATCGCCCCGACGGTGGCATTCTTTCCGGGATGATCTGGTCTTCCCCACGAAGGGCCTGTCCGCTTGCGTCCAGATAAAGGCGCCTTCGATGCGCGACACCAACGGAATCGCGATAGCCGCTGCTTTCCAGGTCCAACCAGATATTGCCATCATCTTCATTGCGGGTAACATTTTCCGGGCTTTCACCGGAAGGTTCCAGCGGCGGAAAAATGGCGTTGATATTATCGAACCCGAGCGTTGAGTATGCGGCAGTCGCCGCAAGGGCTTTCCCCCAGGCCGAGTCAGGGTCACGTACTGCACCGCAATTGACAATGAGTCTTTCCCGTCCGTAACTGAATTCGAAACTCAGCACCCCGGCGTCACGCTGTATTAGCGAGTCGCGCCCGCCTTCCCCGCTTTCTAATATGAGCAGCGCGCGACCGGCCTTTAATCGTTCAAACCCCCCTTGTGGGAAGCGTTGCGGCGGCCGTCCGGTGGCATCCGATAGGGCCAATATATTATCGCACAGTCCATCCGGCAGCCGTAGGCCGCCATTAAAAAGCGCAAGGCCGCCGTCGCCATGCTGGAAAAAGCGGATCGCTGGGGCCAGGCGGTCAATCGCGTTGTTGATGGTGACCGGCACCATTTCATTCGCTGACATCAGCGTATTTCGAATGCCGATCAGATCACCGAGCAGGATCAAATGCCGTTCGGGGTTGCGGGAGATGTGACAACCGTCCGCCAGCACAACGCGCCCAAGTTCCGCTTCAAGCGACGCTAATATCTTCACGCATTGTTTGCTCATATCAGGGAAGGCGAGCGCTCCGTAAAGTAAGGCCTGCCAAGTAGATATCCGGTCTGCGCCTTTCGTTTTGCTTTTCGCCAGACGGCTGAGGTGAATATATTGACGGCGCAAAGAGCACAGGAATGTATAATTAAAGTCGGTTTCTTCCGCCTCCAGAAGAAACGGGCTGTGGCAAAACCAGGCGATTAACCGCCGCGACAGGACCTCCTCGTCCCAGATATAGGGACGAAAAGAACCAAATTCCGTGATCCAGGAAGTAATCAAGGCGCGGGCATGTCGTTTTGCGGCATCGCTACCATTAGCGACGAAATCCCGAAGCCAGGAAAATTCATGTAACTCCTTGTGCCACGCAAGGGGCATTCCCTCTACATGCCAGGGTTCCTGATCATCCTGCTCGAGACTGAAGCCGCCGAACTCAAAATGGCCCTGAAAAATACTATCGGCGCGCTCTCCGTTTCCGGGAAAAACATCTACGGGTGCGAGGACAAGCCGCTTGGGAACGCGGCTTTTAAGCATGGCCTGATAGGCTCGGCTTGCATATATGACATCAGAAATCAGGCGCCGCGATGGAAGGCCTCCTTTCGCAGGCGTTATCGCGGTTTTGATCATGTGCGTCCCAACACCGACTTGATGTTGGCGGCATATTGTTCAGGCCCGCCCTTGAACACGGCACTGCCCGCAACGAGGAGGTCCGCCCCTGCCTCGATCACCTTGGGGGCTGTTTCCGAATTGATGCCGCCATCCACTTCCAGATCGATATCGCGCCCGGACGCATCAATCATCGCACGGATGGTTTTGATTTTATTAAGTTGCGCGGGAATGAATTTCTGCCCGCCGAAGCCGGGATTGACGCTCATGACCAGAATGAGGTCTACATCATCCATGATATGTTCCAGCGTAGAGGCGGGGGTGGATGGATTGAGCGAGACACCGGCCTTTATCCCGTGGGATTTGATCAGTTGCAGGCTGCGGTGAAGATGGGCTCCCGCTTCCTGGTGCACGGTGATAATATTTGCACCCGCATCGATAAATTCTTCGATAAAAGGGTCGACCGGAGATATCATCAGGTGGCAGTCAAAGGGCAGATCAGTGTAGCCGCGTACTGACTTGGTTACGGCCGGGCCGAAGCTGATATTTGGCACAAAGTGACCGTCCATTACATCGACATGGATGAAGTCAGCCCCGGCACTGGTAATGGCGGAGATTTCCTCACCGAGTTTAGCGAAATCGGCAGCGAGGATGGACGGAGCTATTCTGACCGGTTTACGCATGAAACTTCCTTAAAGTGAGCGCCTTATCTGCTCTAACGTCAGATTAAGCATTTCTTTACCATGACAAATAAGGGGGCTCAAGTTATGCCCGTAGATATTTTACGAAGGCGAGCGGCATAAAACCCGTCCATCCCGCCCAAGTGAAAGGGAAGGGTTCGTATATCACCCTGCGGATTTATCAGTTCAGTGAGCCCTCCGACTTCAATTGGACGGATTGTTTCCCGTTCCAGACTTGGGTCACGTTTGAGCAGGTCGGCAATCCGGGCTTCTCCTTCTTCCGGCTGAAGGGAGCAGACACTATAGACAAGCTGACCGTGAGGTTCGAGCATTCGTGCCGCGGCATCCAGAAGGCGGCTTTGTAACTCTGTGAGCTTATCGACATCCGCCTGCGATTTCAGATAGGCAACATCGGGATGACGACGAAGCGTTCCGGTGCTGGAACAGGGAGCATCGAGAAGAATTGCGTCTGGAGTCTTTTCGGGTACGAAAGTTGTTGCATCGCCGACAATGGTTGTGACGGGCAGCTTCAACCGTTCCATATTCTCCTGAAGACGGTTAAGCCGGTTTTTTGATCTATCCAGGGCAATGACATTTGCCCCGGCAGCGGCAAGCTGTGCTGTCTTGCCGCCGGGCGCGGCACAAAGATCAATCACCAGCTTTCCCGAAACATCCCCGAGCAATCTGGCCGGTAGAGCGGCGGCAGCGTCCTGCACCCACCATTCGCCCGCATCGAAGTCTGCAAGATCTTTCAGCGACGATATCGTTGGGCGACGGAGTGTGCCCGTTGGAAGTATAGTCGCATTGAGTTCTGCCGCCCATTTTTCCGGATCGCTTTTAACGGAAAGATCAAGTTCGGCCTCAGTCAAATGCGCGGAAGCAATCTGGCGGGCGATATCCTCTCCATAATGCTCTTTCCAGGTGCTCCAGAGCCAATCTGGCGTATTGGTGCGCGAAACATCGATCTGGCCCAGTAATTTCTGACCCTGACGGTCTGTGCGCCGGAGAAGGGCATTGACCAGCCCTTTATGTTTGCTGCGTTCCGGGACCAGCGAGACCGTATCATGCACGGCGGCGTGTGAGGGAATTTCCATGAACAGAATCTGGGCAATGCCAATTCGCAGGATATGACGTATGTCTTGCGCTTTTTCCGGCAATGGCCGATCCAGCATTTTCCCGATCAGATGATCTATGATCCCGAGGTGACGTATACTGGTTGAGGCGATTGCTCTCGCCAGCGCCCGGTCGCGCGGGCTTAGGCCCCGCAATACGGGATCAAGAACCTCTTCAAGCGGTTGATGCTTTTGCAGGACGCGGCCAAGAAGACGGACAGCGGCATTGCGGGAATTGGATGACGGAGCGTTCATGCGCGGCTTCTATCTGAATTTCGCCTTGCGGTCTATAGATGCTTCGGAAATACTTGAACTCGATTAAATGGGAATACCCCTTATACAGGATGAATGGATACAGATGACTGAAAAGAAGACGAAAAGCGAACCGACACCCCAAGAAAGCAAACCGGCCGCTATCAAGCAAAAGCAGGCGAAAGGCGAAATTGGGGGTCCTAAAGGACTGGAGCCGACCCGCTATGGCGATTGGGAACGCAAAGGAATTGTTAGTGATTTTTGACAAAGATTTGGCGTTAGACGGGCTTTCCGCGCTCTGACAGCCAAATCCCGAATAGTACCAGAGCCAAAGCGGCGCCATGATAAAGCTCGAATGGTTCATCAAGAAAAGTGACGGCAAATATCGAGGCGAAGATTGGCACCAGATTAACGAATACACCGGCGCGTCCCGGCCCGATAATACGGACCCCTGTCATAAACGCAATTTGTGCGATAATAGATGGAAACAACGCCACCATGATAACGACGGCCCAACCGGTTGGCGTTGGGACCTGAAAATGCCCCATGTATGCTTCCAATAAAGTGAAGGGGATGGATGTCAGCAGCGCTGCTACCGCCATCATAGAGAGAAATGAGAGGGCGGAAACCTCCGGTCGATAGCGCAAAGAGACAGTATAACCGGCGTATAGCGCACAGGCGAGAAGCATTAAGGCATCACCCTCATTGACTTCCAGATTGGCAAGCCGTTCCACTGAGCCACCGGAGGCAATTATAACTACTCCAAAAATTGTAACAGCAACGCCTATGGATTGCAGTTTTGTTACCCTTTCCTTGAAAATGAGAAAGGCGAGCATGAGGACAAAAACAGGGATGGCGCCTTGTAAAATACCGATGTTAATGGCGGTTGTCGTATGGGCGGACAGGTAAAACAGCATATTGAAACCTGTAAAACCAAATGCCCCCATGACCAGTATATAAAGCAGATGGTTTTTCAGTATCGCCCAATCCCGGCGGAGATGGCTTTGCGCGAAGATCAATAACAGGATAACGACAAGCAGCCAGCGTAAACTAACTAACGCTAATGGAGACACCTGGTCTACCGCAAGGCGGCCCAAGATTGCATTCATCGCCCAACAAGTTGTTGTCAGGGTTAGCAGCAAGTAAGCCTTCAAATTTGAGGGTTTTTGCAGCAATTGTTCAGGGGGGGAGGGCATAGGTAAGCTCGATTAATCCGGTCTGGCAACTGCGACCTTACGCGAAAGGGAAGCAATCGCCAACCGCTTTCACGGCCGGTGCAGTGTTCAGAGGATGTGAGAGCCTGAGAGGTCGTCTTTCTCTGTGTCTTTTGACTTGCTGTTGTCTTTCTCAAGAGCGAAATTGATATTTGGTTTCAAAGGCGAGGAACCGAGCTGTACTGTCGCTTTCGACATCTGAAAATTGCTGGACTGGCTTCCAAATGTGAGCCCGTTAAAGCCACTAAGTGCAAAGCCGCTTTGAGGCGCGGTCACCTCATCTTCCCCACGAATTTTCCGGAGCAGCTCAAAGTGGTTTGGTAACCCGGCGAGCTTCTTTTGCTCATACTGTAGAAAATCCGCAATCCGTTTGTCCCAGTCTTCACGGACAATAAACCTTTCCGCCGGATAACGAATTCCATCCAGATATCCCTTTGAGAAAAGAATTGTATTGTAGCTGAAATAGTTGAAGAGATAGACACCATCAAAATCAGTATTTATCGGAAGCGTATGGCGATACTCCTCCAACAGGTTCTCAACGCTCTCAGGGATTTCCATCTCCTCACGTGCCACCCGCCAGTATTCACTGTCTTCGCGGTTATTCGTACAGTAATGCAGGATGATGAAATCCCGGATTGCCTGCATCATCTTTTCTGTCGTTTCATTGAATCGTCGGGCGAGTGCGGGGGCGAAATTCTTGTCCGGGAAATTGATAAGAAGCAGCTTCACGAAATTCTCGATCATATAGATCGCCGTTGACTCCAACGGTTCTATGAAGCCCGCGGATAGTCCGATCGCAATGCAGTTTTTCTCCCACGCCCGCTCCATCCGGCCAATCCGGACTGGAATAACGCGAGGTTCAGCATCCTTTACCCCTTCACCCAGATGCTTCAGAAATTCCTCCCGCGCCTCATCATCAGTTCGAAAATGGCTGGAGAAAACATAGCCCGTGCCGATTCTGTTATAAAGCGGGACTCGCCACACCCAACCCGCGCCAAGTGCAGTCGAATTTGTGCAGGGTTCGATCTCCCGCACATCCTGATGAGGAATTTGAACGGCTAATGCGCGGTTGTTGAGAAGGTATTTGCTGTAATCCCGGAAGGGAACGCCCAGCACCTGATTGATGATAACGCCCTTGAAGCCGGTGCAATCAATCACCAGCTCGACTGGGCGGCGACCTTGTCGTTGCAGTTTAAGGGCGGAAATAAATCCGCGTTCGTCCTGCTCAACTTCTTCAACATCGTCGAGCACATGATTAACACCTCGCTCAATAGAAATCTCCCGAAGAAATTCAGCAAATTTCCCGGCGTCCAAATGGTAGGCGTAATTTAGCTGACTTTCATAATCGCCATGTGTTAGCAGTTTTGGCCCGACTTTTGCGGCAATCGCAGCGCCGCTGACGGCTAAGCAATCATCGATATTGTCGCGTCCTGGCGGGCCACCAAATTTATGAAAATGATAGGCCGGATTCTGTCCCCCCAATTGTGTAGAAATGCCATCGAAAGGATGGATAAAGGAGGTGCCGCGTCCGTGTTTGTCGTGATTCCAGTTGGAGAACCGCACCCCCAGCTTGAAGGACGCATTGCACCTAATGAAGAATTCCTTCTCCGATATGCCGAGGCTTCGTAAAAGGCCTGGCATGGTCGGCACCGTTGCCTCCCCGACGCCGATTGTGGGAACATTTGGCGATTCAATCAGTGTAATTTTTATCGGATTCTGCTTATTGCGCAGGTTCATGAAGCGGACGAGAAAAGCGGCCGCCAACCATCCCGCTGTGCCGCCGCCAACAATCGTTACTTCATTGATCTGGTTATCCATGCCAGCCCCCTAACACGCGAATTCCGCTTGAAAATATTAGGGACTGGTTATGGGGCCGTCAAGCGCGGGAAAAGAAAGCGGGCGTGATCTTTTGGAGCTAAAGACCGCCCATCTTGCAAATCAGTTTCCAGGAAGGCTCGTCCACCGGCACAACGGAGAGACGGCTTTGACGCACAAGTGCCAATTCTTCAAGGCGTGGTTCGGCCTTGATGTCCGCCAACGTTACCGGGTTTGGCATGGATTTGACTGCCTTGACATCGACCATGCCGAAACGGCCCTTTTCATCAGTGTGATCGGGGTAATATTCTTTTAAGACCTCGACAATGCCAACAATCTGTTTTTCCTTGACCGAATGGTAAAAGAAGCACAAATCGCCGATTTTCATTTCCTTCATATTATTCGACGCCTGATAGTTTCGCACGCCATCCCAGAAGGTGCCGTCTTCTCCTGCGTCGAGTTGATCCTGCCAAGACCATGTGCCCGGTTCTGATTTTACAAGCCAGTATTTCATCAAGGCCCCTATTTCTTGCGCTTGCCCGGGAAGATCCCCATCTGCTTGGCGACGATTTCGAGCATGATCTCATTCGCGCCGCCACCGACTGAAGACAGTCGAAGATCGCGATATCCACGGGAAATCCAGTTCTCCGACATAAAGCCCTGTCCGCCCCAATATTGCAAGCATTCGCTAGGAACTTTATTGCAGAGCGTGCCGACAAGATACTTTGTCATCGAGGCAAGCTTGGTGACGTCATTGCCGTTGATATATTCCTCGATCGAGCGGTAAAGCAGTGATCGGGCAGATTCGACTAGCGTCTGCAGCTCCGCCATCTTGTGATAAACGACCTGTTTGGCGAGAAGCGTCTCGCCAAACACTTTCCTCTGGCTTGTATATTCGATCGTATCCTCGATTGCCATCTCGCACCCCCGCAGTGCCCGTGCCGCTACATACATTCTTTCTTCCTGGAATTGCCGCATTTGATAGGTGAAACCCATATTCTCGTCGCCAATCAGGTTGCGGACCGGCACGCGAACATCATCGAAGAATAACTGTGCCGTATCGGAACAGCGCAATGCCATCTTGTCGAGCTTGCGGGCAACCGTAACCCCCTTGGTTTTGAGGGGTACGATGATCAGGGATTTATTACGGTGCGGGCCGCCCTCCTCGGACGTGTTGACAAGCAGGCAGATCCAGTCGCCCTGCACCCCGTTTGTGATCCACATCTTGGAACCGTTGATGATATAGTCATCGCCGTCACGTTTGGCATATGTCCTCGTATTGGCGACATCCGATCCGGCGGCTTCCTCACTCACACCGATACAGCCAACCATCTCGCCTGCGATTGTCGGCACCAGAAATTCCTGCTTGAGCTCCTCACTGCCATAGTTGGTGAGGGCGGGGGTGCACATGGTTGTCTGAACGCCGATGGCGGTGGAAACGCCATTCGCGCGAATGCTGCCGAGCGCCTCTGCAAAAACCATTTCATAGGAGAAATCAAGATCTAGTCCGCCATATTGCACGGGCTTGCCGATGCCAAGAAGGCCTGCCTCCGCCATGATCTTCATCACGTCATGGGCCGGGAAGATGCCCTCGTCCTCCCATACGTCGACATTGGGGTTGATATGCTCGTCAATAATCCGGTTAACGGTATCCTTAAGTGCGATATGCTCTTGCGAAAATAGCATGTGACCACCTATTGCTTTTTTTTATTATTATCAAGGTGGCCACTACATCATAATATCAGTTGAATGGCAATCGTTGGACCGTTCCCTTAAAGGCCATCACCAATTGCGTGTTTCCAGGGTTTTACGATAACGCTGTCGAACAGACCGGCCGTCCCATATGGATCTCCGGCGACCCAGGCTTTGGCAGCAGCAAGATCGGAATCCTCGAATATCAGGAGGCTGCCATTCGGGGTTTCCTCGTCTGCTTCCGTTGTCGGACCAGCCAACTTAAGGGCATCCCCTTTTGCCTTCAGGAAAGCAAGGTGATCTTGGCGCGTGTCAAGGCGGACTTTCAAATGACCGGGTTTGTCAGTGCAATGAGCGATAAACAGCATTTTCTCTCTCCTCTTTAATTCTTCAGAAACCGGCGAGCTTTTCGTCGCGAAAGGGTCTGGCCAGCAATTCTTCGACTGCGCTCGATACGGCGATGCCCCCGTTCAGAATCTCGTCTACAGCAAAACAGATCGGCATTTCGATATTGAACTTCTCTGCGAGTTGACAGATGGCGGAGGCAGTATAGACACCTTCCGTTACTGCGGTGCGTTGCTGCAAGATCTCACCAAGGATATCCCCTTGACCCAACGCTGCCCCGAGAGAGAAGTTCCGCGAAGCAGTCGAGCTACATGTTAAAACGACGTCTCCAAGCCCGGAAAGGCCCATCAGGGTCTCTGCCCGGGCGCCAAGTTTTTCCCCGAGGCGTAAAATCTCAGCCATGCCGCGGGTGATCAGTGCGGCGCGGGCGTTTTCTCCCAACCGCCCTCCGGACACCACACCACAGGCGATGGCCAGCACATTCTTGACGGCGCCGCCGATTTGCGCGCCGATAATGTCATCGGAGAGGTAGGGGCGGAAGGTGGGTAATCCGATTGCTTTTACCAATGTTGCGCCGATGGCTGCATCCTTGATTGCTAGTGTCGCGGCGGCGGGCAGTCCTTGAGCAATCTCACGGGCGAAATTCGGTCCTGAGAGTATAGCAAGGGTATTTTCTGGCGTGATTTCCTTGATCACTTCACTCATCAGGCGGCTTGTGTCCTGTTCAATTCCTTTAGCACACATGACAAGTACGGTTTCCGGCGACAAATTCGGCTTCAGTCGGTTAAGGGTGTCACGCACATGCTGGGCCGGCACCACCAATAACAGAACATCCGCATCGGCAGCGTGGGCAAGGTCAGCCGTGGCCTTTATCCCGTCGGGAATTGGGATGTTATCGAGATATTTGCGATTGGTTTTATCGCGGTTGAGTGCATTCGCATGCTCCGCCTGCCGTGTCCAGAGGAGGACTTCATTCCCGCCGTTGCGCGCTGTGATCGCCAGTGCCGTTCCCCAGGCCCCGGCGCCAATAACATTTATCCTTGTCATCCGCCCTGAATATCCTGTTCCATCAGAATTCGCGATAAGGGTTGATTAACATGAACAACGCGTAACACGAAGTAGAGAAATGATAAGGTTGCGTCGCGATTAAACCTCGATCACCTCGATACCGTCATCCGTTCCGATAATGATTGTGTCTGCAAAGCCGATGAACAGTCCATGTTCGACAACACCCGGCATGTTGCTGAGTTCCAGTGCGAGGGATTCTGGCTCGTCTATTTTACCGAAATCGCAGTCGTATATATAGTTTCCTTCATCGGTAACGAATGGCGTTCCGTCTTTGGTCTGTCTGAGTTCAGGGCGGCAGCCCAGAGCTTCCAGCTTTGGTTTCAGAGCCGGTGCGACAAACTGGACAACTTCCACAGGTAATTTGAAAGCACCCAGTTGATCCACTTTCTTTTTGGCCTCCGCGATGACGATCATTTTATCGGAAAGGGAGGCGACAATTTTCTCACGCAGATGAGCGCCGCCGCCGCCCTTGATCAGGCGTCCTTTGGGGTCAACCTCATCGGTGCCGTCAATTGTCAGGTCGATGATGCTGACTTTATCCAGACCAACAACGGGAATACCAAGATTTCGGGCCTGCGCCGCCGTCGCCTCAGATGTGGGAACGCCCGTGATACGGAGGCCAGCCGCAACCTTTTCTCCGACCAGGTCGACCATTTTCGCCGCCGTTGAGCCGGTGCCGAGCCCGACAACCATCCCGTCCTTGATAAAAGTCACCGCTTTCGCGGCCGCGGCTTGTTTCTGCTCGTCTTCTGTCATGTTTCAGTCCTGTTTTCTAAGCCTTGTAACCCGCAAAAGGTGCGGGTTCCGCGCTGGGGTCCAGTGGCCAGCGTGCGCGCGCCGCCAAATCAAGTGTGTTCGTGAAACCTGCGTTCAGCCGTTCGATCCCGGCCCAGGCAATCATGGCGCCGTTGTCGGTGCAGAGCTTCGCGGGCGGCACTACCAGACGGATGCCTGCATCATCCGCCAGAGTTTGAAGGGAGCCTTTCAAATACTGATTGGCGGCAACGCCGCCCGCAACGACAAGGCTTCCCCCCAGTCCGTAATCCTGGATAAATATGTTGAGAGCGTTGCCCAGACGGTCTATCAGGCTTTCGACTGCTGCTTTCTGGAAACTGGCTGCGAGGTCGGAAATGTCCGCTTCGGTTGCGGCGTCTCCCAGCTTTTCACGGGCTTGTCGAAGGGCTGTTTTAAGGCCGGAGAATGAGAAATTGCACCCCTCACGCCCTTTCATGGGCCGGGGAAAATCAAATCGGTCTGGATTGCCCTTCAGCGCCGCGCGTTCAACAGCAGGACCTCCCGGAAAGCCAAGCGCCAGCATCTTCGCCGTTTTATCGAACGCCTCTCCCACCGCATCGTCGATGGTGGTGCCGATGCGGCGATACCGGCCAACATCCTCCACGATCAGAACCTGCGAATGACCACCGGAGACCAGCAATAAAAGATAGGGAAAGGGTACGTCATCACAAAGCCGAGCGGTGAGGGCATGACCTTCCAGATGATTTACGCCGATCAGCGGAATGCCTGTGACGGAGGCAATTGCTTTTGCCGTCATCAGCCCGACCAGAACGCCGCCGATCAGACCGGGACCGGCGGTTGCCGCGACAGCGGAAAGATCTGAATAGTCGATCCCGGCTGTGGTCATCGCCTGATCCACGAGCCGGTCCATTTCCGTAACATGGGCGCGGGCGGCGATTTCCGGCACTACGCCGCCAAAAGGGGCATGCGCGTCGGTCTGCGAAAGAACGACATTGGCAAGGATTTCCTTATCCGCCGTTACCACCGCGGCGGCCGTTTCATCGCAACTGCTCTCCAGCCCGAGGACTATCACTTGTTTGTTTGGCATTTGTTTTCTATTACAAAGCGGTGCACATTGCACAAGGCTCTAACACTTGAGGAAATATCCCGCAATATGACCTTTGTCAAAACATACAAGATTGGAACCCGCGGAAGTCCGCTCGCTCTGGCGCAAGCCGAGGAGACCCGAACGCGGCTTCTGGCGGCCCACGAAGGAGCGCTGGAGCCGGAGCAGCTTGAAATCAGGGTGATAAAAACGACAGGCGACCGAATTCAGGATCGGGCCCTCAGTGAAGTGGGCGGAAAAGGACTATTCGTCAAGGAAATCGAGGAAGCGCTGATTTCCGGCGAGATCGATTTTGCCGTTCATTCCATGAAGGACATGGAAACGGAGCTGTCGCCTGAACTTGTCATCGACTGCATCCTGCCGCGTGAGGACGCCCGGGATGCTTTTATCTCGGCGAGTGGAAAAAGGCTTGCCGATCTGCCGCCCGGCGCACTTGTTGGAACAGCCAGCCTTCGTCGGCAGGCGCAAATTCTGAACCGCCGTCCGGATTTGCGGGTCGATATTCTGCGTGGCAGTGTGGAGACGCGGCTTCGCAAACTCGCGGAAGGAAAGGCGGATGCCACGTTGCTTGCGCTCGCCGGACTTAAACGCCTTGGCAAGGAAGACGTAATTACGGAACTGATGAATGTCGAGGATATGCTGCCTGCCGTTGCGCAGGGCGCTATAGGGATCGAGCGGCGTCTGGAGGATGAGGAAATTGCTGCCCTGCTTGCGCCAATCAATGATTCGGTCAGTTATGCGCGGATTTCATGCGAACGGGCGATGCTGGCTGTTCTGGACGGTTCCTGCCGGACCCCGATTGCCGGATATGCCGAATTGGTGGATGGCAACATGCTTGATTTTCGGGCCAGCGTCTTGGCGACGGACGGCTCACTTCGTTTTGATGCGAGTGGTCAAGCGGATATTTCCGACGCAGTCGCACTTGGTGAGCGGCTTGGCCGGGAGCTAAAAGTTCAGGCAGAGGATGCCAATTTGACTTTCATCCTGTAAAGTAGGCCATTATGACCATACTGATTACCAGACCTGAGCCTGATGGCTCCCGACTTGCGCGAATTCTGAATAAGATGGGATATGATTCCCGCCTTGCGCCGATGATGGAGATTGAAAACCTTCCGGGCGAAACATTGGATGTTGGCGGGGTTCAGGCGTTGCTGGTGACGAGCGCAAATGGTGCGCGCGCTGTGAGACGTGTCCTTAAACCAGGCGACATTCCTGTTTTCGCTGTCGGAGAGGCAACCGCCGAGGCGCTTCACAATGAAGGCTTTACGAACGTCAAAGTGGCAGGAGGTGATGTCACAACTCTTGCGGCGAAAATCAAATCAGAGTGCGATCCTAAAGCCGGGAGACTTATCCATATTGCGGGATCACACGTTGCTGGCGATCTTTCCGGACTGCTGATCGAAGCAGGTTTTCAATGCGATCGCGCCGTCCTTTATGAGGCAAAAGCCGCAGCGTCTCTCGATCCGGAGATAGTAAAGGAAATCAAGGCGGGAAATATTTCGGCGGTTCTGTTCTATTCACCGCGGACTGGGGCGATTTTTGCTGATCTTGCAAAAGCAGCAGAATTGACGACCTATCTATCGTCAGTAACGGCATTTTGTCTCAGCAAGGCAGTAGCTGAGAAAATTAGCGGCCTCGCGTGGCAATCTGTCGAGGTTTCCACAGAGCCCAGTCAGGAAAACCTGCTTGCCTTGCTGGCGGCTGTCAGCCAAGCTAGGCAACAAGACGATAAACCCGGCAATCTAAGGGAGCGAGAAATGTCCGATAAAGAATCCGGCAAAAGCAAGGTCGAGGGTAAAACCGCCGTGCCCTCTGTCGGTGCGGAAGACAAGAGCAAAGCATCCGCCAACCCGGCAGATGAAAAAGTATCTAAACTCGAAACAGCAAAACCGAAATCGAGGGCAGGGCTCGTCTTGTTGGCGCTGGTTGTTGTTTTTTGCCTTGGATTGGCCGCATGGCCGCTTCTCTATCCAAGACTGGCGCCCTATCTTCCGGCGGAGACGGCCGCGATAATTTCCGGACAGTTCGGCACCCAGGAAACAGCCGATACCTCGGATATGACGACGGCAATCAAGGAGATTGAGGCGGCGCTGAAGTCAGACTACGCGGCGCTCTCAGATCGAATCCAGAAGTTGGAAGACACCCCGCAAACGAGCGCATCTGTTTCCACAGCAGATGACGGCAAAATAGCGGATCTGTCCTCGCAGCTTGACGCGCAGGAACAGAAGTTGACCTCAGTTCTCGCGGAGCTTTCGCAGCAGAAGGAGGCGATATCCGGCATTGAAAATACAGAGCCTGCTGCTGTTGATCCAAGCCCAGAAATCCAGAACCAGATTGTTGATTTGAAAACATCGCTGCTTGACCTCAAAACCCAGATTAGCAACCTTCAATTGGATCTGGCGGCGGAACGCGACGAAGTAAAAGCGCAGTCCTCACAGATTTCCTCTCTGGAAACGACGCTGAAGTCCGAAATCGCGGATAAATCCAAGGAGACGGCGGAGAACCAGCGCACGCTTATGTTGCTGGCAATTGGTCAATTACAACGGGAAACGCGAAGCGATGAACCCTTTGAAAATGGTCTGCAACAGGTATCTGCGGTCAGTGGCGATAAGTTTGCGGGCACGATAGAAAAGCTTGAACCGATTGCCGAGGTCGGGGCGCCAACCATGACTTCCCTGCAGAAGGATTTTACGGCGATTGCAACGGACATAAGCCAATCCGCGCGGCTTCCCTCTGAAGAAACATGGTATGGGCAGGCGCTTCACCGTATCGCCTCCGCGGTGAAGTTTCGCCGTGTTGATGAAACCGACGGGGATGATGTGGATGCAGTGGTCGCCCGGGCGGAAGAAGCCCTTGATGCCAATGATCTGGATAACGCCGTTGCGGAAATAGAGACGCTTTCCGGACCGGCGGCGGAAGTGGCTGCCCCATGGCTTGAGAAAGCAAAAGCCCGCCTGACGGTCGAACAATCCATCACCGGATTGCTGCAGGACGCAACGACATCAGCGGTGTCCACGCCAGCATCAAACTAGAGGGTCAGACATGTTACGAACCATCATCGTTTTTGCTCTGATTGTCCTGATTGCGACGGCCGCTGTCTGGCTCTCGGACTATCCGGGCGATGTGCGCCTGACCTGGGGAGGATACGTTGTTGAAACCTCTATCGTTATCTTCGGCGCCTTGGCCCTTGTTTTTGCGGTTCTTGTGGCCCTTTTGTATCGTTTCTGGATCTGGATCAAACATGGGCCCGGACGTATTGGAGCTATCTTTTCCGATCGCAGGCGCAATAAGGGACTTGAGGCGATTTCAAGTGGCATGGTTGCCATTGCTGCGGGAGATCCCGTGGAGGCCCGGCGGCAGGCTGTCGCGGCGGAGAAGCATCTTTCCGGTGAGCCCATGACGCTTCTATTGGCGGCACAGGCGGCGGAACTCAATGATGATAATCGGGCTGCCAGTATTTATTATGACCGAATGATGAAGCGCGAGGATACGGAATTTCTGGGTTTGCGCGGGCTCATCAACCGGGCCATTACCGAAGGTGACCTCAAAAAGGCGCAGGCGCTTACCAAACGGGCGGATGAGCTCCGTCCAGGAACAGCATGGGTCCTGAAGGAGCAATATGAACTTGCGTTGAAGCTTCGGGACTGGGAAACAGCGGATCAAACCCTAACGCGCATGACGCGCGGTAAAGCAGCGAAGGGAGAGGCCGTCCGGCGGGCCAAGGCGGTGATTACGTATGAACAGGCACTCGTTGCGGTTAAGGAAAAGCGGGATGCGGATGCCCTTTCCCTTGCAGAGCAGGCGCATGAGCTGGATCGAAGTTTCGTGCCGGCCGCTGTCCTGGTTGTTAAACTGACGGCGGATAAAGGGGCTTCGCGCAAGCTTCATAAGCTGATTGGCGAAACGTGGGAGCATGCACCTCATCGCGACCTGGCCGAGGTAATCCGCAAAACAGTTGCCGGAGAACAGCCGCGGGACTGGTTCCGCCGGGCAAAAGAGACGGTAGCGCCCCATAATCCAGATCACAAGGAAACCCATTTAATGCTCGCCAAGGCAGCCTTGGCGTCAAATGATTGGGGTCCTGCACGCGACCATCTGATGAAAGCTGGCGGTGACAATCCTCCGGCCAGTATTTTCCGGATGCTGGCGGAACTGGAGGAAAAGGCCAATGCAGATGCGTTTGCGGCACGTGAATGGATTGTAAAAAGCTCTCTCGCGCCACAGGATCCACTCTGGATTTGCGATTCCTGCGGTCGCCAGGAAGAGAAATGGCATGCTCATTGCCCGGCCTGTGACAGTTTTGATAGCTTCACCTGGCGCAAAGTCGACCGTGGCCCTCATGACCCCGAAGTAATCGAGGCGGAAATTGTGCGCGAGATCGCGCCAACGAACTAGGCCAAAAACAATCTCGCGCAGGTCCACGAAACGCTTGCTCTTCTTTTCGCGACAGACTATATGTTGCCGAAATTCACGATGTGCCGCTGTAGCTCAGTTGGTAGAGCACCGCATTCGTAATGCGTAGGTCGGGTGTTCGAGTCACCCCAGCGGCACCACCTATTCTACTATGCTATTGTTCATATTGTGTTTTAGAAATATTACGCGATTATCCCCTTGGCGTATGTAGATCAAATCACCCTGCTAGTTTTTCGTCAGCTCCTTATGGCGGGATAAAACAGATGAATGGTGAGGCGAAATCTTCGAACTGCGCGCCATAAATTTGAATCCTATGGCAGGCAGAATAAGGATATTGGCGGCTTGATTGAGACTATCCTTAAAAGTGGGTAAATTTCCTGTCCGGCCAACGCCGTAAAATTACTTTCGTCGCAGATTTCGGTTTTTTTGTTGTATCAAAGGCAGTTGAAGCTCCTCCACCACAGACCAAAAGGCGTTGCGGCACCAGCCGAACTGTTGGCCGGATCTTCCAGCAGATAGGTGACCAGCAGCGTCCCGACCTTTTCCGGTGTAAAATAGCGGGGAAGATTTTGAACTCTTGTCGATGGCTCAGCATCGCTCGTATTTTGAGGCCTGATAATTGCGAATAAGATTATAGAAGGGTATCGTCAATATGGGGTTGTCCTCCCCCAGATCGACTGGGCTTCCACCGAGGTTTTTAACGTCTTCCCATGGACAATATCCGGGCCTTTGGAGTCTTCAAACCGGATTTTCACAATCCCTGTCAGCGGAGCGCATAGCCCCAGGGAACGGTATAATGGCGCGGTGTCGCCACGCCGCCGATCCAGCCCTTTTCCAGCACGGCAATCCGCGATTTCTTGTAGATCTTTGCCAGATAATGTGCCGTTGCCAAGCCATGGCCACCGCCGCCAACAATAATATAGTCATACTCGGTCTGTGGCTCGGGATCGCGCCAGACGGGCTTCCATCCGGATTGACCCCGCAATCCTTCTATCAACAGTTTGAATGCGGAGTAACGCAAACCTGGCTCCTTTCACGGCTGCCTGAACAATCGCATATTGCCGTATATTTGATTGTCCTGACAGGGTCATGATTGACGTCTAAAAGACAAGTAGAGAGAGATTTAGAAAGTTTAATGAGGACCCAGGTCACGCTAAAAAAAACTCCTCTCAAATCTCTGGCGGCGTTGACAAATTTTATTCTCGATGCCTACTTACAAGAGAATGCCCTCTGCGGCATGGCAACATTTATCGAGGTATTGAAGTTGGGACTCAAAAATGACTGGCCAGCCGGTTAAATCCGCCAAAACGTTATCCTATCGGGAAGAACAGCATATTCCCATTCTGTTGTCCTTTATCGCCGCTTTCGTCGATGTAGTCTGTTATCTTGCGCTTTTTCGCACCTTTACGGCCTTCGTAACAGGCACATTGATCATTCTGGCGTCGGAAATCATCCATCAGGATGAGTTGTGGATAATGAAAGTATTCGTGGTTTTCTCATTCATCTTAGGCTTATTTTTCTGGCTTATCCTTCTGCGAAAACTGAAAAGCTGGAAATATTTGCGCGCTTTTGTGCTCGCCATAGAGGCCGCTTTACTGGGCGCATTCATGCTGTCAGGTGCTATATTTTCTCCGTTAAGCGGGGCGGATTCGCCGGAGACTATTCTGGTTGCGCTGGTTGCCGTGCTCGCAATGACTCTTCAAAATGCAGCGATGGCGCAGATTTTCCATCAACATGTCCCAACGACTGTGATGACAGGCAATTTTGCACGCTTCGCGATCAGTGTCCTTGACATATTCGGTTCCGGACAGGCGTACGCAGAAAAGGATAAGGACGCGGCTTTCAAAACCCGAAGTCAGCTACGTCATTATTGCCATGTATTGATGGCTTTTTCGGCAGGCGCCCTGACGGGGGCTATTGCTTATGATATCGGCGGATTTTTCGCACTTGCTTGCCCGGTTCTGATATTGGCTGTTCTCGCACTGTATCAATGGCGCACCTGAGCGAAGAAAGTTCGAACGCTTTGTTCGAAACTCTTATGCAATGGAACCAACTGCTTACAGCCCTCTTCAACCCTGCAAATGATACAAATATGGGCATTTGCGGGGTGGCTACATGACGAAGAAAACCCCTCCTTTTTCCCTCAGACTGACTTTTGAAGAGCGCGCGCGGTTAGAACAGCTTACCGGGGATATGCCTCTGGGTTCCTATATCAAGAAGAAAGTCTTTGATGGTAAAGGGCTCAAAGGTCGCCGCGCCCGCTCCCGGCAACGAAGGCCCATCAAGGATGAACAGAAGCTCGCTCACGTATTGGCTATTCTTGGCCAATCACGGCTTGCCAACAATCTCAATCAACTCGCCAAGTCTACCCATATCGGGACTTTGCCGCTCTTGCCAGAAACCGAGCGGGATATTCGCCGCGCCCGTGCTGATGTGGCCTTGATGCGGCGTGAACTTCTACGCGCTCTTGGCCACCGAACAGATACAGAGCCGTCATGATCTTGAAAGGCTCAAACACGCCAGGGCTCTTCGTGAACTGCATTTTGATACGGCAAATTACCGCCTGATGAAGCCGGATCGGCTTCGAGACTGGATTCTGATCTGGGCGGAAGAAGAAATGCGGGCGGGAACACCGCCTGCAAAATCAAGGGAGCAGGCGGCTGTATTGTCGCCGCCATAATCTAGTACAAGCATCGTATTAAATCAGCGCAAAAGATACAAAGCAAACAGGCCGGCGAAATAGCAGGAAAGCACCGTCAATGAATCCACGCCCATTCCCATAGTCTTGATCTTAGGCCTCGCCAAAAGTCCAATACAGTAAATCGCGGTCATGAAGATGCCTGCGCCAACCGCAAATATGGCTGACGGGTCCATTACATTGATGATCGGCCCGTCCGTGAAGACAAGGTCGTTCGGAAACAACAAAAAGGTCATAATCATATTGCTGCCGAAAACGTTGGAGATCGCCATGGTATAGGCTTTAACGCGGACGGCGGCAATTGATGTGCTGAGTTCCGGTAGAGAGGTTGTCAGCGCCAGCAAGGAGGCGCCCACAAAACTTGTGCCCAGGCCGGTCTGAGCAGCTAGCGTATCCCCCAAGCGAACGAGCAGAACGCCACACAGCAGGATTGCAAGCCCGGCTATGGCTACATAAAAGATCAAGCGGCTCAGGGACAATGTATCAAATCGGTTTTTACGTTCACTTTCCGCGATTTGGTCTTCGGGCAAATCGACGGGGCTCCAGGTTTCCCGGCCCTGAGAACGGTATAGGATATACATCGAAATTATGTAAAGGACTGTCACAAGCATACTGCCCGCACCGATATGAAGAGCTATCTCCGGATCTCCGATTGTTTTTATAATCAGCACAGCAGAAAGTGAGGTGATACAGAGTAATCCGGCGATGGCGACGGTCGGCTTGTGGAGTTTGGAGCTTAGCGTGCCGGATTTGACGAATATATCTGCAATTGCCAGTACGGCCAGTTGCAGCATCATTCCGCCAAACATATTGTTGAGCGCCAATGACCCCTTTCCAGTTGAAGATGCCGTAAGTGTCGTCACAAATTCCGGCAACTCCGTCGCGACAGCAAGTAGTATCAGGCCCAGGAAGGCCCGCGCAATTTTTGTTTGCTCGGCGATGGCGTCAATGAAATAGGACAGCCGCGTCCCGGCTGTCCATATGATTATCGCCAACACAGCAAAAATCAGGAGATTGAAAATCAAAGGCAGGGAGTTAAACAATTGCCTTGTCCCACAAACCGTAGGAGTTGTAGATTTTTCCTTTTGGTATACTCAAAGCAACGAGTAGAATTCCACATATGAGGCTACCGATTATGGAGAGCATTCCCGCATCATAAATGAAAGGTGTCACGAAAAGTGACAAGCCTAGGGGAATAAGCAGAAAACGAACAGCGCGACCGGATTCCGCCAGCGCGGTAATCACAACCGTCAGCGCCAGCGAGCCGATCAGATGGTCTGAATTTGCCATCTCCGTATTCGCATTCACCGTCAGGCGGGTAAACATCAACCAGATACTGACAGGGATACATAAAGCCAGATTCCATGGCAGTGTCACACCACCACTGAGCATCTCCTTGATGATAACGGAGGGTGGCTGTTCAAAGTCATCTTCCTCATCCTGCCATTTCCCGTCATCGGTATCACCAATGAAGAATATGCGGAGCAACGGCCTCCCCTGCTTTTTGCGACGATAGAGAAATTCCGACGTTGCGACCAACTCGTCAAGAGAATAGGGAATCTGGATAAGCATCGCCGCCGCCGCGATCAGGCAAAGGGTACACCATGTCCCAATCAGGATCGGCTGGATAATGATAAAAAATATTGAGATAGCCCCGAGCGGGACAATCATAATTCCAAAAAGCATGACCAACCAAGGCATGGTGCGCCAGCGCCGGGTCGAGCCCATAATGCCGGTCAGAATCTCCAGCGCGTAGGTTAGTGCGCCCAGCCCGGCATCAGGAACGGGCCAGGCTTTGGAAATAGAGGATGTAATAATCTCCTCCGTACCATTTTGCGGCATCTCTGCGGAGCCAGCGAAAAACGGTTCCCAGACGCCGTCAATATGGCCGAGCTGATAGGCGCAAAGATAGCGGGAAATAAAAAAGCCGACAAAGGCCAGAATGATAATCGGCAGGCGCTGGAACCATCCCGAAGGTGAAAACGTCCAGCCCGGCGGCGTGGTCGGCCCGGTTTCTGCGGCAATGGCTGACACCCCTGGAACAGGACGGGTACAGACAGCAAAGCCGATAATCAGCATCCCGATAATAGTATCGTTCAGATAGCCCGCAGCCGTTGGCGCCCAGAAGATTAAAGGTGCCCCCAAAAGCCAAAACCCGACGGCGCCCGCAGCCCAACGCATCAAACCTTTGCGCCAGGATAGGGATAAACTGGAGAAAACAAATAGGGTCAGTCCGGAGCCGATATTGCTCCAGACCATGGCCTGACTTTCGTAATTTAAAATGAACGGGGCGCTCATTAGCCAGAACGCCAGCCCCATATTCAGAAAATGTGCCCAAAGGTTCTCCCGATGCAAATGCCGATAGTTTTTTTCGTGTTTCTTGCGGATTGCCTCGGGGTTTTTATTCTTCTCATCCGCCGTCTGAATCCAGTCAGGACGAACAATCCCGTTGCGGTCATACCAACAGGACGGATCTGCCTTCAAATTATTAATGAGCTTTCCCAGCCCATCGAAGATTTTATACTTCGGCTGCCAATCCAGCATTTCCTTTGCGCGGGAAATATCCAGATCATAATGATCGTCCGCCAGATCGATCATAAACGGCTTGATAAATGGTTTTTCTCCTTGATCGAAGGCATCGGGAATAAGGGGTTCCGCCTTCTCTTCAACCCATGCGCCCGGTTTGGCGATCAGTTCCGGCAGGTTAATCGTTTTCCATTCTTTTTCACCGAAAATCAGGCTGCCAATGCGATTTTGCAGCTCCTGATAATTCATGACCTCATCTTCACCGGCGAGAATGATATTTTCCTTCGGCAAATCCATGCGGCGTTCGACCGTACGCATAAAGACATCCACCATATCGTCCTTATGAACAAAGGCCTGCCCTGCCATTAGATTTCCGGCATAAAGTCGACTTTTAAACGCTCGCTCATAAATCCGAGCGATCTGATAGGAAAGTGTCGGTGCGGCGCTTTCGTCATCATAAAGACCGGCCAGCCGCAAAATCGTGTAGGGAATGTTACCATGCTCATCCTGAATTACTTTCTCGGTATCCGCTTTGGATTGCGGATATACCCAACCGGGATCAATGGGCGTATCTTCGTTGATTTTTTGTCCCGGCACACCGGCCTCATGCACCAACATGGTCGAAGAATAGATAAACCGCTCAACGCTAAAATCCTGGAGGGCAGCCAAAAGCGCTCTTGTCCCTTCAATATTTACTTTCTTATACAGGGGGTGTTGGTCACCGGTGAAATCGAAATAGGCGGCCAGATGGATGACAGCGGCTATTTTATCGCCATATTGCTCTTTGATCTTATGGCAGTTTAATTTTATGGAATCTTCGGACGTCAAATCACATTCAAGGCTGATATCCGCCTGCTTCGACGGTTTTATGTCCAGCCCGATCAGAATGAAATTTTCTTTCAATCGTCTACATATTGCGCCGCCAATATTTCCCGAAGCCCCTGTGATAAGAACCAAAGGTTTATGTGATTTATTCGTCATCCGCATCCACTTTTTCCCGGCCCGCGCTCCACTCGGCGATAATTTTCTCAACTACATCTCGAGGGGCGTCGTAGCGCTCGGCCAGCGTATCAATCATGGTTTGAGGGTCTTTTTCCTTCTCCAGGTCATCAAGAAGGTCAGGATATCTGAGGATTTTTTCCTTTATTGATGATTCCATATTGAACGCCTCCTTAGTGAAAGGAATTGCCTTTAATCCGCCTTGATAACCGCGCATGCAATGCGCTTACCGGCATCGCCTGACGGTTGTGAGCGATAGTCGTCTGTGCCTTCATGGATAATGAACGCCGCCCCATCGTCATCAAGCAGCTGAGCGGCACCGCTTTCATTTTCCGAATTTAAAGTCATGCGGTCATTGAGTATGTACGTCTCAAGCGTCCCGTCCTGATGAATATAGATATTCAAAAGGTCGCCTGCATGGGGTCCACCCTCGTTTAGAAGCCCGTGTTCACGACCGGAAGGATTGAGATGACCTCCAGCATCAGAAAAATAATCCTTGTTGTTTGATCCGGCCGTTTTTCCTACTGGCGTACAAGCCCCTTTTTCATGGACATGAATTGCATGTCGCCCCGGAGGCATATCTCGAAGCTTCAGTTCTATCAGGACGCCGTTGGCTGTTTCCTGCAGAATGGCAACGCCCATTTCTTCATTCTGCGTACTGACAAATTGCGCTTTACCGCCTGCAAGCACAGTAAAAGGCTTTTCAGCATTGCTGCTATTTGTCGTGTTCCCGGTTTTACTGGTTTCAGAATTTGCATCCTTTATCCCGCAGATCATCAGGCCTGCAATAAGTAGGAATGCGCCTGCATTAAAACCAAAGTTCAAACATTTACTTTCTGCTTTCATTTTTCTCGAGCCTCGCTGACTTTATTGCGTTCTCTTTGCCAACATTATCTACCCGCTAAAGTTCCATAATTTATGCGGAAACTTTTTGGCTTGCGATGGTTTGAAAACACTATTCTGGCTTTAAGCAAGGGGAGCTTTGAGTCTGGATGCTTACATGCACCACAAGGTTTGTTCAACTTACGGCATTCCCACAAAAGACTGCGGGGCATTGCTGCCCTTGATGCCGTGCCGGTCGGTCTGTCGGTCGACCATGGTATTGCGGGAATGTTCAATAACCATTGATGCAGGCATATTTTCACCAGTAATCTAAATTGGAGTCTCGCTCACGAACTCGCCGGCCGCGTATAAGCTCCATAAAAAAGCAAAGATCATTTTTAGTTTTTTATGGTTAATTGGTTTAGCTTAGTAGACTTGATTCCACTATGTTGCGCTTGACCTTAATATGCTCAGGCAAGAAATGCGGATATGACAGAGACAGACGAAAAGCGACCATTTTTCATAGCGATCGGCGCTTCTGCCGGAGTCGCGGAAGCGTTGCAGGGTTTAGTGAAACCCATCCCTGAAGATAGCGGTTTTGCGTTCGTGATTGTGACACATCTTGCCCGGAACCGTAAAAGTTTGATGGGCGATATATTATCGCGCGTCGCCGCACTGAATGTTATCGAGGTTAAAAACAATCAGGAATTGAAGGCCAGCCATATTAATTTCATGCCGCGCACCGGATATTTAATGCTTCGAAAGGGAAAATTAAAATTTTCGAAGTTGAAAGAGCATAATCAGGCTCATAACCCGATCGATGTTTTTTCACATCACTTGCTGAAGATCAGGAAGAACATGTCATTGGTGTTGTTTTATCGGGCGGTGGGCGTGACGGAACATTGGGGCTAAAAGCGATAAAGCAACATGGTGGCCTTACGGTTGCCCAGGGGGAAAACCATTCCGCGCCGCTTCATCCGGATATGCCCGCAAGTGCCGCCGCGTCTGGACTGGTCGACTATGTGGAAAATTTTCAAGCCTTGAAAGTTTTAAGTGACGGCGACGAAAAATACCTGAACGCCTTAAGCGTTTTTTATCAAGGAGGGCGAAAGTCATATCGTCACAAAAGCCCTTCGTGAATTATGTATTTTCTCCTCACACAGCATCGTACGTGATCCCCCGTTTTCCCGCATTGATTTGATATCCTGCTGGAATTTGCTGATTTATCTCGGCGCAGACTTGCAAAACTATTATTCCGGTTTTTCATTACGCGTTGAAAACGTGCGGCTATTTATTTTTGGGCGCATCGGAAAACGTAACGCAATTTGCCGATCTCTTTAAAGGCATTGATAGAAAACACCACATTTTCCAGAAAACTGACGAAGTCATTACTTCTGCCCCTTTTTCGCTTCTATGGCCGAACTCGCAAGCAATCAATCTACCGACCAGATCTCCGACTGCCAATCAGCAAAGTTTGCAGAATTCGTTTGAACGGGGGGCTCTGGAACGGTTCACCTCGGCCCATATTATCGTCAACCGTGACGGTGATGTAGTTTATTATTCGCTACGCACCGGCAAG
This sequence comes from uncultured Sneathiella sp., assembly GCF_963973085.1. GTDB lineage: Bacteria > Pseudomonadota > Alphaproteobacteria > Sneathiellales > Sneathiellaceae > Sneathiella. The sequence goes on from NZ_CAXAXA010000003.1 coordinate 340,959, forward strand.
TACCTTGAGCCCGCACATGGTGCAGCTTCCCGTCAGCTCCTGGACATGGCACGCAAAGATGTGCGGCTGGATCTGCGCAACGCTCTGCATGAATGCATGCAAAGCAGAACCTCTGTTAAAAATCAAACATTGCAGTTGATGTCAGCGATCAGTTTCAATTTATTTCACTGACAGTAGAGCCCTTTGACGATACTGTTGAAGCCATTTGAAACAGAAGAATTAGTTTCTTGGATTTACAGCGTATCCTCTGATATGACTGTCACTGAATAAATTCCCGAACATTCAGCTATTAAGCATTGCGATTATGTCTGCGTATGAATCTCGTCATCCGCATGATCCGCCTAGCTAAAAATCCAGGTTTTTTGTAAATGTGAGGAACTTTCTTCCCGATTAGGTATTGGATAATTCCAACCCTAAATCTGGAGGATTATATGCAGCAGAAATTGAAAGGTAAAAAAATCGCATTCCTGGCAACGGACGGATTTGAGCAGGTTGAGCTTACCCGCCCGTGGGAAGACATTCAAAATGCAGGCGCAATGGTAGAGCTCGTATCATTGAAAACCGGGGAAATTCAGGGCATGAATCATGCCGACACAGCAGATACTTTTTCCGTTGATAAAACAGTCGATGAGGTGATCTCCGCCGAATATGATGGACTGGTTCTACCGGGGGGTGTCCAAAACCCGGATGCATTGCGGTTAAATCAGCGCGCCATGCAATTTGTGAAGGAATTTTTCGAACAGGAAAAACCGGTTGCAGCCATCTGTCACGGTCCATGGACATTGGCCGAGGCCGGAGTTTTGAAGGGCCGGACGGTCACTTCCTGGCCGAGCCTTAAAACCGATATTGAGAATGCCGGTGGCAGGTGGGTGGACGAGGATGTCCATGTTGACAAAGGTCTTGTCACCAGTCGAAAGCCGGATGACCTTGATGAATTTTGCGCCAAAGCCATAGAAGAATTTTGTGAAGGCAAGCAAGAAAAGCCGGCTGTTTGAGATTATGGTCCGCGAGGCGTAAAGGGATATTGCATTTTATCACGAAGCCCCTTGCGGCTTCGTGAACGCTTTGTGCGAATAGCGAAAACTTCCGGAATTGTTGGTCTCAATGAAAATCCCCCGATAATTTGACCAACCGTCACGTCATAACGGCCCGGCGGATGATTTCAGGTGATGACTTGAAATAACGAAATGGTTTTGTCATCAGCGGATCGTAAAACCAGAGCCTTCCCCGACCAAGAACTTTTGCCCTGACAACGCCTTAGGGAACGCATTCAAGCTTTTCTGATGAAGGGCGCGTGGCGGGTCGACGGCAGAACCCCGACAAAATTCTTGAGAATTCTATTAAAAAATCGGGAACCATTTGTGATGGTTATTTGTTGGAAGATTGAAGTCCCCAAGGGAAAAAGGTAAAGACGACATGACGGAAATTTCACTCCTAAATACAGATATATTGAAGGAATTGGCTGCTTTTGAAGCGCCGCTTTGCTTAACTCTGACTATGCCATGCATTAAAAGTGGCGATCAGCAACAACAAAACGCGATCCGATTTAAAAACCTCCTCCAGGACGCAACAAAAAAACTTGAGAAAATTGGATGTCAGCAGCAACAAATCGACGATCTTTTATCGCCGCTGGAGCCGCTTCTGGATGAGGCTGATTTCTGGACCCATCTTCAAAGCGGGCTTATCGTCTGTGTGAGTGAGGATAAGCAGGGATTATATCATCTGCCATTTTCCATTGATGAAAATGTCATTGTAGACCGTCATTTCTATTTGCGACCGGTTATCCCTCGTCTCCAGCAAGACAGCAAAGTTGCTGTTTTGCTGCTGAGCATGAATAACCCCGCCCTGATCTTCTCTGATAGATCAAGTGAACACTATGAGACGCAAGTCCCGCCCGAGCCGTTAAGCAGCTTTGATGATTTTATGAAAACATATGACATGGAAGAATCCCTGCAATTTCGTTCTCAGGGTTATGGCGGCGGCGTTAATGCAACCACGCCGGGCTATCACGGCCAGGGAGTGGCCGGTGATGATGCGACAAAGAATGCCCATTTGAAAGAGTATTTGAAGCAACTCGAAAACTGGGTAGATGATACGCTGCAACAGCGGCATTTCAAGGAAGTATTTCTGGTCGCCGGGCCCCAACTGGAGGGGTTGTACAAGACTGTAATGCGTAGCGGTGGTTTACAGTTACATAAGCTAGACCAGAAAAATCCCTCAAGTGAAAAGCCGGAAATATGGATTGAAAATGTCAGGCAGCAATTAAAGGAACGGTTCGAGCAGGAAAGCGAACGCGCATTGGCGACATATCAACGCCTCAAGAGAAAACATGAGGGCAGTATTGAGGACAATCTTCCCGATATAGTCCGGGCTGCACATTCGCAGCGCATTGAAACATTGATGCTACCGGACAAGTCGCAGGATTATTACTGGGGCAGGTTCGATCCGGACACCAGCAAAATTCAAGAACAGGAACAGGATGAAAGCGTAACTGGTCCGGGCGATGAACTGGTCAACCTGGCCGCAATAAAAACGCTTCTTAACGGAGGAAGAGTTATCCCTATGCCTGAAGGAGCTTCGCCAGATTATGCCGCACTCTGCCGTTGGTGATAATTCCCAGACACGACAGCGATAAATTGTGTCCATTGTCCAATAAATTGAAAGGATAGTAATAATGATAAAATGGAACATTAAAAATGACACAATTGAAATCATTGCCAGTGAGAAGCTGACAGAGAAGGACTATGACGAGGTTTTGCCCGTTATTGACAACCTATTGGAATTACACGACTGGCCTAAATTCCTGATCAAACTGGACCATTTTGAAGGCTGGGAAGGTTCCGCTATCTGGAAGGACTTAAGATTTGGCTTGAAACACAGGCGCGAATTCGGCCCCATGGCAATGGTAGGAGACGATATTACTCAAAAATGGATGACCCAGTTTTCGGATATTTTTATTCCGTCTGACATCCGATATTTCGATGTCACCGAGGAACAGCAGGCCAGAGAGTGGCTTGCCGCGCAAAAAAGCGAAAGCGCTTCCATAAATCCCAACAGAACCGTCGTCGGACAATAAAATTTTGGGTAGATCGATCCATGTGCGTGAGATCATTGCAACTGTATGAAAGAACGGGGAACTTTTATTCCCACCCTGTCGTTGGCAAGGACAAACTAATCTGAGGCAATGCCATGACAAAAAACACTCTGAAAAAATATCGGAGAAAGCGGGACTTCAAAAATACTGAAGAACCGGAGGATGGAAATGGCAAAGGCAAAACGATCTTCGTTATACAAAAGCATGATGCCAGCACCCCGCATTATGATTTCCGCCTAAGCATTGACGGAGCGCTAGTCTCCTGGGCAGTACCGAAAGGACTTTCAACCAAGGCTGGCGAAAAACATCTGGCCGTCCGCACTGAAGATCATCCGATGGATTATGCGGGTTTTGAAGGCGTAATTCCTGAGGATCAATATGGCGGCGGTACCGTAATGGTCTGGGATCGAGGGGAATACAAACCGATTGCTGAGAATAAAGACCATGACAAAACCATGGCTGATGCTTTGGAAGACGGCGCGCTAAAATTCACATTAGAGGGCGAAAAACTGAAAGGCGGCTATGCGTTGGTGCGCATGGACAGGAAATCCAAACAGGAACAATGGCTGATATTCAAACTGGATGATGAACATGCCGATGCCCGTCGCAATCCAGTCAGCACGGAACCGGATTCCGTCCTGACTAATCGGTCCCTCAAAGAAATAGCCGAGGAAGAAGACGAGAAAGACAATGCATGAAGCTTTGGAGAAATTGTCTGAAAATGCGTCGGACAGATTGAGCAAGACTGCTATGCCGGAGTGGACAGAGCCGATGCTGGCGACCCTGACCCATGAATATTTCTCCGATCCTGCGTGGATTTTCGAGCGCAAACTCGACGGTCAGCGCTGTCTGTTTTTCAAGCAGGGTAAAAACATACGCCTGATGTCACGTAATCAGAAGAACCAAAACGATTATTACCCTGAAATTGTAGATGCTCTCAAAAGCCTGCGAGGTGATTTTATTGTTGATGGCGAGTTGGTTACCTTTGTTGATAGATTGACCAGCTTTTCCGCCCTGCAAAACCGCATGCATGTCAGCAACCCAGGAGAAAAGCTTCTCAAGGATTATCCAGTTTTTGCCTATATTTTCGACCTGATTTATTTCGATGGATATGATTTGACACATGTGACGCTTAAAGATCGCAAGTCTGTTCTCAAAACCGCATTCGATATTAGTGATCCTCTGGTTTATCTCGCGCATAAGAATGAAAAGGGCGAAAAATATCTGGAGGATGCCTGCGAACGCGGCTGGGAAGGACTTATCGCCAAGGATAGCAACAGCACCTATGCTCACAGCCGGTCGACCAAGTGGTTAAAATTCAAATGTGCCAAGGGTCAGGAATTCGTGATTGGCGGCTATACGGCTCCGAAAGGGGAACGCATTGGCTTTGGAGCGCTTCTCATCGGCTATTATGACAAGGGTCAATTCCTTTACGCAGGCAAAGTAGGCACCGGCTACGACGATAATTTCCTGAAAGATTTCTGGCGTCGAATGGACGCCCATATGCGCAAAACCTCTCCGTTCGATAACTTTGACGAAAGCGAGGACGGTATTACATGGCTCACGCCGCATTTTGTTGGCGAGGTCAGATTTACCGAATGGACGAATGGCGGAAAACTGCGCCATCCGCGCTTTCTCGGCCTGCGGAAAGACAAGGCGCCGGGGGACGTAGTACGGGAAGATAAACGTGCCGCCTGAAAAAAACATTCATATTGACCCATCATGAAGACAGAAAAGATAGAGATCAGTCATCCGGATAAAATCTTGTTTCCGCAAGCGGAGCTGACCAAAGCGGATATAGCTTCCTACTACAAGCGGATCGCCGATTATATGTTGCCACATATCAAGGACCGGCCCTTAACACTTCGCCACTACCCACACGGGATTGATGAAAGCGGTTTCTTTCACAAACATGCTCCGGATCACTTTCCTGAATTTGTGGAGCGGCTGGACGTGTCCATGAAAAGCAAGGGCGGGGAAAATATGAAAATGGCCAGTGCCGACGAAGCGGCCGACCTTGTCTATTTTGCCGGTCAGAATGTCATTGAGCAGCATATGGGACTGGCGCGCAAAAAGGACTTGGAAATACCGGACCAGATTATTTTTGATCTTGACCCAAGCGATAATGATTTTGAAAAGGTCCGCAAAACCGCCTTTGCCCTGAAAGTTATTCTTGATGAACGTGATTTGCCGTCCTTTCTTAAAACGACCGGCTCACGCGGCGTGCATATCCATATTCCAATTAAGCCGGAGAAAAAATTTGACGAAGTCAAAAAAGCCGTCAGAAAGCTGGCAGAGGAGCTTTGTGATGAATGTCCTGACCTGACCACACTGGAAAGTCGCAAGAAAAAGCGCGGGGATAAAGTTTTTATCGATTACCTGCGTAATGATTACGGCATGACAGCTATCGCGCCATATTCTCTGCGGGCGCTGAAGGGCGCACCAATTGCTACGCCCATAGATTGGGAGGAATTGAAAGACAGGGAGTTGGGGCCGCAAAATTACACACTGGAAAATATATTCCGCCGTTTACCGCAGAAAGCGGACCCTTGGAAGAAGTTTTATAGTCAAGCAGTAAAATTGGGCAACTTCACAATATGAACGGCTTTTTACAAACATGGGGTGAGGCGGCAACAACAACCCTGGGATTATTCTGGATGGCATTCTGGGCCTTTGGGCTGGGTTACCTCATAAGCTCCATGATCCAGGTCTTTATTACGCGCGAACGGATGAGGCAAACAATGGGCGAAGCCGGGCCAAAGAGTGTCGCACTCGGCACTTTTTTTGGCTTTATCTCGAGCTCTTGCAGCTTTGCCGCGTTGGCCACCACGCGATCCTTGTTTACTAAAGGAGCGGCGCTTGTTCCCTCTCTGGCCTTTTTACTGGCCTCGACCAATCTGGTCATTGAGCTTGGCATTATCATCGCAATTTTTCTTGGCTGGCAATTCGTTGTCGGGGAATATTTGGGCGGCATTCTCTTAATTCTTGTAACCTGGCTTGTCGTCAGATTGACCTTGACCAAAAACATGGAGGACAAGGCACGCAAACATGCCCGCGAAGAAACAGGTGAAGAAGAAAAAGAGGAAATACCCGATTGGAAAAAGCTGATCCGCTCTAGAGAGGGCTGGGCGAGAGTTTCAAATCGCTATGTCATGGAATGGGATATGGTCTGGAAGGATGTGGCGATCGGCTTTACGGTAGCGGGCATTATTGCAGCCTTTGTCCCGAAAAGCTTTTTCCAGATGCTTTTTATTGGATCCGGTGGCGATGATCCGGCCTTCTGGCAAATTCTGGCCCAAACTTTCATTGGCCCGATTGCGGCGTTTTTTACTTTCATCGGCTCAATGGGTAATATCCCGTTAGCTGCTGTTTTGTATAGCAACGGCGTAAGCTTTGCCGGAATCATGGCATTTATTTTCAGCGATCTTGTTGTCTTCCCTGTCCTGCGTATACAAGCCCGATATTACGGCTGGAAAATGGCCCTCTACATTCTGGGCGTTTTTTTAATTGCTTTGATCGCTGCTGCGCTAATTATGCATTACGGCTTTGCCGCTTTCGATCAATTGCCGGAGACTTCCAGCGCCAAAAGCGTCACAGATCGGGAATTTTTCAAAGTCGATTATACCATGTTTCTCAACCTTGGCTTTATCGCGCTCAGCATAGTCTTCCTGATCTGGAAACTTAAACAGCATGGTGTCGGGATGATGAGTAGCGATCGCATAACGGAGAAAATTCTGTTCTGGCTCGCAATCTTGAGCTTCGCATGGCTCGCGGGCGGTTGCATAGTTGCTGTTTTAATATAGGAAATGTTCCCCTTCAGTATTCAGGAGGCTTGTGCGGTGAGACGAGCATATCAGAGCTGTGTCGCCGAGGCCAAGCTTATTGCCTGAGAGAAAGGCAAGGCCCGGGCCGCCGGGCGGGCTCTACGTCGCACAATGAATAAGCTGCAGGGCGATCAATAGAATTCCGAACCGGGCGCTTGTACCATCGGTCGTAGAGTTGCCATTTCATCAAACAGCCATAGTCGGTTATGCGCACTTTTGAGACCCGTTCACGTCAATGAGTTTATGCCCTCAATCGTGCTGAAAGTGAGTGCCTAGTCTACAAAGCCGACAAACACGGTTGCCTCTTCGATGCTTTTGCGTTCTGAAACTACCGCATTAGCCGGGAAGGTTTCATCGGGCCAGCCGAGCGCGATGCTTTTCATGATGATCTGATCATCGGCAATGCCGGCATGCTCGCGCACCACGGGGGATTGCATGATCCCCTGGCTGTTAATCACTGTGCCCAGCCCACGTGACCACGCAGCATTTACCAGCGCCGTCGCAACTGCGCCGCAATCGAAGGGTGTATCGTCGCTGCTGGCCAGCTCGCGGTCATAAGTCACGATTACGCATACTGGCGCGTCAAATTGACGAAAGCCGCGCAATACCCAGTCTTGACGCATATCCTTGTCCTCGCGGGCGATGCCCATGGCGGAAAACAGTTGCTTGGCGACGCCAACCTGTCTGTCACGGTGCTTGCCGGTGAAGGGCTCGCCAGTACGGAACTCGCGTGAGTGGGGGACGCCTGCTAAGTTGCGTTCTGTATTGCCAGCGCGAATGCGGTCTAGCGGCTCGCCCGTAATGATGTAGAAACTCCAAGGTTGGGTATTCATCGACGATGGCGCGCGCATCGCCAAGGCAATGATCTCTTCGATTAGTGCCCTCGGCACGGGATCAGGTTTATAGCCACGGATACTGCGACGGTTAAGGATCACATCGTCAAAATTCATTGGTAGTCCTTGAGAAGGTTTGGTTCTGCTTGATTTTGTTTGTTTTGCTACAAGTAACGGTTTTTGCAGTGGAAGGCAAATAATGACGTGGCGTTAGAAGGACGTGTCTCAATTTCAGTGTTCGATATAGATCTGTATGTCGAACCCGATCGACTGTCCCTGTGCTCCATACTTTTGGGCTCTACAAGTATTCCATGCGCAATCGAGGCTGTCCGTCTGTTCATGAGCGGAGACACACTCATTTTGGAAAGGATGGACCGTTGGCTTTATTAGAGGAGAGCAGAGGGTCCTAACGACGTAATGAAACTGGAAGAAATGGCGCAGATGATCACTGCTGGCACAAAAGTGATGTAGACCGGGCGCCAGTTTTTCGTCTGCATTTAAACCGAACTCTATCAAATAAGGGCACTTAACAATGGGGCTTTACACCTAGTCTGTAATTTCCACGATCATTTCGATCTCAACGGCGATCTGGTTGGGTAGAGAGCCCATACCGACGGCGGACCGGGCAGCTTTACCGGCTTTATCTCCGAAAACTTCGACCATCAGGTCAGAATAACCGTTGATGACTTTTGGGTGCTCCTTAAAATCCGGCACTGCATTGACCATCCCGAGGACCTTGACGATTTTCGTGACCCGATCGAGATCACCGATCACCGACTTCATATTGGCCAGCATATTGAGGCCGACAAGCCGGGCTGCATCATAAGCTTCTTCGGTAGTCAGGTCCGCCCCAACCTTGCCGGTCACAGCGCCGCCGTCGGGCTTCCTCGGGCCGACACCGGACATGAACAGCAAATTACCGGTAACAACGCCACCAATATAGTTGCCAATGGCGGAAGGAGTTTTGGGCAAGGTGATATCGAGTTCAGCCAATTTTGCATCAATGGACATTTGTTTAATCCTTGTATTTTGGGGATGGAATACCTGAGAATGAAGAGGGAATTCTATCGGTAGAAGGCAGCTTTTCCAAAGAATTTCGCGGTCATATATCTTAATAAATATTAATTTACTGCTGACCCGCACTTCCCCAGAAGAGCTGGGGCGCACTAAACCACAATTACCAAAGATACTCGATTCTATAAAATCCTTTACTTTCTATCCTTGAGGCTCCTCGCCTATCCTCTCTATTCAAAATCGTATTATTTGTAATCATCAGATCAATTGCAAATCCACCGGACTGGTACAGAGAAGGTCCGAGTATGGGCGAATATCGACTTGATTATCTGGTGCGGCGAGGCCATCAGTTCTACTTTCGCAGAGGCCCACAAAAGAGCATAGGGGGTTGTGAAGGAAAGCCTTGGCGGTTCATTTCGCGATCTTGCTTTTTTGAGAAGACGCATCTCCATGTCTGCTCGGCAATCACCTCCTTTAATCACGAGCTTGCGCGCACAGATCACGTACCTCATCTATACTGGCAGCTCGCATCGTATCTCCTGCCAACCGCCGCTTATCAGCCTCAAAGTCCTTCGACCCTTTATAATAGACGTCCTGTACGTTACCTGCACGGCAGCAACTTGGTGCGGCACAATAGAGGCATCGTTGTGCCATTATACGCCATACGGAGACGGGGTTGCATTCGTCTGAAAGACCAGTGCCACAGCAACTTAGTGTGATAACGCCTTTTCTTCAGCGTCCGAAGCCGGCGCTATAAGGCAGCCAGGTTGCCAAAGCAGGGAAGGCTATGAGAACCGCAAGACAGATCAGCATTAGAAGGACAAATGGGGCGGCGCCTTTGACCACTTCGGAAAGTGGCGCGTCGGTAATCCCCTTTATGACAAAGAGGTTCATGCCGACCGGGGGTGTGATCATCGCAAGTTCCAGATTGACCATAAGCAAGATGCCATACCAGACGGGGTCTATGCCTAGATGGGCCATGGTCGGCATCAAAATGGGTGTCGTGATCAGGATGATGGCAATTGATTCCAGAAACATACCCAAAATAAAAATAAGGGCCATGACCGCAACGATGAAACCGAGCGGCCCGAGACCAATTTCCGCGACAGCCTCGGTTATGCCGAAGGGCAGCCGGATGATGGTAATGGCGTGGCCGAAAACGGCGGCACCGGCAATAATCATGAAAACCATCATCGACGTGCGCATTGTTGCGTAGGCACACTCATACAAATCGCGGAAGCCGAAGTTACGATAAATGAATATGGCGACTAGCAGGGCATAGAGAGTTCCCGCAGCCGCTGCTTCGGAGGCGGTAAAGATGCCGAAATAAATGCCGCTCATGACAAGTGGCGGCGCGAGAAGCGCCCAAACGGATCGCCGGAATGCTCGTGCTATAGTCCACAAACTCGCTCTTGCCGGCGCGCTTACGTCTTTGCGCGATGACGCCTGCATGATGCAGAAAATGGCAAATACCAGCGCCAGCAAGAGACCGGGAATGATGCCGGCAAGGAAGAGGGCGCCGATTGAGACTTCCGAGACAATGGCATAGAGGATCATGGGCCCTGATGGGGGGATCAGAATGCCGAGCGTCCCGCCAGCGGCGATAACCCCAAGCGCGTCGCGCTCGCGATAGCCAAATCGTTTCATTTGCGGAAGGGCGCTGGAGCCGATTGATAGCGCTGTCGCAACTGACGATCCGGAGATTGCCGCAAAAATTGTGCAGGCGATGACGGTTGCAACACCGAGGCCGCCTTTTACATGCCCCACCACCGTATGGGCAAAGTTATAGAGATCATCGATCACCTTTGCCCGTATCATGATTTGCGCCATCAGAACGAAAAGCGGAATTGCCGTCAGGATGGGCTTGTTCAGATGCGAAAAAACTGTATCCGCGATGCTGGAGACATTGCCCTCAAAGATCGCCAGAATACCAATTGCGACAAGACCCAGTGCCGCAAAAATCGGTATCCCCGCGATGAGGAGAACAATAACCGCCGCGAAAACCAGAAAGACAGTCATTAGGGTTGCTTTTCGCTGAGAAGACGTAAAAGGCGAACCGTAGCGGCTAGAATGAGAAGCCCCGCGCCGAACAGGAGAGGCACTTGTGGTATCCAGGTTTCAATTTCAATATAGCCGACAGAATAGGAGCCGAATGCCCGGGCAAATTCAATCGAATTCCAGGTGCTCCAGCCCAAGACTGCGGCAAAGGCGATGACGGCGAAATTGCTCAAAAGTCTGATGAACAATCGCCACTTGCCGTCAACACGCTCGGCAAGAAGCTCAATCGAAATATGGTCACCGCGCCGCAGGGCTTCGGCCGCCCCCAGCATGATTGTCGCGACAAGAAGATATCCAATGAATTGGTCACTCCAAAGCAACGGCTTGTCCAATACATAGCGTTGCAGGACCGCGTAGCAGACAATTCCCAGAATTAAAATAATCAGAAGCGATGATAAGGCACCACCGACCCGGATCAGAAACTCAGCAATGCGCAGTAGGATGGAGGCATTGCCAGCCTCCATCTTTCCTTGTTGTTCATTGGCCATACGGATTGTTAGATCTTGCCGATAAGTTCGATCAGTGTCTGGCTGTCTGGATCGTTCTCGCCGAAGGCCTTGTTGAAGGCAGGGCGCATGATGGCTTCGAGTGCCTCGTTTTCTTCAGGCGTTGCAATATGCACTTGAACACCCTTGGCCTCCAGTTGGCCAGGCCCGGCGGCACCGGCAGCGGCGGAGGCTTCAACTGCCCATACGGCAGCCTTTTTCCCCGCGCCTTCAAGTGCAGCTTTGGACAGGTCGGATAATCCGTCATACCAAGACGGATTTACATAACCATGGAGGTAGGCGCTGAGAACCGGTACGACAACGAAGTGATCCTGGACCTCATAATATTTGCGCGATACCGCCGCAGCGACATCCGTGATGCCAGCGTCGATTAAGCCGGTCGCCAGCGCCTGATACACTTCGGAACCCGGCATGGAGGAGGGGGTTACTCCGAGCGCTTTCAGCGCGGCATCAAAAGGCGGTGTAAGTCCGCGCATCTTGATCCCTTGGAAGTCTTCCGGTTTCACAAGAAACTTGCCCTTGGAGGTGAAAACAGAGGTGTTTGTCTGGAACATCCAGACGACATTGCGCACGCCTTTTTCCAGAAGCTTTTGCGAGAGAAACGCGGCGGCTTCTGAGTCTGGCCATTTGCGCCAGATTTCGAGATCACCGAAAGCGAACGGAGCAACGGTGACATTCATCAGTGGTAACGTCTTGCCCCATTGGAAATTCAGCGAGAAGGCGCATTCGATATCGCCTTTCGCCGTTGCGACGATGTTTTCACGCGCACCGACCAGGCTATCCGCGCCGAAGATCTGAACATCGATCTCACCGTTGGACTCTGATTCAACTTCTGCGGCCCATCTATCGATGACTTTTGCAATATGATGTGCCGGTGGCAGCTGATGACTGCAACGCATGACCGTCGCGGCATCGGCCGTAAAGACCGAAAAAGCGGCAAGCGCCAATGAAAGTGTAAGTGTCTTGAACATTTTTTTTATTTCTCCCCTTATGACTATTGTTCCTATTAATTGGAAAGCGTTATGCCTTCCACTCCGAAATTGCCGGCGCGCCCGCCTTGTGAAGCGCGCCATAGAACGCTTCACCTGGCATCGCATTTTCGGCGATCAACCGAGTTGATTTTAATTCCTCCAGTTCTATGCCCGTTGAGAACCCCATCGTCTCGCATAGAAAGACAAGATCTTCAAAAACGATGTTGCCTGTTGCACCGGGGGCGAACGGACAGCCGCCCAGGCCACCCAGTGCGCCATCCAGTACCCGCGCGCCGTTATCGAGCGCAGCGGCAGCATTGGCAACACCCATGCCACGGGTGTCATGAAGATGAATGATAAAGGGCCGGTCGCCGCAAAGCTTTTGCATGGCGCGGCACATTTCGCCAACCTGTCGCGGGCCGGCATAGCCAACCGTATCCGCGATCCCGACAATATCCGCACCGGCATCAAGGCAAGCTTCGGCCAATTTCAATACCCCAGTTTGATTAACAGTGCCCGCAATCGAGCAGCCGAACGCCATGGCTATGCCGGCATTAATGATCTTTTGGGGCGCAGCGTCGTCGCGCATGGCGGCGATCTTGCCGACAAGAGATACAGCATCGGCGCGTGTTCGGCGCATGTTGGCCTGGCTATGCTCCTCGGTCGCGGAAACGACGCAGACTATTTCATCGGCCACCGACTGCATTGCTTCTTCTGCCCCTCGGTCATTGAGGGCCAGCACGGCCGAATAGGCGCCCTCAAGAGAAGCGATTGCCTCCAACAGCACAGGCAGATCGGCGAACTGGGGAAAGCGAGAGGGGGGGAGGAAGGAGCCAACTTCGAAATGCCGTACGCCCGCAGAATATTCACGTTTCAACCATTCGATCTTGGCGCTGGTATCTGGCCAGATTTTCACCAACTGCAAACCGTCACGAAGCCCGACTTCGCGCAGGGTTACTCTATCGTTGGAATAAATGCGGGATAGGGGGCTCATGCCACTTTTTCCTTTTTCTTTCCACTTGCGGCCGCAATGGCCACATCGTCCAACCCCAAAGCCGCGAGTACATCTGATGTGTCATCACCGATATCGGGAATGTCGGTACCATAGGGTACTGGGCTAGCCCCATCCACTTCAAATGGGAATCCCGGCGCCCGGTAAGTTTCGCCTTCTGGAAGCTTTGACGTAAGCAGACCTCCGGGCCGGTTCACATGCGGATCCTCATACATTTCGGCGGGGCGGTTGATGGGAGAAAAGGGGATACCAACCGGTTCGAAGGCCGCTGCCAGATCGTCAAAGCCGCGGGTTTTGACAGCTTCCGCGACGATCGGAACTGTCCAGTCGCGTGCATTGATCTGGTCCATGCGGGTTTGCAATCTCGGGTCTGATTTGAGTTTCTCGAGGCCGAGGATGTCGCAAAGCAAAGCCCATTGGCCTTCGGTTACAGCACCAATAAATATTTGCCGGCCTCCCTTCGACTCAAAAATGTCATAGACCGGCCAGGAAAATTCCCGTTCGGGCATGGGCGGGGCTTCGCGACCTTCAATATCAAATTGAACCATGTGCTGTGCGACCAGAAGTAGGCAATTTTCAAATAAACCGACACGAACGGCATGTCCTTTGCCGTCTTTATTCCGTTGCAGAAGGGCTCCCAAGACAGCAAATGCGCCAAATAGCCCCCCCATGATATCGTTTGCTGAAGATCCGATGCGTAACGGTCGGCCCGTCGGCCCTGTCATATAGGCCATGCCCGTCATCATCTGGACAACCTCATCCATCGCGGTCCGGTTTTCATAAGGGCCGTGCAAAAATCCCTTGCAGGACGCTAAAATCAGGGACGGGTATTTTTCCCGACATTTATCCGGTGAGTAACCCATTTCGGTCAAAGATGCATCGCGAAAGTTTTCGACAAATATATCTGCTGTTTCAAGAAGTTTGTCCAGCGCGGCGCGGCCTGCCTCTGATTTTAAATCGAGTGTGATAGATCGTTTGCCGCGATTGAAAGTTGGGAAAAATCCCCGGCCCATTCCCGTAAGATGCCGCGTCTTGTCGCCCTCGGGCGGTTCGACTTTGATAACTTCCGCCCCGAGAAACCCTAAAAACATGCCACAGGACGGTCCCATAATCATATGGCTCATTTCAACAACGCGAACACCGTCGAGGGGCATGTATTCACTCATAAGATATTCCTCCGATGAAAAGGCTACCAAAATATGCGGCATATGAATAATATAATGTTTCTAATACATCGTTATAAAAAACAGAAACCATGGATTTAAGACAGCTTCGATATTTTGTTGCTATTTTTGAAAGCGGGACCCTGTCCAATGCGGCCGATAATTTGCGGATAGCGGCCTCGGCCCTAAGCCACCATCTTGCCAATCTCGAGTCCGAACTTGGCGTTAAATTGTTTTACCGGAAGCCCCGGGGCATGGCGCCAACGGCAGCGGGCCATCGCCTCCATGAACATGCCAAGCTGATTTTGAAGACATTGGCCGCTGCGGAGGCCGATTTGCGGGAGGCCGGAGGCGAAATATCGGGCGACGTCTCCATTGGCATGGCGTATTCCGCGGTGAAGGCAATAGGCGTTGATCTGGCGCGGCGTGTCTTGCAGGATTTTCCCCGTCTCGAACTGGCGCTTACCGAGAGTCTTTCAGGCACGACACTCATGAATTTGTTGGCGTCCGATGTCGACATTGCCCTCGTCTATAACCCTCCCCTAGATCCATCGTTGCGAACCCAACCGATACTTGAGGAGCGGATGGTACTTGTGGGAAAGCGGGAGATCATTGGTGAAGACAAGGGGCCTATCACCTTTGAAGAATTGCTCAAATTGCCGATCATTCTGCTTAGACAGGGCGTTTCTGCACGGGCCATCCTGGATGATATAAATCTGCTGAAAAAGATTGAAAAAAGCGCCAAACTGCAGATGAATTCAATCCAGGCGATCGCCGGATCGCTCGAAGCAGGGCTCGGATGCGTGATTGGTACAAAACTTTTCATGCAGGACCAACTCGCTAAAGGCACAGTACATTTCAGACCGATTGTCGAACCTGAACTGTCGCGAACACTCTATATGTGCGAACTTACCAGCCGGCCCCCCACATTTGCACTCGAGGCGGTCCGTAATCTAGCCTTGGAACTGATTGAGGAAGCGGTGAATGACGGCCGCTGGGAAGCAAAACTTGTTCTTAAGAAGCGCCGCAATCTCCGCCA
This sequence comes from uncultured Sneathiella sp., assembly GCF_963973085.1. Lineage (GTDB taxonomy): Bacteria > Pseudomonadota > Alphaproteobacteria > Sneathiellales > Sneathiellaceae > Sneathiella. Next base: position 356,473 of record NZ_CAXAXA010000003.1, read on the forward strand.
GCCGGATCGGCGGGGCACCTGAGGTGGTTTTGTTCCCTCAAAAGCCATAAAGACGCGAGGGCGCATTCGTCTGACAGTGACAAAAAACCTATTCGTTCACTCTAAATCGTCCAATCCTGCTCTCACTGCCTCACCGGTCCCGGATGCCTCCATATGCTGTCGCAGTCGTTGGTTATATCCTCCGGGTGTGTTCAGAGCCTCGATCAGCGGAGCGCACTCGCTTTTCGATAGACTCGATGAAATGAGTGCTCTCAGAAACGCTTCGCCTTGTGCTTTGTTCGTAACCCTCTCTCCAAGCCAGTCTGCTGCGTCACTGACCATCCGTGTCACAGGTGACAGTATCGCCTGTGCACACAAATAGGCAGCCATTTCGTCGTTATTTTTTAGGGCGAAAATGCTGCTTCGGACACCAAATATCTCTCGCACCAGATCGGCGTCACCCTGCATCATTACCGGCGATCCGCCATGTGCAATCCCGGGAAAAGGCATCATGATCGCAACTGCGCGGGCTGGGCGCACCATCGCATCTGCCTGTTCCAGAGTCGCACCTGCCATGAAACTGATAATCCTCTGCCCCTCACGAAACGTCAGTCGCCTTAGGACTTCAGGTGCGACCTCAGCCATCAGGCCGAGGAAAATCACGTCGCTCGCATCCACCACACTCTGATTGTCAGCAATTGTGACGTTCCCATAGGTCTCAGCCAGAGCTTGTGCGTGACGGGCTGTTCGCTTAGATACGGTGATCTTATGTCCATCTCCTGAGATGCCGTGTACTGCTGCGCTGGCAATCGTCCCGCAACCAATCACACCTATCCTCATGTCACGTCTCCTTTTTCTTGGCGATTGTATAGTAAGTTCGTGTTTTTCGGGAAACTAAACTCGTTGTCCACATATGACAATGCCGCCCCAAATGGGTTGATCGCGGCACAAAATAGCGACAACATGCAGGAGAAGGTATTCTACCGGGGGAATGGCGACTTACATGTTAGCCGGGAAGTCTGGAAACTACATCGCAGATCATTGGTATGGGCGCCAAAGTCTTGCCTGGTCCTTTTGGGTCAACCTCGTATTGTTGCGGGCACTGGTTTTTATAGGGCAAGACTGGTTCAGCCCGGTCAAGGGCAGCGATTACAGTACACATAGTACACTTGTATTCCTACTCGCGATCTTCTTTCATGGTATATTCTTCGTCTGGCAACTGGTGGGCGTGTTTCGCGCTGGTGCCGTACATATTGGTGCCAGGGGATCAATGGCAAATATTTGGGGGGCGCAACTCGGAGCCATAGTCGCCTTTTGGTTGACGGCCACCTATGCCTTTGGCGCATGGCAAATGACGCTGCCCGCTCCTGATGACAAGGCCTTCCAGGCGCGCATTGAGATTGAGCGCGCGAGCAAATTTAGCTTTGTTCCGTCAGCTGATGGGCAGAACCTTGAATTCACCGGCTCGATCGAACTAGGCATCAGCAAACATTTCGCTAGACAGCTGAAGCTTTACCCAAACCTGCGAACAATCGTTCTATCCAGTACAGGTGGCAACATCTATGAAGCTCGAGGCTTGTCAAAAATGATCCGTGAGAACGGGCTCAACACGCTTGTCCGGTCCCTATGTACTTCGGCTTGCACAACTGTTTTCATTGGCGGGCTGTCGCGAGAACTGATGCCGAACGCTCAATTAGGGTTTCACCAATATCGTATCGACGCCACCTATAGCGTACTCAACGCCGATGTTTCCGCAGAGCAAGAACGTGACCGGATGCTCTACGCGGCGGCGAATGTAAAACCATGGTTCCTGATGCAGATGTTTGCAAGCCGTTCCGACGAAATGTGGTTTCCGGAAATTGATGAACTGCTGGACGCTGGTGTCGTTACTCGTGCTTTAGACGCATCACCTCCAAGATGAGACGGTATTTTGGCAGTTCCACCGCGAAACTCTTTACCCCGTGGGAAGGTTCGGAGTTTGTCTTTCCGGCACATCTTGGTGGCGGACATTATTAAGGCATTCCAAGCAGCTAAAAGCGAAATCTCCGTATCAAGAGGAATGGCAACGCATTAAATGACATGGAATATAATTTGTAATGCGCAGGCCGGGGGTTCGAGTCACCCCAGCGGCACCATTTTCTCTTTAAATTTATGTTGGTCCTGACCTTAGGCGAGGGGAACTGTCAGGCCGACCTTTGTCCTGTTCATAACGACAGATGTTCGGAACCGCTTCACGTTTGCGTCGGCAAAGAACAAACGCTTTGTCAGGTTTTCGAAATCCTGAATATCTCTGGCAAGGGCAATCAGGGCAAAATCAGCTTCGCCTGTAATATAATAACATTGTTGGATGTAAGGTTCCGCCTTCACCTTGCGCTTGAAGGCATCAACCTGGTCAATGCGTTCGCGCTCCAGTTCGACGAGGATGAGAAAAGTCATCAAATAGCCGACTGAGTCGGGAGCAACCAAAGCTGTTTCTCCCATAATAATACCAGCCTTTTTCAAGTATTTGATGCGTCGCTGTATTGTTGCAACGGAAAGGCCGGTCTCAAATGCCATTGTTTCCAGCTTTTCACGCGCATTTTCCTGTAGAAGGCGCAGAATAATATGATCATTTTCTGTCAATTCGCTCATATTTTCTCCAATTTTATGCAGTTTCACACGGTTAAAGCGTTCTAAATACTAGTTTCAGCAAATTTTTTAAAAAGTACAAAAAATTTTCCATTTTTATGCACGTTTTACGAGACTATTGGCGAAAACAAACCAATCACCTCGAATATAATGAGTTAAATCTCATTAAATTGTGAAAAACACAGGTCAAATATCATATTAAAATGATAAATTATATCAAAATATGCACACTTTTGAACATATTAATAAAAATATGCCGATAAGCTTATTAATTGAAAGTATCAATTAGTGAGTATGCCTAAAAAGAGGAATTAAAACTTTGAAAAATAGAAATTTTTCTCAAAAACATTCCGTTCATCTATCAAGGGAATATTTTTAGGTATTTTAGATATTTCATGCCCCTAAAATCTCATCAAACATTACCATGAAATAATATGACGCCAGCACATCGGGATAGTAAAATATGAGCCGGATTATTGAATTCCAGAATGTATCGAAAGCCTATGGCGATCTGCAGGTTCTCAGACATCTGGATATGCATGTCAAGGCGGGAGAGAAGCTGGCACTTATCGGCCCGAGTGGCTCGGGAAAAACAACAATACTTCGGATATTAATGACGCTGGAAACAATCAACAGCGGTCATGTCATGGTTGAGGGGGATTATCTCTGGCACCAGAAGGTGAATGACGAACTGGTCCCGGCCAGCGAAAAGCATTTGCGTAAAATGCGCGAAAATATTGGCATGGTGTTCCAGCAATTCAACCTCTTTCCCCATTTAACGGCGATTGCGAATATCGAACAGCCGCAGATTCTGATTAAGGGTGTCGACAAATCTGACGCGACGAACAAGGCAAAGGAACTACTGGCGCTCGTTGGTCTGGAAGAAAAGCAGAACCACTATCCTCATCAGCTTTCAGGCGGGCAGCAGCAGCGCGTTGCAATTGCGCGCGCGCTGGCAATGGATCCTAAAATCATGCTCTTTGATGAGGTGACGTCCGCGCTTGATCCGGAACTGGTCGAAGAGGTTCTCAATGTGCTGAGGCTTTTGGCAGAAACGTCCGACACAACCATGCTGACCGTGACGCATGAGATGAATTTCGCCCGGGACTTTGCTGATCGCGTCCTGTTTTTCGAGAAGGGACAAATTGTCGAAGCCGGCCCGCCAGAGGAAATATTCAAAAATCCAAAAGAAGAGAGAACCCGAAACTTCCTGAAGCAGATTATCGGGGAAATTCCATAGAGAAGTACCGTCATTTTAACGAGATAAATCAATAGAGAAAGGGATGTGTGTCATGATTAGACTGGTTCGAAAAACACTGGAAGTAGCCGCAATAGGAGCGATAGTCCTAACGACAACAGCAACTATCGGCATGGCTGGAACGCTGGATGAGCTACGTGAACAAGGATATGCAACAGTCGCCGTTGCAAACGAGCCACCTTATAGTGACATTAAGGGTGATGGTTATGTGACGGGCGCCGCGCCGGATGTTGCCCGCGCTGTGATGGCAAAACTCGGCGTGCCTGAGCTGAGAGCAAAGGTTGTCGCCTACGGGTCAATGATTCCTGCCCTGATGGCTCGCCGCGTGGATATGGCGACCTCCGGCTTGTATATCAAACCCAAGCGCTGCGAATCCATTATCTATTCGGAACCCGATCTCTGTGGGGCGGAAGCCTTTGCTGTTCCCAAGGGTAATCCGCATAACCTTCTGACCTATGAAGACATCGCCGCGAACCCGGAACTCACCATGACGACCTGTGCAGGTTGTGCCGAAGAGGCATATGCGCTGGAACGCGGTGTCAAGAGAGAGCAGATCAAGGTTTTCACTGATCCGCCGAGTGGTATCAAGATGTTGCAGCAGGGCCGTGTTGATGTCTTTGCCCTCTCGGGCTTGGGTACAGCCGATCTGTTGAAGAAAACCAATGATCCGGAACTGGAACTGGTCATGCCTGTAAAGGGCGTGCCAATGGGCTGTGCGGGTGCGGCTTTCAATCCCGATGACAAGGAATTTCGGGATGCCTATGACGCGGCTCTGGCGGAACTGAAGGAAAGCGGCGAGTTCGCGAAGATTATTGAACCTTATGGTTTTTCTTCTGAAGCGACGATGGCTGTCAAACGGGATGATTTCTGTCCGGGGAACTGATCGCCGATTTAACCAGCTTAATGTCCACGATGAATGCTGCTCCTGACAAGGGGCAGCATTCCGAAAGCAGCTAAAATGGATCAAGTCCTAGAATATACCCCGATAATTATCGATGGGACGATTACGACAATTGAATTAACGGTCGCAAGCGCAATTGTCGCCTTGATCATTTCTTTTGTTGTCGGCTTGTCGCGCTTTTCCCGGTTTGTTGCCGTTCGTGTGGCTGCAATCGTTTATCTCGAATTTTTCCGGGGCACTTCTGCCATTGTGCAGATGTTTTTCATGTTTTATGTGTTGCCGCTGCTTGGGGTCCATCTGGCGCCGCTGCTTGCCGGTATTATTGCTTGTGGCTTCAATCTAGGGAGCTACGGCTCGGAGGTGGTTCGCGGGGCTATTCAATCCGTCCCACGTACCCAGCATGAGGCCGCAACGGCCCTTAATTACACAAGTTACCAGAAGTTCCGTTATATCCTGCTGCCGCAGGCGATACCGGTCATGATCCCGACATTTGGCAACCTGTTGATCGAGCTGCTGAAGCTGACCGCTGTCGCCTCACTCATCACCATTTCCGATCTCACATTCATGGCGCAGATAATCCGGGTTCAAACCGCGCTTACGTTGGAACCTTTCGTCTTGATCATGGTGATTTATTTCGTTCTCGCATCCTGCTTGGTAGCGATTACGGATTTCATCGCGAAGAAGATTTCCAAGGGCCGGAACTTGACCATAAGAAAGGGGATCTAGTCCATGAACTGGAGTTGGAATGTTGTATATGACGTTTTGCCGCAAATGCTGGAAGGCCTTGTCATCACAATTCAGGCGACACTCATCGGCGCGCTGGTTGCCTATGCTCTCGGACTGATCCTGGCCATCCTGAGAATGTCGAAATCCAGGATTATTTCTCTGAGCACCTATTGGATTTCAGAATTTATTCGCCGCACCCCTCTGCTCGTACAGCTCTATTTCCTGTTTTATGTGTTGCCGGACCTTGGCATTTTTCTCGAACCGCTTGCGGCAGGCATTATCGGTCTGGGGTTGCATTTCAGTACCTATACATCCGAGGTTTTTCGCGCTGGCATTGAGAACGTGCCGACAGGCCAATGGGAGGCGGCGAAATCACTTAATTATCGTCCCTATCAAACTATGCGATATGTAATCCTGCCGCAGGCGATTCCGCCGATGATACCGCCGCTTGCGAACTACCTGATTACGATGTTCAAGGAAACGCCGTTGCTTTCTGCTATAACCGTGGTAGAGCTTTTTAACGCTGCAAACATCTATAGCAACAGTCACTACAAATATCTTGAACCGATGACGCTGGTGGGTCTGTTCTTCCTTATTGTCTCAGTTCCATCCGCGTATGTCGCCATGTGGCTTGAACGGAAATATCAACGGCGATACTCCCGCAACAGCTGACGTCGATAAAATTTGATATATTCGTGTCCGGTCAAATGCGTTCTGCTACTGATAAATTTAGTCAACTCCTGTCCTAACGTGACATTTCAGATGTCGAAAAATGTTATAAATTGCAATAATTATGAGTTTGAAAAAATCCCCAGAAAGAAAAGCTGTTCCGCGCGCGTTCAGAACGTCATCAGAACGTCCAATGGCACTATTGCAGCAATGCCCGGTTTATAAGCCGACACCGCTGCACGAGCATGCCGAGATTGCCCGCCATTTCGGTATTGATCGTCTGTTTATAAAAGATGAATCCCATAGGATGCGATTGGGCAGTTTCAAGGCGCTGGGCGGGGCATTCGCGGTTGCGCAGATGATTTCTGACGCAGCGGAAACCGCGGATTTGGATAGCGAAACTGCGCGTCGTCACGCGGACAAAATGACCTTTATTACGGCGAGTGCCGGTAATCATGGTCTTTCCGTCGCGGCCGGTGCGCGGATATTCGGCGCCCATGCCGTTATCTATCTCGCGGCGGCTGTACCGGAAGAATTTGCCAATCGTATCCGGGCGCTTGAGGCAAAAGTAGTGCGAATCTCAGGCTCGTATGAAGACAGCGTAGCTGCCGCCATTGACGCTGCAAATGTAAATGGCTGGTTGCTGCTCGCGGACGGTTCCTGGGAAGGTTATACGGAACGACCCGCCCTGGTAATGGAAGGATATACGGTCTTGGCGGAGGAATGTCGGAGGGAGTTTGACAAAACCGGTCACTGGCCGACCCATGTTGTTCTGCAGGCTGGCGTTGGCGGGCTCGCTGCCGCTGTGGCTGGGCATATTCGAGACTATTGGAGTGAGCAGCCAGAAATATTTGTTGTTGAACCGGACGCAGCGCCATGTCTTATGATGAGCGTGAAGAATAAACAGCTGACACGGGTTGAAGGGCCGGAATCAAATATGGGTCGACTGGATTGCAAGGACGCGTCTCTTATCGCGTTTCAGTCGCTCAGGACCGATGCAAATAAGTTCCTTCAGGTTTCGGATATCGGGGCGCTTGCGGCGGTTGATATGCTGGCGCACCATAACATTCATACGACACCCAGCGGCGCGGCGCCCATTGCCGCACTGGAAAACCTCTCCCTTCCGTCGGAAAGCCGATGCCTGATCTTCGTCACAGAAGGGCCGGAGGCGGGATAGCCGGATGCCAAACCCACTTACATCGTCTCATTGGGGGACTTACCGGGTTGAAATGAAGGGTGGCGAGCCCATCTCGTTAAACGCTTTTGAGGAAGATCCGGAGCCGTCTCTCATCGGCAGAGCCATTATTGACACCCGAACTGGCCCTAGCCGCATTCCCCAGCCAATGGTCCGTCGGGGGTTTCTCGAAAAAGGAGTGAAAAGCGATCGCACATTGCGCGGACAGGACGCCTTTGTTCCGGTTGACTGGAAGACGGCACTGGATATGGTTGCGGAGGAACTTGACCGTGTCCGCGATGCATTTGGTCACGAATCGATTTATGCTGGCTCCTATGGCTGGGCAAGTGCGGGCCGGTTCCATCATGCGCAGAGCCAGCTCCGACGGTTCATGAACATGTATGGCGGTTGCACAACGTCCCGGGATTCATATAGCTATGCGGCGGCGGAAGTCATCCTGCCTCATATAGTTGGACCGATGGCCGAATTACTGGAAAAACATACCTCCTGGCGATCAATTGCGGAAGCCGGTTCTTTGGTCGTGGCCTTTGGTGGCATGGCTTCGCGGAACTCGCAAATGAACGCAGGGGGGGCCGGGCGTCACAGCCAGCCAGGCGATATGCGGGCTGCACGGGCTGCGGGCGCCGAGTTCGTCAATATCGGCCCCTGTCAATCTGATGTGAACGAGGAACTGAACGCGGAATGGATGCCCATCCGTCCGAACACAGATGTCGCTTTAATGCTGGCGATTGCCCATACACTTGTCAGTGAAGACTTGCATGACCGTGAGTTTCTCGCTCGCAATTGCGTCGGCTTTGAACAATTCCTCCCGTATTTGATGGGAGAGACGGACGGCCAGCCGAAATCGGCAAACTGGGCGGCGCCAATTGTGGAGCTTGATGCGGATCGTATCGTTTCTTTGGCCCGAAAAATGGTCACGAGGCCAACCTTCCTGAACGCAAGCTGGTCCCTGACGCGCCAGCAGAACGGTGAGCAGCCGATTTGGATGATTGTTGTGCTGGCATGTTTGCTGGGCGGGATCGGGAAGCCCGGAACCGGGTTCGGACTTGGGCTTGGCGCTGTAAACGGAGTTGGCAGTGATCGGGCATATCTTCCCTGGGCGGCATTGCCTGCGGGCAAAAACCCGGTTGAGAGTTTTATCCCGGTCGCCCGCATCGCTGATATGCTATTAAATCCGGAAGAAACATTCCGCTATAATGGTGGGACTTATACCTACCCCGATGTCCGGCTGGTGTACTGGGTCGGTGGCAATCCGTATCACCATCATCAGGACCTCAATCGTCTGCGGCGTGCATGGCAAAAAATAGAAACCGTGATTGTCCATGACCCTTTCTGGACAGCAACAGCGCGACATGCCGATATTATCCTGCCGACAACCGTTGCGCTGGAACGGAACGATCTGGCGGCCTCAACCAGAGACAGCTATCTTATTGCAATGGATAAAGTGGTGGAGCCATATGCCATGTCGCGCAACGATCATGATATCTTCGCGGGCTTGGCAAGCCGTCTGAGCGCACGGAACCATGCGGAAAAAGACTTTGAGAAAGAATTTCGGGGCGGGCTGGATGAAGCGGGTTGGATAAGAAGACTTTACGATGAAAGCCGGAAACGGGGGCGAAAATTCGATCACGATCTGCCAGACTTTGAGGAATTTATAAAGCATGGCAGTCTTGGTCTTGATCCGCCACGCGAAGCGCGGGTGATGCTTCAGGATTTTCGTGAAGACCCTGCGTCTGCGCCCCTCAAGACACCGTCTGGACGGATCGAGATTTTCAGTGAGGCGATCTCGGGTTTTGGCCTGCAGGACAATCCGGGGCATCCTGTCTGGCGGGAACCGGAAGAATGGCTTGGGGCTGAAAACATAGAGCAATATCCTTTGCATCTAATCACCCATCAGCCGGAGCGCCGACTGCACAGCCAGCTTGATCAAAGCGCCCATAGCCGCTCAGGAAAAGTCAAAGGTCGGGAGCCTTGCCGTCTTAATCCGAAAGATGCCGCCGCCCGCGGGATTGGAGACGGGGATATTGTGCGGCTGTTTAACGAACGAGGACGCTGCATCAGCGCAGCCAAACTTGATGAAAACGTCCGACAAGGCGTTATAATGATGGCGACGGGGGCGTGGTATGATCCAGACTGGAAGAATGACCCCGAATGCTGCAATCATGGAAATCCGAACGTTTTGACAAGGGATTTTCCAACGTCCGAGATTGCCTGCGGCCCATCAGCCTTGAGCTGCCTTGTTGATATTGAAAGTTTTGAAGGTGAACCGCCGGAGGTGGCAATTCACGAGCCGCCTCACATTGCAGGGTCCGGCGGAAAAGCTAATTAAATAGAGGAAGGAACCTACGCCATGATGCAAAAGCCGAAGCGCGGGTTTGAACAGTCCGAATTCGAAATGCGGCTGCAGAAGGCTCAGGCCCGGATGCATGCGGAAAAACTGGATGCGATCCTGTTGACTACCGAGCCGGATGTTCGCTACTTCACCGGCTTTTTTACGCAATTCTGGGAAAGTCCCACCCGCCCCTGGTTTGTTGTCCTGCCAGCCTCAGGCAAGCCAATTGCTGTTATTCCCGAAATCGGGGCGGCGGGAATGGCAAGTACCTGGGTAGACGATATTCATACATGGCCCGCCCCCCGTCCTGCCGATGACGGGATTACCTTACTTCGGGATGTTATCCTTCAATTGCCTCGCAAATTTGGCCGGTTGGGCGTACCGCTCGGGCATGAGAGTCATATAAGAATGCCGGCAGGCGACTATGAAAGGCTTCTTCATGATCTCGACGCCTTTGAGGTGGCAGATGCTTCCATGTTGCTGCATCGCCTCCGGTATGTGAAATCGAAGGCGGAGATTGAGAAGATCCACTATATATGCGATCTCACGTCTGATGTGTTTGAAAATCTACCCAATAGCCTTAAATCAGGTGAGAGCGAGAGACAGAATTGCCACCGGATGCGTATTGACCTTCTGGAGCGGGGAGCAGACACAACACCGTATCTGATCTCCGGTTCCGGCCCCGGGGGATATGATAGCATAATCATGGGACCGACTGACCGAATTATCGAAACGGGCGATGTGTTGATTATTGATACCGGCACGACTTTTGATGGTTATTTTTGTGACTTTGACCGCAATTATGCCTTTGGGTCCGCCGATGACGAGGTGCGACGCGCCTATGATGTGGTTTATGCGGCAACGGAGGCAGGTTTTGCCGCCGCGCAACCCGGCGCCACGACCAGCGATGTCTGGGCGGCGATGTGGGCGGTTATGGAAAAGGGCGGCGCGCTGGGAAACTCCGTTGGAAGGCTTGGTCATGGTCTCGGGATAGAGTTGACGGAATGGCCCTCCAATACGCCTGAAGACCAAACGGTGCTGGAGCCGGGCGTTGTCCTGACACTTGAGCCGGGTATGGAGTTCGCTCCTGGCAAGCAGATGGTGCATGAAGAGAATATCGTCATTACTGAGGATGGCGCCCGGATGTTAAGCCGCCGCGCCGACCCGGTTCTTCCAGTCATAGGGTGATGTAAATGGATATAGAATATGTGTTTGATGACATTGCGCCCGGTGGTCGCGTTGGGCTCGTTGCTCTCGCCACAGATTATAACAGCGAGACGGATCTGCGACGCATATTTCCGGCAGGCGTGGATCTTTTTACCAACCGTGTGATGAATGCGAATCCGGTTACCATTGAGAATTTGCGCGGGATGAGCGGCGACATTACCCGTGCCGCAAAAGGTATTTTGCCCGGATGCGGGGTTGATGTCGTGATTTACGGCTGTACATCCGGCACGGCGGCAATTGGCGAGCAGGAGCTTGAAAGGCTCATCCAGATTGCTCAGCCCGGAATCCCTTGCACCAATCCCATTGCAGCTGCAAGCGCAGCGCTGCAGGCGCTGGGCGCCAAAAAAATCTCAATCCTCACGCCCTATACCGAGGATGTAAATGAGGCCATTGTAGCCTGTTTTGCTGCGGAAGGTTTCAATATCCTCAATATCGACGGTTTTGGCCTGGGGGATGACATTGAGATGACCGGCATACCCTTAAGTGCCATATCGGAGGCAGCTTTGCAGGTCTGTGAGGCGGACGCAGATGCCCTGTTTATTTCCTGCACAGCGCTTCGCTCCGCCCTCGTGGTTGAGGAATTGGAGCAAAAGCTCGGAAAACCCGTTGTGACAAGCAATCAGGCACTTGCGTGGCATTGTCTGCAACTCATGCAGAACCGAAGCAAGGTGTCAGGGTTTGGTCAGTTATTTGACCATGCTCTTGTGAGTTCCTGACATTCAGTGTTCTAGCCCATGCGTTCAGAAGCGTAACTGCCGGGACTTGCCGGGAAGACAACGGTTTTATTGCCGTTCAGGAAGGCCCGACGGTGAATATGGGCATGAATGGCACGGGAGAGGACCTGGCTTTCAACATCACGGCCGAGGCTTACATAATCCGCCGGGCTTTGTGCATGGCTGACGCGGACTGTGTCCTGATCAATAATCGGGCCTTCATCCAGATCCGCAGTAACATAGTGGGACGTCGCGCCGATCAGTTTTACACCCCGTTCAAACGCCTGTTTATAAGGGTTTGCGCCTTTGAAGCTTGGCAGGAAGGAATGATGGATATTGATGATCCGCCCGGACATCTTCCGGCACATTTCATCCGACAGGACCTGCATATAGCGGGCAAGGACGATAAGATCGGCGTTCGTTTCCTCTATGATTGCCATCTGACGGGCTTCGGCCTCGGGTTTGTTCTCTTTGGTCACACGAATATGGTGAAAAGGAATATCGTGATTGACGACAACTTTCTGATATTCGAAATGATTGGAAATGACTGCGACGATATCAATAGGGAGCGCGCCGATCCGCCAGCGATATAGAAGGTCGTTCAGGCAGTGTCCAAAGCGGGATACCATGATGACGACCTTCATTTTCTCGGCTTCGTCATAGAAACCGTATTCCATATTGAAATCTGCTCTGATCTTTGCAAACCCTTCAGACAAGATGTCCAGGCCTTCGCCTTTTTCACTCATAAAGCTGACACGCATAAAGAAATTGCCGGTTTCCTGATCGTCGAACTGGGCGCTGTCGGTGATATTGCAGCCATTTGTGGCAAGGAATGTGGAGATAGCGGCGACAATTCCGCGTGTGGACTTGCATTTTACGGTGAGCGCAAAAGTCTGCATGTGTCGGGTTTTCCTGACTGAATAAGCGTCAGGCGATGCTCTTTGCTGCCGTGACGAGAGAATGATGTAGTGAGGCTGCTGAGGAACGGGGGCCGAGAATTGTGAAATTCGTACCTGATCCACGGCAAATGATCAAGCAGCCTAGATGCTCGATGACGCATCGCGTTGCATCGCCCGCTGACATCCCCTTGGTGTTGAGGTTGCATATCCGCTCCAGAAGCGGGATCAGGTTATCACCTGTAACATCAAAAATGACCCAGCCGTCCGTTTGCTCGGTCACGCTTGCAGTGTCCTTGACGATATTTTTAATCTCCGCCGCATAGTCGGGACGGTCGGATAACGGCGCCAGCAGGAACCACTGATTAACCCCCGTCCAGATGACTGTAACGTCATCCGCGAAGATCGCTTTGCCCGGGCTCGGCAAATGGATGCCTGCAACTGCTTGCAGCTTTGAGTGCAGTTCCTCGCCGTGATCCTTGCGGGCGGCCAGTGAGGTAATGGCGAGATTGGGGCTTTCGCGGAGGGAGATGCCGCCGATTATCTCGACAACCGGTGTGTCTTTTCCGAGGGCGGTTAGCGGGGCAAGAAGATGTTCAGACACGGAGCCGTTCTCCTTCCGGATCAATGAAATGAGGACTGGTGACCTGCGCCTCAATATCGATGTTATCGAGTGGACTGACGATGCGGATGACTTCGCCATGACGCGCGTCCCCTTTTATTAGGAAGGCAAGCGCGATGGAGGAGCCGATATGCGGCGAATAGGTGGTCGAGGTGACCCAGCCCTGATCATTCGGCGCATTAGAAGTATCGCCAACGTTCATTAGGTGTGACCCCGCAAGGATCGTATCTTTGACTTTCACCGGCTTCAACCCGACCAGACGGCAATCATCCTCCCGCATGAGGTGGGGGCGGCCCGCGAGGACCCGGCCGATGCTGTCTTTCTTTTGCGAGACCATACGCCCCATGCCGAGCATGGCGGCAGTGCTCTGGCCGTTCAGTTCATTCCCGGTGAAGTGGCCTTTCTCGATCCGGAGTACTCCCAAGGCCTCAGTCCCATAAGGAATAGCATTGAACTCCTTCCCCGCGTCCATCAGCTGGCGGATGAGCGCATCGCCATATCTTGTCGGCACGGCAATCTCAAAGGCCAGCTCTCCGGAGAAGGAAATCCGGAATAGCCGTGCGCGCAAACCGCCACAGACGGTGACCTCTCCGCAGGCCATATAAGGAAAAGCCTCGTTCGAGATGTCATGTGCGGGATCGACGATTTTTTGCAGGAGCTTGCGAGCGTTTGGCCCCGCTACCGCGAACTGCGCCCAGGCCTCCGTTGTTGAAATTAGCTGGACGTCCAGATCCGGCCAGAGGCACTGGCGGCAAAACTCCATGTGGCGGAATATTGAGACTGCATTGGCGGTTGTTGTGGTGACGACAAAATGATCCTCGGCAAGGCGTGCGGCGGTGCCGTCATCCATGGCGAGACCATCTTCGCGCAGCATCAGACCATAGCGCGTCTTGCCGACGGGTAGCTTGGCGAATCCGTTACAATAGATGTGGTTAAGGAATTCCGCCGCGTCAGCGCCCTGTACATCGATTTTTCCCAAAGTCGTTACATCGCAGATACCGACGGACTTCCGGACCGCAAGCACTTCCCGGTCGACGGATTGCCGCCAATGATTTTCTCCTTCTATCGGAAACCATTGCGCGCGTCGCCAGTTGCCGGCTTCGACAAAAATCGCGCCTTGTTCCTCCGCCCATTTGTGGCTGGGCGTGAGGCGGCAGGGGCGGAATTCCTTACCGCGGGACCGCCCGGCGAAGGCCCCCAAGGACACCGGCGTATAGGGCGGTCGAAAGATGGTCGTGCCGACATCGGGGATCGATTTCCCTTCCAGATCGGCAAGAACGGCAAGCGCACCGATATTGGCGGTTTTCCCTTGATCCGTCGCCATGCCAAGGGTGGTGTAGCGTTTGACATGCTCGACCGATTTGAACCCTTCCTGATGGGCGAGTTTGATGTCCTTGACTGTCACGTCATTCTGCAGATCAAGCCATGCCCGGCCTTTTTCGCCCTGCACATACCAGAAGGGAGTAATGTTGACGGGTGCGTCCTCCGCCTCGGGAAGTTCCGGCATTTGAGCGGAGATATCCAGATCCTTCAGCGCTTTGACTGCGTTTTGTGCACCTGACTGAAGTGCACCATGGGTAGAGAATATGCCTGCTGCCGCGCCCGCAACACTCAAAACGCGATCGTCGCTTGTTGCCGGTACAAAGGCGGAAATATTCTCGTTCCAGACGGGTTTGCCACGTTTGTGGCAGGTGAGATGGACATTCGGGTTCCATCCGCCCGCGAGCCCGAGCGCGCCGCAGGCGATCTCTCTCTTCGATCCGTCCTGGAGCCGGACTTTAACCGATTCGAGGCCGAGCCGCCCGCGGCTATTGATCACCTGCGCACCCGACAGAACCTCGAACTCGCCGGATGGAGGGGCATCAATGCGGCAATCGATGAGGCCGCGAATATTGATCCCCATAGCGGCAAGGTCCCTCGCGCTGCGGTGGCCATCATCATTATTGGTGAAGACGACAACGCCCTTCGATGCTGTGACCGCCCATCGGTTGGCATAGGCCCGCATGGCGCCCGCGAGCATGACGCCGGGTCTGTCGTTATTGTCAAACGCGATGGGTCGTTCCATCGCTCCGGCGGTCAGCAGTGCGCGCTTCGCATAAATCCGCCAGAGAATTTGGCGCGGCTTATCGGTGTATGGCTCCGAAAGGTGATCCGATACCCGCTCCACCGCGCCGAAAATGCCGTGGTCATATTGCCCAAAAACGGTTGTCCGTGTCATCAGCCGCACATTTGGCCGCGCCGACAACTCGCCGATGACGTTTGAAGCCCATTCGTTGCCATTCTGCTCGATCAATAGATTCTTCTCCGCCAGCAATCGTCCGCCAAAGGCGAAATCTTCCTCCGCGATGATAACTTCTGCGCCTGCCCGTCCCGCTGTCAGGGCGGCGGCAAGTCCACTCGGGCCCGAACCGATAATCAGCAAGTCGCAATGCAGAAAGCCCTTGTCATAACTGTCCGGATCTTCTTCCCCTGACAGAAGACCAAGCCCAGCCGCGCGGCGAATGGCCGGTTCATAGACCTTCTCCCAGAAGGCGGCAGGCCACATAAAGGTTTTGTAGTAAAATCCCGCTGAGAGAAAAGAGGAGAGCGCGTCATTAAAGGCGAGGGCATCGAAACGGAGGGAGGGAAAACGATTCTGGCTCCGGGCCTCCAGTCTGTCGTAAAGTTCAGCTACGGTCGCGCGTGTATTTGGCTCCTGCCGTGCGCCGCTGCGCAGTTCGACAAGGGCGCTGGGTTCCTCCGATCCGGCGGAAAAGACACCGCGCGGACGATGATATTTGAAGCTCCGTCCGATCAGCCGGACATCATTGGCAAGGAGCGCGGACGCAAGTGTATCGCCCGCGTAGCCGGAATAGCTCTTGCCATCGAAGGAGAAGGAGAGAGGACGGCCTCGGTCGATCAGGCCACCGTCGAGGCGGTTTTTCTGGCTCATCTGTTCCGCCCCCGCCGTTTCGCGTAATCGGAGGCCAGCTCGACATGGGTAATATCATGGGTTGTCGTGTCGCGCGTCACGACCAGCCAGGAGCGATCCCCTTGCTGATGAAACCAGAGTTCCCTGTGGCTGCCTGCGGGGTTATCCCGAAGGTAGAGATAATCGTGAAAATCATTGAGCGCCCTTTCCGCATTCTCGTCCGGCCGGTCAATCAAGTTGGCATCGCCAAGGTAGACAAACTCCTGTGCGTCGCGGGGGCCAAGTAAGGGATGGTTGATAATCATACAGGCCTCAATGCAGGTTCGGCTGGGCGCCAACGCCCTTTTCATCGATCATGGCGCCGGTCCGAAAACGGTCCAGCCGCAGGTCGGTCGCTGTTTCATGCGGCGTGTCTGTTGCCAGCAGATGCGCAAAAACATAGCCGGAGGCCGGCGTTGCCTTGAACCCACCATAGCACCAACCACCATTGAAATAGAGTCCCTCTATCGGGGTTTTATCGATGAAGGGGGAACCATCCATCGACATATCCATAAGTCCGCCCCACATTCGCAGGAGCCGTGCCCTGCCGATCATCGGCATCAGCGCCATGCCGCCTTCCAGCACATCCTCCACTACCGGCAGGTTGCCGCGCTGGGCATAGCTGTTATAGCCATCGATATCGCCGCCGAAGACGAGCCCGCCCTTGTCCGACTGGCTGACATAAAAATGTCCGGCGCCGAAAGTGATAACCCCCGGAATCACTGGCTTCAGTCCTTCGGAGACAAAGGCCTGCAGAACATGGCTTTCGATCGGCAGTCGGAGTCCTGCCATCGCCATGACGCGAGAGGAGCTGCCCGCGACCGCCACGCCGACCTTTTTTGCGCCGATATATCCACGGCTCGTCTCGACCCCTTTGATCGTGCCCTTCTCGACCCTGAACCCTGTCACCTCGCAATTCTGGATGATGTCTACCCCATGGCTGTCTGCGCTGCGGGCATAGCCCCAGGCAACGGCATCATGACGCACGGTGCCGCCGCGTCGCTGCAACAACCCGCCCTTGATGGGAAACCGCGCATTCTCAAAATCGAGAAAGGGGACCATCTCACGCACCTGATTTTGGTCGAGCAGTTCCGCATCCGCGCCATTCAGGAGCATTGCATTACCACGCCGCCGGTAGGCATCGCGTTGCGCGTCGCTGTGACAAAGATTGAGAATGCCGCGCTGGCTGACCATAGTGTTGTAATTGAGGTCCTGCTCCAACCCCTCCCAGAGCTTCAAAGAGAATTCATAGAGAGGCTCGTTCCCGTCAAGCAGATAGTTGGATCGGATAATCGTTGTATTCCGACCAACATTGCCGCCGCCGATCCAGCCCTTTTCCAGCACGGCAATCCGCGATTTCTTGTAGATCTTTGCCAGATAATGTGCCGTTGCCAAGCCATGGCCACCGCCGCCAACAATAATATAGTCATACTCGGTCTGTGGCTCGGGATCGCGCCAGACGGGCTTCCATCCGGATTGACCCCGCAATCCTTCTATCAACAGTTTGAATGCGGAGTAACGCAAACCTGGCTCCTTTCACGGCTGCCTGAACAATCGCATACTGCCGTATACTTGATTGTCCTGACAGGGTCATGATTAACGTCAAAAAAGACATACAGGACATGAGTAGAATATAGAAAGATAGAATAGACGCCTGTCAAAGGGACAATGTTTTTGAGCTGACTGTTGAGCTAATGTCAAAAAACAGTATGAGAAATATTCAAGCTTCAACGAGATGTCGCAGATGGCGGGGGGGGGGGCAGCAGCTTGGCGCTGCTTAACAGAGAGCCTTGTACATAATACTGAGACGAGTTCGTTTTCTTCTGGCAGCACGGCCTCACCGATTTCCGACAGAAATAGCCATTCCTACTAACTTTTCGTTTAGGTTACAGCGCTGATGAAGTAGGTTCGATTGCTAGATCGCTTGTTGTCGATGTTCACAGAGTTCATACAAAGAATTCGAAATGTGTGACGCGAATTATGGGAATGATACGCCTTTTAATTTCGATGGCGTGGGTAATTTTAGGAGAGTAAGCCGTTCTTCCTAGTCTGGCGGCGGAGGATGAATTATGAAATTGTTTGATCCGAATAACCATACATGCAGCAAAAAAAACACAGAAATCTATGCTTTTTATGCGCTGATATACACAATCGTTGATTTCTCTGCGGCGATATTCTTTGTCGGCGGGAGTATCCTCTTTTTTTATGAGAGTACGATATTTATCGGCACTTGGATGTTTCTGATTGGGTCAATTTTCTTTGCACTACGCCCGACGACAAAATTACTGCGCGAACTTGCCTATATCCGCGCGGGTAAATACGAAGAGATTCAGGCAAGCTGACTTTCATTCATTTTTGGTTTTCATAGTGGGGCGACCACGCTGACGGTCTGTAATCAGTCGCCATATCCAGTTCTCGAAATCCTGAGTGTAATAGGAGATCGACGCCGGGCTCATCTCACTCTGCACTTCCTGAGGCGCCATCGTAGCTCGAATGGAGGTTACGCGCTGGCGGGTCTTAGTCCGTTCCAGGCATTGCTCCAGCTTTTCCAGCACAGTCGGGGGATTTACTTCCTCTGGCGTGAGCAGAAAGCCATAAGTGCGCAGACCATTTCCCAAGCCGGTACAGGACGACCAGACGGCCAGTGGAATGGCGATCATCATGCCGAGTGTCACCGGCAGTAGCCAGTAAAAGAGATCCGGCACCCAAATCCAGGCGATAATTGCCCAGACGATGCCTGCGATAGTGGGCACCCAGAGGCTTTGGGACGCATCTCTATACGACAAATATACGCTCTCGCGGTTCTGGGCATCCCAAGATACGACACGGCCAGCAAGCGTGGTCAGGACGAAATAGGCGTGCAGGCACATCATTACAGGCGCCAGGAAAATAGAGAATGTGGTTTCAAGTATGGCGCTGATGACGAGACGGATACCGCCACCGAAACCGCGGCGTTCCTGACTGTTGGACAGCGTCAGTAACAGACCGGCAATTTTGGGGCCAATCAGCATGATCACCGTCAGCGTGAACAGGGAGACAATCTTGCCATACTCCACCACTTGCCAGTCAGGAAACAGCTGCCGACCGTTGCCAAAGAAATTGTGCGGAATGACGGCGCGCATCACCCCGTCAATGGTCGTCAGTACCAGCAGCAATAGCCATAAAAGCGATGACACATAGGCCAGTGCGCCCATGGTGAAATGCAGTCGGCTGATACCGTGCAGACCGCGCACACCCAAGAGTTTGAGATGCTGCAAATTACCCTGTGCCCAGCGCTTGTCTCGCTTGGCATACTCGAGAAGGTTGCCTGGCAGTTCCTCATAGGACCCTCGCAGGTCCGCCATAAGATAGACATGCCAGTTGCTCCGGCGTATCAACGCGGCCTCTACAAAGTCATGGGACAGGATATCGCCGCCAAGGGGTGCCTTTCCTGGCAATGTGGGCAGACCGCAATGGTTGGAGAAAGCCTGCAGACGGATGATGGCGTTATGACCCCAGTAGTTGCATTCTTTCATCTGCCAGAAGCTGAGCCCTGTTGCCAACATGGGGCTGTAAAGCCGGGAAGCGAACTGCACGTAGCGTCCAAAAAATGTCTTTTGCCGCACTGGCATTGGCACCGTTTGTATGATGCCGGAGTCCGGATTGGTTTCCATGGCGCCGGTCAAGGTCACGATGGTCTCGCCACTCATCACGCTATCGGCGTCCAGTACCAGCATATGGTCATAGGCGCGACCCCATCGGCGGCAAAAATCCGCAATATTACCGGCCTTCTTGCCGCTGTTGTCTTCGCGGCGGCGATAGAAGAAGCGGCCTTCTGCATTCAAGCGTGCTACCAGTTCGCACCAGCCCCTTTCTTCGGCCTGAGCAATGCCTTCGTCGCGGGTATCACTTAGGAGAAAGAAATGGAAATGCTCGCCCTTACCGGTTTCCATGAGCGATCGATATGTTGCTTCCAGGCCAGCGAAAACGCGCTCCGGATCCTCGTTATAAACAGGCATCACGATGGCGGTCTGTGTCGTGAGGGAATGCTCGATCAAGCCTTTCGCATTGATGCGGCGGCGGAGGGACAGCGGGTCGATCTTAAGGAGGTGGCAGATGAAGCCCATTACTGCGGACCAGAAAGAGATCACTAGCCAGGAAAAGGTGATGGTGAAAAGGACGAGAATCATCAACTCGATTAGCGTCATCCCATTTGCCACCAGGATGTCGAACATCATACGGCAAGAAAGGCCAGCGGTCAGCACTACCAGCGTGAAGAAAAGGATGCGTCTTTCCAACCCGAACGGAATGGAGAACCGATCCCCCTGAGTATCTCCTGTCGAGGCGATAGATGTGTTTTTCCGCTTATTTGGCATTAACAGGCTCATAGAGATAGCTCCAGGTTTCGGTCAGCCTCTTCCCCCTCAATGTAAGATAAACACGCATATCGGCCTTTAGTTCCCCGGTCTCTTGCAGCCGGAATGATAAGCGCCAGATATCGGTGCCCGGCAGCTTGTGCAGCACTAAGTCCTCGATCTTACCATGTGTGGTTTGAATCTCAGGTTTGACCGGCTGTTCCGGATGCAGGGTAGAAAGATCGCCACCCTGAAAATCGATCATAAAGCGCCGAACGCTTCTGGGTTGCGGCGGGTTGGCGCCGGGAATACCGCCCCACCCGGTGCGGGTGCGCAGGACCCGCGCCATATGATTGGGCAGATCCAAATTGTTCAGGCTGGTTATCCGGTAGGCCAATTGTAGGGGTCTATCGGTGCTGGACTTCTGGTCAAACACCCAGAAAGCCACGATGTTATCATTCACCTCTTCATCGGTCGGAATCTCCACTAGCCGGACACTACCCTTGCCCCATCCTCCACCATGCGGTTCCACCCACAAACTGGGCCGTTGGTGATAATGGGTCTCGAAATCCATGTAATTGTTATAGTCCCGGTCGCGCTGCATGAGCCCGAAGCCCTTGGGATCATAATCCATGAAGGCGCTGACGTTTAACTGCCGTGGGTTCGTCAGCGGGCGCCAAATCCACTCATCACTTCCAGTATGCATTAGCAGACCGTCAGAATCGTGAACCTCCGGCCTGAAGTCGTCGAAATGCCGCGTGCTATTTTCTCCATAGAGGAACATGCTGGTGAGGGGCGCAATACCGATCTGATGACCGCTTTCGCGCGGGAACAACTCAGTATTGACATCCACCACCGTGCGCGTACCCGGCTTGATGACAAATTTATAGGCGCCCGCAATCGATGGGCTGTCGAGAAGGGCAAAAACCACCATGCTTGTGGCTTCCTTGGTCGGCTTGACCAACCAGAATTCACGAAAGGAGGGGAACTCCTCGCCTTTCGGAAGGGCGGTATCTACTGCCAAACCGCGCGCAGACAGGCCATAATATTGATTCTGCGCCAGTAACCGGAAATAGGATGCGCCCAGAAATACCGCTAACTCATCCTTGTAATCGGGATTATTGAGCGGGTACTGGATTCGGAAGCCAGCATATCCCAGATCATCCGGAACCTGTTCTTCCAGTCCCTCGCCGTCATAGCGGAAAGATGCTTTGTTGAACGGCAGAGGGGACACCTTACCGTCCTCCAACACATTTATCCCAACTGGCGACTTATACAGAAATCCGGGATGGAAGAATTGCACCTCGAAAAGCGTCTGATTCTGCCACAATGCCGCTTCTTTGCGGAATCGGATCTTCTGGAAATCCTCATACGTAAGATCGCCAAGTTTGCCATTGAGCGTCTGCACCGGTTCAGCATAAGGCTTGGCTGCCAACTCGCGGGCCCTCTCCACCACGGAATTGAAAAGTCCCTCCGGCGTAACAGTCACAACTTCGGCCTCTAGCGAAGGAACGGGCTTAGCATCAGCAGGGCCTGAACCCGTTGCGGATGTCTGTGCTGACGCCATGAACGGCGACAATGCAATGAGCATTGTGATGGCGATGTTACGCGCCGCAATGATCGGATAGTATTTCTTTTCCATCTGCTTTGTTTTCTGTTGACTAACTCATCAAGACTCTTGCGCATCACTACAGGGTCGCTAGCTCTATACGACCGGCTTCACATCGACCTTTTCATAGGAACGATTGGAAACACTATTGGGGATAAGGGTGAACTCGTTATCGAATGAAGCAAAACCAGTAATGCGCTGCTGTCACATAGTAAGCACTTGAATTAGGGCGAAATTTTGGCGTAGCTCACGGACTAGTAGACTGAAAAGACAAACAAATATTATCTACAGTTCAAATTGCCTTAAACTTTATAAAGCTATGCAGGTCGAGCTGGCCGCGTCGGAGGGCGCCAGTCCGATAGACGGTTTACTTAGCAGGAGAAGCTTTGGCGAGGCCATCAAAGCGCGACCTACTGCCAGCATTTGCTTCTGTCCCCCGCTCAGTTAATTCGCCGGCATGTGCAGCCGATCTTTCAGAACTGGGAAATAGTCGAGAACCGTTTCCATATCTTTCTGGATGGCCTCTTTATCTGTTCGTATAAGACCCATACGGCTGATATAAGTTGCGCTTTTGTTGGTAATGTTCTGATCAAGGAACCATAGGTTTCCGGAAGTTGGCGGTATGAATCCGCCGATCAAATTGAAGCTCGTGCATTTTCCGGAATGACCTTTGGAAGAACACAACTCGTTTTACAAAATGTCATAGACAGTGGTGGCTTAATAGAAAAGAAGAACGAATAAAATGACTGATCGATACTCCAGTTACAACAAGTTGAAATTCGACTTTTCGGCCGGAGGTGATTTCGGGTTGATCGAAAAAATGACGGGAAATCTCGATGAGATCATGACAACCTGGAAGGAAGCGAAGGATTTCGTATACAATATCATCAATTGCAATAAACCAATCATTTCCGCAATCAATGGCCTTGCGGCCGGTACAGGGTGGTCGTCGGTATACTGGCCGATATTTCTATTGCGGGTAAGCGCACGAAAATTGTCGATGGCCATCCCCGACTGGGTGTTGCGGTCGGTGATGTGGCCGCAATCGTCTGGCCACTCCTTTGCAGCACGGCAAAAGCCAAATATTATTTACTGACCTGCAAGCCTGTATCGGGTGAGGAAGCAGAGCGGATTGGGCTGGTTTCTTTGTGCGTTGAAGATGAAGAATTGCAGGAAACAGCGCTCGGTATCGCAACGGACCTTGCCAATGGTTCTCAAAGCGCCATCCGCTGGACAAAATACTCACTGAATAACGGGCTGCGTCGGGGCAGGACCGATATTTGATGCGTCTACTGCGCTCGAAATGCTTGGCTTCATGGGCGAGGATGTGAAGGAAGGGGGTGCCTCCCACCGTGAAAAGCGCGCGCCGAATTTCCGCAAAGACTGTCCGATCTAGAAAGAATTACCTATTTGCATACCCTCTAACCTCAGACGGTGGGTATGCAAATAAAATGCTGCAACTTGGAAGCAACGATACAACCAGGGTAGGAGCTTCTCTCCAAGTCTGCATTGCCACGACTGCCAACCTATACTTGATAAAGTACGTTTGCATGTTTTGGATGTCTCTCGTACAACGTGGGGATACTAGTTTCAGCATTTGAAGCAATAAGGAAAAAAATAATGCTTAAAGACGTTGTTATCTGTGAACCTGTTCGTACCCCTGTTGGCCGATTTGGCGGTCAGTTTAAGGACTTGCATGCCCAAGAGCTTGGCCGCATCGTTATTAGCGGGCTGCTGGATCGATGTGAGGGTCTTTCTGAACGGGTTGAAGATGTTATCTTTGCGCAGTGCTATCCGTCCATGGATGCGCCGGCCTTGGGGCGGGTTGTTGGTCTGGATGCGGGGCTGCCAATTGAAATTGGTGGATATCAACTGGATCGCCGGTGTGGATCCGGCCTGCAGGCTATTATCAATGGCGTGATGCAGGTCGCGACGGGAGCCTCGTCTGTCGTTATTGCGGGCGGCGCAGAATCCATGTCCAACGCCCCTTTTTATTCTACAGCGGGAAGATGGGGTATCAAGGGTACATCTCTTGCATTTCATGATGCTCTGGCACGCGGGCGTGTTACCGCAGGCGGGATTAATTTCCCGGTGCCAGGCGGAATGCTGGAAACTGCGGAAAATCTGCGTCGGAGCCATAGTGTTCCGCGAGAGGAGCAGGACAAATTTGCCGTCGAGTCTCACCGCCGCGCTGTCGCCGCACAGAACGCCGGTCGCTTTGATGACGAGATTATTCCAGTCACAGTGCATAGCCGGAAAGGTGAAACCATCGTTACCAAGGATGAGCATCCCCGTCCGGAAGCCGACCTGGCAAGTCTCTCGAAGCTTCGCCCAATCCTCAGCAGGTCTGATTCAGAGTCGACCGTAACGGCTGGTAATGCAAGCGGACAGAATGACGGCGCGTCTGCATGCGTGGTCACGACCCGCGCCATTGCTGAAGAATTGGGCCTGAAAATATACGGCAGCCTGGTTAGCTGGGCGGTAGCCGGGGTCGGCCCGGAGATTATGGGAATCGGACCTGTGCCCGCAACAGCCAAGGCTCTCGCAAGAGCGGAGCTCGGCCTTAAGGATATAGATCTGATTGAATTGAATGAGGCCTTTGCGGCGCAGGTACTGGCCTGTACGCGGGATTGGGGGCTGGCTGAGTCGGACTTTGAGCGTATGAACGTAAATGGTTCAGGTATTTCTCTCGGCCACCCAGTCGGCGCGACCGGTGGACGTATCCTTGCGACACTGCTCAGAGAGATGGAGCGGCGGGACGCTAAATATGGCCTTGAGACCATGTGCATTGGTGGAGGACAGGGGCTGGCCGCTGTTTTTGAACGCGGCTGATGAGCTTGACCCACGTGAAGCAGGAAGTCGGATTTCTTACAAGCTAGCGAGCAGCTTGCTCATGCGTGCCTTGTAAGTGCGCGTGATTTCCTCTTCACGTTTATGCTGGCCCTGCTTCACAATTTTCTCACCGGCTATGTACACATCGGTTTTGAAATCTGCTGCGGCTGAGAATAGCAGAATATCAAGAAAGTTTTCCTGAGCACGACCGTAAAAATCCGGATGCTGCAAATTCAATACGATAAAATCCGCGCGTGCGCCCACCTGCAGGCCGCTAATAGGCTGGCCAAGAGCGCGGGCGCCACCGGACATAGACTTTTCATATAAAAAACGGCCGACGTTAGGCAGTGTTTTGGAGGTCAGTACGTTGCGTTCCTGATGGAGCAACCGTTGACCATATTCCAGGCTTTCAAGTTCTCGCGCGGCATTCAGGCAGATATTGCTGTCGGAGCCTACTCCGAAACTTCCTTCTTCTGAGATGAAGCGTTTCGCTGGAAAAATACCATCGCCGAGGTTGGCTTCGGTCAGGGGGCATAGTCCGACGACGGCCCTGCTTTTTGCAATTTGAGTAATCTCCGCGTCCGTTATATGGGTCGCGTGCACCAGACACCAGCGATCGTCAACATTGAAATTTTCATACAGCCATTCGACAGGACGTTTGCCGTATGAAGCAATACAATCCTCTATTTCTTTTTGCTGCTCGGCGATATGTATGTGGAATGGCGATTCCGGGGAAAGCTTCAGAAGTTCATCGATTTCGTCTTTCGTCGCGGCGCGCAGGGAATGGGGGGCAATGCCGAGGGTGAGGCCGGGGTCCTGCTTCTCAATGCATTGCAACGCACAGAACAACTCCTGATAACGATCGAGTTTGTTGATAAAGCGCTGCTGCCCGGGTTCTGGCGGAAGGCCCCCAAACCCGGCATGAGCATAAAAGACAGGCAGCAGGGTGATTGGCATTCCCGCTTCTTTTGCGCCTTCAATAACGGCCTGAGACATAAGCGATTTGTCCCCATAGGGTTGCCCGCTCCGGCTATGATGGAGGTAATGAAATTCTGCAACGCCAGTGTAGCCGCCGCGCAATAATTCCTTGTAAAGCTGCGCCGTGATTGCGGTTATGTCTTCAGGCTCCAACATATCCAGAAAGCCGTACATGACCTTGCGCCAACTCCAGAAACTGTCAGTCGGGGACGCCCGCTTTTCCGCCAGTCCGGCCATTGCCCTTTGAAATGCATGGCTATGCAGGTTGGGCATTCCTGGGATCGTTGCGCCGGTGATAGTCTCGCCCGTCTCTTTATTCATCGTTCTTTCGATAGACAGGATATATCCGGACGGGTCTATCTCCAGGGTCATTCCTTCCGCCCAGCCGGTGTCCAGAAGTATATGCTCGAAGTGAAGTTGCTGCACTTTTGGCGCTCCCGCTTAAGTTCCCTGCGAAGTAGCTTAATCACATTTCAATGGCATTGATATGCTTTTGGAGATCGCTATTGGCCCTGCGGGCGCAGCACTTACCGCGACGGAAAGCGAGCCTTCGTTCGTTTAAACTATATATGATGGAAACGATATCGGTGAAGGTATACACTGCCTTACGCGATGAGGCCGGGGAAAACTGGCGACGCTGGCTGCATTGCCGGATGTACCTCCCTCCTAATTGGTGCCGTTGGATAGGTGGTAGAATGCGATCGCGCAAAAATATCCCGTGATGGTTGACCGTTATATATAAATAAGCAATCTTGAATTACTAATTTGGATGTTTTGAAGTGAATATTGCAATGCGCATAAGGTTATATCTGACATCAGTGTTAGCTGTTTCTGCCGTTCTGGCGCTGACTTCGGCATCATTTTCACGTGCAAGCGAAGCCGGATCGGAACAGGATTGCTCTGAGGCTGGGGTCGATTACGACAAATCCAGCGGAAAGACGAAAGACGAGATAATTGCCGAAATGGATCAGGCACTCTATGAATCGCTGAACAGGTATGACGGTTGCGTGAGCCAAAAAAACAATAGCGCCTCTTCGGGCGGTGGTGGAGGTGACGGCGCTGCAGGAGGCAGCGCTGGTGGATCCGGTATGTCCTCCGCTTCTTCCGGAATAGAAGGTTCAGAGCCTTTACCTTCTCAAAACCAAGCTGAGCAGCCGGCAAAAACGGTTGAGGGAGAGGAAACCCAGTCTCCTGTGACGCCGCAGCAAGAAACCCTTGCGAATGGCAAGGTACCGGAAGATATTCCGCCTGCGGATAACGATAATATATTGCAGAAGAAAATTCGTGAAGCTGCCATGAATGAGCCGGATCCGGTTAAGCGCGAGCTTTTATGGGAAGAATATAGAAAATATAAAGGCCTATCTGATAGCTAGTGCCTATTGCAGGATACGATGGTGTGAGAAAAAATGTTTAGGGCGACACTAGGTTGGACAATTTGCTTTTGTTTCTTCGTGACAAGCTGCGTCACGCCCGGAATGTCAACGAGCGTCGGGCCGCGAACCTCGAATGAAGTCAAAACGGCGGTACAATCCCAGCCGCAATATCAGAAAGCAAAACTGGATATCATAATCCCTGTGTTCGATCCGGGCTTGCCCGACGATCCGGAAGAGATGGAGGAGGAGAGGATCTGGCCGGAACTTCGCCGTGCGGAATCTGTTCGTTTTGCCCTCAAACTCAAGGAAGAGCTGGAGAAAACAGGTCGTTTTGGCGCGGTGCGGATTGCGCCGAATTCAGAGGCTACAGGCGATCTCTACGTAATGGGTAAAATCCTTGAATCCAATGGCAAGGACGTGGAAATAGAAATCGATGTCTACGATATTTCCGGCGCGCATTGGTATAACGAAGACTATGATCATGAGGTGCTTGAGAGGTTTCACAAAACCTATCGAAACAAAGGCAAGGATCCGTATCAGCCTGTTTTTGAAGAAGCCGCCCTGGATCTGGTGGCGCATTTATCAGACGCTGACGCGACAGATCTTGCCGCTCTGAAGTCCGTAACGGAAATGCGCTTCGGAGCTAATTTTTCCGAGGAAGCGTTTGTTGAATATATCAGGGAAGAAAACGGACGGGTGGAACTTGTCAGCCTTCCAAGTGAGTTGGATCCCATGCTCGCCCGTATCAGGGCTATCCGCGTCAGGGATCAGCTTTTCATCGACAACCTGCAGGACCATTATGCCGAATTTAATGCCGAAATGTCCACCAGCTATGCCCTTTGGCAGGAACAGGGCCTGAAAGAAGAAACGGCGCTTGATGAAGCCCAGTCAAAAGCAACTACACAAGCGATTGTTGGAGGGCTCCTGACCATCCTCGCTATTGGGCTCGCCGTTGGCGGTGCGAATAGCGGAAATCCGGGACGTTCCACGGCTGCGACGGCAGGTGGGATTGCTGCTGGGATCGGCGGCGCCGTGATGATTTCCGAAAGTTTCAGAACCAGCAAGGAATTGGAATTTCATGCAAATACAATTGAAGAGCTTGGTGAATCTATAGATTCTGAACTTGCTCCGCAGGTTGTCGAATTTGAAGGGGAAACCAAGAAAATAACAGGAAATGCGGAAAAGCAGTTTGCCGAATGGCGAGCCTTCCTGAAAGAAATTTACGAAAAGGAAAAAACGCCGGAAACGCAGCTTTGAGTAAACGATAATGTTTGAAAAAAAACTTGAAGAAGCGGCCGCACAGTCCAGGCAGAAACTATTCATACTTGCGTTGATATGTACCGTCATCGGATTGGTTCTGGTAATTGCATTGTTTTTCCTTTCTGTCGGCTCGCCATTTAAAACTGCGGATGATACATCGCCGCATATTGCTACGCCGGTTGAGAACGAAGAAAAAGAGGCTTCCGAAAAGTCGAGGTCGTCTGAACAGAAAGAGTCGGCAGCAATCCAGCAATACGAGCGTCAGGAAGTCATCACGCTGATCGGGCGGTATGAAGAGACACTGGAACCCGTCGTACTAACGGAGGGTTTTGCAGCTTGGAATAAAGCCGTGCAGGAAGACCTGATTGCGCTGAAAGATGATGTCGTTGGCAAAATGGCGAGCGGGTCGATTGATGCGGCCTATGAGCAGGTTATCCGCTTGATCGAGTCTGCGAGCATTGCCGTCGGGGATTTTGAATTGGCGTTCGGTACGGCGATGACGGAGGCCGCCGCAAGTTATGATAGTGACGATGCTCAGGGAGCAAGGGCACATATCGATTATGCGTTGTCGCTGAACAATAGAAGTCAGGAAGCCCTCAATCTGAAAGATAGAATAGAGGCGCTCCCGGAAGTTTTGGAACTCATCAGGCAAGCTTCTGTCGCCCGTACTGAAAATAATCTGGAAGCAGAAAAACGCTTCTCGGAACAGATTATAGCGCTCGACCCGGATCGCAGTTTTTATCGCGAACGAATAGCGGAGATAGAAGCCCTTCTTAACGAACGCCGTTTCGAAGACAGTGTGGTGAGGGGGTTGGATGCAAACCGGGGAAACAATTTATCAGGCCTGCAAGCGGCGTATAGTGAAGCGAAGTCTATCTTTCCAAACAGGGAAGAGACCAAGAATCTTGCCGGGATGGTTGTTGCGCTGAAACAAAAAATAGCATTCGATAATTTTATGCAGAAAGGCGGCAACGCAATGGAAGCTGATGACTGGCAAGCCGCGCTGCGGGAATATGAAAACGCATCGGCGATCTATCCCAACAGTAAAGACGCGCGAGATGGGCTGGATATATCCCGGAGTATCCTTGCCAAAAAGCAGCAGATTGCCGCTTTAATGATCAGGCCCGAGCGACTCTCGAACGACGCTGTCAAGACGGATGCCCTCGACGCATTGCAGAATTCTGCAGTTCTTGGGGCCCTCAGTGGAAGCTTAAAGCAGGAAGCAGAGGGTCTCGCGAAGGAAATTGAACGATGGAACCGTCAGATAGATATTCTAATTATCTCCGATGAGATCACCTCCGTTTCAGTCAAAGGAGTTGGAAGGGTTGGTCAAGTGTCCAGCTATAAAATCCGGTTAAAACCGGGCTCCTATATTCTGGAAGGAAAAAGAGAGGGCTTCAAAACGAAGCTGGTGCCGATTACGATTGATCCGGATGATACTATGATCGAGATAGAAGTCATAACAGATGAGCGAATTTAAACGTCAGATAGAACTTGCGGCGAAACGTCAGCAAATTGCTGTGATAAGCGTGCTGGCTTTTTTTGCGCTTGTCGGCACGCTCTTGATAGTAGGCTTTTTCTTGCTCAAAGCGACTGTCATAGAAGTCGTACCGGGTCCGGCGGCAATCAATGCAGACATAACAGTTGAGCGGGGGGCCGCCGTTTATGTGGAAGGCACATTATTTTCGCTGTCCCGCAACCCGCTCCTCAATGTGACATCAGAGGGGTTTGAACCTGTCAGCCGGATTATCGGGAATGGCGAGGAGGGCAAGACAGCTCTGATTGAAATGCAGGAGTTGCAAGCCCGGCTTATCCTGACTGTTTTGGATTTAAATGACGATGTTGCCTGGAAACTGAATGGGAAGGCTTTGCCTTTATCGAGATCGCTGGATCAAAAGCTGGAGCCGGGGACATACGAAATTAAGCTGGAGCATCCGTATTTTGAACCCGAAACCCTTCAGTTTGAACTAGGACGGGGACAAACGGAAACTCGCGAAATATCCTTGGCGAGAGTTGAGGGACAGGTTGAGCTTAATGTTGTGCCTGTGGGAGCGGATCTGAATTTCGATGGGGAGGATATTGCGGAATACCCCGTTATCTTAAAAAGACCTGCAGGCAAATATTCCGTTCGTATCAGTAAAGAGGGGTATCTGCCCATAACGGATGAAGTTGAGATCACGAATAAGGAGCGTACTGTATCGCGTAACTATCAATTACAGCTGCGACCCGCATATCTCAATGTGAGTGTGTCTCCTGCCGGGGGAGAGTTGTCACTTAACGGCAAATCCATATCGGCAGAAGGGCAGCAGAGGCTTACGGCGAATAAGCGCTACTATCTTGACTACAGGAAAAAGGGATATACACCGGAAGAGCGGGAGATAATCCTGAAACCAGGGGACGAGGCGGAAGTCTCCCTCAATCTGAAGCTCAATATCGGTGACGTCAGAATTACCTCCAGTCCTGAAGCGGCAGTCTACATTGACGGGAAGGTCGTCGGGAACACGCCACTATCGCTTCGCTTGCCGTCCTTCACTCATAAAGTTTCGATTATCCGCCAGGGATATAGAACAGTCACCAAATCCGTCGTTCCTTCCGCAAATTCCCCTCAACGGATTCACATCACGCTCCAGACAGAGAAGGCAGCACAGATTGCCGAGGCAAAGCCGAAATATATCAATTCTGTCGGCATGGAAATGGTGCTGTTTCAGCCAAGCAGTATCACACTGGGTGCGCCGAGGTCGGAAAGCGGTCAGCGCGCCAATGAATTTATCCGGTCCGTGAAGCTGACGCGCCATTTCTATGCGTCGAGCACAGAAGTAGCGCAGGCTCAGTTCGCCTTATTCAACTCGGCGCGTTCGTATAATGGTTCGGGCGCTTTGCCGGTATCGAATGTGTCATGGAATCAGGCGGCGCAGTATTGTAACTGGCTCAGCAAGAAAGAAGGACTCAGCCTGTTTTACGAATTCGACGGCAATAATTATCGGGGGTTCGATCCGAATTCCGATGGATATCGTTTGCTCACGGAGGCAGAGTGGGAGTGGCTGGCGCGAAAAGCCGGACGCATTAAACAGACACGATTCCCATGGGGGGACGATCCGGTTATCCCGAAAGGTGCGGGTAATATCGCCGATGAAACGGCCAATGGGAAAACTCGCTTCTATGTTCCCAATTATGTCGATGGGTACGCCGGGGTCGCACCTGTGAAAAGTTTCGCCGAGGACAAGTCGGGGCTCCATGATGTTTTTGGCAATCTTTCGGAATGGGTGCATGATTATTACAGCTTGGTTCCGCCCGCAAATGATGCTGTTGTAAAAGATCCACTCGGCCAGCAGCGAGGCGATCAGCATATGTTCAAGGGGGCGAGTTGGTCCAGCGGAACCCTGACAGAAATCCGGCCGGCTTATCGTGGTTCCGGAACAGAAGGTTCGGACACAGTGGGCTTCCGGGTGGGACGCTTTTTATATGGAGAAGCAAAATGAACAAATGGCTTAAGCACAAGACCAGATGGGTCATTGTTGGAGTAGTCGCTATTTTTGGTGCGCTGACATTACAATATGCCACGGCCCAGAGCGGAGGATCGGAAATCAACCTGAATTCTCCCGTTTCTTTTCCGGTGGATATCTAGATGGTCAAAAAAGTCATCATAGCAACGGTGCTGTTGGCCGTTAGTATCGTATCTGTGCAGTTGATTTATGCCGGTTTCATCACGCCAGATGCGGAGAGGCTGGTTTCCCAGTCGCGAGCAGCGGGAACCGCTGCACCGCAGGTTTTTTCGGTCATATTGAAGGATGGTGAACAACAAGCTTGCGTTACGCTAGCGCTCTGGTGCCTGCTTTTGATGGCCGGAAAATTCTGGGGTCTTTGGAATGAGTCCCATCTCGACAAGATTGACTATGTCGGGTTGATCAGTGAAGAAAATAGTCTGGGGGATGAGAAAGATACCTTAAGGAAAACAATGGCGGAATTTGAAAAGCTGCCGGAAAAATTCACATCTTCCCCAGTCGTGCAAACGCTTCTGTCGAGTATCCGCCGCTATCTGATGACGGACGATGTGCACAGCACGTCTGAGGCGATTTCCCTCAGCATTGATGCCTTGGCCATGCGCCAGGAATCGGAAAATACGATGATCCGCTATGTCATTTGGGCCATCCCTTCAATTGGCTTCATCGGGACCGTAAGAGGCATTGGCGCCGCATTGTCACAAGCGGATGAGGCGCTCGCTGGTGATATTACGTTGATGACGGACAGTCTCGGTGTTGCGTTTAACTCGACGCTGGTGGCCTTGGTATTGTCGATCTTCTTGATGTTGATGCTGCATATATTGCAAGGTCTTCAGGACGGGCAGCTGATCAAGACCCAGGCCTATTGCGAGAAATTTCTCCTGAACCGGATCAGCAAATAGGTGCAGCCTGAGAAAACGTCGCGCAACTGAAGGATTTAATCTTTCCTTTCTGGATATCATGGCCTGCGGGCTCGGCGCTGCGGTGTTGATTTTGATTTTGCTGAAACTTCAGCCTGAAGACACGCCCCTTGACCTTGATGACCTGAAGGCGTATTTGACGCTTCGTCAGGAACAGGAAGGGGAGCTCAAGGCACTTATCGATCAGCAGAAAAGCCAGGAGGAGCAAGTTGAGGTCGATATTTCCACCTTGGCAGGAGAGACGCTGGCGCTTGAACAGGAGATTGCGGCAACAGAGGAAACAACCAGGGAAAAAGTAACTCAATTAGACAGCCTGAAAGAGAGTATCCTTAAAAAGCCACTGGCACAAAAGGCCGATGTCGTTCAATCCGATAAGGGCGGGGAAGAAGAATATCTGCTCGGGCTGAGGGTCGAAGGCCGCCGAATTGCGTTTCTCATAGATACCAGCGCGTCGATGACGGATGAAAACCTTATCGATATCATCAAGCGTAAATCCGGTTCGGATCAGGAAAAAATCAACGGGCCGAAATGGAAGCGGACACAAAGGATTGTGAAGTGGCTCGCGAACAGGATACCAAAAAACTCCAAAGCCATTTTTATCGGGTTTAACGAGACGGCCTTTGCGATCGGACCGTCTGTCTGGTTTACTGGATCGGACGCGAATTCTGTGCAGCAAGTCTTCTCGTCAATCGATGCGATTGTGCCAACCAATGCAACAAATCTGGAGGCGGCGTTACAGGCGGCAAAGCAAAAATCTGATTTGCCGACGAATTATTATGTCGTTACGGATGGTTTGCCGACAGAGGGCGAATCAAACTATGGAAGCTTAAACCCGTTTGCAAGCTGCACGTCCCTATTCGGAAAATCGTCAATTATAACCGGAGAGTGCCGAAGGAAGCTTTTTGAGTACACCGTCAGAAACTACGGTGTACAAGCCGGGGTGCCGGTGAATGTCATTCTATTGCCTCTTGAGGGGGATCCCGGTGCAGCGCCGTCCTATTGGTCATGGACATATGCGACAGGGGGTCTGCTCATAAGTCCGGCGGAAAACTGGCCATGAAGCGCCGCAATCGGACATTGGAACTTTTTAGCCTGTCATTTCTTGACCTGATTTCCTGCGGTTTTGGCGCGGTTGTCCTGTTAATCCTCATCTCTAAAACAGGAGAAGACGTAAATAATGCCACGCTTGAGGAAGCAAGAGACGTTCTGGCGATGATCACTGAAGTTGAGCGGACGATCAGCGTTCTGGAACGGGAAGCAGAGCAACGACTAGGACGGATTGAAAGCCAAGAAAAGCTTCTGGATAAGCTGAAAGAGGATCGCGCGGCTCTGGCAGAACAGAAAAGTGCCGCTGCAGCAGCCGATCAGAAGGCTGAGGATGATCTGGAAGGTTTGGAATTAGTGGAAGAATCGTTGAACCGGGCCAGCATACGGCCGCAAATGGCTGTCAACAAGCGTGACGATGAAGTCGGGGGAATACCGGTGGACAGTGATTACATCCTGTTCATTGTCGATACGTCCGGAAGCATGCAGAGGATCTGGAACAGGGTCATGGCGGAAATGAAAAATGTCCTCGCTATCCATCCCCAGGTGAAAGGCTTCCAGATACTAAATGACAATGGTGTGCATTTAATCTCGTCCTATAACGGGAAATGGATTCCGGACACTGCCAACCGGCGGGATAATGTGTTCAAAGCCTTCGCCAGCTGGCGGAGCAATTCCAATAGTAGCCCGGTAGAAGGGCTTGAGGTGGCGCTGAAGAAATACGCCCGCCCCAGCATAAAACTCTCGATATATATTTTCGGGGACGATTACACGGGCGGCTCCTATAATGATGTTATTGACCGCTTGCAACTTCTGAATACCAATAAAATAAATGGCAAGCCCCTTGCCAGAATCCATGCCGTCGGCTTTATCTCACAAGGTGTTTCAGGGCGCTTTGGCGTTTTGATGAGAGAAGTAGCCAAACGAAACAATGGGACATTTCTGGCGCTTCCTAAAAACTAAATCTCAGATTGTTAATTTACCGACCTTTGCCACCAGGTTCTCAGCATCTTTTTTTGCTGCACGAACCTGTGATATTGCCGGTTTGCCTCGGGGTTGTGGTTTATGATCTTTTTTATGCGGTCGGCATCGCGGGGTTCCAGCATATTATCAACATAAGCCTGAATATCGCTCTCTTCAAAATTACTATACGTCATTTCATCTGCAACATTTCCATGAGTGAAGGTTTGGGATTTCATCTCGTGCCGCTATTGGCACTCCTATTATTATAAATGGATTTGGTTGATATTTAGTTCCATGGAACTTTATCCTCCCTCCCTCGTTGGTAATGGCGCAACAGAAAATATTAAGGAGAGAGCTGATGCTTGGTTGGGCTATTACATTTTTGGTGGTTGCACTAATTGCCGCAGTTTTGGGCTTTGGTGGAGTCGCCGCAGTATCTGCTGAAATTGCACAAATTCTGTTTGTCGTGTTCATTGTTTTATTCGTGGTTACGGCAATCATTCACTTTGTTCGCGGGCGCAGGCCTCCAATGTGAATACCAAAAAAGCAGATATTTTGCAAAACTCATAAAACGGCGCTTCAATGGAAGTGCCGTTTTTTGTTGGTCGAATAACGTCAATTCTAGTAAGATTTGTAGATGAAGTTCCTACGCGACAAAATTTTCGTGACCTATATGGCCACTTTGTCAGCAGGGTTTTTGGTCTGTTTGACTTTTCTGCTGACAAATGTACTCCCCATAATGCCGGGGGAAATGGCTGGTTTGGACACTATATGGTTGCTGGCTACTATTTCCCTTGCAATGTTGTTCTCAGGATCATTTGTAAGCGTCCTCCTTCTCAAACAGGCTTCCCGACAATCCACAGCCAATCAAATGTCTGAAGAAGAAATGTTTCGCCTGGCAGTTGAAGGCACTAAGGACGGCATTCTTGACTGGAATATTCAATCCGGGGAGGTCTTCTTTTCCGACCAGTTCATGGAAATGCTGGGGTATGAATCGGAAGATTTCAAGGGAAAGATGGGGGATTTTTCGGACAAGCTTGATCCGGAGGAGCGAAAGACAGTCTGGAATCATATCAATCTTTACGTCAGCGGACAGCTGTCTGAATACTCGACAACATTTCGCATGTGCCATAAGTCAGGCCGCCTGATCTGGGTAAAGGCGCAGGGGATTCTGATACGGGACAGAAAGGCTCAACCACTAAGATTTGTTGGCGCGCTTACGGATGTTAGCGCTACGAAAGAGTATGAAATGTCGCTTCAGGATGCGATATTGCGTGCCGAAGAGGCAAATGAAGCTAAAAGTGAGTTTCTTGCCCATATGAGCCACGAAATTCGTACGCCCCTGACAGCTATTATTGGCGTGGCAAGAATTCTTAATGAGCATTCTCACGAGCTGGATGAGAAAAAGCAAAAGCTTGTGAAAGTACTGAATTCCAGCTCAATTAGCCTGAAAGATCTTATTTCGAGCATACTTGATTTTTCAAAAATCGAAAGCGACGAGCTTGAGCTGGAGGAATCGTTGTTTAATTTACAGGATGCATTCGAACATATTACCAGCATCATGTCAGTCCGCATGAAAGAAAAGAACCTTGATTTTGTCTTTTCATTCGAGGGATTGGAGGCTCAGCAATTTTATGGGGATCCGGTCCGGATTCGACAAATTCTGATCAATCTAATCGGCAATGCCGTCAAGTTTACCGAGAGCGGTCATGTATATGTCAATGCTGCCAAGGAAGATTTCGGCGGTATTTCGGTTCTGCGTGTGGATGTCGAGGATACGGGCATCGGGATAGATGAAAGCCAGATTGACATGATCTTTGAGCGCTTCAAGCAGGCGGATTCCAGTATCTCCCGAAAATTCGGCGGAACAGGCTTGGGTCTTCCAATCTCCAAAAAGTTGGCAGGATTAATGGGCGGGAGTATCGAGGTGAAGAGTGAACCTGGAAAAGGCTCTGTGTTCTCATTGATCGTTCCATTCATCGCTCATAAAGAGGACTTTTCCAAGGATGGCGGCCAGAAAGAAGGGATCAGAAAAAAACATATCGATGAATTAAGGGCGCAAATAGAGGGCGCGCCAAAGGCATTACTGGTCGAAGATTATGAAGGGAACATCACGGTGCTGGGCCATATCCTGGAAGATATGGATGTAGAGTTTGATGTGGCTAGAACCGGGCTAGAGGCTGTTAATCAATGGAAGGAAAACCATTATGGCCTGATTTTGATGGATATACAGATGCCGGAAATGGATGGACTTTCCAGCACGCGCTTAATAAGGAGAATTGAAGAAGAAACGGACATAGATCGCACACCGATTATCGGGATGACGGCCCACGCCTTGTTGGGGGACAAGTCGCAATGTCTTGACGCTGGCATGGATATGTTTTTACCCAAGCCCATTGATGAAATCGACCTGAAAGCTGCTGTTGTTAAATATATGAGTGCGGGGGCATCCGGACAGGCCGGGAACCCGGATTTTTGATCCGGGTATCCACTTTACCTGTCTAGGCAACAGGTTCTACGAGCTCCTGTAAATACTCTCGAGCCCGTGACAGGCGAGAACGGACAGTGCCAACGGCAATATTCAGGCAATCCGCAACCTCCTGGTAGGTCATTCCCTGGACACAGATCATGACCAATATTTCCTGATGTGTAAAAGAAAGCTTTTTCATTGCCTCGGTTACCGCGTTCAACTCGAGCTGCTTTTCCTGAGGCGCATCGACTGATTCATTCTCAAGATAGCTTTCCGGGTCGAATTTCGTCTCATATTTGACCTTGCGGCGATAGTCCGATGCAAAATGGTTATACATGATCTTCGATGTCCATTTGAACAGGTCTGTATTTTCCTGAAACAAATGTTTCTTTTCCATTGCCCGTAAAAGGGTATACTGAAGCAGGTCATCCGCTTCATGGTGGTTTTTGGTGAGGCGGCGCGCAAAATTTCTCAGACCGGGCATTTCGATTGTCAGTTCTTGATTGTTGAACATTTGCTGTCTTCCTTATTGCTATTGCGTCACTGAACTTGCAATAAGGATAGGCGGCGTCTGTATCGTCGGTTTTTCGGCTTTGTAATAATTGTGAAAATGTTTGTATCAATTTCGTAACTGGCCGTATAAATATTTTGGGCAACGTAATAAGGAATTAACGTGATGAGTAAGGGAGTTGTGCTGTCAGTTGACGATGACGCAGGGCTTCAGGTCGTTTTGGAAGTGTATCTTGAGGGTGAGGGGTATTCTTTTGTTTCAATGAAGGATGGCTCGGGACTGCCGGAAAAGTTAACAAAAGAACAACCTGACATCATTTTGCTTGATCTCGTTTTGTCGGATACGGATGGCATCAGCTTGATTCCCGTGATCCGCCAACATACCCAGGCTCCCGTTATTGTCGTCAGTGGAAAGAATGATACAACCGAGAAGGTCATTTGCCTTGAGATGGGTGCAGACGATTATCTGACCAAGCCTTTTGAACTCCGGGAGCTGAAAGCACGCATCAAAGCATTCTTGAGGCGTGTCGAGGAGAAGATACCTGCTTCTACTGCACAAGCGAAAGCATCGGAGCCGGATTTGAAGGAAAACCTTAGTTTCGGCGAATTCACCTTGGATAGAGACCAGTTCCAGGTTTTTGATAGCAACCATGATTCTCTCGATATGACGATCGGGGAATTTAAGTTGTTGGAGGCCCTGGTCATGGCGCCAAACCGAACGCTTAGCCGTGAACAACTATTTGAACTGACGCGTGATGGTGAGTACGATACATATGACCGTGCGATTGATATACAGATCGGGCGTATCCGCAAAAAGCTTGGAGATGATGGCATGCGCCTCATAAAAACCATGCGCGGTGTCGGGTATATGTTCTCGCCTCCTGATTAATCGTGGAACTCTTTTTTGATTTGTTCGTTTGTTGCAGGACAAGCTAGATCAATAATGGAGTTTTATAATGACCAAAGCAGCCGATTCCTATCCGGAAATCAATGAGCTTAAAGAGGACCTTGCGTCTTTGAAAACTCATGTATCCGAACTTACGTCCAGCCTTAAAAGAGATGGAGTTGAAGGGGCGGACAAGCTCAGTGCAAAAACAAAGGAAAAGCTGGGCGAATTGAAAGATCGCGGACAGGATGGTCTTCACCACATTGAAGATCATGTGAGAGAGAAACCAGGTCAGAGCATTGCGATTGCGTTTGCCGCAGGCTTTCTCGCGAGTATGTTGCTTCGCAATCGGAGCTAGCTTGTGAATCCCTTATTCCAAATTCTGCAGCAAGTTATCTCGGATAGTTTGTTGCCGCGAAAATCTGAGATTTTGCAACGTGGGGCAATCGGGATAACTGCGATTGCGCTGACTGTTGCGCTATCATTTATCGCGTTATTCTTCCTGGCATTGTCGTTTTATAGCTGGATGGGACTTTATACGTCTCTCCATCTGGCGGCGTTGGCCACAGCGGGTGTTGTCATTTTGGCATGCCTGATCATCGCTTTGATTACCTATCTTGCAGTGCGCTCAAAACCCAAAGAGCAACCGCAAGCGGACGAGGTTTCGCAAATGATGGCAGTCGCGGCATCAGTAGCGGGTGAAGAATTCGAAAATTCAATCAACAGCAACCCGAAAACGACGCTGCTTCTTGCTGGAATCGCGGGATTTGCCGCGGCCAAGTATCTTAAGAAATAGGGAACTTTTCGGCCTGAATTGTGTTGGTAGTGCTGATAACCGGGACCTATTGAAAGGACAGATAAATGCTTACGATTCATAAACAATTCCGATATCTTGTGTTGGCACTCTTTGCAGTGTCCGCGCTTTCACTGACCGCCTGTGAAACCATGGAAGGAGCTGGCGAGGATATTGAAAAGGCCGGCAAGGCCATACAAAAAGAAGCTGATGACTAATCAGCGCATCTGAAAAGGATAGCCGGGAGGCCGTGCTTCCTCGAATGATCTGAACTTCGAAAGATAAAACCGCCTTTCAAGGCGGTTTTATCTTGCCTGAGCTGATAATTAACAATTAGATATACGCTGCCTTACTTTGAAGTTACATATTAGCTTCATTCCATCGATGCAATTTGGCGAATTACTGTTCGAATAACGATTCCGCCAAATTTATTTTCTGCACTCGCTATTACTGGTGGCGAATGAAATATGTTGAGGTAACAGAATAATGCAATGGGAAGCTCAAAAGATATGCGCGGATGCTGGCGACTATGAGCTAATGGTGGAAAAGCAGAAACGGGATTGGGAATGCGATCAGCCGGTAGATTCATGGAAATGGGCTGTTGTTTATCACGGAACAATTGTGGCGAGCGGCGTATCCAATGACATAGAAGTTGCAAAGCGTGTCGCCGAAGCGAGCGTTCCGGAAGGGAAATAGGTTTCTCAGTCTTCCCAATTTTCGCCAACAGGTTTTCGAGACCGGCCATTTTCAGTGCCAATTAATGATTTTGCGTCCTCTAAATCGTCTTCGGTGGGCTTATCAGGCAGCGAGTTGCCATTTTCATAAACCAGAGAAAATTCATAAAACATTGGAAAGTGATCCGATCCGACGGATGGTTCGCGGCTGATCGACACGAGCTCGAACTCTTGAGAGTGAAAAATATGATCCAGTGGCCATCTTAAAAAAGGGATGCGTGCATCGAAGGTATTATACATACCGCGACCCTGACGTGGATCCAGCAACCGGGAAATTCTCAGAAAACGCCGTGTGGTTTCTGACCAGGCGACATCATTCAGGTCACCGGTAACAATCATTGGGCGTTCCCGTTTCGTCGCCAACTCGCCAGCGAGCAAAATCTCTGCATCTCGACCAATTGTATCATGATGTGGAATTGGCGGCTCGGGATGTATAGAGATCATATCAAAATTATGACCGTCCCCTATCTCAAAGCGGCAATGAAAACTCGGAATTTCTTCGTTCAGGAGTAACTTAATATCGCCGCTTAACATTTTCAGCCGTGATACCAGATGCATCCCGTAGCTGTTATCCTGCGGGCAACTTACTTTATGTTCATACGGATCGAGAACGGTAGCAAGAGAGTTGAGCCAGGTTTGGTCGGTTTCCATGAGAATTATTATATCGGGGTCACGCCTCTCTATCAGTCTGGCCAGCCGTGAATGATCCTCATTACCTTGCTTAACGTTGCAAACAAGCAAGCTGAAGGTTGCCGCATTTTGCTGGTCCGAGTCATGGTTAACAGATTGCTTAGGCCACAACGGCGTGAACCGTATGATATAATAAAGCTGGATCGCTATTGTACCCAGTGACATCCCAATGAAGGTAAGAGAATATAAATTCGAAGGTAGAAGCACTGCCGTCAGGATTAAGAGGAATGTCGCGATTGCGGCAATTTGCAGTCGGCAGAAATCAAACATACGAAATATGCCATGTGCTATGGGGATAAAGGGCATTAAGCTGGCCGCAAGACAAAACGCGGCGGGGATACCCAATAAAAAGTACGTCATGAGGAAAACCCTTTAAAAATAGGCCGGTTTGTATGAGATAGGCGGGCAGCTTATTTTAGCCTATTTTAAACCTCAATATACGCCAATGTCGTTCTTTAAGGCAATTTTGCTAATTTGGTTAGAGTTAAATGATATCAATATTTTATTTGGTGATTATTTTATACATCTATAATCAAATAAATTGATTTTAAAAACTCACGCAACCTTCTTCAGCTTTTCTTTCATGTTTTTCATGTGATTGTGTGTTTGGGTGAGAATACGCAACTGTCGTTCGATCAGCTGGCGAGTTGCTTCCGGTGGATCGCTTTCCAGCGCTTTACGAAAATCTTCTAGGGTTTTGTTTTCCGCAGCTTCCAGTTCCTTTACCAATGAAACATCTGTGTCACCTAATCTGGCTTTCAGGAGCTTGAATATATTTGACGCTTGGCCCGAAAAGGTACCGCCGTCGTCAAGTTCGCTGGCGAGGGAATTCGCATGTGATTTTAAATTTATAATAATACTCTCTCGCGTTGATGCCATTTTCATGAAGGTGTTTTTCAATTCTTCATTTTTTGTTTGGCGTGCAGCGCTGGTATAGAACTCCTTAGCGTCTTCACAACGGTTGACGAGATCGTTGAGCATCTTGATCGTATGTTTTTGCATGGTCACCTACCTCCTTTCCCGAATTTCGTAGACAACTGCATAATTACCAACACAAAGAGAAATAAAAGGTTCCGAAATATGAGGAACCTTTTTCCCGACCGCTCGTTCGTCCTGTGTACGACAAATTACGACACCATGAAGGAGCAAATTATGAAAACGAAAATTCTTGCAACAGCTTCTATAGTCGCCCTTATGAGCGCAGCACCCGCTTATAGTGAGACGGCGAAAACAGAAGACAATACTTCCAAAGAAATGACACAGGAAGTCAAGGAGGGCTGGGACAAAACCAAGGAAGCAACTAAAGAAGCAGCCGAAGAAACAGCGGAAGCCACGAAAGAGGCTTACAGGGACCTTAAGGAATTTGTCTTCAATGAAAATGATGACATGCTCGATATTAAAGACGTGCAGATTAACCCCCGTACGATGGCAACAGGCATCATTGGCGAACCTGCATATAATTCCGAAGAGGAACGAGTTGGCGTCATCCAGGATGTGATCCTGGATCAAGATGGCAAAGCCGTCTTAGTAGTAGTGGGCGATGGCGACTTCTTCGGCCTTGGTAAACTGGCTGCATTTGATTACGACAGCATGGTCCGCATGAATGCAGATGGTGATGTTATCATGCCTATCACTGAGGGTGCGATCGAGCGTGCAACCGAGTTTACATACGACAAGGATAGCACGAATGATAAGGTGCGCATGATTCCCAATTCCGGGTATAGCGTCGAGAAACTTCTTGATGCCAAGCTTGTCAATGTGAAGGGTGAATCCATGGGCGATGTCGAAGACATTACCTTCAAGGACGGCAAGGCAAGCCAGCTTGTTGTCGGTGTGGATAAAATCCTCGGGCTTGGTGGTGAAGAATTGAGCCTTCCCTATGACACCGCGAAAATTGTCCAGGTTGAAGACGAGTATGAGTATCAGCTGACTGAAAAGAAGGCGTCACTGATTTCGAACTATAAGTCTTCTCCTACTAACTAGATCTCGCACAAATAAACAGAGAGTATGAATCATGGTAAATGAAGATATCCTAAAAGGAAAATGGAAGCAGATCAAAGGTGAAGCCCAGAAAAAATGGGGTAAGCTGACTGACGATGATCTGGATCAAATAGATGGTGACCGAGAAGTTTTTCTCGGTCGAATACAGGAAAAGTATGGCGTGGCTCGTGAAGAAGCGGAAGACATGCTGAATAAATTTGAACGGGACGTTGCCTCCTAAGAGGTGCCCGAAAAGAAAGCGCCGCAGTTGATTGCGGCGCTTTTTTTGTTCATGTAGATACTTATATCACTTACCCCATTTGTTATTCTTCCCTCAGTTTTTCGTCTTTGATTTCCTTGTCATCTATGCCGGAAAACTTCGCTCTTACGATGCCGCCAGCTAGAAGGATAATTCCAATCGCTATAAATGAGACAATCCCCAGGCTATAAAATCCGAAACCGATAGTGAGGCCAATTCCGCCTGCCGCCCAGATGCTGGCTCCGGTTGCGGTGCCGATGACCCGACTGTTATCACGACGTATGATCGCGCCTGCACCCAGAAAACCGATGCCGGTCATGACCCCGGCGATTATATTGGCGATGTCGACCCGCATGATTTTGCTGGCATCGGAAAAGTCTGAATAAATTTCCTGTCCCAGAATGGCAAGAACACAGGTTGTAACAGAAACAATCATATACGCCCTGAAATCTATCGGCTTGTTTTTCGTATCCCGTTCAAGGCCCAATATCAACCCGAACACCATTGCCATTCCGACACGCAGCAAAAGCTCTTGCCATGATAAATATGCAAGTTCACCCGTCAGATCAGCTATCATTATTGTTCTCTCGCGCTTCTTCGAATTCGATTTGAATGTTCGAAATCTCAGTGAGTAGTTCGGGAGCGGGGGAAGTGCGTTTTGCACTTTCCATATTCTCGGACTCGGCGCGAATAAGGGCTTTCGCGTCTTCCTTCCAGGTTTTCAGGATTTCGCTCTTATCTTCATCACTGAGATGCGTATCATCAACTACATCGTGGGGTGAATCAAAAACAGCTGAAGGATCTTTCAAGATTTCCTCCAGTGACGGGCGTACTTCGCTCATGATGTTTTCCTTTTATTAAGTGAATGGCTAAACCAACATTTGAGCCTGCCGATGGTTCCCCGAAGCCTGTCTATGCATCCTTCAATTTTTACCGTATCGCCATGAATTAATAATTCTGGGAACCAAATATGAGTGCCAACGTTTGTTGATCGGAACTTATGATGAGAGGAGAAAAGTTATGAAAGTCTTGAAAATGATGTTGATGGGGTTTGTTCTGGTGGCCGCCCCTTTGGCGCTTAGCGCCTGTGAACAGGAAAGCCCTGTTGGTGAAGCGGTTGAGGAAGTAACAGACGAAATCGATGACGCCACCTGATTGATAGCTCTCATTCTGGGATAAATACAAATGCCTCTAGCTAGAACAAGCGACAGCATGCTGGGCGACATTCTCAAGATCATACTTGCAGTGATCTTGCCGCCGCTCGGCGTTTTTTTTGAAGTTGGTTTGGGCAAGCACTTTTGGATAAATGTGCTGCTGACAATTTTTGGCTACATACCTGGCATAATCCACGCCGTGTATATCATTGCAACCAGGTAGTGTTGTGCGCGGGTGAAAAACCTGAAACTCCATCCGCACAGAAATTCGACACTGCGGGTGGAGTTTTAAAATTGATCGGTTGGGGC
The DNA here is from genome assembly GCF_963973085.1 of uncultured Sneathiella sp. GTDB lineage: Bacteria > Pseudomonadota > Alphaproteobacteria > Sneathiellales > Sneathiellaceae > Sneathiella. Next base: position 401,167 of record NZ_CAXAXA010000003.1, read on the forward strand.
CAGAAATGAGACTTAGCAATGATATTGGAGCAGAATATTGTTCTTTATCACGACCCTTTATAAAACTTTTCGAAATTGGTTGAGCGATGATCCGTTCACACAAAGTGCCGCTGCCGCATATTACGCGATTTTCTCGCTGCCCGGTCTTCTGATCATTGTAATGGCCGTGGCCGCAGTTTTCTTCGACCAGCAAAGGGTGGAAACGGAAATACTGGGGTACATTGGCAATATACTGGGCCGGGATGTTTCCTTAAGTATCAAGAAAATTGTTGAAGAAACTCAGCAAAGAGATCGTGATCTCTGGGCCATGATTGCCGGTGTAGCGACACTGATATTCGGCGCCACTGGATTGTTTGCACAACTGCAACGATCCTTGAATTTCATTTGGGATGTGGAATTAAGCCAAAAAGCGGGATTGTGGGTTTTCTTGAAAAGTCGTCTGATATCCTTCGGACTTATTCTGATAGTTGGATTCTTGCTGCTCGTTTCCCTGACCTTTACAGCCTTCTTTACTATTTTTAGTGACTGGTTTGCCGCGCAGTTTTCGCCGGAATGGGCGCGGGGGTTGATGATTTTAAACAGCGCTTTCTCGTTCTGTATAATTGTTACTCTATTTGCCCTTATTTTTAAAATACTGCCGGATGCGCATGTGGATTGGGATGTTGCATTTTATGGCGGAGCGATATCTGCCATACTATTCTCTATCGGTGAGTACGCCTTGAACTTCTACTTCAAGCTAGCGGAGCCAGCATCCAGCTTCGGTGCTGCCGGTTCGGTGATCCTGGTGATGCTTTGGGTTTCCTATTCCTGTCTGATTCTGCTGATCGGGGCGGAATTTTCCAGGACCTATACGGAAGAAGACAAAGCACGTCAGGTTAGGCCGAGCGGCATTATAGATAATCGCCGGTGAAAGGTTGAGGCATGTTCAAAACTCACCCTAAGCGAAAGATAGCTGTCATTGTCGTAATTGTTATTGCGGCAGTGTTGGTCGCGGGGCGTTTGTATCTGCCTTTCTGGGTTAAGGACTATGTGAATACACAGATAGCACTTCTCGATGGGTATCGCGGTGGCATACAGGACATTGACCTTAATCTCTGGCGCGGGGCTTATAAAATTCATACGCTTGAAATTCGGAAACAGGAGAATGGGCTTGACGTACCTTTCGCTGCGGCACGAACAGTTGACTTATCTGTTGAGTGGAAAGCGCTTCTCGAGGGCGCAGTGGTCGCGGAAATCGATATTTATGGTGCCGATCTGAACTTCTCCAAGACGCAGACAGGTGAGGGAGGCGGTTGGCTCGAGCTTGTCGATGCCTTGTCTCCCTTTAATATAAACCGCCTTGCCGTTCACGGAGGTAGGGTTGCCTATATCGACTATACCGCCGAGCCCAATATTAATCTCTTCGTTAAAGATATAGATGCGACGGTAACGAACCTTCGGAATGTTACCGACAAGGAAAACCCCTTGCCTTCTCACATCACAATTTCAGGAACGTCCATCGGCGACGGAGTACTGAGCTTTGATGGACGTCTGAATATTTTCAGGGAAATACCGGATTTCGATACGACATCGCAGCTCAAAGAGGCCAATCTCGAGGCCTTTAACGATTATGGACGCGCCTATGCTGCAATTGATTTTGAGGGCGGGAAAATCGGTATTTTCAGTGAGTTGGCTGCAGCGGACGGCGACGTGACGGGATATATAAAACTGGTCGCGACCGACGTGACAATGGTGAGTACGGAACAGGAGGAAAACCCGCTTAATGCGTTATGGGAAACGCTGGTATCGGGTTTTGTCGAACTTTTCGAGAACCAGCCCAAAGATCAGTTTGCCCTCCGTGTTCCGATCGAGGGTAATCTCGATAACCCGGAAGGCGATTTATGGCCAGCATTTATCAGTATTTTTTCGAATGCATTTGAAAAAGCGTTTACGAAAAATGAGGACGGGACGATTAATTTTCAGGATGCAATCGAGAAAGAGGAATAGCTGAAATTGCTCAGCTTAGCATTATGATCAAAACTGAGCATAGACCGCGAGGGCGACCACCAACAGCATCGCCCCTGCCATCAGGAGATTGATGCGAAACTGGATATGCGGTGCAAGCTCGAGACGCTTGATCAGGATTCCCGCTGCCAGCCAAAGCAGGTGTATCGGGATCCAGATTGCATTCAAGATTGCAAACTTCAAAACTGTTTCAATAACAAGGGTGTCCTGCATGAAGGGGAAACCGCTGAAGATTGCTGTATTGACGGCGTAGGCTTTCGGATTAATCAGCTGGAGAGTAATGCCGGCCCAGATGCCTGGTTCACGGCTTGACTCAATAAAGGCAATCTTTGCGCCTGCTGTCGCAATCCTGAAGGCAAGATACAATAGATATAGGGCCGATAGCGCAAACAGGATGTTGCGGACCATAGGAACGGCCAAAACTATTGCGGCCAGCCCGGAAACGACAGCAAGGGCAACAAGATTATTGCCGATACAAAGCCCGGTTACATAGCGAATGCCGGCTGGCCGTCCGAACGCTGAACCGACTCCGGCCGTTGATAAAACACCAGGTCCGGGCGTAATGATCAGAAACAGGATGGCAAAAGCAAATGTAATCATACATACGTTCCGCTTGGTCAGTCTGGCCGGATAGGACGGTTGAGGCACCGAATGTCTTAACCGGTCACCAGCGGGCAAGATATACAGCGAATGCCGTTGCTGCACCATAAATTGCCATCGCAATGCCAATCAATGCAAAAATGGTCCAGTCAGGTGCATTGCCTGCCGCAAGAAGGAGCCCGCCGATTGCTACGATCACCAGACGAACGGTGCCCGCAATGACCGGGCCCAGGACTTTTCCTGCTCCCTGTGAAGAAAAATATAGGCAGAGGCCGAGGCCGAAGAGGCCGTAAAAAGGCCCAATCCAGGCAAAATACAATCCGGCAGAATCTAATACAGCTGGCACATCCGTAAACATTCCGGACCAGATGTTCGGGAAAAGGGCGACAATAAATCCGATAAGCCCAATAGACAGCCCTGCACTGATGCCGCCTGTCCAGGCAACCTGTCGAGCCCTGACGACGTTACCCGCGCCAATGGCCATGCCAACCATGGGAACGCAGGCAACACCAATGGCAAAGGCGATGGGCACGACAAGGAATTCCAGCCGCGCACCAATCCCATATCCGGCCAGCGCCTCCAGCCCAAATTCTGAAACGAGGCGGGTCAGGATCAAGATGGTCAGTACCGTCTGAAGCGGAGAGATGCAGGAAACCGCACCGACTTTAAGGATGTCGCGAAACATCTCGGATTGCAGTCGGAAATTCTGGAATGAGAGGGTTACACGGGCACGGCCGGATAACAGATACCAAAACAGGAACAGAGTCGAAACACTGAATGCAATCACGAGACCAATGCCGATCCCGGCCATCCCGAGGGCAGGGAAAGGCCCCCATCCGAGACTGAATGCACCTGCCAGCATGAATTGCGACACTGCGACGATGAGCAAGGTAATGGAGGGTGTTTTCATATCGCCACCCCCCCGAATGATCGAGGCGAGAGTATTGGTCATCCAAACTCCGATTGCGCCGTAAAACACGATGTTTGAATACGCCAGCGCCTCTGCCAAGGCGACCCCTTCTCCCCCCAGCAGACTGTATATGGGCTTCCCGAGGAGAAGGAAGAACGCACTGAAGAAAAGCCCAGCCAGTCCGCCGATGAGTATGGCATGAAGGGCAAGGCGGGCTGCACGAACCTCATTTCCTGCGCCGAGCGCCCGGCTGATCGAGGAGGAAACGCCGCCACCCATGGCGCCTGCCGACAGCATTTGCTGGAGCATGACCATCGGGAAAACCAAAGCCAGGCCCGCCAAAGCGGGCGTGCCGAGTTGTCCTGCATATGCCGTTTCGGCCACTGCGACGAGAGACGTTGCAAGCATTGCAATAACGTTGGGAATGCTGAGGCGGGCTAACGTTCCGAGAATAGGAGCTGTGAGCAGCGGATTGCTTTTTGTCGGGATTGCCTCTGCGACGATTGCACTCTCCTGAATCATATGAGTTCCTGTTATTTATCTGTATATGCAGATAATTGAGCAAAAAAATTATTCTCTGAGGTCATCGATCATTTGATCAATGGTATCGATCATCAGCTTATTGTTGTCGGGCCCGAGAACAGTTCTGATCTTTTCTTGGGCTGCGCGCCATCCCGGACGGGCGGCATCAAGTATTCTTCTTCCGGATGTCGTCAGGTTCAGATTGCGGCTCCGTCGGTCATCCTCATCCGGCGTCATGAGGACAAAACCCTTGCGTTCCAACGGCCGCAGGTTCCGGGTAAGAGTTGTTGGGTCCATCACTAGCTTGTCCGCGAGCGCACCAACACCTATCCCTTCAAACCGGTGAATATGTCCGAGTAGGCCATATTGGGTAATGGTAAGTCCGTAGGGTTCCAGATGTTGATCGTAAATCTGGCTTACGCGACGTGCCGCCTTGCGGAATCGCAGGCAAATACAGGCAGGTGTCGCGTCAGTTATCGAATTATCGTTCATTTTGATTATTTAGCTGCATATGCAGCTAAATTCAAGGAATTAGTTGCATGCTGGTGAAAATACTCGAAATAACTATGACGTTGGGGCGAGCTTTCGAAGGCACTTAAAGGAAATAAGGCGTTGTGTATTTTCATCCCATAATGCCAGTCGCAGGCAGGAAAGACTGTCGCGAATGCCGATGCGATTAAGGGATTTGAGCGCCGGAATCTCAGCTAGACAGGCACCTAGCCGGTAATTGGGGATGCGGCAGGAGAGATGATGAATATGGTGAATGCCGATATTCCCCGAAAACCAGCGGAGCGGCTGTGGTAAATCATAGTAGCTGCTTGCCATCACTGAGGCTTCGTGAATATTCCAGTCTTCTTTATTTCGCCAGTAAGTATGCTCGAACTGATGCTGAACATAGAATAACCAGACTCCTGCCGTCGACGAAAGGATTACCACGGGTATCTGCACCATCAGGATGTCTACAAATCCGAAACTGAAGCCGAGTGTCAACAATATGGCCAAAATTCCAAGATTTGTTCCCATAATGCCAATTAGCAATGCCGGGCGCTGGCGAATGAGATCAAGAGGCAGCCTGTATTTGATGACAAAAAGATAAAGAGGCCCAATCCCGAGAATGACGGCAGGCATTCGATATATCCGGTAGGCAAGTCTCTTCCAGCGGCCGAGAGCTTGATACTCGGCAACGGTCAGCAAACTGACATCACCGATTCCCCGCTTTTGCAGATTGCCACATGTTGCATGATGGGTGTTATGTGAACGCCGCCAATATTCGTGCGGTGTCAGAGTAACTATCCCGATCAGGCGGCCCACCAAGTCATTCAAACGGGGTGAGCGGAAAAAAGAATGATGCCCGCAATCATGCTGGATAATAAAAAGCCGTACGGTGAAGGCAGCAGCTGGAACAGACAGCAAAAGCGCAAGCCAATAAGCATCATCCACAATAATGATCATGGCGGCCCAAAGCGCGATCAGTGGAATAACCGTTGTCAGTAACTGGAAAATGCCACGCTTGGCATCCGGACGGGCGAAAGTCCGAGCAACTTCCGACCATTTCCGATCGAATGTTCTGCTAGCGTTAATGTCGAAGAGCGATGTGTCGGTGGACGGCGTAACCTGTCCCTGTCCGGAAAAACTGGAAATAGTATAAACTTCCCATAGTAAAAGATGCCGCGACAGTACCCCTCAATTATTATAATATCAAGATGAAACGGTGCCGGTCAGGTTAACTCAATGAGTTAGGACGGTTTGGCGGCGCGCAGCACCATGCCGAACAGATCGCGCGGATCATCCGGGTCGGCCACCATATCGAGGCTGTCAAAAAATGGCGTTCCCGGCAATTTGCTCCGTACATAGCGCAACGCGGAGAAATCCTCTGTGGCAAAACCAACGGAGTCAAACAGTGTCGTTTGGCCCTGGCTGCGCCGACCGGGAGTATCGCCGAAAATAACCCGCCAGAGCTCTGTGACCGGATGATCCTCGGCCAGCTGCTGAATTTCCCCTTCGATTCTTGTTTGCGGGGGGAATTCAACGAAAATATCGGATCGCAGAAGAATGTCTGAATGCAACTCCGTTTTTCCTGGGCAGTCGCCGCCTACCGCATTGATATGAATGCCGCTTCCCACCATATTATCGGTCAGGATGGTGGCATATTGTTTGTCCGCTGTGACCGTTGTAATCACCTGTGCGCCTTCAACGGCCTCCTCTGCGCTTTTGCACGGTGTGATATCAAAACCTCGACCGGCCAGGTTTCTAATGCATTTCTCCGTGGCACGTCGGTCGATATCAAATAGCCTTAACTTTTTTATGTTGAGGAGCGCCTTGAAGGCCATCGCCTGAAATTCAGCCTGCGCTCCGTTACCGATAATCGCCATGCAGTCTGCGTCCTCCGGCGCCAGATATTTTGCCGCCACGGCAGAGGTCGCCGCCGTTCGAAGGGCAGTCAGGATCGTCATCTCTGACAGCAGCACCGGGTATCCGTTGTTAACATTCGAGAGGACGCCAAAACCAGTGACCGTCTGCAGTCCGGTTCGTGTGTTCTTTGGATGGCCGTTGACATACTTAAATCCATATACCTCGCCATCACTCGTTGGCATCAACTCAATCACCCCTTCCGATGAATGGGAGGCTATACGGGGTGTCTTGTCGAATAATTCCCAGCGGCGGAAATCCGCTTCGATGAAGTCCGCAAGCTCAGCCAGAAACGTCTCGATACCAACGCTTAAGACGAGCTTCATCATGTTGTCCACGCTGACAAAGGGGACAATATTGATGTCTTTCGGGGGATGGATAGTCATGATCAGATGCTCCTTGTCTGGGTATCAAGAACGCGCTGGCCAAAAAGACTCGCGATTAGGTCAACAACCAGCTTGCTGGTCTGCCCGCGGTCGTCGAGAAATGGGTTTAATTCGGCAATATCCAGAGACGTTACTAAGCCACTGTCGTATAGAATTTCCATCATCAGATGGGCTTCACGGAAGTTGACGCCGCCCGCAACCGTTGTGCCGACAGCTGGGGCGATTCCGGGGTCCAGAAAATCAATATCAAGGCTGACGTGAAGTCGCCCATTGGCCCGCCGGACCCGATCAATAAAGCGGCGCAGAGGCGGCGCAATGCCAAACTCGTCAATGGCCCGCATATCGTGAACATCAATGCCTGTACGTGCAATGCGCTCCCGTTCCGCCGGATCGACAGAGCGGATACCCATCATGCATATATTCTCTGGCTTGATAGGTTTTGCGGGCGCCGGAAAAAAACCTTTAAAACTTGGATCGCCTATCATATAGGTCACGGGCGTACCGTGTAGATTTCCCGTATCCGTACTTTCGAGAGTTTGAAAATCCGTATGAGCATCCAGCCAGAGGACAAACTGCTCCTGACCAGCGTCGTCACTTTGTCGGGCGAGCGCGGGAAGTATGCCGGCTGCAATACAATGATCACCGCCAATGAAGATCGGCAGGTGCTGGTCTTTAACTTCCGTTTGGCAGAATTGATCCAGGCTTGAAATCAGGGCGGCATAGTCGCTGAGATGGTGGACCTGAGGATTTGAATGGTGAATTTCCGTAGATGGTTCTGACACCAGATTTCCGCTATCTGTCACCTCATATCCAAGGCGTTCCAGCATGTCCATAATTCCGGCGGTTCTAAGGGCATCGGGTCCCATCAAACACCCTTTTCGCCAACTGCCGTGATCGGCCGGAACGCCAACCAATAATATTGATTTGCTGCTCATTTGCCATTTTCTCTAATTGCTGTATTTTTCATATTGAGAATTTGAACTTATCAAGTGGAAGTATCAATTGGAAAAAATGTTAAAAATTGACACTCTTATTATCAAATTGGATATGAAAATTAATCACTATGGATAATATTGATCGACAGCTAGTGAGTGCCCTGCGGCAGAACGCGCGCGCATCCGTGTCGGAGCTTGCTCTCTCTCTCCGGCTGTCCCGTGCCACTGTTCGAACACGGATCGATCGTTTGCTGGCGGAAGAAGAAATCCTTGGCTTCACGGTTGTGCTGAAAGAGGACATGGCTGACATGCCCGTTCGCGGCATAACTCTGATCGAAATCGAGGGCAAGGGGAACGAACGGATTATTACCCGCTTGCGTGGATTTCCGGAAATACAGGCTATTCATTCGACAAACGGCCGTTGGGACCTTATCGTTGAATTCGGGGCAGAAACACTGGCGGATCTCGACAAGGTGCTGCGGCAGATGCGGTTAATTGACGGCATTAACGCGAGTGAAACCAACCTTTACCTGACGACTCACCGCAGCAACCGGGTCGTGGGGCTATTTAATAATAAAGGCGGTGATAAAAAATGACCCGATTATCTGTCCTGGACTTGGCTCCGATCACGGAAGGAAGCACGGCCGCGCAATCGTTTAAAAATTCGGTTGAAATTGCGCAGCTTGCCGAGAAGTTGGGATACCATCGCTACTGGCTGGCGGAGCACCATAATATTCCAGGGATTGCAAGCGCCGCAACAGCGGTTCTCCTCGCGCATGTCGGCGCCCAAACAACGAAAATCCGGATCGGCTCCGGCGGTGTGATGCTGCCAAATCATGCCCCCCTGATAATAGCGGAGCAGTTTGGGACACTCGCCTCACTTTACCCAGACCGGATAGATTTGGGACTGGGTCGAGCGCCTGGAACGGACGGGATCACAGCTCAGGCGCTCAGACGGTCATTGAACGGAAGCGTTGATAATTTTCCGCGGGATGTGCTGGAACTTCAGCAGTATTTTGCTGATCCTGAGCCGGGCCAGCGAGTTCAGGCGGTTCCGGGTGCCGGTCTGAATGTCCCGCTCTGGATACTGGGGTCGAGCCTTTACGGCGCAGAACTCGCCGCTCATTTCGGATTGCCATATGCCTTTGCCTCACATTTTGCGCCGACAGACCTCAGGCAGGCGCTTCATCTTTACAGGCAAAACTTCAAGCCTTCGAGGCAATTGGAAAAACCCTATGTCATGGCGGCGATGAATCTCCAGGCTGCGGATACCCGTGAAGAAGCAGATGTTATTGTCACGTCCCTGATGCAAGGGGTTCTTGGTCTGGCGAGGGGCATGCCGATAAAGCTACCGCCACCAGTCGATGGATTTGCGGAGAGACTGGGCCCCCAAGAGAAAGCGGCGATCTCGCGATTTATGACACATACGGCTCTTGGTGACGCCCGTGATGTAAAAGAGAGATTGCGGGAATTTCAGTATGAAACGGAGGCTGACGAGATAATTCTGACGGCCCAGATTTTTGATCATCAGGCTCGCCTCCATGCGTTCGAAATAGCGGCCGAAGCAATGGAAGCGCTGTCGAAATCAGATTCATCCTGACGCTCTCGTAGTTTGCTTGTCTGATGTGGTCAAGATAGACCCATATAATGTTTTTAGAATTTAAAGCATTGAAGCACAAAGAATAAATCCCCTTTTGTCGCAACAAGACAAATTTTTGGCGCTGCAACAAATATACTTTGATTTATTGGCAGATAGGCTATCATGATATTCAGATTAACCATTGAGTTGGTTCTTGCCGTAGCCTGTTTGTAATAAAAGCGTCTTTGAAATCGTGCATTTATTAGTGATCTCAATGCTCATAAGAAGGAAATGAAGAATGATCCAAAAAACTCAGAAATCCGCCCCTGCTGATGTGAAATCGGCAAAAACTTTCAGCAGACGGAACGTCCTGAAAACAGCAACTGCTGTCGGCGCCTTTACGGCGGCCGGGCCTGCGATCGTAAAAAATGCACTCTCTGCATCTGGCGAGCTCAATATCCTGATGTGGTCCGATTATCTACCAGAGCCGTTTCTCGCAGATTTTGAGAAAGAGACGGGCATCAAGATCAACTACACGGGTATCGGCTCAAACGAGGAAATCATCAACAAGATGAAGGCGAATAAGGGTCAGGGCTTTGATATTGTCTCGCCGACAAATAACCAGGGACTGGAATGGGGACCGCTTGAATTGCTGCAGCCGTGGGATTTAAGCCGCGTTCCGGTCGATGCCGTGAATCCTGCAATGACGTCGATAGGTACAAAGGATTGGAATTTTGACGGAAAAGGGTCCCATTGGCTGCCGCATATCTGGGGAACAGAAGGCATTGCATGGCGGACCGATGAATGGGCCCCGGCAGGTGCCGCCCCCAGCTATGGGGATGTCTGGTCCGAGGAAAATGCAGGGAAGACCATGGGACGTCCGCATTCAATGATGCTATGCGCCGGCCTTTATATGGAGACGATCGGTGAGTTGAATCCCGGCGATATGTGGAAGGCGTATGAATCTGAAGAGACCATGCGCCCGATATGGGAAAAGGTGACGGATTGGTGTATTGCCCGTAAAGGCAACATCAAGCTTTTGTGGAATGACGCTGATACCCAGAAAAATGGGCTGTTGAACGAAGGCGTTATTGTTGGCCAAACCTGGGACGGGCCGCCAATGGCACTGAAAACAGCGGGTGACCCGATTATGTATCAGGCGCCTGTTGAAGGGGCTATGGCCTGGGTTGATGGTATGTCCATGCCCATCGGTGCGAAGAATATCGATCAGATCTATGAATTTATCAAATTCTCGTACAATCCGAAAAATGCGGGTAAAGCTATTGACTCCCATGGATACAACTCACCGGTTCTCGGGGCCGATCAATTTGCCGGGGATGCGTATAAGAAGAACTTTGCAGATGCCTATCCGGGCGATTCCCTCAGCAATCTGAATCCATGGCCGCCTCAGGCTCCGTGGTATGCCGCTATTCGTACGGAGTATGTCAACAAGTTCAAGAGCTCTTAGGCTTAGTGACAGGGCGTCGGCTGTCGAGCAGATGGTCGGCGCTCTTATTTGTTTCTTCTGGACCGAGGGGGTCTCGATGAAAAAAGAGTGCCAGTCAGGAAATGCTTTATGACCAAAGGGGTAGACGTTGATCTGGAGGATGTCTGGATCAGGTTTGGTGATTTTGTCGCTGTTCGCGAAGCCAATGTAAATATCAAGGGCGGTGAATTCTTCTCGTTCCTCGGCCCATCAGGTTGCGGTAAAACGACCATTCTACGCTCCGTTTCCGGTTTTCTGGAGCCAAGCCAAGGCAAGGTGAGGATTGGCGGCAAGGATATGGCTGGGATCGGTCCCAATAAGCGACCAACTGCTCTTATCTTCCAGAATCTCGCATTGTTTCCGCTAATGAAAGTTTGGGAAAATATTACTTTTTCCCTTGAAGTTAAAGGCATCGGTAAGGCCGATCGGCGAAAACGCGCAGATGAACTGCTTGATATGATCGCCTTGTCTGATCAGGGAGATAAGCTCCCCTCAGAGCTTTCCGGGGGCCAGAAACAACGGGTCGCCATTGCCCGCGCACTTTGCGCGGAGCCCGATGTTCTGTTGCTTGATGAGCCGCTTTCTGCACTCGACCTGAAACTCCGGCAGCATATGCGGACAGAACTGCGCGAAATTCAACAGCGTGTTGGAATTACCTTCATCTACATTACCCACGATCAGGGCGAGGCCCTGACAATGTCTGACAATGTCGCCGTGATGCGGGCCGGGGTCATCGACCAGATTGCAACAGGACACAAAATCTATAATGATCCTGCAACAGCTTTTGTCGCGTCGTTTGTGGGCGAGAACAACGTGTTCCGGGGGACCATAAAGTCAATTGATGGCGATATGGCCCTTGTTAGTACGAATCGTACCGGGGAGCTGCTTTCGCGGATTGCAACTTCGGCAAAAGGAAAGCTGAAGGTCGGTGATTCTGCGATGATGTTCATTCGTCCTGAAGCTTGCGATATAGCAGCAGATACTTCGCCTGCCGCCAACCGGTTTTCTGCCAAGGTTAAACATGAGGAATTTGAAGGGCAGATATATAATGTTTTCCTTGAAGGCTCTGAAGGCAAGGAAATCAAGATGTCCCTTGTGAATATCGGAAAGCAACGGGCCTCGGCTGAAGGGAATAACCTGACGCTGGAGTATGAACCGCAACAAGCCGTCGTTTTGCCTGCTGGTGAACTGGCCAGTGAGTAGGACTGCTTGATGAATATAGCGCAGTTTTTCAGGAACTATTTTACCCGAAACGGTATCGGCCTTGGCACATTCCTGTTGGTGGCGGTATTGTTCTGGGTCGTTGTCCTGATCATTCTGCCGCAGCTGTCGATGCTGGATTTTTCTTTCCGTCATCACCTTCCGCCGCCGGAAATGGGCGGACCAAAGGATACCTACACGCTGGAGCATTACAAATATCTGGTGCTGGGGGCGCCGGGAGCAGATACATCATATAACGTCGTCGATCTTGGTGTATTCGGCAGAACCCTGCTCGCCGCATTTTTCGTCACTATCCTCGATCTCGTGCTTTGCTATCCGCTCGCTTATTATCTCGGCCAGTCAAAAGGCGGCGGATTTATACGGGTCTTGGTATTGCTGCTCATTATTCCATACTGGATTAACGAGATTCTCCGTGCCTTCGCTTTCCGCATTATTTTTGGAGACAGCGGCCTCATCAATGAAATGATGATGACGATGGGTCTGATTGATAACCCGATCGATTTCATCCGCGCTAATGTCGCGCTCTATGCGGGTCTTGGCTATGCCTATATCCTGTTGATGATATTCCCGATTTATAATGTCATCGAGAGTTTGGATCGCAACCAGATTGAAGCCGCCCGTGATATGGGGGCTCCCTGGTGGCGTATTCATTGGCGTGTGGTTATCCCGTATGCCAAGCCTGGCATTTCGTCGGGCTGCACCATGGTGTTCATGCTGACCGCCGGTGCTTTGGCTGCGCCACAGATTCTGGGCGGCCCGTCGAGCCTCTGGTTTACGCAGATTATTTATCAATGGTTTAATCAGGGGGGCAACTGGCCGCGTGGTGCCGCCTTTGCGATTGTTCTGCTGGTAACCTGTATTATTATCGTCCTGTCGATGATGCGCCTGTTCAAGGTCAGGATAGGAGATATTGGCAAATGAGAGCCGAAAATGTCTTCCTGAAAATCATGCTTGGTGCATATCTCGTCGTCTTTTTCGGTTACTTGCTGGGCCCGCTGATTGTCATGAGCGTTACGGCGTTCAATTCACCGTCCTTCCCTAAAATGACGCCGTGGGAATGCCTGACGTTCGAATGGTTTGATGTTCTTGCGAATGACACCCGGATATTGAACGGCATTGAGAACAGTCTGATCATTGGCGTTGGAACCGTTATCCTCTCCGTTATTATGGGGCTCGCCGCAGCATTGATGCTGACGCAAATATGGCCGAAGCTCAGGGCAACATATTACACAGTTGTTATTGCGCCGATCCTTATTCCCGGCGTTGTCCTTGGTATTTCCACTCTCGTTTTCTGGGATCGTATCAGTGTGATGCTGGGCATGAGTACAGGCAGTATTCTGCATAACGGAATATTCCTGACGATTCTCGGACAATCCACTTTTATTGCTTCCTATTGCATGCTGGTATTCGTCGCACGGCTTCAGCGGTTTGATACGGGCCTGACAGAGGCGGCGCTGGATCTTGGCGCGACGCATGTACAGGCCTTCTGGAAAATCCTGTTGCCGTTCATGAAGCCGGCAATTGGTTCCGCTGCGGTACTTGCGTTCCTAGCGTCTTTTGAAAATTACAATACAACAACCTTTACCTTCGGCAAGTTTCCAACCCTGACGATCGAACTTGCGCAAAAGGTGCGCTACGGCATTAATCCGTCCATTTCCTCGCTTGCATTTATCATCATTGCCCTGACCGTTTTCGGCGCCCTTATTCATGAGGTTTATCGCCGCCGCCAGCAGCTGGCGCTGGCCAACGGCGCTCCGGTGTCGGCCGTGTCTGGCCGGTTTCAACTTCCCAGGATGTTACGCGGTAATCCGGCCGCAATTATTCTCATTCTTCTTGCCTTGGGTGGGTTCTCGACCATCTGGTTTGCCCAGACCTATAGCCCGGATGTTTGCAAAGTTGATGTCCGGGAGCAAAAACGCCTTATTCAGGAAGAGCGTATCCGGGCTATTCTGGAACAGCGCCAGCTTGAGATGCAGCAAAAGCAGCAGCAAGGATCGGGCGCATCCGGTGGGGATAATGCCGCCCCATCGAAGACACAAAGTCCGGGTCAGGGGGCATTCGGAAATGTTTTTAAGCCGGGCAACCTGGATAAATCCACTACGGAGCCGAAAGTGAACGAACCGGCGCAAAGCCCCGGCAAGGGTGCTTTTGGCGATGTCTTCGCCCCCAATAATCTTGATAAGGCCACTCCAAAAGAAGAATGACCGCTTTGCTGCATGGAGGCTTTAGTCCGGTTGGCGCTTGTAACCGAGTGAGCTTTCCAGAAGATGTCGGGAATAAGGGTGCTGAGGATCAAGAGCGCGCATTTGCTCAATGGTCATGATCTCGACAATTTCCCCCATTTGCATCACTGCAATGCGTTCACACATATGGCCGACGACGGCAAGATCATGGGATACCATTAGATAGGTGAGATTGTGCGCACGGCGTAAGTCGTGCAGAAGGTTCAGGATTTCCGCCTGTACCGAAACATCAAGTGCCGAGGTCGGTTCGTCCAGCAGCAGTATTTCAGGCTCCGGCGCAAGGGCACGTGCGATGGCAACGCGCTGACGCTGTCCACCGGATAACTGATGCGGGTACCGAAACCGGAAGGCGGGCCCAAGTCCGACGTCATCGAGGAGTTTGCCAATACGTCTGTCGATATCGGAAAAACCATGAAGGCGGAGCGTTTCGCTTAAAAATTGGTCTACTGAATGGCGGGGATGAAGGGCGGCATAAGGATCCTGAAAAACCATCTGGACCTTTTTGTAAAATTGGCGGCTACGATGACGACCGAGCTTTTCACCGGCAACATCAATTTCCCCAGACCATGTGGGGATAAGGCCGGTCAACGCCCGGAGAATGGTCGATTTCCCTGATCCACTCTCCCCGACAAGGCCAAAGCTCTCTCCCTCTGCGACGTATAAATCTGTGCCCTTCACTGCATTGACGCGCTCTTCTTTGCCATCAAACCAGACGTCCAGGTTCTTTATGACAATGCCGCTCATTTAACACCGCTCACACTTTCTGCGCGGGCCCATTCCGGGTCACGAGCGAGTACCGTCAGCCGTTCTTGCGGGGCATCAAGCCGGGGCAGCGATTTCAGAAGGCCGCGGGTATAGGGGTGTGTTGCCTCATGCAGTTTGTCCGCCGCGCAGACTTCAACAATCCGCCCCGCATACATGATCAGCACCCGGTCGCAAAAGGATGAGACGAGATTAAGATCGTGGCTGATGAAAATAAGCCCCATACCGCGTTCCTGCACGAGCTTATCGAGAATACCGAGTACCTGAATTTGCACGGAGACATCCAACGCAGATGTTGGTTCATCGGCTATCAGGATATCCGGGTCTGGAATCAACATCATGGCAATCATGATACGTTGTCCCATGCCGCCAGATAATTCATGGGGATAGGCATTGAAAACCCGCATTGGGTCGCGGATTGCAACGGCCTTCAATGCCTCAATAACCTTATTCTTGATTTCCGTCCGCGAGTTCTTTCCGAGAATCATATAGGATTCCATCATCTGATCTCCGACGGTCATCACAGGATTGAGGGAGAATTTGGGGTCCTGCATGACCATGGAAATCCGCTGGCCGCGTATTTTGCGTATTCCCCGTTCGCTCATTTTGAGGAGGTCTTCGCCGTCAAGAGAGATGTGGTTGGCGGTTACCTGGCCCGGTTTTCGAATAAGCCGGAGAATTGCCCGGCCTGTCATTGACTTTCCGGACCCGCTCTCGCCAACGATGCCAAGTCGTTCTTCTCCAAGTGAAAAGGAGATACCGCGCACGGCATCGAAAATGCCATTTCGCGTTGGAAATTTCACCCAGAGGTTTTCAACGTCAAGCCGTGTCATGTGCCGCCATCCTTCGGATCAAGCACATCCCGCAAGCCGTCCCCCAGAAGGTTAAAGGCTAGGCTGACAAGAAAGATGGCGAGACCGGGAACCGTTGCCACCCACCAGTGATCCAGAATGAACTTCCGTCCCTCCGATATCATTGCCCCCCATTCTGGTGACGGGGGTTGAGCGCCGAGACCAAGAAAGCCAAGACCGGCCGCCGCCAGTATAATTCCGGCCATATCTAGTGTGACCCTTACGATCAGAGAGGAGATGCAGAGGGGCCAGATATGCCGGGTGATAATCCGGAAGGGACCGGCGCCCTGTAATTTTACAGCGCTGATGTAGTCCGAGTTCCGTATGGTGAGGGTCTCCGCGCGGGCGATGCGTGCATAAGGCGGCCAGGCTGTCAGGGAAATGGCGATCACCGCATTTTCAATTCCTGCGCCAAGGGCAGCAACAAAGGCAAGCGCAAGAACGAGGCGGGGAAAGGCAAGGAATATGTCGGTAATTCGCATTAGGATTGTATCCGCCCACCCCCCTGCATATCCGGCGACGGTGCCGACAAAAAGCCCGGCGACGGGTGCGATCAGGGCAACAAGGATGACGATATAGAGTGTAATTCTGGCGCCATAAATCAATCGGCTCAGAATGTCGCGGCCAAGGGAATCGGTCCCAAGAAGATGTCCGTCCGACCCCAGTGGCGCAAGGCGATTTCCGAGGTCCTGAACAAAAGGATCATGAGGGGCAAGCAGGGGCGCGAAAATGGCGATTAAGCCCATCGCAAGCAGTATAATCAAACCAAACATCGCCATCGGGTTCGATCGAAACGACAGCCAGCCCTGATAGAGGGATGCGACGCGGGCGTGATGCCGGGAGGTTGGCGTGTCGGTTAGCAGCCAGCTACGCCATTTGGGGTGTTTTCCTGTGGGCAGGCCTGATAAACTCATTTTGCCCTCGGATCGAAGAATTTATACAACTGGTCCGAAAACACATTCAGGCAGACAAAAACGAGGCCTATGACCACAGTGCCTCCAAGAACTGCATTCATGTCGGCGGAAAGCAGCGCCGTTGTGATATAGGAGCCGATGCCCGGCCAGGCGAAAATGATCTCGGTCAGGACAGACCCTTCAAGCAGACCCGCGTAACTGAGAGCAATGACTGTTATCAGTTGAACCTTGATGTTGCGAAAGGCATGCCGCCAGATCACCGTCCATTCAGGAAGACCCTTTACCCGGGCTGTCGTGACATACTCTGAACTTAGTTGTTCGAGCATAAAAGAACGGGTCATCCGGCTGATATAGGCAAGACTGTAATAGCCCAGCAGAGACGCTGGCAGGATGATATGGCTCATGGCGTCCTTGAACACAGTCCAGTTCGCATCCAGAAGGCTGTCCACCAGTATCATGCCAGTCACCGAAGGAACAATATCAACGTAGAAAATGCCAACCCGGCCCGGACCGCCAACCCAACCCAGTATGCCGTAGAAGATGAGCAGCCCCACTAGCCCAAGCCAGAATATGGGCATGGAATATCCGATTAATGCGACGAGACGGGCAATCTGGTCTATCCAGCTGCCTCGCCGGACTGCCGCGAGGACGCCAAGCGGGACGCCGATGATAACGCCGATGAATGTTCCAAGGGTCGCGAGTTCCAGCGTTGCCGGAAAGACGCGCCTGATATCCTCTGCGACCGGGCGGGCGTTGAGAAGTGACTGTCCGAAGTCACCTTTAAGGATGTCTCCTATATAGTAGAAAAACTGGACAATGATCGGTTGGTCCAGTCCCATTGCCCGATAAGCGGCTTCATATGTTTCCTTGCTTGCACGCTCACCAACGACGGAAATGACCGGATCGATCGGCATAACGCGGCCAATAACAAACGTCACGAACAGCAGGCCGAGCATCGTCACGGCGATTGTCCCGATTGTTCGCAATATGGAGAACAGGAGGGTGGAGAAGGACGACTTTCGCCGCCCTTGCTCCGGTTCTGTGGCTACGGTCATGTATCCTGCGTTACTTGGTAACCGGCCAGTAGGCAATCGCTGTAATTGCGCCACCCAGGTTGAGGTTTTTTACATTACTCCAACGGCCGGTTTGCTCAATTTTCTGGAACATGACGGCGAACGGCGCTTTTGCCTGAAATTCATGCTGAATATCTTCATACATTTTCTTTCGAACGTCACGATCCCCCTCAATGACAGCGGCTTCCGTCTTCGCTGTTAAGTCGCCGGGGTTCCAGGCATTTCGCCAGGCAAGCAGGCCTGTTGCTTTCGCTTCTTCTGAATTATCAGGGTTATAGGCAAATGTACCCGCATTTGTCTGCGGATCGGGGTAATCCGGCCCCCAGGCACCGATATAGACATCAAGATCGCGGGCCCGATAGCGGGTCAATGTCTGTTTACCCGTTCCTATCGTGATGTTGAGCTTGATACCTGCTTGCCCAAAGGTGTTTTGCAGGGATTGGGCAATCTCCACACGTTCCTGTGCCTCTCGAACGCCGGCTTCAACCTCAAGATTTTCAACGCCCGCTTCCTTCAGCAGGGCTTTCGCCTTTTCGACATCAAGTGTGTAGGGCTTGTCATCGATGGCCCCGAGATAGGTCTTTGGCAGGAAGGATTGATGAATTGTGTACTGGCCATTCAGGAAGCTGTCCTGCATGCCTTTGTAATCAATCAGATATTTGATCGCCTCGACAACCTTTGGGTTGGAAAGGACCGGATGGTTCTGGTTGAGCGAGACATACATGAGGCGGCCACGTAGTTCGCTGTCGACCTCAATGCCTTCTTTGCCGGAAATGCCGGCGACATCTTCCGGGTTCAGGTTCCGCGCGACATCAATATCTCCCTTTTCCAACAGCAAACGCTGCGTCGCACTTTCCTGGATATGGCGGACGATGACACGCTTCATGGCCGGTGCGCCAAGATAGAAATCATCATTTGATTGCAGTGTGACGGATTCGCTCGGCTTCCAGCTGACGACCTTATAGGCGCCAGAGCCGGCCGAATTGGTTTTGAGCCATTCGTTTCCCAGATCACCGTTTTTTTCGTTCTCCATCACCAGCTTTTTATCGACAATGCCCCCGACAGTCGCTGTCAGGCAGTTAAGAACAAAGGATGTGGCGTATTTTTTGTCCGTGGTGATTTTGAGTGTATTGCCATCGGCAACAATCGTTTCCCCAACATTCTCAGGAGTGAAGCCGAATTGCGTCAGGATAAAGGAAGGCGTTTTCGCAAGGGTTATAACCCGGCGTAAGGAAAATTCAACGTCTTCTGCAGTTACCGGGTTGCCGGAATGAAATTTCACGCCCTCACGGATATTGAAAGTGATGGTGCGGCCGTCCTCTGATACCGCCCAGCTCTCCGCAAGATCGGGTTCATATCCTTTATCGAGATCTAGCGGATCAAAATTTACCAGACGGCCATAGACGTTTCGGATAACGTCACTACCCGCGAACTCAAAGGATTCGGCGGGGTCTAGTGTGGTAATATCGTCAATGCGATTGGCAATGACGAGCATATCCGGGGGTGTCTCAGCAAACACTGGGGTCGCCGGAATTGCCATTGTCCCCATTAAGGCACCAAATATGGCGCCTGCCGCAAATTTCTGTAATTTTTTCATGGAATTAACCTCTCCGCTGTTAAGAAGTAGCGTTTCTTTCTTTGACCCTGGCTTCGTTTCTTATTTTCAGTTAGGTCTTTTTTATCGACAAAAAGGGTCGCACTTTAAGGCCAGACTGTCGAGTGAGAATTAGCTTCAGATATCTTGCGCAAGAAAGACCAGTCGTTTATCGCTTAATTCTTGCATTTTTCTTCGCTCAGTTGATTTGGCTCATTTTGCGCGATAGATAAATAGATTAGTATTAGCCCAGTGAAAAAGCAGAGGAACCGATCAATGGCGGAAAGCAAGGCCCTGCCCGCTTCAAAATTATGCCGAAAATATGATCTGAAGACACTGGGCTTTACGGAAACGTCAGACCTTGAAGACTTGCACGAGCCATTGGGACAGGATCGCGCCATACAGGCCATTCGCTTTGGTATCGGCGTGCGCCATCAGGGGTTCAATCTATTCGCCTTTGGTCCTCCCGGATCGGGAAAAACAGAAATAATCCATCATTATCTAGAGCCCGAAGCGTCATCCTTACCAGTTCCCGAGGATTGGTGTTATGTGAACAATTTTACCGCGCGGGACCATCCAAAAATATTGCGTCTTCCCGCTGGAAGGGGCCGAGAACTCGCAAGACAAATGGAAAGCCTCACTGAAGAGGTCCGGGTTGTGATTTCAGCCGCTTATGAAAGTGAAGATTATCGTACTCGGTTTGACGTTATTACCGAGCAATTCAAGCTCCAACAGGAAGAGGCGTTTGAGGATCTGCAAAAAAAGGCGGCGGCGAAAAATATTTCGCTTGTACGAACGCCTATGGGGCTTGCTTTGGCTCCGTCACGGGACGGGAAGGTTGTTGACCCGGAAGTCTTTTCCAAGCTGCCTTCAAAAGAGCAGGAGCGAATTAAAGAGGAAATTAGTGAGTTAGAGGGGGAACTCCAAGCAGCTGTCCGCATGTTGCCGGAACTGGAACGACAGCAGCGCCAGGAGATTAAGAAACTAAACAGGGAGGTTACCAGTTTTGCCGTCGATCATCTGATTGATGAGACCCGGGAGAAGTGGCGCGATTGTGAAGCGGTTGTCGTTTTCCTTGACGAAGTGCAGGGTTACGTTATCGATCATAGTGACGTATTTCGCCTTAGCCGGGATGAGGCTGTGGAGACCATCCCGGCCAAAATGGCCGCGGATTTTGTGAAGCAACAGGACCGCATCATAGGTAATTGCCAAGTGAATGTGCTTGTCAGCCATGACTCTAATGGTGGCGCACCGGTGGTGTATGAGGATAATCCGACAGTTGAAAACTTGCTGGGCCGGATTGAGCACCGTTCGGAATTCGGCTCGCTTGTGACTGATTTTCGTCTGGTCAAACCGGGGGCGCTTCATCGGGCCAATGGTGGTTACCTTATTCTGGATGCGCGCCGATTGCTGTTACAACCTTACGCTTGGGAAACACTCAAGCGTGAGTTGCGCAGCTGTGAAATTCGGATTGAATCGCTGACTCAAATGATGTCGCTCGGGAGTATCGTAAGCTTGCAACCGGAGACCATTCCGCTGGATGTAAAGGTTATTCTGATCGGGGATCCGTTCCTGTATTACATGCTGAGTCAGAATGATCCCGATTTCCACAATCTCTTTAAAGTACCGGTTGATTTTGATGATCGCTTAAAGGTTAACGATGACGCTATTGGTCTTTATGCCCGGTACATTGCAACTGAAGCACGAAAGAATAAGTTATTGCCGTTGGAACGCGAAGCGGTGGAATTGGTAATGGAGAGGATGACCCGCCTTACAGGGGATTCGGAGCGCCTTTCCAATCATACACGTTCTCTTTCTGACCTATTGTCGGAAGCGGACCATTGGGCGTCCTCCCGTGGGGTCAGCCGGATTGAGGGAAAGGATGTCAATCAGGCAATTCAGGCCCATATATATCGCTCTGATCGGATGCGGGAGAGAACACAAGAGCAGTTCCAGCGCGGGACGATGATGCTGGATACCTCTGGGATAAAAGTCGGCCAGATTAACGGTCTTTCCGTTCTGCAACTTGGAGATTTTTCCTTTGGCCGTCCGAGCCGGATAACGGCGCGGGTTCATCTGGGCCGTGGCCGTGTGATCGATATTGAGCGGGAAGTGGAGCTTGGCGGACCGCTCCACTCCAAGGGTGTCTTGATCCTCTCAAACTTTATCGCTGCCCGTTATAGCGCGGACAAGCCTTTATCGTTGAATGCGAGTTTGGTTTTTGAGCAGTCTTATGGCGGAGTGGATGGAGATAGTGCCTCCTCTGCAGAGCTATATGCCCTGTTGTCTGCGCTGTCGGATATTCCGATAAAACAGTCCCTGGCGGTGACCGGGTCGGTAAACCAGTTTGGCGAGGTGCAAGCGATTGGCGGTGTTAATGAGAAAATTGAAGGATTCTTCGATCTCTGTAACTTTCGTGGATTGACCGGTGATCAAGGGGTAATGATCCCGGAATCAAATGTCAAAAACCTCATGCTGAAAGACGAGATTCTGGAAGCTGCGAAAAAGGGGAAATTTCATATCTACCCGGTTATGAGCATTGACGAGGGGATTGAAATTCTGACGGACGCATCTGCGGGACAACCAGATAAGTCCGGTAATTATCCGCCGGATACGATCAACGGCAGGGTCAAGGCGCGTCTTGAGGCCTTCGCTGACTCTGCGCGAAAACATAATAGACAGGGCCGTGATGTGACAAAAACGGAGACAGGTGATGTCTGAACTTATGACTCACACATATCGGCGGATATTGCTTCAGATCGACGCGGCGACGCATTGCCGTGAGACGATAGGAACAGCTATGGATATCGCTGCGCGGCTGGACGGCAAACTGACAGGAATATTTATCCAAGATAGTAATCTCGCAGCGGCCGGAACACTTGGTTTTGTTCGTGAGTTCCGACTTTCGTCTCCGATAGGTCATAGTCTGGATACTCTTACTGTTGAGGCACAGCTAAGGGCCATGGCGCGCAGTGTTCAGCGTCAGTTGGAGAGAGAAGGAGGGCGGCGTAAGATATCAGTGGGATTTCGCGCAATCCGCAGTGATGTCCAAACGGAGGAAGACGAGCTTCAGGATGCTGATCTGGTCATCGTCGAGAGTACTGGCCGTCTGCATTCCCGCAATTTCAGGGGACATCTTACCACCCGCCTCTCTATGGTAGGCTTGCTTCGTCCGACCCTGTTTTTGAAAGGAAGTAAGAGCCTGGCTCCTGAAGTGGCCGTGGTATGTGATACCCTTGATGCCGCTCAACGGGGCATGAGGGCCGCATCCAATCTTCTTGGCGGGTCATCGGCGCATGTCACACTCGTCCCCTTTAACCTCAGTACTGAAGACGAGAAGGAACTATCCAGAATGGGCGAAACTCTAAACGCAGATCCTTCCGAGAACGCTACCGGCGGTGTCTATGTGGCTCAAGTCGCAGCGACAGACGGCGTGGAGCTTATTAAAAGCCTGTCATCTACGGAGTGCATTGTTGTGATGACGGCTGGTGGCCCCTTTATGGAAGATCCCGGGAATTTGGAGCCGCTTTTCGTCAGTCGCCATCCACTTTTATGTATTCAATAATCATGGCAAGCTCTGTCACTCTCGTTCAATTCGTGATGTCTGTATAAGTATAGAATGATAAATACTGAAAACGCTAATATGACAGAGGAAAAGGTCGGCCTTGTCCGAAAACTGACCCTGCCGCTGCTGGTGCTTTACGGGCTAGGTGTCACGATCGGTGCCGGGATTTATGTGCTGGTCGGCGCGACTGCCGCACAAGCCGGGATCTATGCGCCAGTCTCATTTCTTGTCGCCGCAGTTGTTGTCTCTTTTACCGGATTTACCTATGCAGAATTGTCGACACGCTATCCGGTCAGCGCCGGGGAGGCTGCCTATGTGCGCGCTGGCTTGAATTCGAGAACCTTGACCTTAATCGTCGGGTTGCTGGTGGCAGCGTCTGGAATTGTCTCCTCTGCTGCCGTCTCAATCGGTGCCGCCGCGTATGTTGGCGAAATTGTATCCCTGTCTCCGATTCTGCTGACGACGGCTATTATTCTGATTGTTGGAGCGTTGGCGGTATGGGGCATATTGGAATCTGTTTTTATTGCTGCAGTTTTTACGCTTGTTGAGATTGGTGGGCTATGCTTGGTGATTTATTATGGGATCAGTTCCGATCCCGCTATCCTGACTGAGCTAGGTGATCTCGTCCCGCCATTTGAGGTGTCTATCTGGAGCGGAATTCTATCTGCGAGTCTATTGGCCTTTTTCGCTTTTGTCGGTTTCGAAGATATCGCGAACGTGGCGGAGGAGGTTGTTGAACCTCATAAAACAATGCCGTTGGGAATTATCCTCACGCTTCTTGTTGCAACGATTGCATACTTCCTCGTCGTCTCTGTTGTTGTCCTTGTTGTACCGATGGCGGATCTGGCGGGCTCTGCTGCACCGCTTGCCCTTGTCTTTGAGAAAGCAGGAGACGCAACTGGTGGAATTTTTCACCTGATTGCAATCGTTGCGACAACCAACGGCGTTTTAATTCAGATCATCATGGCGTCACGCGTGATATACGGATTAGCCAAGCAGCAGAATTTACCATCTTTCCTAGCGGCGGTTCATCCGGCGACCAGAACGCCGATTGTTGCGACTGCCCTGATTGTTGCCCTTGTGTTGATATTTGCAACGTTGCTACCTATCGGTCGGTTGGCCCAGACTACGTCCACAATTGTTCTAATCGTATTTTTTCTGGTAAACCTCTCTCTGATTCGACTGAAAATGACCAGTGATCAACCCTCGGAAGGTGTCTTTGTTGTGCCAATCTGGGTTCCGGTTATGGGCGGGGCTTCAAGTGCCGCTTTGCTGATAATTGGATTCTTACCATTTTAAGGCAGTGCCACAATTCAGAAGTAAGGGCCTACCCTAATCAGCTCAATGGATATTTACTATCCCGAAACCAGGTCAAAAGATAGACTAGTCGTTTGCCGACACCGTTGCTGAGCTTGTACCAGAAGCGATAAAAGGGGTGGAGCAGCTTGGTCAATCCCGTTATTTGCTTTGCTCTGTCGAAACGTTCATCTCCGATCGTAGACGGACCGTCAAGGTCGGGCGTAATGGGCGAGGGGTGAATGAGAAGGGTTTCCAGTCCGGTCTGCCAGGCACGGCTGTGAATAATATCCACTGGAACCCAATTTTTCTGCATAAACCTGAGCAGTCTATTGGCGGCACCTAGTGTCAACAGATACGCATATGCACCGCTTGGAGAAGTGGGGACACGGGTTATGCTGTAGTCATGACGCAGCGCCGCGAGCCGACGAAATCCGATGTCAAAGACTTTGCCATGGCCGACAAATCGGATCAGGTCCCAGGGAAGGGATGTGCGCTGGATATCTTCCAGAACGTCCTTGAATTTATCAGCGAGGAAGACATCGTCCTCAAGGATCAGCGCCCTTGGAATGTTTTCCGCCACCATCTTCTCATAGATTTTCTTGTGAGAGAGAAGGCATCCGATTTCCCCGGCTTTCAAATCCTTGCCGAAATAACGTCGTCGCTTTTCTCTATCGTATTCTGGAAGGTTGTCTATATCGAGCTGATAACCGTCAACGGCTTCAATAAAAGTGGCACTGAGCCCGACCTTGGCGAGACGTTCTGTCATATCCGCGCGTCGATGGTCGTCATTCAGTCTGTTAATGACAAAGACAGGTGGCAAGGTTTCTGAAATCGAAGGCTGCAAGAATGTTCACCGCATTTGGTTTGATAAAACCGGATTGTTAAGCGATGTGAGGCGCGGGATCAAGCTGATTGCGTACTTTGGCTTCCCGGCCTAGATATCCAAGAATGCCTGTCACGACATTTCCTGCTCGTCGAATTCCCGTAATTTCTGTTGGAGCTCGTGGAGATAGCGATCCCTGACATTCATCTCATCAAGATGCGCAATCGTATTATTCAGATATTCGCGACAGGTTCCGAGATGTCCTTCGCCGGAGGCAAGAAGCCTCGCTGTTTCCCGCAGGTCCATGTCAGAGATATAACGCGGGTGTGCCCGATTGATGACAAATGTCAATCCATCCACGGTTTTTCCTTGCAGGCGGAGGCGGACATGCTGCGCATTGTAGGATCCGGAAATCATCTCCCGCATCCAGAGGATATCCGTTTCACTTTCGATTTTCTCGGGCGCAATATGAAATGCGCGTCCGTTACAGGAGCCACCATGATCGAGTGCCAGCATCAGGCCCGGCTTTTCCGGGCTCCCCCGTCCTATTGATGCCGCAAGACAAAAGCGCCGCCGGAATCCATAGAGGCGAGCTGGCTGCCAGTCCGTGTAGTGAAACGCGGGATTCCAGAGCAGCGACCCATAACCAAAAACCCAAAGGCCGTCGTCCAGCTTTGCATTTGCAAGAAACTCTCGCCTCGTCTCATCCCGTTCCTCATGGGTCAAGGCATGGAAGGGTCCATGGCGTTTGGCTTCGCGAATGAGGTTGTCTATTCGTTCTCGATTAATTTCTTCGCGTATCAACATGACTTTTATTTTAACTTGTTTGCGATAATTCGCTAATCTGTATTTTCAATCTGGAAAAGCAAGGCATATTTCGAAGTGGACCTAAGCAATGTTGAAGAATCTTTTGAAAAATGTCCAGAGGCCTGAGCTGGATTTTCCAACCCTGAAGAAACCGCGTAAACCTAACACTTACCTTATGTCCCCTCCGGACTATTGTGAATATCCACCCAAGACAATCAGCCCGATTTTTAATATACCAGTGCAGGACCTGGCCGCAACGTTTGAAGGTGTGGCGCTGGCGGAGCCGCGAACGGAAAAGCTTACCAGCCGTGAACTGGAGCCGGACCTTCAGGTTGACTATGTGCAATACTCCAAACTTATTGGCTATCCGGATACAATTACGGTTCGCTTTATTGATCTGGGGGAGGGAAACTCTACTCTGGCTGTCTTCAGCCGGGCCCATTACGGATATCGTGATTTTGGGGTTAATGAGGCGCGGGTGAAAGACTGGATGCGTAAGCTGGACCTAGAAATCAAGAAGCGCGACGATCAGATTTTGTAACGCCGCAATTTTTCGTAATAAGGAAGCTGTTCTTCAAGGAGTTCCGATTGCTCTGGGCTTAATGTAACTTCACGTTCTTCAAATGGTGCAAAACCTGTCGACGCCTCTACCGAAGCGTACCAATGGTCTGCCCAGACACCGTCTTCCGGGTGCCGCCCTTTTGGCCAGCTCAGCATTTCCGATCGCCATTCGAGATCGAGCGTCGCACAGAGCTTTTTCAATGCTGCTTCAGGGTTTTTCAATATGTCCTCGGCTTCTACAACAGGGGGTGGAGAACCCGTCAGCTTTCTGATTTCCTCAAAAATTTCCGTTTGCCGCTTAATACCGATGTCGTCTGTCGAGATTCGATCCCACTTCGCAGCATAGGAAGCGATGACAAGTTTCGGATCACGAATAAGGAAAACATTCGCATGAGCGCGGAAGACGCCAACATCGACTTCTTCAAGCATGTGTTGGGTCATGTGCTTGATATAGAGGCTGCTTCCGTCCGGTAATGGTGCATTGAGCTCATCCGCAACGACGCGCCAGTCCGTCGACTGACTGGCAATCACATCCTCATGCATGGGGTGCGGCAAGCCCGTTCTGGCAAGATAATATGCATAAAACGGCTCATCCACCACCCGGTATTCCGGGCGGCTGGAGAACGACCGCATCATAGCTGTGGAAATGTTACGCGGGCCGGACCACATCGAAATACGGACTGTGTCTGCCGTATTCGTCATGGTCCGGTCCCTTTTAGCTCTCTGATTGGCGCCGCCGGGATTTTAAAGCCCGAGGATCAGTTTGGCCATGATATTACGTTGAATCTCATTTGATCCTCCATAGATAGATACCTTTCGGGCGTTGAAGTAGCGAGGAGCAACACCGCTCGCATAATCGGCCCCGACCGGCTCTTCGTTTTGCCCCGGATAAAGCGGCGTAAAGGGCTGGGCATAGGTGCCGACTGCCTCAAGCGCCATTCCGACTACCTCCTGATAGAGATCTGTGCCTCGACATTTCATGAGCGAGGATTCCGGACCCATATTCTGGCCAGCACCAAGTTTGCTTAAAATCCGGAGTTCAGTCATTTCGAGAGCCTGAACAGCAACTTCGAGCCGCGCCAGCTTGGCGTTGAAGTCGGCATTCCTGATAACGGGTTCATTGCCATCGACTTCCTTTGACGCAATCGCCCGTATTTTTTCAACGCCGCGTTTCAGGCGACCGGCATAGGCATTGCCTCGCTCGAATTCAAGCAAGTATTTTGCGCATGTCCAGCCTTTGTCGAGCTCTCCGATAAGATTTTCCTTCGGCACTTTTACGTCGCTGAAAAAGACTTGATTGACCTCCTGCGCACCCTTGATGGGCAAGTCCAGTGTCTGGATCGGATCTACACTCACGCCCTCCGACTTCATGTCGATCAGGAGGAAAGAGATACCTTCCTGGCGCTTGCCTTCGTTCGATGTCCTGACAAGGCAGAATATCCAGTCGGCATATTGCGCGAGCGTTGTCCATATCTTTGACCCGTTGCAAAGAAAATGGTCGCCCTTGTCTTCCGCTTTCATCTGCAGACTGGCAAGATCGGATCCTGATCCCGGTTCAGAATATCCCTGGCACCACCAGACCTTGTTCTCCCGAATATCGGGAAGAAAGCGCTTTTTTTGCTCATCCGTGCCAAATTTCATGATGACAGGGGCGCACATGCTGATCCCGAATGGCATGATGCCCGGCGCATTGGCATTCGCCATTTCTGTCTGGAAGATGTACTTCTGTGTTGTGTTCCAGCCCGGTCCGCCGTATTCCACCGGCCAGTCTGGTGTCAGCCATCCTTTTTTGGCGAGAGAATCCTGCCACCTGACATGGTCCGTCTTCGGCAAGTAGCTGTTTCTGTTTTCCGCCATCTTTTGTTTGAGGTCGTCATCGAACTCATCTGCCAAAAACTGCCGTACTTCATCGCGAAAGGCGTTATCCTGAGTGGTGAATGAAAGGTCCATTTTCTCCCTCGTATTATTTTTATCTCGACGGACGCTATGGGCGCCATGTTATGTTAAATTCTAACATTATATATAGGGCGAAAGACAAGTCTGTTTTCGCCAAATCGGCGAGAAGGAGTAATAAAAATGAAAAAATCTGTAAAACAGCTGGTTAAAGAGGCAAATAGCGAAATTGAAACCCTCTCAGTGGAGGATGCTCTTACGCTTCTCGGGCAGGAGGGTGTAACTTTTGTCGATATCCGTGATATCCGCGAACTTGAACGTGAGGGGCAGGTACCGGGGGCCGTTCACGCTCCGCGCGGTATGCTGGAATTTTGGGTAGATCCGGACAGCCCATATCACCGAGAGCTGTTTGCCAGTGGTGATCGTTTCGTTTTCTTTTGTGCATCAGCATGGCGCTCCGCCCTGGCGACCAAGGCCGTTCAGGACATGGGCTTGGCAAATGTTTGCCATCTTGAAGGCGGGTTTACCGCCTGGAGAGAAAATGACGGGCCCATTGAAGAAAGAAAACCCCGCAATGGTTGAAAGTGCCATTGCAGGGTATTCGCGGGTTAGTATCTGATTTAGATCACTCTTTCTTCTTGCCGAGTAACCCACCGGCTGCGTCAAGCAGGTTCTTTACGGCTTCAGGATCCTTTTCCTTGACGCCTTTAAGGGTCTCCTTGACACCATCGCCGGAACCTTTCACGCCCTCAAGCAATTGCTTGGCTCCTTCGGGGTTGCTGACATTTTTGAGAACACCCGCGAGATCGGGCGCGAATTTAAGATTATCCCATGGCCCGCTGACGATAATTGGAACAGCGACCCCGCTCGCCTCGGACCCGCCTTGGCCTTCGGTTGTCGCGACGAGCTTCGGCTCAATCCGGTAGTTCAGGGTTTTGGGCGGCAACTCTACCGTACCCGCGCCGGACAGGCGGACAAACGGGTTTAGCATTTTCAGATCATTATTGGTGAGAATGCCGCTTTTGATTTGGTAGGTTCCCGAAATCTCGGCAAAATCTGTCTTTTGTGCTTCGCCGCTATTGGTAAAGGCACTGGTTACATTACGCGCCATTGCGGCGAGGTTTATCCCTGAGATAGAGCCGTCTTCAAACAAGATTTGGCCATCACCACCAAGCGCTCCAACCAGATCCGCCTGTGACTTGCCGCTTGTGGACAAGCTCGTCTGGAACATCCCTTTGCCTTCAAGTTTATCGAAATCCGCGGCATCCGTCAGCAAAGGCAGAAGCTGGATATTCTCGATGGTCATATTATTTGTAATTTTCAGTTCCGGATTCTGTGCATTCACTCGGATTGTCGCCTCTCCGGTCCCGTCATACAGGTTCATTTCACTGAGTGTGACGTCGAGAATGCCACTCTTTAGAGCGGTTTGAAGAGCACTGCTGCCGATCTTGATTTTCTGAAACAGAATTTCCTGCGCGGATAGATCGAACTTGGCATTGACGGTTTTAAGGGCCGAAAGATCAATTGGCGTTGTATCCCATTTCTCGCCTCCGCTTGATTGTGCGGGCGCCGCCGGAGCATTGCCGTTACCCTCGGATTTGTTTTCAGGCAAATAGGGGTTTAGATCGAGTGTCTCAAGGGCAAGTTTGCCGACAATGTCCGGAACGTTCCCGCCGAGATCCACACTGAAGTCACCAACACCTGTAATATCATCAAAGTCAATATTCGCTTTGGAGAAGCTGTATTTTGTGTCATTCACACCAAGTTCACCAGTGATCTTAAGGGGGCCAAACCCGTTGCCTGCCATTTCCAGCGGTGTTCCCGTCCAGGCGGCCAGATCCCGCACCGACGGAATATCAAGGCTGGTTGTGCCGCCGAGCGCAAGCGGTTTGGTGCTTTTGACGGAACCATCGAAATCGAGGTTGATATTTGTCGAGGCGACATTGAACGATGCGGATGTCTCGCGATTTTCAAGGATGGCCCGAAGGGCGGCAACCTTGGCATCCAGATTTACTTCCTCTTCGTTCCAGACGGCACTTCCCTTCGCTTCAAAGGGTTCATCAAGTCCGTGCAAGACAAGTTCAACATTGATTTTATCTAGATTGATGTCAGTTCCGCTTTTCTGATCGATAAAATTTACGACGCCGTCGACAATCCGAACATCGCCGAGGTTCAAGTCAGAAATTCCGAGGTTGGGCGCGCCGCTATCCTCACTCGCTTTTTCATCCTGCTTGGGCGCTTCGCTCGCCGCAGTATCGAACACCCAGTTTCCTTTACCATTCTTGTCGACTTCCAGGTTGATAACCGGGTTGGTCAGAACAAACTCGTCAACCTGAACATTTCCGGTAATAAGGGGGAGCAGGCTGAGCTTGATCGCGAGGCTGTCGATGGCCGCCATATTTGCATCACGCGCACCTTCCGCGTTGGAGAAAGTTACCGTATTGGCCGTGACCCCCAATGTCGGAAAGACGGAAAGGCTGAAGTCGCCATCTATCGAGAGATTACGACCGGTGGCATCCTGGGTAGCCAGGATCAACTCCTGCTTAATACGGTCCGTGGGCACCAGGAACGGGAGAGCCACCACTACACCGACGATAAGCACCAACAGTACGGCGATTGCAATTAAGGCTTTTTTCATGGTCTTAGTCTCCCACCAGTTTGTGACTATTTTTTGATCATGCCATAAAAGTTATGGCGGGTCATGATCCTTTGGAATATTCGTCATACTTTTGCCGTGAAATATATTAGACTTTTCCATAGGCTTGCATTTAATGGATTGGAGAGACAGGGTTGGCAAGGAAACGGCTTTCCGCGGTTTTTATATCATTTTTCCTGGTTGGCTTGACGGTACAGGCAACCGCAGAAGAAGTGGATATGCAGCTTGTGCTGGCGATCGACGTTTCTTCCAGTGTGAACTATGATGAATATAATCTGCAAATGCGAGGGTTCGCCGCTGCATTTCGTGATGATCTGGTGATTGAGGCGATTACCGCTGGGCCGCGCGGACGGATCAGTATTGCGGCCACTCACTGGGCGGGTCTAAGGGAACAGCAAACAATCCTGGACTGGCAGGTTATTGCATCCGGCGACGATGCCCGTGCCTATGCCGACCAGCTTGACAGAGTGCCGCGCAGCTTTCCCTATGGGGGAACCGCGATTGCCGGCGCCCTTGATCATGCGTTTTCCCTTTTCGCCGGGGACCGGAACCTATCGGCAAGACGGGTCATTGATATTTCGGGAGACGGCGTCGTTTCCATCGGCCGTGCCCCGGAGGTCGCGCGCGACCGCATAGTTGCTGCCGGCGTCATCATCAACGGCCTGCCAATCCTGAACGATGAGCCGGAACTCGAAACCTACTATCGGGATCGCGTGATCGGCGGTATCGGCGCCTTCACTGAAAAAGCCGAAGGGTATGAAGATTTTTCCCGGGCGATCGCCGAAAAACTCGCGCGGGAAATCCGGGGGACCTGGCAGGGTGTCTAGCAGGTTCCGCCCGCAGCGTGTTAGACCTTCGGTCGTTGCATTGCGAAGACATCCTGAACATGACAGTAGTCCATATATCCAAGACGGGCGAGCGGACGATATTTCTGCATGTTGATCATGCCATCGACGATAATGTCATCACTGATATTAATACCGATGACCTCTCCAAGAACCATGGTGTTGACGACATTCGCATTATTAGATGGCAAGACAATGGTCTTGTAATGAATGCATTCCAGATGGGCTGGGCTTTCCTTAACGCGCGGTGGCTTGACCAACGTTGAAGGTTCCTTCGTCAATCCCGAATGGTCAAATTCGTCAACCGACCTCGGATACATGCCTGAACTCCGGTTCATCTCTTCACGAAGATCATACGATACCATGTTGCAAACGAATTCCTTTGTCGCATGGATATTTTCCAACGTATCCTTGGCGCCGCCCTCGCTGTGACTGCCGTTGATTGCCATCGCAACAATCGGCGGATTTTCGGCCATTGCGTTGAAGAAGCTGAACGGCGCAAGATTGATGGTTCCATCTGCAGCAAGGCTGCTGATCCAGCCGATGGGACGCGGAGCAACTATTGCCTTGAAGGGGCCATGCTTAAGGCCATGGGGTTCGGAAGGTTTATAAAACATTCAGGAATTCTCCAATTGAATGGAAGGGTTGCGCGCCCGGTTCATTTCAGATGCATTGAAACCTAATCCCTGTATTTGGCAGGGGCAAGCTCTGATTTATTTTCTTTCAATGCCCTCATGCTTGTGATATCTGCGACATATGGATATGCAATTGATCATACGACGACGACAGGCTGCCGCCCTTTTTAGTGCTGCCGCTTAAGTTTGCCTTTGCTTTGGTCATTTGAGAATTCGTGACGGTTCGGGGCTTCATTAAGAGGCGTTTTCGTCCAACCCGACATTTAAATGGAACCCCGTCATGCCCCAATTTATTCAAGAACGCCCCGGTGACGCTGCGCTGATTGAGCCGCTGCTTGATGAATGCTTTGGCCCGGACCGGTTTAAAAAGACCGCGTATAAAGTTCGTGAGAATATAGCGCCACAACCGGAATTAAGTTATGTCGCTGTCGATGGGGAGCGCCTTCTCGCAACAATACGGTATTGGCCAATCACCATTGGCGGCAAGACGCCAGCCTTGCTTCTTGGGCCGATCGCGGTATCGCCTCGGCTACAGGGGAAGGGGATTGGCGTTGGGCTTATTCGTGAAACATTGCAAGTTGCACAGGACCTCGGGCATCGTCTTATTGTACTTGTTGGTGATCCGGAATATTACGGCCAGTTTGGCTTCGAAAATGCAGCCAGACGTGGTTTTCTGTTGCCGGGACCGGTAGAAGAGCGTCGGTTTCTGGTGAAGGAATGTGTCCAAGGGGCTTTGAAAGACGTTTCGGGAATGCTTGCCGGAGCGCCGCTCACGTCATTACCGCCCGGTCGTGTTGCGACGGAAGCTGAAACAGAGCGATTGACAGGACAACTAGCGGCCTTCTCGCCACCAGCCGACGCATAGAAATGTCAGCGCAAGAAGCAGTGCGACCAGAGGAGGCAGCATTGCTTGCCGATTGTAGCCGGTAACTTCATAATTTTCGTTTGCACGAAGACCAAACCAATAATCGGCGGACTGACGGTTGTCCGGTCTTGTGCGGCGGAAATCAGGCAATCCATCCGTCGCCAGCCACCGAATTCCGCCGTCCGTTGCCTTTGCCGCGCCCATAACCTTCTCTGTACTTGCCCTGATTTCATGCAATTCTTTCGGGTTGAGAGCTCCGACCGCCACCAGTGATTTCCGGGCGCCGTCATCGAGGACATGCAGGCCGCTTGTTTGCAGTGGCACCGACCCGGTTTGAACGCCGTTTTCACCTTCAGAGAGATCCGTTTGTGTGACTTTCCCGTCCGGATCGGTCACTGTCACCTGGGCTGTCGCGGTTTCGAGAGAGCGCCGTTGAATTCTCAGCATGTCACCGGATACGATAGCTTTCAGCTGTTCTTCTTCCAGTTCCGGCTCCTTCATCAGCCAGTGAGATATGCGCCGCAGCAATTCCGATTGCGGTCCGCCGCCTTCATAGCCACGTCCCCAGAGCCATGCATGATCGGACAGGAGCTGGGCAACGCGGCCTTCGCCGCTGCGTTCCAGAATAAGCAAGGGTTGTTGTGACGGTCCGGTCATCAAGGTATTTCCGCCAAGAGCCTCCGCCTCGATCATGCGAAACCAGCGCCCCCAGCTTTCGTCGGCTGTCGCCTTAGCCTTTAACAGGCCAGTCACAGGATGCCGTTTACCGATGTCACTCACGGCCGGTACATAACCTTCATTAAAAACGTAACCCGTTGGGCGACCGGGCAGCACTTCCGACAACGGGGTCTGATAAAGACTGAGCGGTGTGGCGAAGGCGGGGCCTGCCGCCTCAAGAAGGGCGCCGCCCTGTTGTACATAGCGGGAGATATTCTGAAGGTAGCTGGACGGCAGGACACCGCGCCGACGGTATCGGTCGAAGATAATCAGGTCAAAATCATTTAACTTTTTTTCGAACAGGTCGCGGATCGGAAAGGGAATCAGGGACAACTCTGTTATCGGGGTTCCATCCTGTTTTTCCGGCGGTCGTAAAATTGTAAAGTGAACCAAATCAACAGATGGATCCGACTTCAGGATATTGCGCCACCCCCGTTCCCCCATATGCGGTTCGCCAGAAACCAGCAGCACTTGAAGCCTGTCGCGAATACCATTGACGGTAATATAGGCGCTGTTGTTCTTTTCCGTGAGCTCTCCTTCCATTGGATCAACAGTGATCTCGACGAAATTGGCGCCGGCATGGGTAAGCGTGAGTTCTATGGAAAGCTCTGAGCCGATCGTTGCGAGTTCCGATGCGAGGGGATCACCATCCAGTTTGACGGAGACACGCGCGGCTTGAATTGGTTCATCCAGTCCAAAATCCTCCACCTTGAGCGTCAGCTGCAACGGCTGATCCACAATACCAAAGGCGGGGGCTTTCACAATGCGGAGTACACGGTCTTTCTCATTTGGACTTCCGGACAGGAGGAAATGAACCGGCCCCTCGCTTTTTCGGATGCTGTCCTCTGCGGGTACGTCATGTATCTGTCCGTCCGTAATGAAAATGGTCGCTGCAATCCGTTCTGGCGGAAGATTTTTCAACGCCTCTTCGCGGGCGGCAAACGCATGGGTACCGTCTTCCTCTCCCTGCAGGGAGCTCGCCTCGTTCTTTACTGTAACGGTCTCAACCTGGAGGTTGGGAGTGGCTTCAAGTCTGGATTTAAGTTCTTCAAAGGCAGAATTGGACGTCTCGTTGCGGGTGCCGATTTTTTGGCTGTTGGTTTCATCCAGAACAATGAGCACAACATCGTCCAGAAAACTCCGCTTTTCGGTCAATAAAACTGGATTGGCGATCATCAACAATAGCAGGGAAAGCAAGGCAGTCCGCAGGAATGCTCCCCGTCCTCGCCGCCAAAATGCGAAAAGGATAATGATAGCGGAAATAATCGCCAGTGCGATCAGCCAACCCAACGGCATGTAGGGATGAAAATCGAGCGCGGAAACGAAGTTTTCTTCCGTCATTGTCCCAATCTTTCCAAAATGGCAGGAACATGGACCTGATCCGCTTTGTAATTCCCCGTCAGGGTATACATCACAAGGTTTATGCCGAAGCGGTAGGCCAGTTCCCTTTGACGTTCGTTCCCCGGGAGTGCTGCGGCCTGATATCGGCCGTCCTCATCGATTGCCCAAGCGGCAGCCCAGTCGTTGCTGCCGATCACAACGGATGCGACCCCGTCGTTTCCCTGATTTCCGCTGGTGTCCTCAATCCACACTTCGCCGCCGTCATAACGACCCGGAAAGGCCTGCATTAGGTAAAACGCGCGGGTGACAACATGATCCGGCGGCACCTGATGCACCCGCGGTATGTCCAGCCGTGCCGTTAGTTGGCGAAGTCGGATATTTTCCGGACTATTATAAAGATCCATGCCGTAACTGCTGACGCTGTTCTGGTTGCGTGTGTCGAACAGGATTGTTCCGCCGCCGTTGAAATAGTCATTGAGCTTGAGGATGGCCTGCTCTGACAAAGTCGGAAAGTCAGGTGTGATCGGCCAGTAGATCAGGGGATAGAAAATCAGGTCATCCTGTTCAATATTTATGGCAATCGGATCCTTTGCCTCCACTGCAGTCCGGTTCCGAAGTTGCCGGCTTAATCCGACAAGACCGGCCCGGCTCATTACGTCGATTGTCTGATCATTCGTGCGAATGTAGCCAAGACGTGTGTCAAGCGTGGCCGCCAATGCCTTGGCATCTCCGCTCAGATCGGCATCCTGAGCTTCGCTATTGATTGGGAAGATGGCAAGACCGAGGCCGACAGAAAGGAGTATGGCTGAGACCTTGCCGGTTGTTCGAAAGGCGGGAAGCCTTCCTTGCAAATGGAGTGAAATGATTTGATCGATCAATACCAGCAGTAATGCCGCGACTAACAGGGCCATAACGAGCTCAATCACCACGGACTTGTCAAAATACTGGACGGTTGCCGGAAACTCGCTGGCATCCATAACCGAGTAAACTGTATCGAACTGGCCGATATTTAGGGCAATGCTGAAATTCTCATCCCCATAATAGCCGGGGGGATGGCTTGCGTTTAACGATGCCCCTGTCATTTCTGACATATCAAGAGGTTCCGCTGCTCCTGTTTCGGTGCCTAGTTGGCCAAATCCGTCCAGCATCTGGAACGGGGGCAAACTCCGCTGATCCGATAGATTCTGGCCAGTGAACTGCCCGAGATTTCCAATTTCGCGAAGCATCTCAACAAACAGCCCGGAGAGAGCCAGATTTGACCATTCCGGTGTCGCGGTCGTGTGGAACAAGACCAGCCAGCCCGCTCCTTCCCTTGCCGCAGTTACCAGGGGCGTGCCGTCTTCCAGTTGGGCCCATGTCTTGTCGAGAAGGCCAGGCGATGGGTTCGCCAGTACTTGCGTTGTTACGGTGATTTCGTCAGGGATATCAAGGCTGGCGAACGGGCTGTCTTGTGGAATCGGACCAAGCGGCGCGGGTTGATTCCATGACATGGCCCCCTGCAAGCTGCGATTGCCGGAACGAAGATCAACCGGGACTAGGGTGCTGGTAGAGTTCGCAAGTTTCGGGCCGGCAAAGCGAACGAGGACTCCACCCTTTGCCGCCCAGTCAGCAAGTGACCGTTCAACCCCTTCCGGTAAGTTTGCCGTATCACCAAGCGCGATGAGAGAATGTTCGCCTTCCAGAAGCTCCTCAACTGTGCCTTCTGCAATGTCAAAAAAGGGCTCCAGAGCTTGAACAAGATAATGTGTCTCGTTCAGGAGGGGCTGATCAAGCTGGGTAGAATCGCTGCTGATCAGCCCCACCTGCCGTCGCTGCCATCGTTGATCAAGCAGGAAAAGCGCGCCCGTATTCCGGCTATTGGCTATTTCAAGGCGACGGATATTATTTCGAACCTTGTTGGGAACATTAAGGGCGACGGTTGTACTATCCTCGCCTGCCTCGAATACGAAGGGTGCCGAGGCGACAATCTGCCCCGATCCGTTCCGCGCCGTCAGTACTCCGCTCGTACCCGTTGCGCCAGTTGGCAAGCTAAGCGGTATACTCAATATCTCACCCGCAATTTCCGGTGTTCCGATAACCGGCGAGACGATCAGCTCTTCAGAATGGAAAATCGTCAGCGGCCCCAGCGCGCGAATGGTTTGGAAAAATTCAACCAGTCCTGAAATTTCATCTTCTGGCAGAACGCTGCTGGAAAGCCAGATGAATTCCGGGTTATCGAGAGTCTCCAGACGTGGCATCAGTTGCGAAAGATCATCATAACTTGATGGCCATGATTTTGGTTCAATGGATGTCGCGATGCCAAGTGCTTCTCTATCTGCAAGCGGCTGAAGATCGGGGAGTACGCCGGTCGCCAGAGCCGAGGTGGTTACAACATAGATTTGCCGCTCCTGCCGATTGGCCTCGGTTACCAGCTTGCTAAAAGTAGTTTTCAGGCCTTCCCATGATTCGGCGGCAGTCCAGCCGTCATCAACAATCATAACAACATCGCCAGAACTATTTCGCTGTTCAGGCAGATTGATAACGGGGCTGGCAATTGCAATGATGATCAGCGCCGCAATTAGAAGTCGCAGCAGCAGAAGCCACCAAGGGGTTGTTGCCGATGACTGCTCGTCCTTTTTCAGATTATAGAGAAACTGGATTGCCGGGAAGGTAACGGACTTTGGCTGCGGCGGGACGATTCGCAGCAACCACCAGATAAGCGGCAGTGCAATCAGGGCTGTGAGGACCCATGGATACAGAAAGGAGAGGGAGGAAAGTGCCAACATTACTTGGTGGCCCCTCTAATGTTAAGGGCTTCATATAATCGGGCAAAGGCATTGCTTGCGGCCTCATCCGTGCGGTGAAAGTCATAGTCCCATGAAACATTCTCCGTCAGAGACATAATCGCTGCGCGATGTGCCTCAAATAACGACTGATATTCCTCGCGCACAGCCTCTACGCGTCCAAGGGTGAGACTGTCTTCTGCGGCCATCGAGAGAAATCGGGTGCGGCCCTGAAATGGCAGATCAACTTCCGCAGGATCGGCGATATGAAGCAAGTAACCATTGCAGCCAAGATTAACGAAGTGACGGACTGTTTCCGTGATTTCCGGTAATTCGTGTAAAAAATCACTGATAAGCACGATTGTGGACTTATTGGAGAGACGGTTCGCGGATGTAAGTTCGCGAAGAGACGGAGTTTGCATTTTGACAATGCGATCAACAAGCCTGTTAAATGAAGCAGGCCCGGTAGACGCTTTTTCCTCTTGCCCGAGCAGGCCAAACTTTTCCCCACTTTTTGAAAGAGACAGGGCGAGCGCGAGGCTCAAAACCGTCGCTCGGGAAAGTTTCGACGGTCCGTTCGTCTCTGATCCGTAAGCCATGGTCCGGGCCTCGTCACGCCAGATCCAGACTGTTTCAGCCGTTTCCTGTTCCTTCTGGCGAATATAAACATGTTCTCGTTTGGCGCTTTGGCGCCAGTCAATGCTGGTTGTCGAATCGTCCGGGCCATAGCGCTTGAATTGCCAGAAATCTTCACCGGTTCCGGCGCGGCGGCGGCCATGGACGCCCATATCAAATGCATTTACCAGATGCTCTGCGGCTAACACCAAGGGTGGAAGAGTTTGCGCAAGGCTCTCAGCGCTATCCCTTTCGTCCGGTGTTCGGGCTTCTACAGGGCGCGGTTTGAACATCCATTACTCCAACGGGGCGGTAAGTGAATCGATAATATTCTCCATCGTGATATTTTCGGCGCGCGCAGCATATGATAGCGCCATGCGATGACGCAGGATCGGTTTCGCCAGGGCAACGACATCGTCAATTGAGGGGCTCAATCTTTTTTCGAGCAACGCACGTGCCCGCACCGCAAGGATGAGGGCCTGGCTCGCGCGGGGCCCCGGACCCCAGGAAACATACTTGTTCACCAGGTCGTTTTCACTCTCGCCGGGTCGGCCTTCCCGCACCAGCTTTAGGATGGCGTCAATGACAGCATCGCTGACCGGCATTTCGCGAACCAAATGTTGCGCCTCCATTAGTTCCTGCGGTGACAGGACCTGTGTTGGGCGCGCTTCATCATTTACTGTGGTTTCGAGCAGGATACGCCGCTCAGTCGCCCGGTCAGGATATCCGACATTGATCTGCATCAGGAAGCGGTCTAGCTGCGCCTCTGGTAGCGGATATGTACCTTCCTGCTCGATAGGGTTCTGGGTCGCCAAAACATGAAAGGGTGTCGGTAATGGGTAGGTTTGCCCGGCGACCGTAACCATCTCCTCCTGCATGGCCTGCAGAAGGGCCGACTGCGTTCTCGGGCTCGCACGGTTTATCTCGTCGGCCATAAGGATCTGGCCAAAAACCGGGCCTTTCAGGAACTTGAAGTGTCGACTGCCGTCTTCCGCTGTTTCCAGAATCTCAGACCCGAGGATATCGGCGGGCATCAAATCGGGCGTGAACTGAACACGTTTGTCATCCAGCCCAAGAACACCTCCGAGTGTTTCCACCAGGCGTGTTTTTGCAAGCCCCGGCACCCCGATTAATAATGCGTGACCGCGGGCCAGCAGCGTGATTAAAGTCAATTCGACAACCTGATCCTGACCGAAAATAAATTCACCAATGCCAGATTTCAGAGCGGAAAGTTTTCCAGACAGGTCATCGACTTTTGCAAGGATTTGCTGTTCCGTAATGCGAGTGGTATTCATGCGAGCCTGTCATCCTCAGCGAAAAATGGTTAAGCTAGACTGGCGACTTGGCAGCCAGCGACGACTAACCTAGATATAGTATCAAATTATGAGGGTTTAAGGCCAAAAATTATGACAACAGCAGATACAAAAGACGGACTAAGCGCTATCATCAAGCAGATTGATGGGCAGAAACACCCGCCCGTTCATTTGTGGAATCCCGACTTCTGCGGCGACTTGGACATGCGGATTGCGCGAGATGGAACATGGTTCTATTTGGGCTCCCCGATCGGCCGAAAGCCGCTTGTAAAGCTGTTTTCCGGGGTTATCCGGCTGGATGATGATGACAAATATTATCTAGTTACACCGGTGGAAAAGATTGGTATCACCGTTGACGATGTCCCGTTTGTTGCTGTTGAAATGTTTGTCGAAGGGGAAGGGCGCGATCGGATAATCAGCTTTCGAACGAATGTTGACGATTTCGTGATCATGGATGAAGATCACCCCTTTCGCCTCGAAATTGATCCCGAAACGAAGGAGCCGTCCCCCTATGTTCGTGTTCGGACAAATCTTGATGCGTTGATTAATCGTCCGGTGTTCTATGATCTTGTCAATCTGGCTGGCGAAGAGATGATAGACGGGAAAGCCCGTTTCGGATTTTGGAGCAGCGGACAGTTTTTCGAACTCGGATTGGTGAATGACATCTTTGGTAAGTGAAGAGCAGGGTCTAATAAGGAAGTTGCGCACAGTGCTGGGGCCTGTGCCAACAGAATTATCGCCAGCGCTAAGTCTGGACGGGAAGGTGCGGGGCGATCATGACCTCAACCCCGCAAGCGCGCCGTCACGGGAGCTGCCGTTTATCCCCGCCGCAGTTCTGGTGCCGATCGTTTTACATGACACGGGACCCACGGTTATTCTTACCCGTCGCGCCACTCATCTGACCAAGCATGCCGGCCAGATCAGCTTTCCGGGCGGGCGGGCGGATGCGGAAGATGAAAATGCCGTTACGACGGCCTTGCGAGAGTCGCAGGAAGAAATCTCTTTGGATCCAAATCTGGTAGAGGTGGTCGGATCCCTGACAACCTATATCACCGTGACGCGATATTCCGTAACTCCGGTTGTCGGGTTGGTGCAGCCTTCCTTTCAACTGCGCCCCGAAGCGGGAGAGGTCTCAGAGATATTCGAGGTTCCGCTTGATTTCTTGATGGACCAGCAAAATCGGGAAAAACATAGCGGCTTTCATAATGGTGTTGAAAGATTCTGGTATGCAATCCCGTTTGGAGACTATTATATCTGGGGTGCAACGGCAGGGATGATCAAGGATTTGTCAGAACGGGTAATATTAAAATGATCAGGGCGATACTCTTTCATATAATTCCTCTCATTCTTCCCTTCGTTGTTTATGGCGTATACCTGTATTTCAATGCGCGGGCAGGAGGCGATAAAAGCTGGGGGAAAACCTCCCTTGCGATTGCCACCATTTCCGGCCTTCTTTTAATGGCGATTAGTCTGATCACGCTTGGGCTGGTAAGCGGGGAATCGAGTGAAGGCACAATCTATGTTCCACCCCGGTTTGAAGATGGGCGTATCATAGATTCGCAAATTCTGCCTGCAGACAACAAGGACTGACGGCTTAATGCCGATATCAAGGCACCTTGTCGATATTCATCAACATCCACCGCGCTGGCGCCGCTGGCCCGAAACCGAAGCCATCATTGAGGCGCTAACTAGTGATGGCGGCAGTGTAAGGTTTGTTGGGGGTTGTGTTCGTGATTCCCTGCTCGATATCGTGACGGAGGATATTGATATTGCGACAGACCTGTTGCCGGATAAGGTGTTGAAGCAACTTGAAAAGGCGAATATCACCGCGATTCCCACAGGAATTGAACATGGCACTGTGACAGCGGTCATGGGAAAAAAGCATTTTGAAATAACGACGCTCCGCGTTGATACCAAGGGACACGGGCGCCATGCTGATGTGGCCTTTACTCTTGATTGGCAACAGGATGCGGAGCGTCGTGATTTTACATTTAATGCCCTTTATCTCGATCCGGCGGGACATCTTGTTGATCCTGTCGGCGGGCTTGCAGATTTAAAAGCGGGCTACGTTCGCTTTATCGGGAACGCAAGGGCACGAATTCGCGAAGATCGCTTGCGCGTGTTGCGGTACTTTCGTTTTTATGCGGGCTTTGGCGCAGATAACCCGGATAAAGACGCGTTGCAAGCCTGTGCGAATTCTGCCAGTGAACTTGGCAATCTCTCAGTGGAGAGAGTCCAGAAAGAGTTGATGCTTCTGCTCGCGGCGGAGGACCCCTATCCGGCGCTGGTTCTGATGAGTGAAACCGGAGTTCTTGAGGCGCTCGTCGGCCCTGTGGACCTTCAGAAGCTAAAACGGTTACTTTCCCTCAACATTGAAAGTGATGCAGTGCAGCGGTTTGCTGTTCTGCATAAGGGGAATCAGAAATCGCTTCATTCTATGGTTGACAAGCTCCGTTTCTCAAACAAACAGAAAGAGCGAATTTCTGTGATGTGTGCCGGTCAGGTCACGGAAAATATGTCACCGCAAGATCGCAATATCGCATTATACCAGCTTGGGCCACTCGGTTTCGTCGATCAGACTTTGATGCGTTGGGTGGATGAGGGCTCTCAGTATGATCTTACACCTTACCTTGAAGATGCAGCGCGTTGGACGGCTCCTGTTTTTCCGGTCAACGGCGGAGATTTGCTGGCCCATGGCATGGCAGAAGGTGAGGCCCTCGGGCGCCTCCTGAAACAAATGGAAGCACGCTGGATCGCTTCCGGCTTTAAACTCTCCAAAGCAGCGCTCATTCGTGAATTTTTACCGGACGCCTAAAATCCATCCTTCTTCCATCCGGCATTTCTTTTCGTCTTCGGTGGAAAGCCAGGCAGGTCGGGAAAACGCTTCTTGCGCTGTTCCGTCTGCGATTTTTTCAAGTAACCAATCACGAGCGGCCAGAACTTGCCTTGCATCTTTGATCGGATGATCATAACACCCATGATTGTTCAGGCTCGGCCAGATTTCCGTCAGGACAATGCCATTAATGTCTGCTTCCCAGTTTGTTTCAAACGGCCAGAATTTGACGCGATGAGCAGTTTCCGGAATTTGAGCAAAGTCGCTAAGTTCTTTAAGGCCGGTGAGGGACTGGCTACCGACGGATCCGGTTGTATAAAGTTTCCAGACAGATGAAATTGTTGTTTGTTTCTTTTTTTCACGAAGATACTTTTCGACGATGCGCCATTCATGGAAGTTATCATGGGAGAAAACAGGCTTTTTGATGGTGAGTTGAGGCGATGCCGACGCAGCCGGACATCCCCAGAAAGGGCCCGGCGATGAAGAAATTTCTGCATTCAGCCTTGCCGCAACGTCAAAACGATTGTTTCTGTCTTGCTTATCCGACTGTAAAGTTTTTGCAATTCGCGCGGCTGCGGTTCTTCCGCCGCCCAGACCGCTTCCCGCCGGATAGCCAAAAGGGAAATCGAATCCGACACAGGCGGAAGTGTCGTGACTGACAAGCAGGTCACGAATGCGCTTCATGCAGTCGCGGCGGGTTCGAAAATATTCCGCATCCGATCGAAAACCGCCGGCAGCCCATGCTAGCCAGCATCGGTCCGGCGAAGGTTTGGCTGGGCCGGCAGAGGCCGCCGCTGACCAGTCCACCATGATCACAAGATCAAACATTGTCTTTCTCTGCGGCAAAGGCCGCCGTAATG
Source organism: uncultured Sneathiella sp. (assembly GCF_963973085.1). GTDB lineage: Bacteria > Pseudomonadota > Alphaproteobacteria > Sneathiellales > Sneathiellaceae > Sneathiella. Next base: position 445,046 of record NZ_CAXAXA010000003.1, read on the forward strand.
ATAAGGAAAATTATGTTATGATAAACAAGTGATTTTGTCGCGTAATTGACTACATTAAGAGGACGCAGATTATACTCAACCGCAAAAGGAATATGCGATGAAACATGTCTTGCTGGCATCCGCGGTAATAGTTCTTGTCTCCTTTGCCCAGCCAGCTCTGGCGGATAACAAGGAGGATGATCCGGGAAATCTGGCCGTAGAGGGGATTACCAGGTTAATGGATGCGCTTGGCGCCTTTATTGCCTCCATACCGCAATATGAAGCGCCGGTAATGAATGAAAATGGCGATATTATTATCCGCCGCAAGAATCCGGATATGGAGGAAGAAAAGAAGGCTCCGAAGCTTGAAGAAACCTCGACTTGAACTGGTTGGGGCAATGAAGCCAGTATTCATCACGGAAAGCGGATAGTTGGCAGTGTCTGATTCTCCTATTTTCATCTTAATGACGAATGAGATGGAGTTTTAAAATGATAGAAGAAGCAAAGCTGCAGGCGATCTTATCCCGGGATAGAGACCAGGACGGCAAGTTTGTTTATGGTGTGACAACGACAGGCATTTATTGTCGTCCGTCGTGTCCGGCGCGAAATCCAAAACCGGAAAATATCCAAATTTTTGAATTGCCGGAAATCGCGGAAACAGAGGGCTTTCGTGCCTGTCGCCGCTGTCGGCCAGATCTTGTGAAAATCGCTGATCCGGGGCTGTCTCTTGTCCGCCAGGTTTGCCAATTGATTGAGCGGCATATTATTGCCGAGCAAGGTTCCAGGGTCACATTGGGTTGGTTGGCGGAAGAAACCGGGTATAGTGAGGATCATCTTTCCCGCAGCTTCAAGAAGATTCTCGGGGTTTCACCAATCGACTATTACGACAACCGACGGACACAGCTCTTCAAGAAGAACGTAAAGGCAGGAGACAGCATCGCCGCTGCGGCTTATGGGGCGGGCTTCGGTTCGGCATCACGGCTCTACGAGAAATCCCATGCTCGGCTCGGCATGACGCCGGCATCCTATGCCAAGGGAGGCGCAGGGGCGGAAATTGCCTATGCCTTTGCGGATTGCTTTCTCGGTCTGATGCTAGTGGCGGGCACGCGTAACGGTGTCTGCGCTGTTTATTTTGGTGATAACCAGCAGGCGTTACTGGATGAGTTGATGCGCGAATTTCCTCATGCGGAAATTGCGGCTGATGTTGGACGCCTGGCGGATTGGTCGAAGTCAATTGTGGATTTTCTTCAGAAAAGTTCTGAGGCACTTCCGGGAATTCCGCTAGATATGTATGGAACCGCCTTTCAGCGACGTGTCTGGCAAGCACTGCTTGATATTGGACCCGGTAAAACGAAAACCTATCGTGAACTGGCGGAGGAGTTGGGGGCTCCTAAATCTGCGCGTGCGGTGGGGCGGGCCTGCGCGACCAACCCCGTTTCATTGATTGTTCCCTGCCACCGTGTAATCGGCACGGATGGAAAACTCCATGGCTATCGATGGGGACTTGAACGAAAGGAAGCGTTACGGGAGTGGGAAGCGACGCTATGACATGTGTCAGGACGCTGGCGCCGATGTCAATTTGCGAGCGTTTTCCTCAGTAAAACGGCGCTGGCTTGCTTCTTTTATCCGCTCGGCCAATTGTTCCCGTTTCAGCTTATAGGCCTTGCGGGCGGCATTCATCCGGGCATCGGTGGCCTTGCGTCTTTCCTTTTGCCAGATTTTCATGACTTTTTGGCGATAGGGAACATAAAACTTGCTGTTGCGGGAATGATAGTGAGCAATGGCAAGGTTCCACGAGCGACTTTCATCGCGAAGGCTTTTCAGGAGTTGTGCGGCATAATGCGTATTCTGGGTTGGGTCCAGAGCGCTTTCCAGATCTTCGAAGGCTTCTGGATGATAGTAAAGATTAACTTGCATACAGCCGACATCGATATTGGTGACACCTTTTGCTTTCAGCATTCTTACTTCTTTGACCGCGGCGGCTTTGTTCGGCAGGTATCGGCCGCGACCCTCGGCATATACTGTCCAGGGCCAGGCAATCATTTCCTTCTTTTCCTTGTGCCAATGGCCACTCTCGGTCAGGGAAATTGCCGCCAAAAGGCGTTTGGGAAGCCTGTGTTCTCGTTCCGCTGCGGCCACCGCTTCGGTACAGACAGCCGCATATTCCGGCGATTTGGCGATGACGCTGGTCGCATTGGCGGGCATCGTACCAACTGCCATCAGGATAAAGGTTATTGTCCAGATCAAAATACGCATTTATTTCCTCCTGCCTAGAAGGAAGCAATAACCGCGCCAGTTTTTGAGGTTTAGTCGTCAGCCAGGTTTTTTTGCATGATCACGGTATCAACCCAGCGCCCATGCTTGTAGCCAACGGCTTCCAGAATGCCGACAAGCCTGAAGCCAAGGGATCGATGGAGTCCGATAGAACCACGATTTTCCGAGTCACCAATCACCGCAACGATTTGCTTTTTCTCAGCACGCCGACAGTGCTCAATCAAGTCAGTGAGAAGCACTTTACCGACACCGCTACCTTGCGCATCTTCTCGAACATAGACGGAGTTCTCGACAGTATTTTCGTAGGCCGGACGGGTTCGATAGAGGGCCGCATACGCATATCCAACCACTTTTTCGTTACGCGTTGCGACCAGATAAGGAAGTTGTTGCTGTAGCACATTGTTGCGCCTTGCCGTCATTTCCATGACGTCGGGTGGTTCAATCTCGAAGGTTCCAAAGCCGGTCCTGACGCACACGGAGTAGATGTCCGTGATAGCGTCCATATCATCGGACATTGAGGGACGCACAATTATGTCACCGGATGACATCGGCGTGTTCAGGCCGTCAACAATGAGCTGCGACCTTCGCTCATGTCCTGGATAAAGGCGGCAATATCTTGCTGGAGCCTTTTGAACCCCTCATTTGTTGTGAGGTTTTTCTGGTCCATATAGAGGCCCCGATTAATTTCGATCTGCAAGGCATGTACGTTCTTGTCTGGTTTACCGTAGCAAGCCGTGATGAAGCCTCCAGCGTAAGGTGTGTTTTGCCCGACATTATATCCGTAGCTTTCCAAGCTGGCGAGTGTTGCATTAAAGAGCTGCGGCCCACAGGAAGTGCCATAGCGATTGCCAAGAATAATATCGGGGCGCTGCACGCCGAGAGATGTCCGGCTCGCGTCAGACGTGGGTGCCGCAGCGGGCATTGAATGGCAATCTATGAGATAGACATAACCAAATTTTTTTACACCCTCTTCCAGTAGCTGACGCAGCGCATGGTGATAGGGAAAGTAGCATTCGTTGATGCGCCGATGGGCCTCCTGGAAATCGAGTTTGCCGGAATAGATTTCCTGACCGGCGCCAACAACCCGGGGGATAGTACCAATGCCGCTCGCCAGGCGGGGACTCGCTGTCATCACATAGTCCGGTAGCGGCGTATTATACATATGCGGGTCGAGCTCGAACGCTTCGCGATTGGCATCACAGTAGGCGCGGGGAAATTCAGCCATTAATATCGGGGCACCATACTCCGGAGCGCATGCAAACAATTCATCAACAAGGAAGTCTTCAGACTGGCGCAGGTGGTCGAACTCCAGCATCGAGCTTTCAACAAACCTGTCTGGATAGTTGCGTCCGCTGTGGGGGGACGAAAAAACAAACGGAACACGCCATACTTCGGGCCAGTTAATCTTTACAGGGGATGTAAAGGCCGCCATGATCGGTTAGCTCTCTTTTTTTGCCGGTCCTAAAAATTCGTCCATTGGCGTTTTGCCAGCAGAATTTGAATAGTATAGTCTAATTCGTACCCGTATTTGAATGACAATTATATAGATTTTACCATGGCCCGTATTTTGCTCGCAGAAGATGACAATAATCTGCGCCCTTTCCTTGCTCGCAGCCTTGAAAATGCAGGTCATGAAGTCCTCGCTTTCAGTGATGGGGAGGACGCTTTGCCCGCGCTCAATGTCGGTGAGGTGGATATTCTCATATCTGATCTCGTCATGCCGGGAATGAATGGAATTGAGCTGGCCCGCTATGCGCGAAAACAGGAACCAGACTTGCCGGTCATCTTTATTACCGGTTTTTCAGCGGTCGCAATGGAGGCGCTGGATGCAGTAGACGGGGTGAGCAAGGTGCTTTCCAAACCCTTTCACCTTAATTCTCTTGTGGATGCTGTGCAAAATGCCCTTGAGGACCGGGCGATCTCCTGATCCCCCTTCATTTTTTCTTTATCCAATATAGCCTAGATTAGGCTTGCAATGGTTTTCGCAGCAGATTATAAGTCGCCAACTTTGGTCGAAATTAATGCGACTGTGAGGGCGTATAGCTCAGTTGGTTAGAGCGCTGTGTTGACATCGCAGAGGTCACAAGTTCGAATCTTGTTACGCCCACCATTCCCAATCCAGCGAAGTATGAACACAATGACGCCCAGATATTTCTCTCTGGACGCCATGTAAATTGTTTCTGGTGAGGCAAACGGCGTGGAATTCCCGCTGAACTCAGCAGCCAGATTTATTGTGCAACTGCGTTTTTCAATAAAGTCGGGCTTGTTTGCGGGAAGCGGATCAGAGTTTGTTCTGGCCCCTCCTGCTGCAGGATGATTTTCCATTCAAGAACAAAGACGAAAGGTGCTTTCGGCGGGTTGGCAATTATCTCGCCTGTACTGATATTTAAGTACATCAGATTATGTGACATTCGGCCGGATTTGACCGTCAGATATGTCGCATCCGAGCTTTCGATGACAATTCCCGGCGAAGGCCAGTATTCATTGTCCATCAGGATGGAACTCTCTGCGATGAGTGACCGGAACACCGGCGTCGAAACGCGATAGGCGGATTTCACTGTCAGCGTCCGTTCTTCCAGCAATCTGGGAAGTTTGGCCCTATCTCTTTCGGAGGGCATGAAAGAGACAACATAGTCGATGATTTCGGTATCATTTTTAACCATAAAAGCCTTTATGCACGGATAAATTCTTCCCCCAATCTGCGTATAAAACAAATCGCCATACTTTATGTCTGAGAGGAATGCAGGCTTACCAATAAGATCTATGTTCATATCTACTCCGCCTTTTCTTCGCACGAAAAAACTGCCACTTAGCAATCAGCTTTTAGAACTTCCCGTTATTTTCTCGTCAGCGTCGAAAATAATTGACGCTATTTTTCTTTAAGATTGCTTATAACTAAAATTGATACAGACCGGTATCCGCTCCGGAAAATAATAACTAAATTATATCGAATATATGCGCAGAAGTAAAAATAATTGGCAGCTATGGTTAATACTGGCCTTTGCGAAACGGACATAAATTCGGCTTTTAACGGTGCTAATGTTGAATGCGTGGATCATGTGGACAATATTAGAAGGCTAGTCCGTCTTCAAATTCGTTGGAGCTACTTGATGAGAGTCCTGATTGCAATATTCGCCTGCATATATCTGGCAGCTTGCGCAAAGCCCGAAATAAACGCAAATGTCACAACATTTTATACACCGGAGTTAAGCAGTATTGCCGGTAAAACAATCGCGGTGCGCGCTGAATCGGCGGCGAACGAAACGAGCCTCGAATTCTTGAACTATCGTCCGAAAATTGCCAGAAAGCTTGATTTTGTTGGCTTTGATGTTCGCGAAGATTTGGCTGATCCGGATTACATCGCCCTTGTCTCCTATGGTGTGGACGGGACTGAGCAGCGCTCTACTACAACCGCCTCTCCCGCGTTCGGAGGCTTTGGCCTTGGCGTCGGTGTTGGGAGGTCCCCTTTTTACGGGTCAGTCGGGCGGACCTATAACACCCAGACGTGGTCCGAATATAATCGTTATATCGCGATAGACATCGTTGAGGGGGGAACGGCCCAATCGGACAGTCCCGTTCGAGTATATGAAGGTCGTGCGCAGTCCGCCGGCCGCTGCCCGACACTTGCGGGCGTGTTCGATGAAGTGCTTGATGCCTTGTTTCAGGATTTCCCGGGCGCCAATGGAAAAACCGTTTTTGTGTCAATTCCCTGGGATGGATCCTGTGAGTAAGAACGACACCTGTTCGATCAATCAGATCCAATATGTCGGCCGTTTGACATTCCGTTCGCCTGCCCCTGTTGCATCAATTTAGATTCTATGGGATTTTGCTACGGACGTTGTCGGCTGTCCTGCTGGCAACAATCGGGGTAGTCGTAATTATAAACGCTGTAGGGGTTGGGGTTATCAATAGAGAAATTCGCACATCCAGCGGCGAGGAAAACGATACCCAGCATTATTAAGTATTTCATACAATCGGTTCCTGAACGTTATTCTTCTCGTAGTTTCTCCTATCCCTTAAAGATAGAAATATTATCTGAACTTACAAATTCGCCATGCATCCAAAGTTTATAAATGGCTGTCCCTACAATATGGGGGGCGGCGCAGTGGGGCCCGTTCCTTCGTTGAGAGGTGGCAAGGTAAGACCTGCGCCCTGAAATTGCATCAGTTCAACATCGTTCTCCTTGAGGGCCGCATATATGGCGCCATTGATAACATACCTGTCTTCAAAGTATTTAAGACCCGGGACCCAGACGCGGGTGCCAATTACGAGGCCACCGTATGTGAAATCCTGAATACCCACTTGGGGCTGATGGGGGCTATCAGCGTCGACCACTTTCTCGATTGCTTCTTGAACAAGCTTGATGACACGGTCCGTATCCCCGGTGGCGGCAATGCAGAAATTGCTTTCCACAATGCGCATCTCCATTGAATTGACAATCACCTGACCAACAATTTCTTTATTGGGAACCGCGATTTGTTCCCCGTCCTCGCCCGTCAAGAAAGTGATACCCAGTGTAATCCGGTCAACGACACCGCTGACCCCATGCACAGTAATGACATTTCCAACGACGAACGGACGGGTCAGTATTATGGCAACACCGGCACCGAAATTGGAGATTGGCCCCTGAAGTGCAAGGGTTGCGCCGAAAGTAACGGCACCTGCCAACGCAATAAGTGGGGCAATACTGATACCGAAATTGCCAAGGGTGATGATAATCAGCAGGATGATAAGGACAAATTTGATGGCGCTTCCCATGAACTGGGACAGGGTCACGTCAATATTTCGGGCAAGTGCTAGGTTAATCAGGCGGTTGCCGATCCAGTTGACGACCAGAAGCCCGAAAACCAGGAATACCAGGGCGCCCAGAATCTGAAACCCGTATTCCACCGCAAAATCGACAGCAAAATCGATCCAGATCGAGACGGTGTCGATATTCTCACTCACATTTTCCATGATAACGGGTTACTCAGATTGAAGTTTAATCGCCCAACAGCTTCTTGATAGACTTGCTGGCGCCATCGACGGCATCTGTCGCGCCTTGTGTCACACCCTTGGTTGCCTCGCCCACGCCGGCTTTATTCACAAGATTACCCGCGTTATCCAACAATGTGCCGATATTCTTGCCGATACCTAGGTTTGTGACAACGTTCATCGCTTTGCTGGTCAGCTCATCAATAATTTCTGCGGCGACCTCACCAGGAGTGGCACCCCCTTCATCTTTTCCGATATTCGCCAATTGAATATTGGGTAGCCTGCCTTCGACTTTCTGGTTGCCGAGCATCGCTGCCTTGACGGTTACTTGCCCGCCTTCGATAAAAATATTGTCAATAATGACTTTTGGCCCCTCTTCGGAGCTGTCTTCCTGCGCCGTTTCGCCACCGGATAACCCTCTCTCTTTCATGAAGGCATCGACATTATTACGGATTGTATCCAGGTTATTCGTGGTCTGATTGACCTCATAGACAATGGATGGATTTTCAACGCGGATTTCGCGGATATGGATCAATTCATCATTTGTTTCAGATGTATTGATCTCTATGGCGACGGTATCAAAGCGGATGGAGTGGTCTTCATCGAAACCTTCGGGGTTGCCAACGCTGAAACCTTTCAATGCGCCCTTGCCGCTGGTCAGGTCCAAATCTACCTCATTCAGCACAACGTCGGTTTTCGTGACCTCAGAACCATATTCCTCAACCGCGGCAATAATGACTTTGTCGAGATTGAAATACAGGACACCGACCGCGATGCCGATAATAACGATCAGGCCAATAACTATTCCGCCAATTATTTTGCCCATTTCCCTGTTCTCCTCGTTGAAATTGCGCAAATTCCAGCCCGCTGATTAAGCCAGAGATTATGACGATAGGCAAATATTTATCCCGATGAAACCATGTCGCTTTACAGGCAGCTTTACAGGAAGGGGCCACTCACCTAGAGATAAACTCAACCTGTTTGGCTGAAAGGCGTTTTTCGTGCCTCTAGTTTTCTCAAACGATATTCTGACGTCATTACGACTCGCCCCGTTCTATGTCGCGTTATTTCTGATCGTCGGATTTCAACTGCCTTTCTGGCCTGTCTGGCTGTCCTTCAAGGGCCTTACGGCAGAAGAAATCGGAATTGTCCTCTCTGCGCCGATTTGGGCAAAAATTATTTTTACGCCCATGATTGCGGCGCTCGCGGATTATTCGGGCCGCCGACGTGCGCCCCTGGTAATCATGTCGGCCATCTGTTTTGGCCTGTTTCAATTTTATTTCCTCGCAGACGGATTCTGGCAGATTCTGATCCTCTCCATCTCGATCGGGATATTTTTCTCATCTTTTACGGCGCTGGGCGACAATCTCGTTTTAACGCTCTCGCGGACGCAGAAAATCGATTATCCGAGAATTCGCCTATGGGGCTCGGTATCCTTCATTGTTGCGGCCTTCTGGGGTGGGCAGCTGCTGTCGGGGCGTAGTGCGGACTTTGTCCCGCTGATGTTGTCGGCGGCATTTCTCTTTCTCTTTCTGTGTTGTCTGATGTTGCCCGAAGTCCGGATAATACGAACTGAAACAGGGCGGAAAGGCCTCCGACGGCTTCTGAAGAATTCTAATTTCATGGCTTTTCTGGTCATGGCCGGGCTCATTCAAGGCAGCCATGCCATTCTTTATTCATCGGGGACCCTGCAGTGGCAAAAGCAGGGTATCGACGACACCACAATCGGGCTCCTCTGGGCTGAGGGAGTTATCGTCGAGATTATTCTATTCGCCGTTGCGCGACGCGTATTTAGTTCTTTTACGCCATTGCGGCTCCTTGTTCTCGGGGGAAGTGCCGGTTTGCTGAGATGGGTTGTGATGGGGATTGCTCCAGAGTTGCCGGTTCTCGTCATAATACAAACTCTTCATGGCGTGACATTTGCGGCAACGCATCTTGGCGCGATGCGGTTTATCGTAGAGAAGTTGCCGGTGGAAGTATCGGCCCGCGCTCAGGGGCTCTATTCGGCAATTTCCCTGGGACTCATCATGGGGGGTGGATTATTTGTGTCCGGTTATCTCTATGAAGCTTTTGCCAGCGGGGCATATTTCGTTATGGCGGGCTTGTGCGTCGGGGCTCTTTTGATAGGCCTTTATTTGCGATTATCGACAAACAAGTTGTTGCATTAAGAGATGACAGATCAAACCGGAACAGTTTAGATTGTACAAAATATTTTGGGCCTGAATAAAGAAAAGGAAAAGAAAATGGGACCGTTAGCCGGATATAAAATCGTTGAAATGGGTGGCATTGGACCGGGACCGATGTGTGCCATGCTACTTGCTGATCTCGGTGCGGATATCGTTCGTATTGACCGCCTGACGGACCCTGGACTTGGCAGTATGCCAAGCTCTCGTAATAGCCTTATGATGCGCAGCCGCCGGTCAATATCTGTGGATACCAAGTCTGAGGCCGGGCGTGAGGTTGTCCTCAAGCTGATCGAACAGGCGGATGGCCTGATTGAAGGCTTTCGTCCGGGCGTGATGGAGCGGATGGGTCTGGGACCGGAAGAAGCGTTGGCGCGCAACCCGAAACTGGTATACGGGCGGATGACGGGCTGGGGTCAGGATGGGCCCATGGCAAACGCGGCCGGTCATGACATCAATTATATCGCTCTGTCCGGCGTTCTTCACGCTATTGGCCGAAAGGGTGAGGCACCGGTCCCGCCGCTCAATCTCGTTGGGGATTTTGGCGGCGGTGCGCTTTATCTGGCGCTCGGGGTTGTCTGCGGTATCCTTGAGGCGCAGAAATCGGGCAAGGGACAGGTCGTCGATACGGCGATGGTCGATGGTGCGGCTTCTCTTATGACTATGTTCTTCGGTCTGATGGCGGCGGGAAACTGGAAGGACGAACGCGGTGTCAATATTCTGGACACCGGCGCGCACTACTACGATGTCTATGAGACGGCAGACGGCAAATATATATCCCTCGGATCGATCGAGAAAAAATTCTATCAAGAGCTTCTGGAGCGAACGGGCCTGGACAAAGAAGATCTGCCGCCGCAAATCGAACCGAAAAGCTGGCCTGTGATCAGGGCGCGCCTGACTGAAGTTTTCAAGTCCAAGACCCGCGATGAGTGGGATGAAATCATGTTAGGCACAGACGTATGCTATGCGCCTGTTCTATCCATCATGGAGGCGACACAGCACCCGCATAATAGGCACCGGCAAACTTTTGTTGAATACGACGGAATAGTTCAACCAGCTCCGGCACCTCGCTTCAGCCGTACGGAGGCATCAATCCAGAGTCCACCCTGCCTACCTGGCGAGCACACGACGGAAGCTATGCTCGACTGGGGCATAGATGAGGCGTCGATTGAGGAATTGCGCTCTGCGGGAGTTATCAAGTAACCGTTCTTACAGGGATTTCTGCCTTTGAGAGGCAACCTGTATGTTCAGAAAACTTGACGTAGCGGAGGTTTTACGGAACCCTTCAGTCATAGTTTAGTAGGAGAGGGGTGATGTTGCAAAAACATCAGAATGTGCAAACACGCAGCGAAGAGAATTCGCCGGCGCCAAAATCTGTTGCTGAGCCGCAGAAAACGGTAAAAAATAAGGGGTTATCAGGCTCTGCTTGGCTTTTTGCCGTGGGGGTTCTGTTGACTTTCGGTTGGCTTTTTGCCGTTGGCGGCTATGTTTATACAAGAATCGGCTGGCCTGATGTTTTGCAGGTCGCTCCCTTCGGGCTTGGTATTCTGCTGCTTGGCGCTTTTGCCCCCCTCTCGTTCCTCTGGCTGTTGCTTGGCTATTTTCATCGTGGTCATGAGGCGCGGCTGAAAGGGAATGCGCTCGACCAGCTCATGATGAATCTTGGTTATCCCAGCCCACAGGCGGAAGCCAGGGTTGCCAGCCTGACAGCTGCGCTTGAACGCCAGTCAAAAGAGGTACAGGAAGCAACCGACAAGGCCGCTGGCCGCATTGAGTATGCAACGGGCCGTCTGGAAAAACAGGGCGACGGGGCCAAGTCAGCGACGGATGGCTTGTTACAAACATCAGACAGGTTAAAAAGCGACCTTGAGGCGCGAGAGCAAGAAATTGGCTCACTGATTGAGAAAATTAATGAGCAGGGAAGGCGGCTCAATGATGCTGTCGCCATGCAAACAAATAGCCTGAATAATGCGGCGAGTGAGACAGAGATGCGCAGTGAGGCTGTTCAAAATGCCCTGACTGCTCAGATATCTGCCTTAGAGAATGCTGTTCGCACTGCGGATGAGAAATCGCAGGATATCGCAAAAATCCTTGCGGATACGAGTGAGAAAATATTTTCTACGGCGACCGGCACTCTTGATAAAACGAATGAGGCGAGGGACGCTCTGGATACCCAGATTAAAGGTCTCGAAGAAGCGGCGGACGAGCTGCGCCAGAAACTTGATGATGGAACGGCGAAGCTTGGCGAGCGCGGTCAGGAGATTGCCGATATATCCCGTAACTCATCGAGCGAGCTATCCAAAACCGCCGATATCCTGCTACAGAGCACCACAGATCTGAGTATTGCAAGTGATGAAGGGGTAACCCGACTGAATGCCCTGCGCAATACACTCATGACCAGCATTTCTGAGGTTGATAAGGCACTGGAGCAGCTGGAAAGCCGGGAAGGCGGACTGTTGCAGGTCGCGAAAGATGCTGAAACCGGCGCTCGTAATTCAGCGGAGCAGCTACGTCAGAATACAGAAGATCTTGCGGTCATAACGAGTGCGATGACGGAGAAGATGCTTCTTAGCAGCTTGAAGCTGAAAGATGAAACCGTCGCGCTTGATGAAGTCCTAAAAACAACCGGAAACAGCTTACAGGCGATAGACCAGAGCCTCCGACAGGGGCGCGAACTGCTGGATGCCGCTGGCGAGAAATCACTGCGCAATGCGGACCAGCTTGGCGAAAAGCTGGCAAGTCACGCGGCGTCTCTCAATGAAGCTTCCGAAACAACGGGCGCACGGACGACCCTCATTCAGGAGCAGCTTCGAAACCAGATTTCCGTGCTTGAACAGGCATCTGAGCAGATACTGGAGATGTCACGGGAGATTAGTTCCCGCCTCGAGAAAGATGTGATCTTGCTGACCGATGCGAGCACAGATACGAACAGTCGGATTTCGGAAGTCGGAACAAATCTTCAAAAGCAGGCAGAAGATCTCAAGCTTACGTCTGATACGGTCACGAACCGGATGCGCGAGGCGGGAGAAGAACTGCGGCGCGAAGGGTCAGATATCGAAGTTAGTGCTGATAAAGCCTCGCGCACGCTTGCTTCGGCGAGTGAAGCTCTGGCGAAACAGCAAAAGGAAATCGGTACCTCTGCAGATCATTCAAAAGGCAAACTGGCTGCGGCAATCGAGGAAACGATCCGATACCATCAGGACTTTATGGCCACCGCGGAGCGGGCCACGCTACAGGCGCGGCAATCAGGTGAGGCGGCGCATTCCCAGACGGCGGAACTTGCCAAAACCGCAGAACGGGCCTCTGCCGAGCTGCGTGCCATGGGGGATCAGGCATCTGATCATATCGAGCAGTTGAACATGGCGGCATCGAAGGCGGAAAGTCAGGGTAGCCGCCTTGCGGATGTGACACGGTCGTCTCTCGCTAACATCAGCGAAGCGAGCGGTTCGGCAAAGGTGCATATGGAGGAATTGGCGGATATTTCCGTCCGCGCAAAAGATCATGCGGAAGCGATGGAGGAAATCCTCCAGCAGGAAACCCAGGCTCTTGCCGACATTGCCCGCCAATTGACGGAGCAGGTGGAAACAGTGGAGAAAACCCTCTCTGAAAGATCCTATATGCTGGATCAGTCTGTCGATCAGGCTTCAGAGGCAAGTGACAGGTTCCATCGTCGTTCCGTTGAACTTGCCCGCGCCAGTGAGTTGATGATCAAGGGCATTCAGTATGCTGATCAGGCGCTGGCAAAACATAAAACGGAAATTGACGACGCGCGACGTCATATCCATGAGGACCTTGACCGCGTTACAGCGAAAATTTCCGAAGCCAGCAAGCAGGTAAAGGAAACGGGATCGGGTGCATCGGAATTGTTCCATGGGCAGGCAGAAGATCTGATCCGTTTTACTGCCAAGGCCCATGACAGTGCCCGATTGCTTGGTGAGCAGTTTGAAAGCCAGCATCAGAGACTGACGTTGTCTGTAAAGCAAGTTGAGGAAACGTTGAGCCATTCTGCGGGAATTCTGAAGGATGAGAGCGAAGCCTTCATGCGGGCCGCGGAGAAAGCAGCTGAGGATGCTCTTATTTCCGGGAACAAGATAGAGAAGCAGACAGCAAGTCTCTCCGCAGCGGCGACACGGGCGAAGCAGGAGGCGGAGACGCTATCGCAGAGAAAGGACAAGATTCGGAATGAACAGTTCATGAAATCAACGTCCTTTATAATGGAAAATCTAAATTCTCTGACGATCGATTTAAATCGTATTATGGACAGCAGCCTGTCTGAAGAACTCTGGCGGCGCTACCGCAAGGGCGAAAAGAGCATCTTCACTCGGAAACTCCTTAAATCGCGTGATGCGGAAAAAATTCGCTCACGATACCGTGACGATGGGGATTTCCGCCGCTTTGCCGATCAGTATGTATCCGAATTCCGCGAGATCATGACCGAGGCCGGTACTGTTGACCATTCGGAGTTGTTATCGGATGCCTTTATCACAGCGGATGTCGGTAAGGTCTACCTGCTGCTGCAAGAAGCACTGGATGGTCTGGAATAGGATCCCTCAGGAGATAAAAATGAATGAAGTAACCACAAACGATGCTGAAGAAAACGCCCGAATGAATAGTGCCGCAAAGATGGTGCAGATCATTTATTTCATTTATCTGGCGGGGCTTATCATTCCAATTGCGCATTTGGTTGGAGTCGTAATGGCTTACATCAACAAGGGCGATGGATCGCCTTGGGTGGAGACTCATTTTCGCTATCAGATTCGCAGCTTTTGGATGCTGTTTCTTTATTTTGTGATTGGTTCACTACTGACTTTTGTCGGGATCGGCTTTCTGATTATTCTGGCGGCCTATATCTGGTTTATCGTTCGATGCGCAAAAGGATTGAAGCTCCATGCGCGCGAGGAAGGTATCCCCGACCCCGCGACATGGCTCTGGTAATCTTTTCAGGTGGAATAGAAAGAGGTTTCAGGTTTCAATTCGTGCGATGACCTGACCTTCAGATACCGAGTCACCTTCACCGACCAGAATCTCCTTCAGTGTGCCGTCTTCCGGTGCGCCGACAGGTATTTCCATTTTCATGCTTTCAAGAATGACAACATCGTCATCCTCTTCCAGTTCCTGCCCGACTGCGGCTTCAATTTTCCAGACTTTTCCCGTTACTTCCGCAATTACATCGATCAGCGCCATCTTATCCTCATTTGGTTATTGTTGTTCTTAAGGTAAGTATATGTTTCCACAAGACGCGCTTAATCGCCACCCTTATTTTTAGAGAGCGATCAGAGCATTCGGATATTGCCAGAGTGTTAGCTGGCTATTTTCTCGCGAGAAGCTTTTTTCCGCTCATGTGGATCAAGATGCCGCTTGCGTAGCCGGATATGGTTCGGCGTCACTTCTACCAGTTCATCGTCGTCGATATAAGCGATGGCCTGCTCAAGACTGAGTTTTCGGGGCGTCGTAAGCCGGACGGCCTCATCGGTGCCAGACGCACGAATATTGGTAAGCTGCTTCGCTTTTAAAGCATTGACTTCGAGGTCGTTCGGCCGGTTATGTTCGCCGAGAATCATGCCTTCATAAACGTCGATACCGCTGCCAACAAAGAAGAAGCCACGTGCTTCCAGATTCCAAAGCGCAAAAGCGACGGACTTACCCGTAGAGTTTGAAATCAGAACGCCGTTGCGCCGACCGGGAATCTCGCCCTTGTGTGGGACGTAGGAATCGAACAGGCGATTCATGATACCGGTTCCGCGCGTGTCGGTCAGAAACTCACCATGGTACCCAATCAGGCCACGGGTGGGGCACAGGAAGGTAATTCTTGTCTTGCCTCCACCGGAGGGGCGCATATCGGTCATTGATCCCTTGCGAAGGGCAATTTTCTCGACCACGACCCCGGAATATTCGTCATCCACATCAACGACGACTTCTTCAAGTGGTTCAAGTGTTTCGCCGTTTTCACCTTCGCGGAACAGTACCTTGGGGCGACTGATGGACAGCTCGAACCCTTCGCGTCGCATGGTTTCAATCAGGACGCCGAGTTGCAATTCACCACGGCCAGAGACGATATACGCGTCCGCATCGGCGCTGTCGACAACGCGGATGGAGACGTTGCCTTCAATTTCCTTCATCAGGCGCGCGCGAATGACTCGGCTTTGCACCTTGTCTCCGTCGCGGCCGGCAAGAGGCGAGGAATTAATCGCAAATGTCATTGAAATGGTTGGCGGATCAATCGGTTGCGCGTCGAGCGGTTCAGTTTCGTCAGGTGTGCCAAGGGTATCGGCAACGGTCGTTTTGAAGAGGCCGGCCACAGAAACAATGTCGCCTGCTCGGGCTTCAGAGATGGTTTCCCTTTCAAGCCCGCGGAACGCCATGATCTTGCTGGCGCGCGCATCCTCAATCTTGCCGCCCTTGCGACTCAGCCCCTTGATCGGATCATTGGTTTTAAGGACACCACTTTCTACCCGACCTGTCAGCAGCCGTCCGAGATAGGGATTGCTTTCAATTGTCGTGACCAGCATACGAAAGGGGGCTTCTTCGTCCACCTTCGGAGCATTGACATGGCTGACGATGAGATCGAACAGCGGATGCAGGTTTTCTTTTGGCTCTGACAGATCCGTAACGGCCCAGCCTTCCTTGGCTGAAGCGTATAGAACGGGGAAATCCAGCTGTTCCTCATTGGCGTCCAGCGCAACCAGAAGATCAAAACATTCATCAAGGACCTGATCAGGGCGACCGTCGGGTCGATCCGCCTTGTTGATCACGATTATAGGCTTGAGGCCGAGGCCAAGCGCCTTCTGTGTGACGAATTTCGTCTGCGGCATTGGGCCTTCGGCTGCATCGACCAGAACAACGACACCGTCAACCATACTGAGGATACGTTCCACCTCGCCGCCGAAGTCGGCATGGCCCGGAGTATCAACGATGTTAAGGCGATATCCCTCCCACTCGACGGAAGTACATTTGGCCAAAATCGTGATACCGCGTTCACGTTCCAGGTCGTTGCTGTCCATGGCCCTTTCGGCCACTTTCTGGTTGTCCCGGAACGTACCGCTCTGTTTCAAGAGGCCGTCCACAAGTGTAGTCTTCCCATGATCAACATGGGCGATGATCGCAACGTTCCGAATTTCCATGATATTTATACTTTGTCTTTTTAAAAAGCGGGCGCAGTATAGCGCCGATCCAGCGAATGGCAAGTTATCCTTTCGCACTTGCACACAAGTTTTCTCATATAATGGCTAAAAGTTAAAATAAAAGAAGAATTTTGACAAAAGGAAGCTTCTATACTGACCAAGACAAAGGTGCGCTTGATATTGCCATTCCAGCTAAAGGATGGCACGATACGCTACATCAAAAACGAAAAAGAAGAGCCTGGGAATGCCTGTCTATAACCGGATCGCTGAGACCCATAATGATATGCAAGCTTGGCGGCGTGACCTCCATCAGCATCCGGAGCTTTGCTTTGAGGAACGTCGTACTGCCGCAATCGTTGCAGAAAAACTACGAAACTGGGGGATCGAGGTACATGAAGGTATTGGTGTCACAGGCGTTGTGGGGGTTCTGAAAGGTCAGGGGTCTAGCTCGAAAACGATTGGGATTAGGGCGGACATGGATGCTCTGCCGATGCAGGAAGAGAATGATTTCGCCCATAAATCGACGATCGATGGAAAAATGCATGCCTGTGGACATGACGGCCATACGGCAATTCTACTGGGTGCTGCGCAATATCTATCCGAAACCCGGAATTTCGACGGCACCGTTCATTTTATTTTCCAGCCCGCCGAAGAAGGCGGCGGGGGCGGCGATGCAATGGTCAAGGACGGGTTGTTCGAGCGCTTTCCCTGTGACGGCGTCTACGGCCTACATAACCAGCCCGGAATGCCGCGGGGTACATTCAATGTCCGGACTGGCCCGATTATGGCATCCGCCGATACGGCAGTGATGAAGATACGAGGGAAGGGCGGACACGCTGCCTACCCCCATTTGACAAATGATCCGATCGCAGCCGGGGTGCAGCTTTATACAGCCCTTCAAACCATTGTTGCGCGCAATGTCGGCCCAGTTGAAAATGCGGTCGTCAGCGTCACTATGTTTGAGGCGGGCAGTGGTATTAATATTATTCCCCAGGAAGCGAAGTTAAGCGCCTCCATCCGGGCGATGACTGCCGAAACACGTGACTTTATCGAAAACCGTATTCGTGAAATATGCGCTGGCGTTGCGGCGACCCATGGGGTTGAAATTGAGTTGGACTATCAGCGCCGGTATCCCAGCGTCGTAAATCACGAGATGGAAACGGCAATTGTAGCCCGCGCTGCATCGGATGTCGTCGGACTCGAAAATATGGATTTGGAAACGCCTATCCGTATGGGTAGCGAGGATTTTGCTTTTATGTTGGAAGCTTGCCCCGGTTGCTATTTCTTCCTCGGGACAAAGGATGAAACACATTTCCAGGCGGTTCATCATCCCGAGTTTGATTTTAATGACGAGGTGCTTTCTATCGGCGCTAGCATATGGGCACGCCTCGTTGAACAACAGCTTCCGCGCAGTTAGCGCGCGAACTTTCTTTCAGATAAACTTAAAAAAGGAAAATAATGATGTCTGATGTACTTCTTGAGACAATTGAAGACGGGGTTGCCACCCTTACCATGAACCGTCCGGAGGCGCGCAATGCCTTTACGCGCGAGATGATGACAGGCTTAAGTGAAAAACTGACCCGATTAGCAAAGGATAACTCTGTCCGTGCGGTTGTGCTGACCGGCGCAGGCGGTGCTTTTTGCTCGGGCGGGGATGTCAAGAGTTTTGCCGCAAATGCGGGCGCGAAGGTCGATCTGAATGAACGCATACAGGATTTGCGGGAAAGATCAGAAGTAAGTCGTTTACTTCATGAAATGCCGAAGCCCACACTTGCCGTTATTCCGGGACCGGCAGCCGGGGCCGGATTTTCACTGGCAATGGCTTGCGATATGCGGATTGCAGCTGATGACGCAAAGATTACGACGGCTTTTTCGAAGGTCGGCCTATCCGGTGATTTTGGGGGATCCTATTTCCTGACAAAACTGCTCGGTGAGGCGAAAGCGAAGGAATTGTATTTCACCGCCGATGTCGTTCTCGGCAAGGAAGCTGAAAAGATCGGCATGGTCAACAAGTCGGTCCCGGCTGATGAACTTTCCGCAGCCGCCGACGCGATGGCCAAACGCCTGGCGAGTTTGCCGACCATTGCTATCGGATATATGAAAAAGAATATCAATACGGCATCGGAAGGCACCCTGAGCGAAGTGCTGGACTGGGAAGCGAACCAGATGGTCCGGTCTTTCGAAACAGAGGACCATAAAGGTGCAGCAGCAGCCTTTGTGGAAAAACGCGCACCCGAATTCAAGGGTCGATAATTCACTAGGGGGGTAGCGTCAGCGCTATCCCCAAAGGTCCCGCGACGGGGGATGCATCACGCTGCCATCAAATCGGATGCCATGCTCTCTGTCCTTTTCCAGCAGAAGCGGTCCGTCCAGATCGACAAAACGAGCGAATGATCCAAGCAGCATGGCCGGTGCCATGGCAAGGCTCGTGCCCAGCATACAGCCGACCATAACGCCAAGCCCGAATTCGCGTGCGGCCTCAGCCAGCAGTAACGCTTCCGTTAGTCCGCCGGTTTTATCAAGCTTGATATTGATATAGTCATATAGTTCCGCGACGTCATCGAGGGTTGCGGTATCATGGGCGCTTTCGTCGGCACAGATAGGAATAGGCCTGTCCATATCACAAAGAACGGAATCCTCTCCGGCAGGGAGGGGCTGTTCAATAAGTTCGACACCTAGATCCGCCATTTTAGGGCAGTATTCACGCATCATATCCGCGGTCCAAGCTTCATTGGCATCCACGATCAGACGGGTTTTTGGCGCGGCCTTCCTGACGGCAGCTACGCGCTCAACATCACCGGTTCCGGCAAGCTTGAGCTTTATCAGAGGGCGATGGCTTTGTGCTTTTGCGGCTTCACCCATTTTCTCAGGCGTATCCAGTGAGAGGGTATAGGCAGTAATTGTCGGTCCCGGTGCGGGTATCCCAGCGAGTTCCGCAATTGTTTTCCCGCTTGTTTTTGCTTCCAGATCCCACAGAGCGCAATCAACGGCGTTACGCGCGGCACCGGAGGGCATAACGGTGAGCAATCCTTCCCGGGTAAGCCCGTCGTTAATATAATCGCGAATAGAGGTTACCTGCCCAAGAACGGACCGGATACTCTCATCATAACGTGCATAAGGGACACATTCACCGCGTCCGGTGATGCCATTTTCTGTGATCTCGACAACAACCACTTCAGCTGCTGTTTTTGCTCCACGGCTGATCCGAAAGCTGCCTCGAATCGGCCAGCTTTCAGAGCCGGCCGAAATTGTCCGTCCGCTCATGGCAGGTTATCAACGATCGACGCCGTACCGTCCTTGAAAGGATCCACAGTCGGTAGTCCGTATTCCTTTTCAATACCGGCAAGATAATCCAGCCTTTCTGCTTCTTTCAGGCCGGACGTGTTGATGGCAATTCCGACGAATTTCGCCTCCTTGTTTGTCAGCTTTGCATGGGTCAGGTTGAGCTCCATGCAGGCCTCCAGGTCTGGCAAGGGATGATGGGGGAGGCCACGCATATGAGTGCGCGTTGGTTCATGGCAAAGCACCAGTGCATCTGCCTGTGCGCCGTGGAGCAAGCCGAGGCTGACGCCTGCATATGAGGCATGAAACAGGGACCCTTGCCCTTCGATGATATCCCAGTGATCCGACTCATTTTCCGGTGACAGCTCCTCAACCGCGCCGGAGATGAAATCGGCAACCACGGCGTCAATGGATATGCCTGTCCCGGCAATAAAAATTCCGGTCTGACCCGTCGCACGGAAATCCGCCTTCATGCCCCGCCTGAGCATTTCTTTCTCAATAGCAAGCGCTGTATACATTTTGCCAACCGAGCAATCTGTTCCAACGGCAAGCAGACGCTTGCCACTTCGCGGCGTTCCCTTGCCGGTCGGGATGCTATGGGTCGGATGACGTACATCGAATAGGCTGCGATTATTCCGTTCGGCAGCCGCCTTGATTTCCGGAATGCTCCCCAACCGGATATGCAGACCGCTCGCGACGTCCATGCCTGCGTCCAACGCTTCGACGATCACGGAGATCCAGTGATCGGGGAGGAAGCCACCGGAATTCACGATGCCCACGATTAGCGTTTTTGCGCCGTTCGCCACCCCTTCCGCAATCGTCATATCCTGGATGCCAAGATCGGCCACGCAGCCAGCCAACTTTATTTGCCCGATACACCAGTCCGGGCGCCAGTCCACTATACCTTTTGCGGTCTTTGCGGCCAGTTGATCGCTCACGTCACCGAGGAACATGAGGTAGGGGTTTTGCATTTCCGTCATAGCATCTCTCAATTCAATAATTACCAATCTGCCCTTCAAGCCTGATTTTCAAGGGCAGCCTGTTCTATTTGAAGTTTGTCGATTTCCACCTGCACGTCCTTCAGGCATTGGTCGGACGCCCACTCGCGGTGCTGATCCTTCGAATAGGCGAGGGCGTTCCGATAATACATGAAAGCGTTTAACCGGCAACGGGCATAATTATTCTGCGTCCTGACGACTTTGCCGGGTGTTCCCATGACGATGGAATTATCCGGAATCATCGTTCCTTCCTTCAGGAAGCTATGTCCCGCGACGATGCAGTTATTGCCAATGACGCAATCATCCATAATTGTCGTGTTGATGCCGATCAGGCAATTATTGCCGATGGTACAGCCATGTATCGTGCAGTGATGAGTGATGGAACAGTGGGATCCGATATATGTTCCCGTTGAGGAGCCGATATGGATCATGACGAAATCCTGAATGTTGGTATATTCGCCAATAACCACCTCCTCTAATTCCGACCGAATAACGGTATAAGGCCAGAGGGAGACGCCTTTTTTGATGTTCACCCTGCCATAGATCAGGGCAGTGGGGTGAAGATAGGCAGCGTTATTTATGGTGACATCCGGACCAAATTCTGACATTCGCGGCTCCCTTGATTTTTGGGCATTTTCAAGGATATACGCCGCTGCGTCAAATGGATGTTGTCACGAGAGTGCTAATTCAGTTCCTGTTTCCACGGTTGGGACGCGACCCAGTCTCCGAAGTTCTTGATGTCGATCGGCCGACTCATAAAGTAGCCTTGCGCTATGTCACAGCCGAGACTATCGAGCATTTCCCACGTTTCGGCATCTTCCACACCCTCGGCGACCACCGAAAGTCCAAGGTTTCCGGCCAGATCCAACAATGTCCGGACAATCACCTCATCATCCGCAATCCGTGTCATGTTCAAGACAAAGCTCTTGTCTATCTTAATTTCATCGACAGGAAGCTTGCGTAGATATCCGAGAGACGTATAGCCGGTCCCGAAATCGTCAATCGAGAGACGGGTTCCCAACTCATGCAGACGGGTAACAATTTCCTTTGCACGATAGACATCCGAGATAATGGCGCTTTCCGTTATCTCCAGCTTAAGCAAAGCTGCCGGGAAATTAGTTTCTTCAAGTAATTGCGCAACTATATCCGGAAAGGTTGGATCATGCAGGATGAGTGCGGAGATATTGACTGAAACACATATTTTATGCCCTTCCGACAACCAAAGGCTACCCTGCTTTACGGCAGCTTTCATTACCCACTCGGTAAGCGCCTGGATAGAACCGGACCCTTCGGCGAGAGGGATAAAGCTATCTGGAAAAAGAAGGCCTTGTTTCGGATGCTGCCAGCGCACAAGCGCCTCTACACCGACCACCTCCTGATCCTTCATTCGGATCATAGGTTGAAAATGGAGGAGCAGTTGATTATCCGCGATCGCTTCCGGCAGGTCCTGTGCGAGACGAAGCTGCTGCCGTCTTTCGATATCATCTTCATGTGTATAAACAACGAAGGGAACCTTGTCCCGCTTTGCTGCGTAAAGAGCGGAAATGGATTTGTGCAATAATCCGTCTGCCGTGTCGTGATCATCGAGCTGGGCAAGCCCCATCGTTGCATTTACATCTGTTTTTTGACCGTCGATAAAAATGGGTTCGCGGATTTCACGCATCAGCTCTACTGCGAAATTCTCATGCGTTATCGTCGACAGGTCTCGATCAACCGCCAAAAGTGCAAACTCATCATCCCCGAGCCGACCGACAATGGAATTGCGCGGTGCGAACTTGAAAAGGCGCCTGGCAACGGTTTTTAAAACTTTATCGCCAAAATCATGTCCACGACTCTCATTCAACTCCTTGAAACTGTTTAAATCGAGAATGATCAGTGAAATCGGCTTTTTGGCCTCATGCGCTTTGGCGATGATTTTGGCCATACGCACCCGGAACTTGCTGCGACCGGGCAGGGCAGTTAACGGGTCTTCCTCGACCAGCGAAGAAAGCTCCATTTCCAAAATGGTTGATCGGTTGTTTAGCTTGCAGAGCCGATCGGCATTAAAGAGCGCAGTTTCCATGCGCTCTGCTGAGAGCTCACTACTCGCAATATTTTCTGAAGCTCCCTGTCGGAGAAAGTTCAGGGATCCGTCAATGACGATGACAGGAAGAAAAGGGGGCTTGCTCGAAACACTTGTCAAGATTTCCTGATATGCAGTGTTGCCGCGAGCTCCGTCAAGAATGATGCAATTGTATACGCCCGCAGCGATATCTTTTGCGACGGAATCAGTATAATCCACCTCCCGAGCAAGGACAGGAATGCTGATGTCACGGCAAAATCCATGGATGCGATCGCCAGTCTCTATAACCAGAAGGCGCAGCTTGCTGTAATTCAACCGAAGGACATGCGGCTGCAGTATTGCCGAACGATCGGCACCGGCCGGATCGGAGCTTGAAGGTTGATGGGGCGCCAAACCTCTTGTATTCAATGGACTATTCTCTGTCGAAATGTGTTTATTACAACGGTGCCTGCCGCGTAAACTATTGCCACGTAAATAATGTATAAAGACAGGATGTAAAGAAGGTCTTAATTTTTATAAAATGGTATCATCTCCGGCATTTGCATTTGCGGTATGTTGGCCGCACAACAAACTCCAATAAGTAAAAGGCGCACAGAGCATGGAACAACACGCAGTATTGATACCCGCCGTCATTGCGGTCGCGCCTAACGGTGCGCGAAAATCCCGGCATGATCACGCTGCCCTGCCGATTACTCCGGCGGAGTTGGCGGCTGAGGCTAAAGCTTGTGTGGCGGAGGGAGCATCCATGATCCATTTGCACGTGCGCGATGATGAGGACGCTCATACATTGGATGTCGCGCGATACCAGGATGCTATCTCTGCGATAAGGGATAAGGTGGGGGACGATATCGTCATACAGGTTACCAGTGAAGCGGTCGGGATTTATAGCGCCGATGAGCAGATGGATATGGTCGTTAAACTTCAGCCGGAAGCAGTATCCCTTGCCATTCGGGAAATTGTTCCGGAAGGTTCGGAAGAAAAGGCCGCTTCCTTTTTTTCCGAAATGCAGGCACTCAATATTGTGCCGCAATTTATCCTGTACTCAGTAGAAGATCTGCATCGCTGCGACGATTTGATACGAAATGCAATTATTCCGTTTTCCAATCCTTTTCTGCAGCTTGTTCTCGGCCGGTATGCCGCCGGGCAACAATCTCATCCTCGCGATCTCATCCCGTTTGTGGAGGCTCTCGATGCGAAAAGGCATTGGTCGGTTTGCGCTTTTGGTCCGCTTGAACACGCCGCCGCAAGCTGTGCGCTTGCGATGGGAGGGCATGTGCGTGTTGGCTTTGAGAATAACATGATGCTGAAGTCCGGCAATATCGCCGGAAATAATGCGGAGTTGGTACGCCAGGCCCGCGAGGTGACTGAAGCTATTGGCCGTCCGTTAGCAACGGCCAACGACCTCAGGCGGATGTTTTAAGACGGGTTACTTGAAGGTCTTAAGATATGCGACTAGGTCTTCCCGGTCGCTTTCTTTCTTTAGGCCAGCGAAAGACATTTTGGTCCCTTTGACAAACGCTCTCGGCTTCTTCAAATATTCGTCCAACGTCGTGTCATCCCAGGTAATGCCGGAATCCATCATGGCCTTTGAATATTTATAACCTTCGACGGCACCCGCCTCGGCGCCAAAAATGCCGAACAGATTTGGGCCAACTTTATTCTTTGCGCCTTGCTCGATGGTGTGGCAAGCCTTGCATTTCTTAAAAACTTTTTCACCTTTCGCCACATCCCCGTCAGCAAATGCCGGCATGGCAAAGAATGACAGGGCAAGCGATAATCCAAGAGTTGTCAGTTTTTTCATTTTCTCAACTTTCTATTTCGCCGGTGGCTGAGATACGACACTATGGAATCCGGGGTATCACAGCCGAACTCGCGAGTACAGGGACATAGTGTCGCGCCCGATCTGGACTGCAAACACATTCCATCACCTTCCCGTGAAATGCTATATCTCTGTCTGATGTGTTGTTTATATAATTCATTACAGTCTAAAACGAGAGAATAGAAATGAACATGATGGCTAAGTTTATGCAGGATGACAGCATCCCGGGGATAGAAAGCCCGGCTCAGTTGCGGCAGACGCTTAGAGATCTTCCGCCTGTTCAGCTTGAGCGGATGAACGCCGCAGCGGATGAAATTCTGGAATGCTATCGCGTCCTTAAAAAGGGGGGAGCAAACATTGTTGGTGAAATCCTGCGAGGAGAGGGCACCTTTTATGAGTGGGACCATTATCCTGAAGGCGATATCTATGACAATGAAACTCATGCCCAGTATTATTATCATGCGCACAGAGAAGGAGAACATGGCCATTTTCACACCTTCCTCCGCAAGAAAGGGATGAGAGAGGATGTTACGCCTGTTCCATATCATGGCGATGCAGAGTGGCCGACGGCAGAGGATGAGGTTATTTGCCACCTGATCGCGATTTCGATGGACAGCGCGGGGTTTCCAATTAGCCTTTTTACAACCAATCGCTGGGTTACAGGGGAGAATTGGTATGATAAGGCGGATGTCATCGGAATGCTGGACGGATTCGTCATAGATCATAGTACGCCATCATGGCCCGTTAATCGCTGGCTTAGCGCGATGCTGGTCCTGTTCCGGCCGCAGATCGAACAATTAATCGTCGCGCGTGATGCGAAGATAGCAGAATGGCAGTCCGATAATCCCGATACAGACGTATTTGAAGTCCGGGAACTGGAGGTTACAAGTACACTAGATATCCGGGTTGAGGACCAGATCAGGGCAGTAAAAGAAGTGATTGAAGGGCGCCTGGATTAAAGAAATATTAATATAATTTGGCGACATTGGAGCTTCCAAACAACTTAAACACTGGAGCCATCGTGTCTAATAACGGTTCTTTAAGCCCGGCGGATGTAGAGCGGTTGCTGACGGATAGATCCGCGTCAGCGCGTGCAGAGACAGTCGAGAAAATTGCCGGAGGCATGGCGGATGCGGGTTTTAGCGAGACCGAACGCCGTGAAGCTGAGGAAATTTTCCGGATACTGGCGAACGATGCCGAAGTCCTGGTCCGGCAGACACTTGCCGAAACCTTGAAGGCGGTTCCTGACCTACCCCATGATATTGCGAAGAGCCTTGCCAGCGATATTGCGGATGTGGCAACGCCGATGCTCAGCTTTTCAACGGCACTGACCGATGATGACCTGTTTGAAATTATCAGCTCTAAGTCAGATCTTCATCAAATGGCGGTGGCCAGCCGGAGCGTTGTTTCCGAAGCGGTCTCTGATAAGCTCGCGGAAAGCGGCTCTGAAGATGTTGTTGCGACCCTAATGCATAATCAGGGCGCGGAAATTTCCGAAACGACTTATGAAAAAGTTTTGGACCAGTTCGGCGATAACGAGAAAATTCAGGAGCCTATGGCTCACCGGGCGACGTTACCGATTACGGTTACCGAAAGGCTGGTCACCCTGGTTTCTGACAGGCTTCGCGACCACCTTGTCCGGCATCATGATATGTCTCCGGGGTTGGCGACAGACCTGATTTTGGAGAGTCGCGAAAAGACCATGATCGGCTTTATCAAGGATGGGGCAAGTCATGGCGAACTAGCAAAGCTTATTGATCAACTTCATACTAATGGCCGCCTGACACCGACGATCATTTTGCGGGCGCTTTGTATGGGGGATGTCGATTTTTTTGAAACGGCAATGGCGAAGTATTCAAATATCGCCGTCGCAAACGTTCATATTCTGGTCAACGACGCCGGAGGAAAAGGTCTGAAACAGCTTTGCGAAAAGTCGAATATTCCGGGCGGACTTCAAGAGATAATGAAAGTCGGCCTTGAGGTTGCGAATGAGCTTGATTTCGATGGCACGCCGGGGGATCGGGAACGTTACCGCAATCAGGTTATCGAGCGTGTCCTAACGCATTTTCAGGATAGCTTCGATGGCGAAAATGTTGACTATCTCATCGGTAAACTCGGCCATGCCTCTGCAGCAGATCACAAGGCGGCCTGAGCAGTTTCGGATCTGGTTTCTTCACTGGAAAACGCCGCCTCACCTGGGCGGCGTTTTTATTTCTTTCTGCGAATACCGATAACAGCGCCGGACTGTTTCGGGAAAGGAACACTTGCAAATTCCCGTTTGCGTTCCTCTAGTTTGGATTGCAGGAAGCCGGGCATGGGCGCAGCGCTCGGCCCGGTTTTGTCGAGATGCATGATCATCTGTTCCGAAGTTGCCGCGAGAAAGCCTTTCTCGTGATGCCGCATCTCCAGAAAGAGATGCATCCGCTTTTCGTCGCAATCCAGGACCCGTATATAGATATCGAGTAAATCCCCTTCATGCACTTCCTGAATATAGGTTACATGAGTTTCCAGAACATACACTGTGCAATTGGAGGAATCACGATACTCCCGGGTCAGTCCAATATCATCCAGAAAAACATCCAGCGACTGATCGAATATCAGCACATAGTAGGCGACATTCATGTGCCTGTTATAATCGATCCATTCGGATAGGACCGGTTGTTGATGCAATAGAGTAAGGGTGTGTACGTTCTTTGCCATTCCTGTGCTTTTCTTCTTTTCGCTACATGATAGACTATATAATACTGGTAAAGAGAAGGGCTGACTACCCCGGTTGGCTGACAGGGCAAGGGAGATGAGATGACGGAGCAACATCCCGGGATGGATCAGGCCATTCTTGAGTTGAAGGAGTTAATGGGAAAGCGCTGCTCGACTGCAGCTGCCGTGCGGGAGCAGCACGGCAAGGATGAAAGCTGGCACTTCCCCAAGGCACCGGACGCCGTCTGTTTTGCACAGAATACAGAAGAAGTCTCCGAGATCGTCAAAATATGTGCGGCTCATAAAGTGCCTATCATTCCTTTCGGTGCGGGCACATCGCTTGAAGGTCATGTGAATGCGGTATCGGGCGGTATTTCGATTGATCTAAATGAAATGAACAATATCCTGCGGGTCGGCACGGAGGATCTGGATTGCACGGTTCAGCCAGGCGTACGGCGCAAGCAACTTAATGAGTATTTACGCGATACAGGCCTGTTCTTTCCCATCGATCCCGGCGCAGATGCCTCTATTGGTGGCATGGCGTCGACACGCGCCTCCGGAACGAATGCCGTGCGTTATGGCACGATGCGGGAAAATATCCTCAGCCTCAAGGTCGTGTTGCCGGATGGACGGATTATCTCGACGGGCCATCGGGCCAAAAAAAGCGCTGCGGGTTACGATCTGACCAAGCTTTACATTGGTTCGGAAGGGACGCTTGGTATCATTACCGAGATTACGCTCCGTCTATATGGAATTCCCGAAGCTATTTCGGCAGCCACCGTCTCTTTCCCGGATATTGAAGGCGCGATACAAAGTGTTATTCTGACGATACAGAGCGGCATTCCGGTTGCCCGGATAGAATTGCTGGATGACGTGCAAGTGGATGCCGTGAACCGTTACTCCAACCTTGATCTGCCGGTACAGCCGACGCTCTTCCTCGAATTTCATGGCAGCGAAGCTTACGTCAAGGAGCAGGCGGAGAAAGTAAGCGATATCTGTTCGGAGTTTGGTGCTGAAGGTTTTAAATGGACCACACAGGCAGAAGAGCGGACAAAACTCTGGCAGGCTCGCCATGATGCGGCCTATGCCGCCATGGCGCTTCGAAATGGTGCGCAAATATGGGCAACCGATGTCTGTGTTCCTATTTCACGCCTTGCGGATTGCATTCTGGAAACAAAAAAGGATCTTGCGGAAAGTTTCCTGATAGCCCCTTTGGTCGGCCATGTGGGTGACGGTAATTTTCATTTGTCATTCGTGATCAAGAAGGAAAATCCGGAAGAACTTGAGGAGGCCGAGCGCCTCAATGGTCGTTTGATTGAGCGGGCCTTGTCGATGGATGGGACCTGCACTGGTGAACATGGTGTGGGTCTCGGTAAAATGAAATATATGTACCGCGAGCATGGCGATGCCATCGATGTAATGGCCGCAGTCAAGCACGCGCTTGATCCGGATAATATTATGAACCCCGGCAAAATTATTCCGGCGCGAGCGGCGGAGTGATTTGAGTTAATGAACCGTAATTACTTGAGAGTGTTTTAATGTGCCGATAGCAGGTCATAGTAATGTTTTATCCGTGATCGGTTTTGATGCCGACGATACGCTATGGCAGAATGAATATTTTTTCCGGATGACAGAGGAAAAATTTGCGGCATTACTGAGCGACTATGCAGAGAGTGATCACATTACGGAAAGCTTGCTGGAGGCGGAGCGACGGAATCTGCAGTTTTACGGTTATGGAATAAAAGGCTTTACGCTTTCCATGATAGAGACCGCGATCGAGATCACTGATGACAAGGTTCCCGCAGCAGTCCTGCATGACATCCTGCGGGCCGGCCGCGAAATGTTGCGCCATCCTGTTGAAACATTGCCCCATGCGCGCAGAACCCTAATGGAGCTTTGTGGGCGCTACCGGCTTATCTTGATTACTAAGGGCGACTTGTTCGATCAGGAACGCAAGCTTGCGCAGTCTGGATTGGGCGAGTTGTTTGATGACGTTCAGATTGTCAGCGAAAAAACGACGGAGACCTATAAGAGGATATTTAGTAATGCAGGCATGGCTGCATCAACAAGTATGATGGTAGGGAATTCACTAAAAAGCGACGTCATTCCGGCAATTGAGGCTGGCAGTTTCGGTGTCCATGTGCCGCATGATCTAACATGGGTTCATGAGCATGCTGATATCCCGGTTGATGCGCCACGGTATCACAGTATTGAGCATCTTGGTGAATTGCCTGATTTAATTGAGAAGCTCAGATAATATTGCTCAACTATTTACGGCATGACTTGATTTTCAGGTTGCCCGGCAGAACTGTTTCCGGGTTTCCACAGGCGCCGTCAAGTTGCTCTTGCTCCAATCCTTTTGCGTTTTCAAGGTTCGCGCCGGATAAATTTGCTCCCCAGAAAGTTGCTTTGGAGAGCCGTGCTCCTGTCATGATCGTATTTACGAGTACTGCACGATAGAAATTTGCGTATCTCAGATCAGCATTCTCTAGGTGCGCCTCGGTCAGGTTGGTGCGTGTGAAGTTGGTTTCACCCAGCTCTGCTTTTGTCATTGTGGCGCCGGACATAATCGCCCGTTTAAAATTTGCTTCTGATACCTTTGCATTACTGAAATCCGCATTTTTCAGGTTGGCGCGCTTGAAGTTTGCTTTGCGGATATCCGCATTCTGGAACTTGCCGCCTTCAACATCGGCGCTGTCGAAATCTGCGCCTCGCAAGTTGGCATGTCGGAAACTCGCCCCCGACATCACAGCCTTTTCCATATCCGCATCCTGCAGAATGGCATATTCAAGATCAGCGGAGACAAGTGACGATTTTTCCAGGTCGGAGCGCCGCATGTCTGCCTCTGAAAGATCCGAATTGCTAAGGTCAATCTGCTTCAGCATGGAGTCACGCAAATTGGTATTTTTCAGCTGAGCGCCCTTCATGTCTTTGTATTGCAATTCAACCCCTCGTAAATCGCAATCACGGCAGTTGCCGCTTTCATTCAGCTTGTTCAGATCACTGGCTTCATAGGCATTTACGGAAGTGACGGTTGTAAATAGGAACACAGCGGTGGCAATTGACAATTTCATACGGAGGCTCCGGCAAACTGTAAAAAATTCTTTATAGTTTTCTATAAACTAACCCATAAAGTTGCGATTTCAATCACTCTTGATGTTTGACAGTATATAGTTCGCCTGTCACTATTTATCAAAAGTAAGAAGAATATTCTGCGTAACGGCGCATATCCAGTCAGCTTATATAGAAGGGTAATTCCAAATGATAAAAGCCGTCCTCTGGGATTTTGGCGGTGTACTCACGACGAGTCCGTTTGAGGCCTTTGCCCGATTTGAAACGGAACGCGGTCTGCCTGCGGATTTTATCCGGCGGGTTAATTCGACTAATCCCGACTCCAATGCCTGGGCAAAGTTTGAGCGCAGCGCGGTTACACTGGATGAGTTTGACAAGCTCTTTGAAGGAGAAAGCGGCGAGCTTGGCCATCCAATTCGCGGCACCGAGATAATCAAACTCCTAGCCGGAGACATTCGCCCTAACATGGTCAACGCGTTGAAGCTGTGCGGTGAGAAATATATCTGTACCTGTCTGACGAATAATGTCGCGGCGGGAAATGGACCCGGTATGACCCGGGACGCCGCCGCGCAGGCGGAAGTGGAGGCAGTAATGGGGCTGTTTCAGCAGGTTATCGAATCAAGCAAGATTGGCCTTCGCAAGCCGGATCCGCGTATCTATGAATATGCCTGTGAGCAGATGGGCGTCAAACCGGAAGAGGTTGTGTATCTTGACGATCTTGGCATCAATCTCAAACCGGCAGCGGCAATGGGCATGAAAACAATCAAGGTTGTCAATGAAGAGCAGGCCTTGCGCGACCTTGCGACGGCTTCTAACCTTTCTTTTTCCTGAGAGAACTTAGAGGCACTATTTTGTCTCCGCCCGGAAAACGCCGTCCCAATCGTCAGGCGGTGGTTCAAGTTTGAAGCTGTCAATTCGCTCCTGGTATAATTTGACGAATTTTTCCAGGCGAGGATTCAGTCCTGCGATAAATAACAGCTTTTCCTCGGCGCTATCCCATTTTTGGGCAAGATAGAGCTGAAGAAATGTTTCTATTGCTTCTTTAGCATTAATAAACTCGGTGTTTTGTGCATGCGCTTTGTCCCCAAGAAGCCCATAAATCTTCACCGCTTCCTCTTTTCCTTTCACGGCGATCAGGTCGAGCTCGATCATCGCATATTCCGGAATTGAGGTTGCGGTGCTCTCACCCATTATAATGCTGAAGCCATATTCCTTCGTTTGCCCTTCAAGGCGAGATGCAAGATTAACCGGATCGCCAAGAACCGAGTAGTCAAAGCGCTGCTCTGAACCAAGGTTTCCAACGATGCATACGCCTGTGTTCAGGCCAATGCCGACACGCAGTGCCTTGAAGGGGCGACCGTCCGCAACGGCTTCCGCCTCCAGCTCCTTATTCAGCGCCGCTAAACGGGTAATCATTTTCAGGGCGGCATCGACGCTATCTTTTGGATGCTGCGGGTTGTCAAGCGGGGCATTCCAGAAGGCCATAATGGAATCGCCCATATACTTGTCAATTGTGCCATTGTGCGCAAGAATTTCCCCCGTCATGGGAGTCAGGAAGCGATTGATAAGATGGGTTAGCCCTTGTGGGTCATGCTTGTAACCTTCTGAAATAACGGTGAATTCCCGTACATCACAGAACATAAACGTCATCTCCCGTTCCTCACCTCCCAAGACAAGGCTATCCGGCGAGGCGGATAGACGCTTGACGAGTTCCGGCGAGAGGTAATGGGCAAAAGCTGTCCGAATGCGGGTGCGTTCCTGTTCGGTCCCGCGATAATTGGAATACACCATCGTGATATAGACAAGGATGGAGACCGCGAGGGTATAGCTGACATCAATAAGGACGGAATTATAGACAAAGAAATATATTGAGGAGCCGATGGCAGTTACCGAAATAAAAACCAATAGTCCCAATGTCGTTCGGGCCCCGGCTAGGGGCACCAGTACAATCAGCGCCAACCCCGTCAACAATGTGCCCATCCATTCAAAAATGGCAATGAATTCAGGCCGGAAAAGATATGATTGCATCCATACATTTTCCAGCAATTGCAAATGCATCTCCACTCCCGGCAGATTGGATGTAAGCGGGGAGGCCCTTAAATCCTTGAGGCCTGTTGCAGATGTACCGACCAGAACCAGTTTTCCCTCAAATGCTTTGTCATCAATCTTGCCGTTGATGACATCAAGGGCCGAAACATAAAGTGTCGGATCGTATTCCGCATACTTGACCCAAACACGCCCGCGCGTATCAGTCGGGATAAGTGTTCCGGCGATTTTGAAGCCGATGATTCCGTTTTCATTGGTCTGGATGATAACGTTGCGACCCGTCGCCACTCGCAGCATATCAAGCGCCAGCGAAGGTATAATCTTTCCGTTGATCTGGTTAGCGAGGGGAATACGCCGGACAATACCATCGAAATCCTGATCCAAGCTGATCATTCCTCGCCCTGCGGCGGCTTCGTCCAGCTTATCAATATTGCCGATCAAGGCTGGATAATTTTTCAGGAATTTTTTTGGATCTTGCCCAAGCATGGCAAAGGAGGGAATACGTTCAAGACCAAGGTTGTTTGCGCCTTCACTTTCCGGGCTTACGGATATTCCGAGAACCACTCTGCTCTCACTAATTTCGCTTGCGAATTCATCATCGAAGGACGGCAAGTTCGCAAGTTGATCTTTAACCTCGGGCGGGAGTCCGGATATATTTTGCGCCATTTCCGTTGGCGACAATCGATCCGATTCGGCAAAAAGCATATCAAAACCAATTACAGCCGCTCCGCTTTTGGTCGCATTTTCTACGAGCTTTGCAAGGTAGGTGCGGGGCCAGGGCCATTGGCCAAGATTTAAAAGGCTGTTTTCATCGATATCGATAACAGCAACGGGACGTGGATATTGCACCTCCCGTGGTTGGGTTTGTTGATATACGTCAAAGATCCGATCCCGGAAATTGGAGAGAAAAGGCGGGTCGGAAACCTGAAGAAACAAGGCCGCCATTAACAGCATGAAGGCGGGCACTCGCCCTCCTCTGGCGAACGAGAGCCATTTGAAGGCTCCATTCCTTTTTTCAGCTTTTTTTGCCGGGGTGGTTGGCGCCATACAGGGATTGGCCTTTTTCTTGGTTCATTAAACTAAGCAGATCGTAAACCATAACAAATAGTTGCATTAACTATGATTGAGAAAAATTTTATGAAATTTGTCCAAAATATGGCATAGTTCTTCTATAAAGCTTACATTACTTCGCTGTTTGCCAGATAAGTTTTTTTTCGACAATAGTTTGCGCAGCTTTTTTTATGATTATTACTTGGTCGCCTGGTGAAATGGATTTGCAAATTCAGACCATATGGTGAACATTTTTATTGTTGGGGCGTGTGAGATGAAACAGGGATTTTCAGTAGACCTCGACACCAAGGCACTTGCCGAATATCAGGCGCCTGACCATGGGGCGATCCAGATTGGTGATGAGATCAAACCGCTTATTGCGGTTTTTGGTCGTGATGGCGTCGACCTGACCCTGACGGACGATGTCGGCAACTACATTATTATACATGATTATTTTGTGTCTGGGCCGGGCGCGGACCTTTTAACCGCGGGCGGTGCGCGAATACCGGCGGATCTGGTTAGCAAGCTGGCTGGCCCGGGACCAATCGCACAATCTTCTGGAACGCTGAGCGACGCCGGAGGACCGATCGGTGAAGTAACGGCCTTGACCGGCACCGTAACAACGCGCCATACAGATGGGACCGGTGAAGAGTTGGTCCAGGGGGCAACGGTTTTCCAGGGCGATGTGATTGAGACGGAATCGGGCTCGTCTTTTATCATCGTATTTGCTGATGACACGCAATTTACGATGGGCGAAAACGGGCGCGCGGTTCTCGATGAAATGATATACGACCCGTCAGCCGGGAGCGGGAAATTTGGTGTCTCCCTTCTACAGGGCGTTTTCTCCCTCGTCAGTGGCCAGATTGCCAAGGACGACCCTGAAAATGTCGACGTGCGAACCCCCGTTGGCACGATTGGCATTCGGGGTACAAGCTGGTCGGGCAACGTAAAGAGCATTGGTGAAGAATCAATTTTCACGCTCTTTACCGGCGCCATTGTGATTACGAACGAGGCGGGCTCACAAGTCCTGAACGTGGCTAACCAAACTGTTGTCGTCACAAGTTTTTCCACCTTGCCAAGCGTGCCTTTTATCCTGACGGGTGAGCAGCTTTTCAATATTTATGGCGAAGCGCTAAGGCTGGTGAATCCGGACTGGTTTAATGAAGAGGATGATTTCGATCCTGATGAAATCAACCCCGAAGCAGGTCGCCGGGCGCAATCAGGCGGCGGCGCCAACTTCCAGCAATACAGTGAGGGTGGAATTGATGGGGGGCTCTCTATTGGTGATCTGTTGAAGGCGGGTGGATTACTGGATGGGACAGATCTCAGGTTTCGCGATTTCAGTGAAGATGATGAAATTGTGGGGCTGGGTCCGCAAACGAGTCTGAGCGTTGTTTCGGTTGTCGATCCGGAATCCGGGAATCTCAGCAGTTTCCAAATTGTCATAACGTTGAATGAACCAACCGACCTCCCCGTTACGATTACTTACGAGATCAGGGGCGGATCTGCTTCTCAATCGGATTCGGGGCTTCCCGGTGACGTGGATTTCGTCAGCAACGGGAATGGCACCATTGTGATTCCGCCCGGTTCAACCCAGGCTGTGTTCACAGTTGAGGTGATCGATGACGATGTAATTGAAAATCTGGAATTCTTTATTGTCGCGCTGACAGGGGCCGACAATGCGGATATTGATGTCACGTCCGGGCAGGCGCTTGTCGTTATCACGGATGATGATATTGGCGTTGTCACGCTCTCCGATGTGACCGTTGGCGGTACGCCAGTCGGCGGGGGTGAAATTACTGTCGGGGAGGGTGCAGGTGTTCTCTCCTTCGCCCTTACACTTGATAAAGCTGTTGCACCAGGTGTGACGGTAAGCGTCGACTACGCGATTACCGGCAGTACGACGGCTGGCAGCGACTACCTGGTCGACGGTGTGCAAAGAATTACGTTTAATGGCGGGACCACCGGACTCGCGCCGGGATCAACCGTGACTGTCAATATCCCGATAATTGATGACAATCAGTTTGAAGGAACGGAAACCCTGACGCTTACCCTTGTGGGTGCGTCAAGTAATGCGGTTATAGATGGAACTGATAATTCCGTCACACTGACCATAGAAGACAATGATGATCCAGTGATTGTTGATGAAGGAACCTCTGCGAACCTGGTGGAGGCTGTCGATGGGGATGGCATTGAAGGAGCCACTATCGGAATTGGGGGAGGCAGCGGAGAAATTGCGTCTGTTACTTTCGACACTGCACAACTGGATTTCGATGCGGCGAACCTGACTTCCCAAGGCAATCCAGTCTCTCTCAGCGGGCTTGGCACGAATGTTGTTGTCGGCACGGCCGGCGGGGAGACGGTTTTTACGGTTACGCTGAATACGGACGGGACATATGATGTGTCACTGGACGGCCCGATTGATCATATTGACGGTGCAGGCGGAAATCTCTCCACTCTTGCGTTCAGCCTTGCGATAACCGTACTTGATGTAAACAGTTCATCGGCGTCAGGCGCCATAACAATTGAAGTTGAGGATAGCGCGCCGATACTGGGTGCTGCATTGGCTATCAGTGTTGACGAAGATGACTTGCCGAACGGAAGTGACCTGACCCCGGACGCGACAAGCGCAAGCGGTACGGCGGAAATAGATTTCGGACTTGATGGTGCGGGGACGGTTACTCTCGATATTAGCGGGTTGCCGGAAATTATGTCTGGCGGCGATCCCGTTTTTTATGAGGTTATTACTCTTGCTAATGGCGTTACCCAACAGGTTACAGCAACGGCCTTTCCTGACGGTGGTGCGCCGCGTTCGGTTTTCGTCCTCGAATTCGGGCCAACAGGATCGAGCGATGACTATGGATATACACTTACCCTGAACGATGTTGTCGATCATGCGGGCGGGGGCCAAGACGCGCTGGACCTTCCTTTTGGCTATGATGTTGTGGATCAGGACGGCTCGAGCGTCAGTGGATCCTTTGTTGCCTCGATAATGGATGACGTGCCGATTGCCGCCCCGGATGCGGTGGATTTACCCGCACCGACATTACCGACCTATAATCTTGTCTTTGTCCTGGATACGTCGGGTTCGATGAACGAGGCGGTGTTGGGAAGCTCACAAACCCGCATCGAGGTTTTGCGAGAAGCCGTCAGCAATGTGCTTACTGAGTATAATCAGGTTTCAAGCAATCTGAATATTTCTATTATCGCCTTTGCTGCCGCGTCGTCGGTGGTGTTTCAAGGGGAGTCGGTCGCGGCCGCACAGGATTTCATTAACAATCCGGCCAACCTTGTTCCAAGCGGCACGACAAACTATGCCGCAGCCGTTAGTAATACTGAAGATGGGGCACAGGGAATTCTTGAGGCACAGCTCGCGGATCCGTCGCTTTCAGGATATGCGTCAAATGTCTATTTTATCTCGGATGGTGAGCCAAGCGCGAATCTTGAGGTCCCGACAGCGGGCGGCAATGAGTGGCAGGAATTTGTCGACAGCAATGATATCGAAGTTATTGCCGTTGGCCTGGGCGCTGGAATCAGTACAACAGAGCTTGCCAAGGTCGAAAACGCTGGCGATGCGCCGACGCTGGTTGTTGATCCTAATGATCTGGAGACAGTCCTCGTTGATACGGTTCCGGTTGTGGAGATTGATAACGTGGTCAGTTCCGGGTCTGTCGATCGCCTGGGGGCGGACGACGGAACACTCACCTCGCTGATCTACAATGGCGCTGAGTACGATATTCCGCAAAATGGCGATCCACTTATCATTGAGACCACGCTCGGTGGGATGCTCTCCATTGATGCGGAAGGTAACTACACCTACACCGCCCCCTCTCAGGCAAATCCCGGCGAAATGGAAAGTTTCGAATATGTCCTGACCGACGGGGATAATGATACAAGCAGCGCGATTCTGTCCTTTACCTTCGTGGAAGATGGAGAAGGTGCCTTTGCTGCGTTCTCGGCATTCACGCCGGCTGCAAGTTCATTCGTGATCAATGACGAAAATCTTGCACTTTTTGGAACGAGCGCTGGCGAGACAATTATTGGCCAAAGCGGCGATGACCTTCTTCAGGGCAACGGCGGAGATGACATTCTGACCGGTGGGCAGGGCGCGGATATTTATGTCTTTACGGGCGCGGATAACGGGGCCGTAACCATAACTGACTTTGACTCGTCGGAAGATGTGATTAATCTCGACCAGATTTTCGATGATCTTGGCATTCTGGCTGAAAATCGAAGCGCCGGGGATGCGTGGCAGTTGGCGGAAGCTGACGGAAGGGCAACCCTGACATTCCTGGTCGCCAATGGACCCACCATTACGATCGATAATTATGTAAATCCCGATGTGCAGGCATTGGAAGATATCGCAGCGCGGATTGTTGTTGACGAATCCTAGGAACGGGATTTGTGCTGGCGTGATTTAAGCTCGGTTATCTTCCGTTCTTGCCATTCTTTTCCATGATGGATTCCGGTAAAAACCCGAATCCCTTCCATTAACAGGGAAATGGTAAAACCTGCTGCGGGCCAGAGAAACCACCAGTAATCGGGAGATGTCGCCATATTTATGATGAAAAGCAGTAGGGTAATTGCTCCAAAAGCAGTGGCCCGCCGGTAGAAGGCAGCTTGCCGTTTGACATAGGCGCGAATTTTCCTGTCATCTTCGGTTTCTTCCTGTGAGGTATCGGTAGAATCAGGGCGGGAAGCCGGAATTTCCATATGGACGTTTGGCATCTCAGTAAGCATGAGTGAATAAACAGGAACCGGCTCAGCGATATTTTTGACAGCTTTATTTCCTAGGAATTTAAACTGTTTCGGCAGTTTGTTTTTGACCTGTTCGAAAACTGAACCCGATATGCAGATTCCGCCAACGGGCGCCATTGACTCCAATCTGGCGGCCACATTCACTCCTTCACCAAAGATGTCGTCACCCTCAATCAGGACATCACCAAGATTAATGCCGATACGATAGAGCATTTGATCTGCGGGGGATAAGGATACATTATCCTCATTTATCTTGTTTTGGACCTCAACGGCGCATTGCACGGCATTTACCACGCTGGTAAAATCACATACAAGCCCATCGCCGGTCATGTTGACGATCCGTCCGCCGTACTGGGCAATGAAGTTGCTGAAAATCTCTCGTGTGGCTTTTAATCTGTCGAGAGTTTCCCCTTCATTCTTATTCATGAGGCGGCTGTAGCCCGCAACATCTGCACAGAGGATCGTAGTCAGTTTCCTCTCGGTCCTGGAGTTCATGGGGTTTCTATCTCCAGTTCAATTCAGGGATGGCACTTAATGGTCTGACGCCGAGACAAATTTTTTCTCAAGCCCCGTAGAATGCGAGAGACCTTTCGGAGTTAGAACTATCTTGTCTTCCCAGTTATCTTTTACAAGGCCTTTTCGGCAGAGCGCGGTCCAGACAGATTTATTGTTCAATCCGCTGGCATCGCGGGTTCCAACGACATATTCACCAACATGCATGTGATCTCCGTGTGCATGCGGGAGGCGGGTAATATGAACATCTCCGTCATCACCTTCGGGACTTGAACTGTCTGGATCGCGTGCCAGGATCTGTAAAAGGGTCAGCGTTTTGCTTTGCAAAGCGTTCAATTTAATCCGTTTTTCAACCACGATATTGCCTGACCTATGCTACCTAAATTATATTTTTGCGAGAAATTCGGCGATTGCCTGGCCAATCTCATCCGGACTGTCTTCCTGAATGAAATGCAGCCCCTTTACAGTTACTTCTGTTTGATTAGGCCAAGTGCGGCAGAATTCCCGCTGAGGTCCGACGAGGATTGAGCCCGGGTCAGCGTTCACAAAGAGCTTGGGTAAATCCGTTGAGCTGAGCCAGCTTGAATAGTCATCAACTATTTTAACAACGTCATCGGGCTCCCCGGCGATGGGAATCTGTCTTGGCCAGGTCAGGGTTGGCCGCCTGTCTTCCCCGGCATTTCGGAACGGGCGGGTATATTCACGCTGTTCCTCTTCCTCCAGTGTCCGGATGATAGAAGTCGGGAGAACCCTTTCAACAAAGATATTTTTCTCAAGGACTAATTCTTCTCCGGCTGGACTACGAAATGCCTGAAAAATATTCCGCGCGGCTTCGGGCCAATTATCCCAACTTGGGATTGGCTGGACAATCGCCTCCATATAGGCAATGCCTTTCATTGCCGACTGATTCTGATACGCCCAGTCAAAACCCAAGGCAGATCCCCAGTCATGAACGACCAGGGTCACATTCTTGTCGACCATCAGGTATGCGAGAAGGTCCTGCAGGAATGCGCGATGCTCTTTGAACGTATAACTATCCGGTCCACTCTCCGGCAATTTTTCTGAATCGCCCATACCGATCAGGTCGGGCGCAATCAGGCGTCCGCGTCCTTCGAGATGCGGCATGACATTGCGCCATAAATAGGAGGATGTCGGATTCCCGTGCAGGAACACAATCGGGTCGCCCTCACCCTCCTCGATGTAAGACATTTTAAGACCTCGGATCGTCGCCGATTTCTTTTTATATCTGCTTGCTGTCGTCATATTATGCCGGTCTCCCTGATTGCACCTTGAATGAGATGGAGCAATAAAGCATTGGCCGGATAATAACGCGAGGGGGTAAAATTGCGCAACAAAAGAAGTTGCGACCTAATAGAGGCTCTTGATCAGCGCGTTAAACA
Source organism: uncultured Sneathiella sp. (assembly GCF_963973085.1). Classification (GTDB taxonomy): domain Bacteria; phylum Pseudomonadota; class Alphaproteobacteria; order Sneathiellales; family Sneathiellaceae; genus Sneathiella. The sequence goes on from NZ_CAXAXA010000003.1 coordinate 485,274, forward strand.
GAATCGGGAAAGGAGGAGTCGAATTTTTCCCGATAGGTTGTCACAACCTTTTTTAGGTCATCTATTGACAGTCCGTCACGCTTAAGGACCGCGAGCATGACTGGATCCGACAACAGGTCTTTTAACGCAGGCTCAGGGTATTTCTGCACACCGGTTTCCATTTACTACCTCCTTTTGCCCTGCCTTCGCCGGGCGCGATCTCTAATTAGAAGAAGGTTGAGTCATTTCTATGACACTAATCTGTTTTTCTTAAACCAAATGTGTAAATAAAGCGCTAATTTTTGGGCGGAGTTGTTTCGTCCTCATCGTGGGTAGGAGACAGCTTTTTCTGATCAAGTGTGGTTTTTCCGCGCTGTATCTGATCTTTTTCCTGTTTTTTCTGCTGGGATGTCCTGCCAAAGCGCACTCGATTGTTCCGAGCCAGCTCTTCAGCCTTTTTCCGGCCCTGCTTTTTCCGAAACTGGTTCAGATTGACAACATCACCCATATCGCCGTCGACCCTATGCTGGTTAATTTCTTGAGACTTTATATAGGGTCGCAATGAGCAGTTCTCAAAGGGATATTTTTGGATACTCTCCTTGTTCATTGTCTTTTTCCAACAGTTCTTCGAGCACATAGAGGCGGATCGAACTGGAAAGGTTGCCGATCCGCGTTGCGTCTATCTCTGTAAGCAGTTCATTGATGCTCATTTGCTGACGCTGTGCGCTCGCCCGGATCAGGTCCCAGAATTTCTTCTCAAGTGAAATACTGGTACGGTGCCCTGCGATGCTAACCGAATGCTTGACGAGCTGTGCTGGCGCCACTTTTGAAATATCAGGCGTTGGCGCCATCTTTTTTCCGAGCGAAGAAATCATTTCCTTTATCATCCGTTACGATAAAGGCCGGGAAATCCTCCACCTCGATCCGCCAGATCGCTTCCATGCCAAATTCTTCAAAAGCCTGCACTTCAACCTTCTTGATGTTGTTTTGAGCAAGGATTGCCGCGGGGCCGCCAATGGAGCCGAGGTAAAAGCCGCCGTGCTTATTGCAGGCGTCGACAACGACCTTACTCCGGTTGCCTTTGGCCAGCATGACCATACTTCCGCCTTCTGCCATGAACTGATCTACATACCCGTCCATACGGCCAGCCGTTGTCGGACCGAATGAGCCGGAGGCATATCCTGCGGGCGTTTTGGCGGGTCCAGCGTAGTAAATAATATGATCCTTGAAGTACTGTGGGAGCCCTTCGCCATTCTCCAGCAACTCCCGCAGCTTCCTGTGGGCGAGATCACGAGCGACAATGATTGTTCCGCTCAGGCTTAGCCGTGTTTTGATTGGATATTGAGAGAGTTTTGTCAGAATCTCCTTCATTGGCGCGTTCAGATCGACCTTGACGACTTTGCTGTCGAGATCAGTATCAGTAACCTCGGGAAGATATTTAGCCGGATTCGTTTCTAACTGCTCGATAAAGACGCCATCTTTGGTGATCTTTCCTTTCACCTGCCGGTCGGCGGAACAGGAAACTCCGATACCGATGGGTACACTGGCGCCGTGACGCGGCATGCGGATAACCCGCACGTCGTGGCAGAAATATTTGCCGCCGAACTGGGCGCCGATGCCAATATTCTGGGAGATTTTATGGATTTCCTTTTCCATTTCCAAGTCACGGAAAGCGCGGCCATGTTCATTGCCGCTTGTTGGCAGCTCGTCATAATACTTTGTCGAGGCAAGCTTGACCGTTTTCATCGTATCCTCGGCAGAAGTGCCGCCGATCACGACCGCAAGATGATAGGGCGGGCAGGCTGCGGTACCGAGAGACATCATCATTTCCTCGATAGAGGGAACGAGACGTTCCGGTGTCAACACACTCGGCACCGCTTGATGCAGAAAGGTCTTGTTGGCAGAACCGCCACCTTTAGCAACAAATAAAAATTCATATTCATTACCGTTGGTCGCGTAAAGATCAATCTGGGCCGGGAGGTTCGTGCCTGTATTCTTCTCCTCAAACATGCTGAGGGGGGCAAGTTGGGAATAACGCAGGTTCGTTTCGGTGTATGTCTCGAAAACCCCGCGGGAGAGCTGTTCCTTGTCTGTGCCATCCGTCCATACATACTGTCCTTTTTTGCCCATGATGATGGCGGTGCCGGTGTCCTGACATCCAGGTAGAACCATCCCGGCCGCGATATTCGCGTTTTTCAGGAGTTCCGTCGCCACGAACTTATCGTTCTCAGAAGCTTCCTCATCTTTCAGAATATTTGCAAGCTGCTCCAGGTGCTTTGGGCGCAAAAGATGTGCGACATCATGCATTGCAGTTGCTGCGAGCAGGCTTAAGGCTTCGGGCTCTATTTTCAGGACCTCCTTACCATCAACCTTTATTGTCGAAACATGCTCCGACGTCAGTTTGCGGTAGGGCGTGCTATCTTTTCCAAGGGAGAACACTTCCTGATAATGAAATACGGGCATGGACAGGCTTTCATTCTGTGAACGAAACAGGGAACTTTGACGGGTAATTTAGCTATTTTTTGCGAAAGGCATCAAGGGTAATTATTTCCCCTTGCTTTTCCGGTGGTTGCTCCGTTTCGCCCGCAGTCTCTTCCGAAGTTTTATCGTCACTGTCGTCGTGCATTGGCTCGGCTTCGGCGTCCGCTAGAGTGGTTGAGAATTGCAAGCCAAACTGGACGGATGGATCCGCAAATGCCGTCAGCGCATCAAAGGGAACTTTGAGCGTTTCCCGTTTATGATTAAAGCTGAGGTCGACAGTAAAATAATCTGGCTCCACCACGATGTCCCAGAACTGATGCTGGAGAACAATCGTCATCTCGTCCTTATAACGCTCCGCGAGGTGGCTGGGCACGGAAACGCCGGGAAAGCGTGTCTTGAAGGTGATGTAGAAATGCTGATCCCCGGGCAGGCCATATTCGGCTGCATGACGAAGCGAATTACGGACAACGTCCATAAGCGCCGTTTCAACCATTTTGGTATAATTGATTTCGTCATTCATATGCTGAATAGTCCCCACCTCCAACTTGCTACGCAAAAATAAGTGAAGGGGCTTCTGTTGCCAGGTGCCCCTCCGAACCCCGTGTAGTGCGATTAAGCAGCTACGGCAAATGCTTCGTTATTATCGTTAGCATTTATAGATTTGACCCCGTTATACGGTGGTATCATGCCGGGCAAAAATTACATCTTTACTGCGCGCGTCGAGCCTATTTCGCCCCCATCAGAAAGACAGCCGATGAGTTGTCTATCGCTGTCTTTATGGTGGAGGCGCCGGGTACCGCCCCCGGGTCCGCAACGGTTATTCCATGCAACGTTTATCGCCATAGTTGGTTGCCCAACATCTGTAATATAATTCTTTTGGTTTGAATTTGAAAGGGGGCAGTGCGTCTAAATTTAAAGTGCCTGCTTCCGTTCGAGCACGATAAAGCTGTGATCGAACATGTCTTTTCCCGATTTTGGGTGGAATTCATTCGAAATTTCCCGCCATTCACCAGTATTGAAATCAGGAAAAAAGGTATCCCCGTCAATAGTTGCATGGACCCTAGTCAGGTAAATTCTATCAATTTGATCAAGGCATTGGCGGAATATTTCAGCGCCACCGATGACGACGACTTCGTCGGTCTTCATTTGTTTGGCTGTTTCATTCCCGATTTCGAGCGCTGACTCAAGGGAATGGGTAATAATGGCGCCTTCTGCCGTGAAATCCGGATCACGGGAGATGACAATGCTGGTCCGGCCGGGCAGTAGCCCCGGCAGAGACTGAAATGTCTTTCTCCCCATAATAATCGGCTTTCCCATGGTCGTTTTCTTGAACCATTTCAGGTCATTCGAAAGGCGCCAAGGAAGACCGTTGTCAGCACCGATAACCTGATTCTCGGATACGGCGACAATAGCAGAGAGGATAATATTCGTCATTGTGGCTAGACCGCGACTTTTGCCGGGATATGCGCCGCCGCCTCATAACCGCTAAGCTCGAAATCGTCGAAGGTGAAATCGAAAATATCCTTGATGTCCGGATTGATTTTCATGGAGGGAAGCTTGCCTGGTATCCGCGACAACTGGGTGTCGGCCTGTTCCAGATGATTGGCGTATAAATGTGTATCGCCAAAACTATGAATGAACTCCCCGGGCTCCAATTCGCAAACCTGCGCTACCATCAGTGTCAAAAGGGAATAGGAGGCGATATTGAAGGGAACGCCCAAAAAGACATCGGCGCTTCGTTGGTAAAGCTGGCAGGAAAGCTTGCCGTCGGCAACATAGAACTGGAACAGGCAATGACAGGGGGGAAGGGCCATATTATCCACCTCAGCCGGGTTCCATGCGCTGACAAGCAACCGTCTCGAATTGGGGTTTGTTTTAATCTGGGTGATGAGATTGGATATCTGGTCAATCGTTTGACCGTCGCTCGCAGGCCACGATCGCCATTGCGAACCATAAACCGGCCCGAGTTCGCCATTTTCATCCGCCCATTCGTCCCAGATTCGCACGCCGTTTTCCTGAAGATACCGGACATTGGTGTCCCCGGCCAGAAACCACAAAAGCTCATGAATGATAGATTTCAGGTGCAGTTTCTTCGTCGTCAGCATCGGAAAACCTTCCGCCAGGTTGAACCGCATTTGATAGCCGAAAATGCTATAGGTTCCGACGCCGGTTCGGTCTGCCTTAAAAGTGCCCCTCTGACGTACGGTTCGTAGGAGATCGAGATATTGCTGCATCCGGTGAAGCCCTGGAAACGATATAAAAGAGACTGGCAAGATAAAGCAATTCACCCCTGATTGTCAGTAGTCAATCCAGGTAATTTTCACTCTATCTTTTCATCAAGGAAGGCGCGGCCTTCCCGGTCCTCAATTTCGAGAACCCAGAGGTCGGGATCATTCCTGATCTGGCGTGCGATATAGGCGTCGGCGCTTTCTTCTTCGACCCAGTCAGGTCCGGTTCCTTTCAACCACATCCGTGAGCCGTCCTCAAAATTCGTTGTTGGCGATAAAACCATACAGCCCGGCCCCAGCCGGTTGATTTTTATGAGAACAGAGCCCGCGGTGTCATCGCCCCGTCGGGTGACCATAACTGGAACATTGAGTAACGAACATTTTCGGATATGCGCTTTAACCCAGAGTTCTGCTTTCAGGCGAGGTTCCAGTGATTTGTCCTTTCTCAGTCAGCGTCCAGCATTCCGGCAATAAGTATCTCATCACGAAGGCGTAGCAGGCGATTTCTGCCTCGCAAATCCGATTTCTTTTCGCATTGGCGGGCAGCATCTTCAAGAATATTACATGCCTCCGCGCCATACTTTTCCATGTAATGGACTGCAACGCGACCGGTTAGATCATGAATTTCGCGAACTTCCCTCATCTTGCCAGCAATTTGACCTCCTGATGGCGGGGACAGCTTACCACATGATCGTTGACCATGCCGACAGCCTGCATAAAGGCGTAAACGATAGTCGGGCCAACAAATTTGAAACCACGCTTCTTCAAATCCTTCGAGATTGTTCGGCTGAGTTCTGTTTCTGCCGGAACATCGGCCATTGAGGCCCTGTCATTTTGTACGGGTTGTCCCTCAAGATAATCCCAGAGGAGGCGTGAAAACCCGTTTTCTTTCTCCTCAATCTCGAGGAACAGCTGTGCGCCTTTTATGGTCCCGAGAATTTTGGCCCGGTTGCGGACTATGCCGCTGTCCTGCATCAATGCTTCCACCTTCTTATCGTCATAACTTGCGATGAGTTCCGGGTTGAAATTGTTGAATGCAGCATGGAAATTGTCCCGTTTTCGCAAAATCGTGATCCATGAGAGGCCCGCCTGAAATCCGTCCAGAATCAGTTTTTCATAAAGGGCGCGGCTGTCATACTCCGGCACGCCCCATTCTTCATCATGATAGGCTTTATAAAAGGGGTCATCCCCATACCAGGTGCAGCCACTCATTTCTTACTCCCCTCAGTTATGTACTTTTAGCCATTCTTCTATCAGTGCAGTGAAGCGGGCACCATCGAAGCTATCAAAATGCCCGCCGTGAACAATACGCGGCGATAAGGCACGAAGCCGGAGCATGGAGGCATGATAGTCATCGAGGTTGGAATGATAGACATTCTCGACGAGCGGTCCGTCATAAATAGTGTCGCCCGAAAAGAGAATGCCGGTTGCTTCTTCATAAAGCGCGATCCCGCCCGGCGAATGTCCGGGCAGGTGGAAGACCCTGAACCAGCGATCCCCGAGGTCTAAAATGTCTTCATCCTCAAGGAAATACGTTACCGGCGCGGTGCGAATCGAATAAAGATCTGATCGATAAGGCACAGGGGGAAGGTTGTCGAATATATCGTCCGTCGCATAATCTTCGGCGAGTGTATTGGCTCGTGTTGGATGGTTAAGAATATCGGCTTCCAGGCGATGGGCGGCGCGGGTGTCAAATTCGTGATGGCAGCCGATGTGATCGAAATGACTGTGGCTGGCAACGGCCGTCAGCCGCTTTTCAGTCACCAACGATACATGTTCCCGCAAGCTGACAACCCCCATACCGCTATCGACAAGCGCATCCCGGCCGCGACCGCGGATATGCCATATATTGCAGCGATAAAAGGGCTTGATATGGGGCTCGTCAATCAAGGTTATGTCATCCCCGACTTTTTGAACCCGATACCAGTTATCGGCAGCTACGCGAATCATAGATCACTATTCATCTACTCCGGATTGAAGCAGACAGCTTCAATCTTATTGCCGTCAGGATCAAGCACAAACGCGGCGTAATAATTCTCTTCATAGTCTCGTTTGCCCGGTCCGCCGTTATCCGTGCCACCGCTGCTCAGTGCCGCCGCGTGAAACGCATGAATAGAGCTTCGGTCAGGGGCGCGAAAGGCACAGTGAAAGCCTTCTGCATGGCCGATATCCTTATGTTCGATCAACCAGAAAAATGGGTTTTCCCGCGACGGACCATAGGCAATACTTTCACCATAATCGGCAACCCTCTTGAAGCCGATCGTTGATAAGATCGCATCATAAAAATTTTTGGATTTTTCCCGATCCGTAATTCCGATGGATACATGGTCCAGCATTTCTGACTCCCATATAAAATGTTCATGATTTGTTCTATTTTTATAGAGTGGAACATCAGGCATTGCAAGTGCGTAATCGTCAGTATTTTTAAGTTATAGGCAGTTTGATATATTCGGGTTGAATCAGCTTGACGCCTGCCGGTTTGAGCGCTGCAAAATCTTCCGGCAAATTCTCAAGACGAACCAGCGCGATGCCCTGACCATTCGAGAAAGATCTTACTTCAGCGATTTCACGGTCATCCAGTGTGATCTTATCCCCGGGTTTGAGCGTTCCGTCAAAGGCAACGCGGAACAAGCGTTTTTTTATTTTTGCGCGGTGTTTTGTGCGAGCGGTCAGCTCCTGACCTACATAGCAGCCCTTACTGAAACTGACCCCATTCAGTTCCTCGAAATTTGCTTCCAGCAGGAAGTTCTTCTCCGGGATAATATCCTGTCCTCCTTCAGGTATTCCAAGTTGGAGGCGATGGGCGTCATAGGTACTTTCGCCCTTTATTATCGCATCAGGAAAGGCTTCTGAGAGGTTAAAGTTCGGTGTCGCTATTATTCGGACGCCAAGAGCCGCATTTCGAGGATCAACGAGATATAGATTATCGCCATTTTGGATAACGGTCCCGGCTTTCTCGGGTAAGTTTGCCGCTTTATTTGCGCCGTCTCCATAAAGGGCGAAAACCTTACCTTCCTTTTCGCTCAAGGCGACTTCAGATCGGAGTTTATAGAGAGTTAGGCGGCGGACCAGATCATCTTTTCGGTCTGTGGTACAATCGATCAGGAAGGCATCGCCCTGTTTCACGATAATAAAATCATGCAGGAATTTCCCTTGCGCGGTCAGAAGCGCTGCATAAAGACACTGTGACTCACTCACCATTTTCATGTCGTTGGTCACCAGATTTTGCAAGAAATCCCAGACATCCTTGCCTGTCAGGACAAGGACTGTCCGCTTTTCTAAAGCTGTGATATTCAATTCCGACATAAAATCAGGCCCAATTCAGGATTTGTCACCAATCTCTATGCCAGAGTTAAGCTACGACTGTACCCTTGGCAAGAGCCGGGCTGCGTATTATGAAGAAATGCGCAAAGCAACATACAGATTAAATGGAATTCTCAATGGGTCAGCAGAATAGCGAAAATGGAGTATCATCAAGCAAAACAGAGCGGTCTGCGCTTACCTTGCGGCGACCCGATGACTGGCATACGCATTTGCGAAGCGGAGACATGCTCAAGGCCGTTACGCCTTACACCGCACGGCAGTTCGCTCGCGCAATTGTAATGCCCAATCTTGTGCCGCCCATTACGACGATTGCCGCTGCGGAAGAATATCGATCAAAGATTCTCGCGGCCTTGCCGTCCGATGTTGATTTTACGCCGTTGATGACCTGCTATCTGGCAGACAGTATCGCTGCAGCGGAAGTGGAAAAAGGCCATCAGGAAGGCGTCTTCACTGCGGCAAAACTTTATCCTGCCAATGCAACGACGAATTCCAGCCATGGTGTCACCGATATTCGCCTTATCTATCCGGTACTTGAGGCGATGCAGCGCGCCGGAATGCCGCTTCTGGTGCATGGGGAAGTGACGGATCATGAAGTTGATATATTTGATCGGGAGGCGGTCTTCATCGAGCGGGTGTTAAGTGGGCTGTTAAAGGATTTTCCGGAGTTGAAGCTGGTGTTCGAGCATATTACGACGGCAGAGGCCGCCGCCTTTGTTGCCGAGAGTGGGCCTAATGTTGCAGCGACAATCACACCGCATCATCTAACGTTCAACCGAAACGCAATTTTCAAGGGCGGTATCCGGCCGCATTTATATTGCCTGCCCGTTGCCAAGCGTGAAAAGCATCGACTGGCACTGCGGAAGGCGGCTACCTCCGGGTCGACGAAGTTTTTTCTTGGTACCGACACCGCTCCGCACGAAGCAAGGGACAAAGAAACTGCATGTGGCTGTGCGGGACTGTTTAACGCACCTTATGCAATGGAGAGCTATGCGACAGTTTTCGAGGAGGAAGGCGCCCTTGATCAACTGGAAATGTTTGCTTCAGTGGCGGGCCCCACCTTCTACGGCCTGCCACTTAATGAAGAGCAGGTAACTCTGGAGCCGATTGAGACGAAGGTGCCGGACTATATTGACATACCGACAGGACGTCTTGTGCCCTTCCATGCCGGGGAAAAGCTGAAATGGCGGTTTAAGGCGGGCAGCGGCACATATTAGCGACGCTGCCCGAAAAACCTAGGCCTGTGCGATAGACCGATACAACTCCACGCCTTCCTGGGCATAGGTATTCGCGTCTTCTACCGCGTGAGAAATTGAGCTGAGGTTTTCGTTAATATCCCCAACCGCCGTTGCCGCAGATTGCATGCTCACGGTAATTTCCTTTGTTGTGGCCGTCTGTTCTTCAACCGCGCCGGCAACCGCGGCAACGCTTGCTTCAACCGCGACGATGGCCGTTTTGATGCTGTTAAGGTTGTTTACGACATTTTCACTGATGGATTGCATTCCATTGATTTCGGATGAAATCTGGTTAGTTGCACTTCCCACCTGATTGGCGAGCGATTTGACTTCGGCGGCGACGACGGCAAAGCCCTTGCCCGCCTCTCCGGCGCGCGCAGACTCAATGGTGGCATTCAGGGCCAGCAGATTAATCTGACCTGCGATATCCTGAATAACCTCGATGATATTGCTCATTGCCTGGGCGGCGTTGCTCAGTTCCTTGGTTGACTGATCAGCATTGCCGACTTCTCCGTTTGCTTTGTCTACCTCGTCTTTCGATGAATTCATGCTACGGGCAATTTCATATGCAGAGGATTGGAATTCTTCTGCGGCTGCTGCTACAGACTGCACGGTTTGCAATGCCTGTCCCGATGCCGATGCCGCGGATGTGGCCTGCTGGTTTGCATCGCGAACAGACACCAGGATTTTTTCAAGATTCTCGTCCACAACCTTTCCAACACGGGCGGCTTCATTGCGGGCTGATACCTGCTCCGTTATATCAGTTGCTATTTTTACGACTTTAATCGGCTTGCCGTTTGGATCGAAGATCGGATTATAGGACGCCTGTATCCAGACTTCCTTGCCGCCTTTTCCGATACGCTTGTATTCTGCTGATTGGAACTCTCCGCGTCCGAGAGCTTTCCAGAAGTCCTGATATTCCTTGCTGCTGGCGAAGGCGGGATCCACGAATTTGCGGTGATGTTCCCCGCGGATTTCCTCAATCTGGTATCCCATGACATCCAGAAAGTTCTGGTTGGCGTCAATGATGGTTCCGTCGAGATTAAAGGAAATAACGGCCTGCGATTTACTGATGGCGTCAATCTGCCCCTGATAGCTCGCGGTTTGTAGTGTACGAGCCGTTATGTCGGTTGCCATTTTTACGACTTTAATCGGCTTGCCGTTTGGATCGAAGATCGGATTATAGGACGCCTGTATCCAGACTTCCTTGCCGCCTTTTCCGATACGCTTGTATTCTGCTGATTGGAACTCTCCGCGTCCGAGAGCTTTCCAGAAGTCCTGATATTCCTTGCTGCTGGCGAAGGCGGGATCCACGAATTTGCGGTGATGTTCCCCGCGGATTTCCTCAATCTGGTATCCCATGACATCCAGAAAGTTCTGGTTGGCGTCAATGATGGTTCCGTCGAGATTAAAGGAAATAACGGCCTGCGATTTATTCATCGCATCAATCTGTCCCTGATAACTGGCGTTCTGCAATATGCGGGCTGTGATGTCAGTCGCATATTTGACAATTTTCGTTACTTCGCCTGCCTTGTTCAAGATCGGATTATAGGACGCCTGTATCCAGATCTCCTTGCCGCCGTTTCCGATACGCTTATATTCGGCCGCCTGGAATTCTCCACGACTGAGAGCGTCCCAGAAGTCTTTGTATTCCTTGCTGTTGGCGAAGCCAGGTTCAACGAATATACGATGATGTTTCCCCTGAATTTCTTCCATCCGGTATCCCATGGCATCCAGGAATGCCTGGTTCCATCGGTCTTGAATTGAATAATAGCTTGCGATTTATTCAGAGCGGCGAGCATTGCATTCATCTCGCGGACACTGTAACCGCTTTTGTTAGCGCCGGTCGTATCTTTGGAATTACGACCGTTTGTAAAGTTAAACATGGCTGGGCCTCCATATTACAAATAAAGAACAGATAGGATTTTATCTGTTCCCTAAAATCCAAAAACTATTTCTTGGTGGAGACATTAAGCTTAATAATCTCTAAAAAATGGTTAATTTTTAACTTTATACTTAAAGTGTACTTATATAAATAAGACACTGTTCAAATTTTAGATTGATGTGCACGACAATTTCTATTTTTTGATGTACTTATAGTACAGTATTAAATTAACAAAAAGTACTATTAGTTAAATTTATTGTATTATTGATTTAAAAAATCAAATTCTTCGTTATATTTCATAGTAAAAAGAATTGAAAATGTGAATATATGCGCAGGCATGCAGATTGCGAAATTGTAATACCCAATCTTGTGCCACCAGTTACAACAATTGCGGTTGCGGATGAATATCGATAACAGATTCTCGCGGCCTTGCCGCTGAATGAGGGGAAGGTCGTGTCAGAACGCATGGAGAATGCAGTTCGCCGGTTCCCTCGCGACATAAAGGCAGACATACTTATGTCGCAACCCGGTCAGGCAATCTGCTCTTCGGTCTCCGGTCCGATAAAATCCACATGAATATGATTGCCGTCCGGATCGAAGATATTGACCTGAAGAATGCCGAACTCAGGCACGCGATCCAGTCTGTAATCTACTCCCTTATCCTCAAGGACTTGAACGAAGGAAGTCAAGCCCGCCGCGGAAAAGGCAAAATGCTCGAGTTTGGGATCCTCGCCTGCCGCCGGTTTGTCGACCCCAATCAAATGCACCGCCGCCTGTTCGCCCGTATAGAGTCATGCACCGGGAATTCGAAAGGGAGGTCGCTTCCCAAGTGTCATTCCAAGAATGTCCTGGTACCAGGCGACCATGTTTTTAAGATTAGCCGTTCGGATATTGACGTGATCTAGGGGCCCCAACTGCATATTCTTCCCTCTTCCGGATATTATCCGGATTGTAGGCCGTTTTTATGTCTCCTCCAACCCGTTTTCACATCGTGGGAAAGGGTGTTCGGTTTGACAGTTTTTCTGACCCTAGCTCAATGCAGCTTGTACTCACCATCGGTGAAGCGGAGTTCGTTGGGGTAGATGAGTTTATTTGAGGCGAAGCGAACAGAATGCAGGCGGCCATCCAGTTCCTTTTCCCAAAAATCTAGGAATTTTTTGAGGGTTGGGTATTTTGGGTCCAAGTCATAATCCTGCCAGATATAAGTCTGCAGAAACTCCGGGTAATCGGGAAGATGATATAGTATTTCTGCGGTTGTCAGAACATAACCGTTCAGCTTTTTCTCCATTTCAAACATATGCAACTCCAGTTCCATTAACGCGACATAGGAAGTCTCAATTGCTTAATGTTACTAATAGTAAAATATATACATTAAAAAACAATTGCTTATATAAGTTAGTGGTTCAATAGAGACGCTGAACAGGCTATAACGTGACCAACAGAGACCAATAAAAAAGGAAAATACGATGAGCGATACCTTCAGGGCACTGGTGATTGAAGATCAGGACGGGAAGCAGAAGGCGGTATTCAAAGACCTAACCGTCGCGGATTTGCCGGATGAAGATGTGCTCGTCGAAATATCATACTCTACACTCAATTATAAGGACGGCCTCGCCGTTTCCGGCAAAGGCATTGCCCGCCGCTTGCCGATGGTTGGCGGTGTTGATCTTGCGGGAACCGTGCTGGAAAGTGCCTCAAGTGATTTTAAGCCCGGTGACAAGGTAGTCGTAAATGGTTACGGGTTGTCGGAGCTTTATTGGGGTGGCTACAGCCAGAAGCAAAAACTCAAGTCCGAATGGCTGATAAAATTACCGGACGCTTTCACTATGCAGGAAGCAATGGCAATCGGTACGGCAGGATACACATCCATGCTATGCGTGCTCGCACTGGAAAAAGCGGGCGTGACGCCTGACAAGGGCGATATATTGGTAACAGGTGCGGCAGGTGGCGTTGGTTCCGTCGCAATAGCCCTTCTTTCCAAGCTCGGCTATCGGGTAATCGCGTCAAGCGGTCGACAGGAAACGCACGACTATCTGAAGAAGCTTGGCGCGGCCGAAGTTATCAGCCGCGAAGAAACAATGGGGAAAGGGCGCCCGTTCGACAAGGAGCGGTGGGCCGGAGCTGTTGACTGTGTAGGAAGCAATATCCTTGCGGCGGTGATCGCGCAGATCAACTATGGCGGCGCGGTTGCGGCTTGCGGACTTGCGGGTGGTAATGACCTGCCGACATCAGTCTTGCCATTCATTCTTCGCAGCGTGTCCCTTCTTGGCGTGGACAGCGTCATGGCGCCACGGGAAAAGCGGGAAGAAGCCTGGGCAAGGCTCGCCAAGGATCTTGATAAATCATTGTTTGAAGACATGATCCGCGTTGAGCCAATGAGTAACCTGCCCACTCTTGCTGGGGAAATTCTCAAAGGTCAGGTTAAGGGGCGCGTGGTAATCGACGTCAACGCTTGATCTGGATGATTTAGGGGCGGCCCTTGGCAATAAAGTAGGGATTGTCATGGCCGTTCTTGCCATATGTAAGCGGAGAGCCGTCGACTGTTTCGACTATACCGCCCGCGGCTTCCAAAATAGCCTGGCCGGCGCCGATATCCCATTCCATTGTTCGCCCGAAGCGGGGATAGAGATCGGCTTTTCCCTCTGCAACAAGACAGAGCTTGAGGGATGAACCAGCGGAAATGAGCTCTTTCACATTGAATTTTGAAATGTAATCATCGGTTTCTGCCGTCCGGTGGGAGCGACTGGCAACGACAGTAATGCCATCTGCCGGAGTATCGCGTGTGCTTATAGCGATGGCAGGCTGATCCGCGGTCTGCCGCCAGACTTTTCCAGGACCTTCCGCGAAGTAACTCACATTCTTTGCAGGAATATGAATAACTCCCATGGTTGGGCGACCCTGTTCTACAAGTGCGATATTCACCGTGAATTCGCCGCGTCTATGAACAAATTCCTTGGTCCCGTCCAGCGGGTCGACAAGCCAGAAAATACCGCCAGACAAATCGGGAACCTTACCGGCGGCCTCACTTTCTTCGGCCAAAATTGGAATGTCCGGAGTTAGCGTCATGAGCCCGGCAATAATAATTTTTTCGGCTTCAACATCAGCTTCCGTGACGGGAGACGCGTCGGACTTGGTCTTCACGTCGAAATCCTGATGATAAATCGTCAGGATCTTGTCGCCTGCCTCTCGTGCTATTTTTGTGATGGCTTCTGTGAGGGATAGGCGATCGAGAGGCATTTAGCTTTCCTGAGCTGTCGGTCTGTCATTCTGACGTAACATATCGATAAGCGCTGGATTGTCACCCTTGAAAGAATAAATGTGATAAATTTTTACATACATTAAAAGTCGAGATTTCCCAGGTGTCTGGCCCGAAACGTGAATCCGACTGCGGGTTTCGCCATAAATGACAGGTTGATCCACGGCTGCTAAACTGCAAATTTAGAATGGTTTGATATGCAAAGGAATGTGAGGGGTTCGCGGTAACTGATGAAGGTATTTTCCATTACACCCGACCCGAAAGCGGCCGGTCTCAGTGAAGTGCTAAGTGGCATAGATCAGAACGGCCGGTCAATTAGCCTGCCGGTCGTGGTCGAGAAGCCCTTGACCCTTTTCCTGAACGGCCAGGAAATCGTGACCATGATGACGATCGGGGATTATCCGGATTATCTCGCGCTTGGATATTTGCTGAACCAAAACATGCTTCGATCAGATGATGAGGTAACGGGGATCGATTTTGACGATGATCTTGGCGTTGTTGTCGTACGGACGGAGCGGGAAACGGACTTCGAAGATAAGCTGAAGAAAAAAACGCAGACATCGGGCTGTGCGCAAGGAACGGTGTTCGGCGACGTTATGGAAAAATTTGAGGATATACATCTAGATCCGACAGCGAGCTTAAAAACCTCGTGGATTTATAGTCTGGCCCGGAAGATTAATCAGCAGCCGTCGCTTTATCTGGAAACAGGCGCGATACATGGCTGTGTTCTGTGTGAGGAAGACCGTCCGCTCATTTATATGGAGGATGTGGGGCGGCACAATGCCATCGATAAAATCGCGGGCTATATGTGGCGTCATGGTCTGTCGTCCACCGGCAAGATTTTTTATACAACGGGCCGATTGACGTCGGAAATGGTTATCAAGACAGTACAGATGGAAATCCCTATTGTCATTTCTCGCTCGGGCTTCACCGCATGGGGCGTTGAACTCGCACGTCAGGCCAACCTGACATTAATCGGCCGGGCCAAGGGTAAGCGGTTTGTCTGCCTTTCCGGCTCCGAAAGACTGGTATTCGATATCGATCCGGCAACAGTGCCGGAAGAGTCCCCCAAGCATCAGCGCAAGGCCGCACAATGAGTGAAGTAATGGCAAAATTTCCCTGCCTTCTGCTTGCAGGGGGGCAATCGCGGCGTATGGGCGGAGGCACCAAGTTTTTGCGGGAACTTGGGGGGCAAACTCTTCTCGCCCGGATTGTCGAAACGCTTCGCCCCCAGGTCGGAAAAATGGTCCTGAACATGAATGCGGATATCCCCAAAGATGCGGTGCCCGACCTTCCCATATTGCAGGACAGCGTCAGTGGCTTTGCCGGTCCACTTGCAGGCATATTGACGGGGCTTGAGTATTTCAGCGCAAAAGGAGAGACCGCTAGTCATATGCTCAGCGTTCCGACAGACGCGCCGTTCATTCCCGACGATCTGGTTTTACGCCTGTCAGAAGGATTGCAGGACGACAAAACAACCATCGTTATGGCGCGCTCTGTCGGCCGGGTACATCCGGTTGTCGCGTTATGGCCGATTTCTCTTACCTCGGATTTACGCAAGGCGCTGACGGACGAAAATTTACGGAAAATTCTGGTGTTTGCGGATCGTTATAATCGTATTGAAGTCGACTGGACTGAGGACGAAGGCGACCCCTTCTTCAATATTAACCGCCCAGAAGATTTGGAAAAAGCACGTCAGCGGTTGTTCTGAAAGTTTGTCATCTACGCGTCCTTGTCGGCATATTGATCAAGGCAACCCCCAGAATAGCGATCACGACGCCAAGCGCGACAACGAAAGACAACTGCTCCCCGAAAATGACCATGCCGAGGATAACGCCTATCCCCATCCTTAAATAACTCTGGCTGGCGGCGTTCATCGACCCCAAAGTATTGATCAAGCGGAAATAGAGCAGCAAGGCAACGGCTGTCCCGAATATTCCCAGTACAATAACGGCGGCGAGGGAGGTAAGTGATGGTGACAATGTCCAGGGTTGGTCAACCACAAGGCTTGCCGGAACCAGAACACAGGTGGCGGAAATCATGACGCCAGCGGCTGTCACCGTTGATGGCAAGGCAGCAAACCTCTTGCCGATAATCGCGGCATATCCGTAAAACATAGCGCTCAGCAGGAGCGCGAGCTGGGCAATGACTTGCTGACCGAGATTTTGCAAGGCATCGATACCGATGATCAGAATAACACCGGCAAGCCCAGTGAACGCGCCGACAATCTTGCGAGCGTTGACCGTTTCATGCTTTGTCACCAGCCATGTAAGGAGAAAGACAAAGATAGGGGAGGTTGAATTTAAAACCGCCGCAAGTCCGCTTTCGACATATTGCTGCCCCCAGGCAACCAGCATCCACGCGCCGAAACTGTTGAAAAAGGACTGGATCACGAAGTTTTTCCAGTTTTCCTTGTCTGTAGGTAGCCTGTAGCCTTGCCGCCAGATAACAATCAACAGGACAAGGGCGGCGACTGAAACCCGGATTGCAACCAATGTCGTCGGTGGGAGGGTTTCAAGCCCGATGCGGATAAAAAGATAGGAGGACCCCCAAAGGCTCGCCAGCAATAGGAGCAGGAGATATTCCTTGGGTCGGTTGATCTGGGGTGCGGATATGGGCTTTGCCTCTGTTCTGGAACTTCTGGACGTGATGTAACATAACCGCTGGATATTCTTATTGCTTCGCTGGCGGTCGAACTGTTGTACGATGCAGCATCAGGCTTTCGCAGGAAAGAGAAATTATCAAATCAGGTTTCGCCAAGAAGTCTTTTCTGCTGTTGCCGGACGACATCACTCAAAAACTGACTGACCGCCTTGATGCGGGCGAGATCATGGATATCTTCAGGTGTGTTGAGCCAATATGTCCTATTTATCTCGACTTCCTCCGGCAGAAGACAGACGAGGTCTGGATAATCGTCGGCGACAAAGCAGTGCAGGATACTGAGGCCTGCGCCAGCCAAAGTTGCCTGAAACTGAAGGACGATACTGGAACTTTTGAGAGTGACGTTCGGGTTGGCAATGATGTCTGTTAAGTAAAGCAACTGCGGATCCGGAACCAGCTCATCAATATAGGAGATGAAATCGTGGTCCTTCAGGTCGTTCATTGACAAAATGGGGCTGTGAGTTGAGAGATAGTCCCGGCTGGCATAAAGACGCAAGCGGTAGTTTGTCAGTTTGCGGGAAATAAGTCGTCCGGATTTCGGTCGCGCCAGCGTAATGGAGAGGTCCGCTTCGCGTTTTGACAGGCTGACAAATCGATCATTGGCAACGAACTCCAACTCGATTTTCGGATGGAGTTGGCGAAATGTAGCCAATTCCATGGCTAAAAACTGGCTACCAAATCCCTCTGGTACGCCCAAGCGAACCGTTCCGGTCAATGTTTGGTTTTCCCCGCCGACCGTATCCTGAATTGCCGCCGAAGCGCTTTCCATTGCCTCTGCTTGAGGAAGAAGCCGTTCTCCCGCTTGGGTAAGAACAAATCCGCGCGGCGTCGCCTCGAACAATTTGGCGTCGAGTTTTTCTTCGAGCGCAAGAACACGGCGGCTGACCGTGGTGTGATCAACCTTTAGTGCTTTAGCCACTTCCGTCAGACGTCCTTTCCGGCTAAGCTCCAGAAAGAAACGGATATCGTTCCAATCAAAAATAACAACGACCGTATGTGCAAATATACACAGGGAATGTGCATTCTTATCTAATTACTTTGCATTTTTACCTATGTACAGTTCAGCCAGCAAGAATTTTTTGGGAGTGGACCTGATGACAGAGCAACTAAAACATTATATCGGCGGGCAGTATGTTGCCGGTAAATCCGGGCGTTTCAGCCCCGTCTATAATCCGAGCACAGGAGAGCATAAGGCAGACCTGCCTCTGGCGACAGAGGAAGAGGTTGGCGACGCCATTGCCGACAGTCTCGCTGCATTTCCGGAGTGGGCCGAAACATCGCCGATTACCCGTGCCCGCGTCATGTTCAAGTTCAAGCAGTTGGTTGAGGATAATATTGAAGAACTGGCAGCTCTGCTTTCAAGTGAACATGGCAAGGTTCATTCCGATGCGAAGGGGTCGATCATTCGCGGTGTCGAGGTTGTCGAGTTTGCCTGCGGCATTCCGCATTTGCTGAAGGGTGAGTTTTCGGACAATGTGTCTTCTGGTATCGACATGTATTCCATGCGCAAACCGCTCGGTGTTGTCGCTGGTATTACGCCGTTCAATTTCCCGGCTATGGTGCCGATGTGGATGTTTGCTGTGGCTATTGCTTGCGGAAATACGTTCGTTTTAAAGCCGTCTGAAAAGGATCCTTCGCTTCCCATGAGGCTTGCCGAATTGATGCTTGAGGCCGGGGCGCCGAAGGGCGTCCTTAATGTAATCAATGGCGATAAGGTCGCTGTCGATACCATTCTTGATGATCCTCGCATCAAGGCTGTGAGTTTCGTCGGCTCTACGCCAATCGCGAAATATGTCTATTCCCGTGCGGCGGCTGCGGGCAAACGTGTTCAGGCAATGGGTGGCGCGAAAAACCATATGCTTGTCATGCCGGATGCGGATATGGACAAGGCTGTGGACGCGCTTATCGGCGCCGGGTATGGCTCCGCAGGCGAACGCTGTATGGCTATCTCCGTTGCTGTCGCCGTTGGCGATGCAGGCGATGAGCTGATCGAGAAACTGACGCCGAAGGTCCGGGGCCTCAAGGTCGGACCAAGTGCGGCAGACGGTGATATGGGCCCGTTGGTTACCGCAGAGCACCTTGAAAAGGTCAAAGGCTATGTTGATCTCGGCATCAAGGAAGGAGCGGACCTGGTCGTTGACGGTCGTGAGTTAAAGCTTCAGGGGTATGAAAACGGTTACTACATGGGCGGCTGCCTGTTTGACAACGTCAAAACTGACATGCGCATCTACAAGGAGGAAATCTTTGGTCCGGTGTTGTCGGTAGTCCGCGCGCCGACATTCAACGATGCCATTGAAATGGTCGATGAGCATGAGTTTGGAAATGGCACATCGATTTTTACCCGCAATGGCGATGTCGCTCGCGCTTTCTCCAACAATGTCCAGATTGGTATGGTTGGTGTTAATGTGCCGATCCCGGTTCCGCTTGCTTTCCACAGCTTTGGCGGCTGGAAAAATTCTGCCTTCGGTGATCACAATCAGCACGGATCAGAGGGTGTGCGGTTCTATACCAAGGTGAAGACGGTAACATCCCGGTGGCCTGACAGCATCAAGGATGGGGCTGAGTTCATCATGCCAACACATAAATAAAATTAAATAGCAGCTCCGACATATTGGTGTCGGAGCATGAAATTTCGGGGAGTTTACTATGGCCAGAATCGGTTTTGTAGGTGTCGGGAACATGGGTGGGCCGATGGCTCTTAACCTGTTGAAAGCCGGGCACTCGGTAAAGGTTTTTGATCTCTCGGCGGATGCCGTGGCGGCTTGCGTTGAAAAAGGCGCGGAAGCGGCGGAAACCGCTGCTGAGGCATCTAAGAATGTAGGCATTGTCGTCAGTATGCTGCCTAAGGGGGATCATGTTCGATCGGTTTATCTCGGTGATCAAGGACTGCTGTCCGCGGCAGATCCAGGGACGCTTTTCATCGATTGTTCGACAATTGATGTGGCGACGGCCCGAGATGTTGAAAAGGCTGCTGCCGCGGCTGGCATGAGTATGGTCGATGCACCGGTGAGCGGCGGCGTCGGCGGTGCTGCGGCCGGGACATTAACGTTTATGGTCGGCGGCGGCAAAGGCGCGTTTGAAGCGGCCAAACCGATCCTTGAAGCAATGGGTGCAAACATCGTTCATACGGGCGGCCCCGGAAACGGTCAGGCGGCGAAGATTTGCAACAACATGATCCTTGGCATTTCCATGATTGGTGTGTGCGAGGCTTTCGTGCTGGCGGAAAAGCTTGGATTGGAACATCAGACGATGTTCGATATTGTTTCTACGGCCTCCGGTCAATGCTGGTCCTTGACAAGCTACTGTCCTGTCCCGGGCCCTGTTCCGGCGAGCCCGGCGAACAATGGATACAAACCCGGGTTTTCAGCGCAGAACATGCTGAAGGACCTGCATCTCAGCCAGGATGCGGCGGATGGATTCGGTGCGTCCACTGATCTTGGCAAGGCGGCGATGGAAATGTATGAAGCCTATGTCGGTGGTGAAGGGCAAGAGGCGGATTTCTCCGGCATCGTGAATATGATCCGGAAGAAGTGACTCTGCCGACAGTCGATAATATCGTTACAATTGCGGGCTTGCAGATTGAAACTCGCATTATCGGAGATTTCACCCCGCAAAAACCCGTTCTTATATTTTTGCATGAAGGCCTTGGCTGTATTGCGCTCTGGCAGGATTTTCCCGGTTTGCTTTGCGAGAGGCTGGGGCTTGCAGGACTTGTTTATAGCCGGGCTGGTTACGGCGGATCGTCACCTTGTCCATTGCCTCGGCCGCTGGACTATATGGAGCGTGAAGCCGAAGATGTTCTTCCGCAATTGATCGAGCATTTTGGTATCTCCCGTTTTATCTTGGTAGGCCATTCTGACGGCGCTTCTATTGCCTTGATATATTCAGGCAGCGGTGAACTGCCGCCGCCTGAAGCTGTGATTGCAATGGCGCCGCATGTTTTTTGTGAAGACATATCAATTGAAGGGATTACGGCGGCCAAAATCGCTTACGAGACAGGTCATTTAAAGTGGAAACTTGAAAGGTTCCACGGAATTAATATAGAATATGCCTTTCGCGGCTGGAGCGATGCATGGCTCAATCCGCGGTTCAGGAAATGGAGTATCGAAAAGTTTCTGCCTGCGATTACTGCGCCTATTCTCGTCATACAGGGACGGAACGATCGTTTTGGGACAACTGCACAAATTGAAGCTACCGAAAATTCAGTTGCAGGTCCTTTCGAGAAGCTTCTCCTAAACGATTGCGGTCATAATCCGTGGCATGAAAAACCGGACGATGTGCTGTCCAAAATAGAAACGTTCATCACTCGCCACATGCAGTAAAAATGATCTGAAATATTTGGTATCAGTGGAATATTGCTTGCGGTCTCGGGTCATTTGATCGACTAATATTCTATGGGCATTCAAATCTCCGACAACATGCGCGGCGCGGCATTCATGACGATAAGTGTGGCCGCTTTTGTCGTTAACGACACGACAATGAAACTGGTTGCGGATCATCTCAGTATTTTCCAGGCTATTTTTCTGCGCGGCATCTTCACGAGCCTGCTGTTGGCCGGATTTTGCCTCTATAAGGGGCATCTCCTGTACCGTATTCCCAAAGGGGACCGGGGACTGGTTTGCCTTCGATTGATTGGAGAAGTCGGTGGGGCGATTTTTTATCTTTCCGCTTTGTTCCATATGCCGATAGCAAACGCGACCGCTATTTTGCAGGCGCTTCCGCTCGCGGTGACATTGGCGGCGGCAATTTTCCTTTCTGAGGCAGTTGGCTGGCGGCGCTATCTTGCCATTACGGCGGGGTTTATCGGCGTCTTGATGATTGTGCGCCCCGGCTCGGACGGGTTCAACGAATTCTCAATTTATGCCATCGTTGCGGTGTTTTTTATTGTATTGCGGGATCTGTCAACCCGCCGGCTGTCAGTGGGAGTGCCATCGCTCTTCGTCTCCCTGCTGACATCGGTTGCGGTCATGGTTGTTGGCGCCATCTTATCAATGACGATGGAATGGCGGCCAGTTACCGTTGAAGCCGGCGGATTGCTTGCAATGGCGTCGGTTTTCGTAATTTTCGGCTATCTTTTCAGCATCATGGCCATGCGCGTCGGGGATATCAGTTTTACCTCTCCATTTCGGTATACGATCCTGATCTGGGCCATTCTGCTTGGCTTCTTTGTCTTTGGGGACATACCCGATCAATGGACAATTCTTGGCAGTATTATTATTGTCGGCAGCGGTGTTTATACATTCTACCGCGAAAGGAATCTGTTTCGTCAGATGAACAAGAAAGCGGATGCAAGAACTATGGGAGAGGGATAGCGATGAAAGAATTGGTCAAACGTCAGGACGTTGAGGGCGTTGCGATATTGAGTCTTAATCGGCCCGAAGCACTCAACGCCCTCAGCCCATCCCTTTTTGTTGAACTGCACGAGCATGTTAAAGCTCTCGCGGAGCAAATTGATAAAGTAGGCTGTATTATTTTGCGAGGGGAGGGGCGATCCTTTTCTGCCGGGAATGATTTGAAGGCGATGCAGGCAGGGGAAGAGGCGCCGCATCCCCGGTTTCAGGCTGAAACCGTCGAGATGATTGAGGATCTGCCGCAACCGGTTGTGGCAGAGGTTGCTGGCCATTGTTACACAGGCGCTCTTGAGCTGGCCCTCGCCTGCGACTTGATGATTTGTGGAGAAAGTGCGAACTTTGCGGATACGCATGGAAAATGGGCATTAACGCCGCTCTGGGGGATGAGCCAGCGGCTTCCCCGTCGGATAGGGGTGCTGAACGCCAAGGAGATGATGTTCACTGGTCGGGTTGTATCCGGACCTGAGGCGTTTGAAATCGGACTCGTGAATAAATGCGTGCCGGATAGCTTGCTATCGGACGAAGCGCTGAAGATGGCGCATGATATTGTCGAGAATTCCTGGCATACGTTGCGGGCGGACAAGATGCTGGTGAACAAAGGGCAGGATTATGGTCTGAAGAATGGATTGCAGTTCGAATGCGAGAACAGTCCGGGCCGGGCGAAAGGCGACGATGAACGTCTTTCAGGTTTCAAAAGGGATTAACAATGGAAAAGCAGGTGCTGGTGCGCGAACTTTAGATCCGTCGCTCTCCTTTTAAGATTTCCGCGATCCAACCCCCGTATTGTTGTTGATCATTTGAGGCGGCAAGCGAGGCAAGGCCGTTATCCGCAACTTCCACGGAAAGCTGGATCCCGCGGCGCTGATTGATCAGGTCGACGAGAAAGGGCAGGGTATGTTCCGGGTGTGGTTGCAGTGAAAAGCAGGTCGGAGAATATTTCAGGCCTGCATTTAGGCAAAAATCGGACGTTAACCACACGTCCGTATTTTTTGGCGGAGTGATGACCTGATCTTGATGAAATGCCAGCAGGTTTGCCTCAGCATTATTTGCTATATCCGCATAACTGATACGTCCGACGCACCAGCCGCCAGAAAACTTCTCAACCTTTCCACCCATGGCTTGCGCCATAATCTGATGGCCAAAGCATACCCCCACAGTTGGCTGGCCGCTGGCGATTAGCTTGCGAATAAAGACTTCCAGCGGTTTTATCCAGTCGAAGTCTTCATACACGCCATGTTTGGAGCCGGTGATAACCCATGCGTCACATTCCAGCGGGTGCTTTGGCAATTTCCCTTCTATGGCGGGATAGACGATATAGTCAAATGGCTCACCCTCAAAGAGGTCCATGAACATTTGCGGATACTCGCCATACTTAACACCGAGCGACCCACCAAGTCGCCCTGTCTGGATTATCCCGACAGTGGTTTTCCTCTCCAGGTCAGCGGACATTTCAGGCGAATTTCCTTTCGACATTTACAGCGCAGAATTTAACTTCCGCGATTTTGCCGAAAGGGTCAAGCGCATCGTTGGTGAGGAGATTAACGGCGGCCTCTGCATAGCAGAAGGGGATAAAAACCATGCCATTCTGGACGCCGCCATCAGCGCGGACACGGATATCAATTTCGCCGCGGCGTGAGCGTACGGTCACAATATCGCCGGGCTTTGCATTCAGTTGCTCCATCATGCCCGGAGCCATGTGAACAATCGGTTCGGGCTCCACTGCATCAAGCACTTCAGAACGGCGTGTCATGGAACCGGTATGCCAATGCTCCAGCAGGCGGCCGGTGGTCAGAATGATCGGAAAGTTTTTGTCCGGAATCTCGTCAGGAGAAATCAGGCTGGCCGGTACGAATTTACCAAGGCCATTTGCGGTCGGGAATTTCTCTGTGAATATCAGGGGCTGGCCGGGGTCGTCGGGACTTTCACATGGATAGATTATTGACTCCTGTGCTTCCAGCCGTTCCCAGCTCATGCCGCGGATACTCCCCATAACCTGAGTCATTTCCGCAAAGACGTCTCTCGGGTGACTATACTGCCAGTCAAGCCCCAAGCGCTTCGCTATTTCCTGAATGATCCAGAGATCCTGGCGCGCATCGCCCGGCATGGGAACCGCCGCCCGGCCCATCTGCACCTGACGGTTTGTGTTGGTCACCGTGCCATCCTTCTCCGGCCATGCGGACGCAGGCAGGACGACATCCGCATAGGCGGCGGTCTCCGTCAGAAACAGGTCCTGTACTACCAGATGATCCAGCATAGTGAGGGCTTCGCGCGCATGGGTGACGTTGGGGTCTGACATTGCCGGATTCTCGCCCATGATATACATGGCGTTTATCGCTCCCCGGTGTATCGCCTCGGTGATCTCGACAACGGTCAGGCCCTTTTCGGGCTGTATCTCTGCGCCCCAGAATTTCTCAAACTTTGTACGAATGACCGGATCTTCTACTGACTGATAGTCGGGCAGGAACATGGGGATCAAAGCTACATCCGACGCACCCTGGACATTATTCTGTCCACGCAGGGGGTGCAGGCCGGTGCCGGGACGACCTACCTGACCGGTCATCAAAGAAAGACTGATCAAACAGCGTGAATTATCCGTACCATGCACATGCTGGCTAATTCCCATTCCCCAGAATATAATGGCTGCTTTCGCTTTGGCGAAAAGTTGGGCTACTTCGCGGATCATCACCGGATCGATGCCCGTTATTTCGGCCATGGCCTCAGGGCTGAAATCCGCCAGATGTTCTTTCAGCTCTTCAAAATTCTCGGTATGGTCGCGAATATAGTCTTTGTCCGTCAGCCCGTCTTCAATAATGACATGCATGATGGAATTGAGTAGGGCGACATCCGTGCCGGGCTTTTCCTGCAGCATATACGTCGCATGGCGGGAGAGCGCCTGTCCGCGCGGATCAATAACAATCAGCTTGCTGCCTTTTTTGATCGCGTTCTTGAAGAACGTCGCGGCGACAGGGTGATTGACCGTCGGGTTAGAGCCGATGACCATGATCACGTCCGCATTCTCCGCCTCGTTAAACGGTGCCGAGACGGCTCCTGAGCCAACTGTTTCCAGCAGGGCGGCGACCGAGGATGCATGACAGAGCCGGGTGCAATGATCGACATTGTTGGTGCCGAAGCCGGTGCGCACCAGCTTCTGGAATAGATAGGCTTCCTCGTTGGAGCCTTTGGCGGAGCCAAAGCCGGCCAGGGCATTTCCGCCCTTGGTATTCCTGACCTTGCTTAGTCCGTTTGCAGCAAATTCCAGCGCCTCATCCCAACTTGCTTCACGAAAATGAGTGAAGGGATTGGCAGGATCAAGACTGGCGACATCCGATTTTGCAATACCTTCCTTGCGGATCAACGGCACCGTCAGACGCTCCGGGTTATGAATATAATCAAATCCAAAGCGTCCCTTGATGCAAAGGCGCTCCTCATTGGCGGGACCATCGCGGCCATCGGCAAAGAGAATCTTGTCGTCGCGCACCTTGAAAGTCAGCTGACAGCCGACACCACAGAACGGGCAAACGCTGTCAACATCGCGGTCGATCTGGTGATTCCCGACAACGGATTTTTCAAGCAAGGCGCCCGTGGGGCAGGCCTGCACGCATTCACCGCAGCCTACACATGTACTGTCTCCCATGGGGTCATCGAAATCGAAGACGATCTTGGAATGAACGCCACGACCGGCCATACCGATTACATCATTTACCTGGACATCTCGGCAGGCTCGAACGCAAAGGTTACAGTTGATGCATGCGTCAAGATTGACGGCCATGGCAGGATGGGAAAGGTCATCCTTAGGCATTTCGCGCGGAATAAACCGGCTGTCTGATATGGTCTGCTGATCGGCCATTTTCCAGAAATGACTCTCCGGATCATAGGACGTTTCGCGATCCGGCTGATCCGCAATCAGAAGCTCCATTACCATCTTGCGCGAATTCACTGCGCGATCCGTTGCCGTTTTAACGATCATACCGTCTGCCGGCTTGCGAATGCAGCTTGCCGCGAGGACACGCTCACCTTCGATTTCCACCATACAGGCCCGGCAATTCCCGTCTGCTGTAAAGCTGACGCGATCCGCATGGCATAAATACGGAATCGTCGTGCCCTGACCTTTTGCGACATCCCAAATTGACTGATCGGGCGTGGCTGTCACCTTTTGGCCGTCGAGTTCGAAGGTAATCAATTCGCTCATTGAACGTCCTCCGGGAAATGCTTGAGAATGGACATCAGGCCGTTCGGGGCGGCCTGCCCAAGTCCGCAGATAGAGGCATCGCGCATGACAGCACTCAGCTCTTCGAGCAGGGCCGAGTCCCAGCGGTCATTCTGCATTATCTTCAACGCCTTCTCTGTACCGGCGCGACAGGGCGTGCATTGTCCACAGCTTTCATCCTCAAAGAAACGCATCAAATTTCGCGCAACCATTTTGAGGTCATCCTGATCTGAAATTACAATGACGGCCGCAGACCCGATAAAACACCCATGCTTTTCCAAGGTACCGAAATCAAGCGGAATATCCGCCATGGATGCGGGCAGCAAGCCACCGGACGCCCCGCCGGGAAGATAGGCCTTAAATTCATGCCCCGCCTTCATTCCGCCGCCATATTCCTCAATCAGTTCCGCTGCCGTGATTCCGGCGGGCGTAATATAAACTCCCGGCTTATTGACATGGCCGGAAAGGGAAAAACTCCGGAACCCCTTGCCACCATGGCGTCCACCCTCTCTGAACCAGTCGGGACCTTTGCGAATAATATCCGGTAACCAGTAGAGGGTTTCGACGTTATTGATGAGGGTCGGGCGTCCAAACAAGCCGACATGAGCCGGGAAGGGAGGCTTGTGCCGGGGCAAAGCACGTTTGCCTTCGATGCTTTCCAGCATGGCGCTTTCCTCGCCGCATATATAGGCACCGGCGCCGCGCCGTAAATGTATCGTCTTGCCGTTGGTGAGGTTTTCGTCGATCAGAACCCAGATGCAATTCGCCAGAATCGCCGCCGTCTCGGGATACTCGTCCCGCAAGAAAATATAAATTGCCTCGGTCTCGACAATTTCCGCCGCGATCAGCATTCCTTCCAGAAACTGGAAGGGATTGTTGTTCATAAAATACCGGTCCTTGAACGTACCGGGCTCGCTTTCGTCTGCATTGACAGCCATATAGCGCGGTCCCGGAACGGACAGAACGGAATTGAGCTTCATAGCATGCGGGAAACCAGCCCCCCCGAGGCCTCGATGGCCGCTATCACTTAATATCTCAATTATGTCAGAGGGCGTCAGCTTTCCGCTACGGAGATTTTTGATCGTAGTAAAGCCTTCCGCATTTTTATAATTCGAAAAACTATTGAATGAAGGAATATCAAGCGGTGCATTCCTCTTCTCATCTTCTAATAAAGTATCGACAGACTCCTGCGATGCATTGCCGACATAGCGGTCTTTTATCCGAACCACCGGTGCCTGTTCGCAGCGACCCATGCAAGCACCGTGGGTGACGCGTATATTAGCCCCGTATTTGGCGGCGAGCTCGCCTTTCAGGGCCATTGCGCCGGCCATTTCGCAAGAGAGGCTGTCACACACCTTGATTGTCAGGGGAGCAGGCGTTGCGTCATTTTCCTTAACGACAGTGAAGTTATGGTAAAAAGTGGCGACCTCATATACTTCAGCCAGCGCGAGACGCATTTCATCCGCCAACGCCGTCAGATGGGCCGCGGAGAGATATCCATAGGCATCCTGGATTAAATGCAGATGTTCAATCAACAAGTCTGGCTGCCGGGAACGGTCCCCGAGTAGCGCGGCTACTTCACGGGCGGCAATCGGGTCAACCTGTCGGCCTTTCTTCTGGTAGCGCGCTTTCCGCCCACCTTTGCCAGGGGCTTTTGGAACTGCAAATTTCAACTTTCCTGCTGTCAATTCTAGGTTCCTCTGGCTTCAGTTATATTCGTTCAATTGCCTTGTATGTCGTCGTCATTTACTATGATTAGATCAACGACACTTGCAATAATCAATTGCTTGCCAGCATGTTCAAAATTAACCGTGACACGGTCCGCAACTGAAGATTGCACCTGTCCGACACCCCAATCCGGCTGTTGTGGATGACGAACATATTGACCTGGTGAAAACTGGGCTAGCATGATTTTTCTCTTAACATATCAGACAAGATTGTTGCATATTCACCTTAGCAAATTGTCGTACAGACGACAAAGGTTGTTCCTTTTTGTAAAGTTCTGAATGTATTGGATTCCGGTGATAATATGATTGATCTGAAACTCGCGTCGCTCATGAGTTCCAAACTTTGCCATGATGTCATCGGCCCTATCGGCGCGATCTGCAATGGCGCCGAACTTGTCGCGGATGATGGCAACGAGGATATGCGGGCGGAAGCTCTCAGGCTGATCAGTGAAAGCGCGGGCGAGGCATCAGCCCGGCTTCAATTTTATCGGCTTGCGTTTGGACTCGCCGGAAGCATGGGGCAGGATATTTCTATTCGGGAAGCCCGCAGTCTTAGTCGTGATCTCATGTCTTTCGGGAAGGTCAGGCTTGACTGGCCCGATGAAGCGGGCGGGGCTGAAATGCTGCCAAAAGATGTTGTCAAAATTCTGTGCAATGTATTGGTCGTCGCATCCGGAGCCTTGCCGCGAGGTGGTGAACTGAAGGTTACAGGCGATGTTTCCGGAGGCAATTGGTCTTTTATGTTCCGGGCGGAAGGAATGCGGGCTCTCCTGCGTGAAGATGTGACTTATATCCTGCAAAACGGCTATAACGAAGCTGACCTGACGGCCCAGAATGTTGGCGTCCAGTATCTTATGGCCCTGTGCGAAAATAATAACGTCGATCTCGTCATCCAGGAAATGGATGAAAATCAAGTGAGTCTCGCTGTTCGATCCGGTTAAATGACTCGGTGATCCATATTATCGGCCATAGAAATTGCTATTTCCTCTGCTAAAGAAAAAATGAAAATGCTGAAATCCCCATCAGGATAAAAAATGCCATAAAACTGCTCCATCCGTAACCGCTTGTTAACCTATATCCGGCATTCTGTATCTGAAAATATCAGGGCAATTACACCCCCCGATATCATGCAAAGTTACGGAAAGTATGCGGTTAAATGGATGATCTTCTGAGTGAGTTTCTCACAGAAACCAACGAAAGCATTGGCATTGTTGACACGTCACTAATTGTTCTGGAACAGGATCCAAGCGATGAAAGTCATATCGGAAATATTTTTCGCCTGGTCCATACAATTAAGGGAACCTGTGGTTTTCTAGGGCTTCCACGATTAGAAGCAGTGGCCCATGCTGGGGAAAATGTCCTTGGTAAAATCCGCGATAAGGAACTGACCGTCACTGCGGATGTTGTTACGATCATTCTGGAAGCCATGGATGTCATTAAAGACATTCTCGCCACGATTGAAGAAACCGAGGAAGAACCGGCGGGAAATGATGCCGATCTAATTGCCCGGTTGAACGATGTCGCCTTTGGGACAGAATCAGTTCCTGTTGTGGAGGCACCGGTCGTAGAACAAGAGAGTGTTCCCGTGGGAAGCGTTTCAGAAGAAGAACTCGAAGCGGCATTTCAGGCTGCGGAAGGCCCGGATGATGAGGCAGGCTCCAACGAGGTGACACTGGATGAGCTTGAGGCTGCTTTCCAGGCCGCGGAAGGTCCCGATGACGCACCAGAACCCGTTATGGAATCGAAACCAGCAGACAAGGAAAAAGAAGAGGCCAAACCCGCCGCAGAGAAATCGCCGAAGGAATCAAGTATCGCAAATCAGAGTATTCGGGTGAACGTTCAGATGCTCGAAAATCTGATGACCATGGTCAGCGAACTTGTGCTGACGCGAAATCAGCTTTTGCAGATGGTTCGTGGTATGGATGATAATGAATTCACGGTACCGCTTCAGCGCTTAAGTCATGTGACGACGGAGTTGCAGGAAGGGCTTATGAAAACCCGCATGCAACCAATCGGGAATGCCTGGTCCAAACTGCCACGTATTGTCCGCGATTTGAGCCAGGACCTTGATAAGAAAATAGATCTGGTTATGCGTGGTGCCGAAACTGAACTTGATCGGCAGGTGCTGGAATTGATCAAGGATCCGCTGACCCACATGGTACGCAACTCTGCTGATCATGGTTTGGAGGTGCCTGCAGACCGTGTTGCAAACGGCAAAAATGAAACTGGCAAGATTGTTCTTGAGGCCTTCCATGAAGGTGGCCATATCATCATCAAGATTACTGATGATGGCCGCGGCCTGAATAGTGAAAAGATCAAGAAAAAGGTTATTGAAAACGGACTGGCAAGCGAAGCTGAACTTGAAAGCATGAGCAAGCAGCAGATCCAGAACTTCATTATGCGGGCAGGTTTTTCGACGGCGGAGAAAGTAACAAACGTCTCCGGCCGGGGTGTTGGTATGGACGTCGTCCGCTCCAACATCGAGAAAATCGGAGGGACGATTGCACTCACTTCGGAAGAAGGGGAAGGGTCGACCTTCACCATCAAGATTCCGCTTACGCTCGCCATCGTTTCCGCTTTGATTGTCGAGTGCTGTGGTGAACGATTTGCCATTCCGCAAACAAGTGTCCTGGAACTTGTCCGGGCGTCGACCAATAGCAGTAGTGACCATACAATTGAAATGATCAATGACTCTCCCGTCTTGCGACTGCGCGATCAGCTCCTCCCGCTTTTACACCTCAATGACATCATGCGGCTCGAAACCGCTGCGGATGAAGTTGCAGATCAAAGCAAGGTCAAAGGTGCGGAAGAGTTTATTGTCGTCATCCAGGTTGCCAGTTTTGTTTTTGGCATCGTTGTTGACCGGGTTTTCGATACGGAGGAAATTGTCGTTAAGCCGATAGCGCCAATTCTTAAAAACCTCTCTATTTTCTCAGGCAATACGATCCTTGGAGATGGCAGCGTTATAATGATCCTTGATCCGAACGGGATGGCGGCTATGTCCGGCGATGCTGCAGTAAACTCGGGCAATTCCACGAAAGATGAAACCAAGTTGAGCCAGCTTCAAGATGAGAAAACAGCCCTTCTTGTTTTCCGAGCAGGTGGAAAAGATCCGAAAGCTGTGCCGTTGTCCCTGGTCGCGCGCCTCGAAGAAATTGATGTGGATACGATAGAGGACACCAACGGCAAGAAGGTCGTACAATATCGCGGCCAGCTTATGCCACTTACGACGATTGACGATAGCGTAACCATTGTAGAACACGGGCGCCAGCCAGTTCTCGTCTTCAGCGACCAGGATCGTACCATGGGTCTCGTCGTTGATGAAATTGTTGATATTGTTGAAGATTATCTCGATATCGAAATGATGTCTGATCGTGATGGTTTTGTTGGAAGTGCCGTTATTCGAGACAAGGCAACCGACATCGTCGACGTTGGATATTGTCTGCAAAAATGCTTTGGAAGCTGGTTCGGAGCATTGGAAACACGGCCATTCGGGCATGGAGACGAAAAACAGAAAGTCCTTCTGGTCGATGACAGTCCGTTCTTCCGTAACATGCTGGTGCCGCTCCTTAAAACCGCCGGTTATGCGGTGACGACAGCAGAAAATGGCGTGGACGCCTTGCAAAAACGTGATCATGGAGAGCATTTTGACATCATTATCAGTGATATCGAAATGCCGGAAATGGACGGCTTCACCTTTGCAGAAAAGGTCAAGGGCGACGACAGATGGAACGAAACTCCGATAGTCGCGCTGTCATCTCATACAACACCTGGTGATTTCGATCGGGGTCGGGCAGTTGGTTTCTCCGATTATATTGCGAAATTTGACAGGGATTCATTGATGTCGGCGCTCACGCAGACTCTCAAAGCAAGTGGAAGTGCAAAATGACGACCAGTAACATGCAGGAATACGTAACGATCTTAATTGCGGACCAGCTTTTCGGTATACCGGTCCTTGAAGTGCATGATGTCCTTCGGGATCTTAAGTTGACGAAGATTCCTCTTGCTCCGGCCGAGGTCGCGGGTGCCCTTAATCTGCGAGGCCGTATCGTGACCGCGATTGACGTGCGGAAACGGCTCGGCCTGCCCCAGCTGGAGCAGAAGGGCGACGGAATGAGTATCGTTGTTGAGCACCAGAGCGAACCCTATAGTCTGATGATAGATAGCGTGGGTGAAGTTCTCACGCTGGATGTAAATGATTTGCAGCCAACACCTGTGACCTTGAACGCAAGCTGGAAAGAGATTTCGGGCGGTGTCTATCGTCTTGAAGATAAATTGCTAGTTATCCTGCAAATCGAGCGGCTGCTTGATTTTGGCGGCAATTCGACAATCGCAGCATAAGAAAAAACGGAGAAAATTGATGCCATCGTGTTTGATCGTAGATGATTCCAAAGTCGTTCGTATGGTTGCCAGAAGGATATTGGAAGATATGAGCTTTGGAATCCTGGAAGCCGAAGATGGCAAAGGCGCTCTCACGACCTGTTTGGAAAAAATGCCTGATGTTATTTTGCTTGACTGGAACATGCCTGTCATGAACGGCATAGACTTTCTACGGACCTTGCGCGGCACTGAGAATGGCGAGCAACCAATTGTGATTTTTTGCACCACAGAAAATGACATGGCCCATATTCGGGAAGCCATTTCTGCCGGTGCAAATGAATATATCATGAAGCCATTTGACCGGGCAATTATCGAGGCCAAGTTCTCGCAGGTGGGAGTTCTCTAAGTGATCCAGGCCGAAACCATAGAGCAAAGTCCGAAGAGCGCATCCGGAGATCCCTATCGGGTGATGGTCGTCGATGACTCCGCCGTCATCCGCGGGTTTCTGTCGCGATGGCTGGATGCCGAAGCAGATATACATGTTGTCGCAATAGCCAGTAATGGCGCCGTGGCGCTACGTGAATTTGAGAGGGTGCGGCCTGAACTCGTTATTCTGGATATTGAGATGCCCGAGATGGATGGATTGACGGCATTACCAAAGCTTGTATCTCTCGACCCGGATGTGCAGGTTATTATGGCGTCGACCCTGACCCGCCGCAACGCGGATGTCAGTTTGAAGGCGTTATCCATGGGCGCGGCCGATTATATAGCCAAGCCTGAATCGACACGCGTAGCTGATGAAAAAGAAATCTTTCAGCGGGGCCTTGTGGAAAAAGTCAGGGCTCTTGGCGCGACACGTCGATCCCGAGACCGCACGGCCGGAAAAGTTGTCTCTCGACCGGCTATTGTACCGCAGCAGACAGCGCGCAAGACGGTGCCCGTTACTGCAAAAATTCCATTAGCATTACGTCAGCTTTCCAAAATTCCTCAGATCAAGGCAATTGCAATTGGAGCGTCGACCGGCGGACCGCAGGCACTCTTCAAATTGTTGGCAGAGCTGAAGGATAAAACGAACCTTCCAATTTTCATCACGCAACATATGCCGGCGACTTTTACAACTATTCTGGCGGAACATCTGACCAAGATCTATGGCAAGGACTGCATTGAGGCGGTGGATGGCGAGAGGGTTCAGGATAATCGCGTCTATGTCGCGCCTGGAAACTGGCATTTGACTGTCAGAGGCCAGATTGGAAATGTTGTTATTAAATTAAATCAGGAAGCGCCGGAAAACTATTGCCGCCCGTCTGTTGATCCAATGCTGCGGAGCCTGCATTCAGTTTATGGCACGCATGTACTGACAACTATTTTAACGGGAATGGGCCACGATGGTTTGGAAGGCTGCAGGAAACTTGCGGAGTCAGGAGCAGTGGTGATCGGTCAGGATGAAGAAACAAGTGTAGTATGGGGAATGCCCGGGGCGGTTGCGTCCGCGGGTCTATGCACCAATATTCTGCCTTTACAGAAAATCCCCGGCGCAATCGAAAATTTCGTCAATGGGAGGCCAGCATGAATAGCCAGGATTTCCAGCTCTTTGGCGATATCGTCAGGAAACGTTCCGGACTGGTACTGACAGAGGAAAAGGTATATCTGCTTGAAAGCAGGCTCGTTCCGCTTGCGCGCAGACGCGGCCTTGAAAGCCTTGAAGCGTTGGCCGAAGAGGTGCGCCGGACGAATGATGAGCGATTGTTAAATGAGATCACGGAAGCGATGACCACGAACGAGACGTTCTTTTTCCGGGATACAAAGCCATTCGATATTTTCCGTTCGGTTATCCTGCCTCAGCTCATTCAGTCGCGTTCCGCAAAAAAGAGTTTGCGGATCTGGACGGCCGCGTGCTCGACAGGACAGGAACCCTATTCTCTCGCCATGCTACTTAAAGAAGAAGCAGCAAAAATGGCGGGATGGCGCGTTGAGATACTGGCGACGGACCTTTCAAACGAGGTGCTTGAGAAAGCAAAGGCAGGGTTGTATTCGCAGTTTGAAGTTCAGCGCGGTCTGCCTATCCAGCTTTTGATGAAGCATTTCCAGCAGGTCGGAGAGATGTGGCAGATCGACAGCTCAATCAGGGCAATGGTGAAGTTCCAGCCGAAAAACCTGCTTGAGGATTTAGGCAGTATGGGACAGTTCGATGTCGTATTCTGTCGCAATGTCCTGATCTACTTTGACCAGGCGACGAAAGGGAAGGTTCTGGATCAGGTTCATAATATATTGGCAGATGATGGAGCTCTGTTCCTTGGCGGAGCGGAAACTGTGCTTGGCATCTGTGACAGCTTCAAACCGATTGAAGGTCAGCGCGGTGTCTATACATCAGCCAAGCGCGGTATAATGGCCGCAGCGAGCTAATAAGCGGACCATTTTCCTTATCCTCTAAATTAACAACGCAATAAACCCCGCAGTATTTTAAGTACTGCGGGGTTTATCGTGGCTTATTATCTAATGAATTGGATTAGCTTGCCTTGGCTTGCACATTTTCGTCAGGATCCCGCAGGACGTAGCCCCGGCCCCAGACTGTTTCAATGTAATTGTCTCCGTTGGTAGCGGCCGCCAGCTTCTTGCGCAGCTTGCAAACAAAGACGTCGATGATTTTAAGTTCCGGCTCGTCCATGCCACCGTAAAGATGGTTGAGGAACATTTCTTTTGTCAATGTTGTGCCTTTTCGCAGGCTCAACAATTCCAGCATGCCGTATTCCTTGCCGGTAAGATGCAGTCGCTGGCCACTGACTTCGACGGATTTTGAATCCAGATTGACCGTGAGCTTGCCTGTCTGGATTGTCGATTGGGCGTGCCCCTTGGAGCGCCGGACAATCGCATGGATGCGCGCGACAAGTTCATCTTTGTTAAAAGGCTTGGTTAGGTAGTCATCCGCGCCAAACCCCAAACCCTTAACTTTGTCGTCGGGTTCGGACATGCCGGACAATATCAGAATGGGGGTTGAGACCTTGGCTGTCCGAAGTTTTTTGAGGACTTCATAGCCAGACATATCAGGCAGGCCCAAATCCAGGATAATAATGTCGTAATCATAGAGTTTACCGAGATCGACCCCTTCTTCACCGAGGTCGGTTGTGTAAACATTAAGGCCCTCCGCACTCAGCATCAATTCAATGCCGCGTGCCATTGAGCTATCGTCTTCAATCAATAATACCCGCATAAATCACCTCCTGTACGCAACTATTATTAATAACTTAACTTAACAAATAGTTAAAATAAAAGATAAAAATTAACTATCTTTGTTAACCCGAGTAAACAGCATTTACGAAACTTTAAAAGGTATAAGTCAGAATGGTTTGCACAGATCGAAGTCAGATGCATAAAACTGAAAACCCGGAGCGTCCTTAGTGCAAAATATCATTTCCGAAATCAGCAGAGTTCCTACGTCTCAATTTTACGGTCGTGTTGCTGCGATCCAGGGGCTATTGGTTGAAATAGGAGGGATCCAAAGACGTCTGAGTATTGGAAGTCGGGTTAACCTGCGGTCCCGCGATGGTGGAAGTGTAAAATGCGAAGTTGTCGGGTTTCGAAATGACCGCGCGTTGCTTATGCCCTTTGCTGCGCTGGAAGGCGTTGGTATCGGTTGCAAGGCAGAGATTGCAGAACGTGATCCTGTCGTTTTCCCGAATGAAAGCTGGCTTGGCCGCGTCGTGAATGCCATGGGAGAGCCCATTGATGGTGGACCTCCTTTAAGTGCAGGAAGTGCTGCAGTCCCTTTTCGGAATACACCCCCTCCTGCTCATGCGCGTCAGCGTGTTGGCGAAAAAATCGACTTAGGCGTGAGGGCATTGAATACCTTTGTTACCTGCTGTCGTGGGCAAAGGATGGGAATTTTTGCCGGTTCCGGTGTCGGTAAGTCCGTACTCTTCTCCATGCTTGCCCGGAATACGGCGGCGGATATTAATGTGATCGGCCTTATTGGGGAACGGGGCCGTGAGGTACAGGAATTCATAAAAGACGACCTTGGGGAAGAAGGTTTGAAACGAAGTATTGTTGTTGTGGCCACCTCCGATGAATCCGCGCTTATGCGACGGCAGGCTGCCTATCTGACCTTATCCCTGGCGGAATATTTCCGTGATCAGGAGCGCGACGTACTCTGCCTCATGGATAGTGTTACACGCTTTGCCATGGCACAGCGGGACATTGGCCTTTCTGGCGGTGAGCCCCCGACCAGCAAGGGTTATACACCAACGGTTTTCAGTGAACTGCCGAAGTTGCTGGAGAGGGCAGGGCCAGGTGCAGGAAAAGGGAGCATAACCGGCCTTTTTACCGTCCTCGTGGAGGGCGATGATCATAATGAACCGGTGGCCGATGCTGTTCGGGGTATCCTGGATGGCCATATCGTCATGGAACGGCAGATAGCTGAACGCGGTCGTTATCCGGCAATCAATGTTCTCAAGTCCATTTCCCGAACCATGCCCGGATGTAACAGTGAAGACGAAAACATTCTTATCTCGAAGGCCAGGCAATATCTCTCTACTTATGAGGACATGGCGGAAATGATCCGGCTTGGAGCTTATAGGCAGGGCACCGATCCACAGGTGGATGAGGCCATCCATTTTTTCCCATTGCTTGAAGACTTTATGAGCCAGAACAAGAAAGAACGGTCGAGCCTGGCGGAATGCTACGCGGCTCTTTCCGCAATCTTGGAACAGCAAATAGAACTTGAATCCGCCTAATTTTTTCGCTTGAAACCTTGATGGCTATGACAGCATGAAAAGCTTACAAAATCTGATCCGGGTTCATAAATGGAAGCTGGACGAAAAACGTCGTGAACTCGCAGATTTTGAAGAAATGCGAGAAGGCTTTTTGGCGCGGCTTCATAAGCTGGACGAAGAACTGCAGCAAGAGATCGAAATTGCCGACAAGGACCCCGAACTGGGTTTTGCTTTCGCAAGCTACGCGGCGGCGGCAAAAATACAGAGGGAGAATATCTACATTAGCATAAAAGATGTAGAGGATAAAATCGCCGCGTTAAATGAAGAGGTGGCGGAATGCTTTCAGGAACTCAAAAAGTACGAAATCGCGCTTGAGGCCCGAATGACCCGGGAAAAATATTCACGGGATCGCGCTGAGCAGACGGCTATTGATGATATGGCCATCGAATTGCATCGTCGTAAATCCGCTCCCCTGTAACCAACCGAGCGCTTGCCTGCACATATATCTGCTTCTATTTTTCTTGAATCAACCAGTGAATTAATGGTATCGAACATATCATGAACATATAGGCGGGGGCAGTGAACGTGTGGGAAAAAGCTGAAAAATTTAAGGCCCTTCACCAACGCGACAAAGCGTTCGTTCTCCCTAATCCATGGGATGTGGGATCCGCAAAGATGCTTGCTGCCCTGGGGTTTGAGGCTTTGGCGACGACAAGTGCGGGTTTCGCATTTTCGTCCGGTAAGGCGGATTCAATCGGTGAAATCAGCCGACAGGAAGCGCTGGATCATGCCGCCGAGATTATTGCGGCGACCCCGCTGCCAGTAAGTGCAGACCTTGAAAACGGGTATGGCGATGCGCCTGAAACGGTTGCAGAAACGGTTCGCCTCGCGGCGGAAATTGGACTTGCGGGCTGTACGATTGAGGATACAACCAATGACCGGGATAATCCGATTTATGATCGCTCGCTCGCTATTGAGCGGATTGCGGCAGCAGCGGAAGCTGTTGCGAAGCTTGACCGCCCTTTTATGCTGACAGCCCGCGCTGAGAATTACCTTTTCGGAAGACAGGATTTTGACGATACCCTGGCACGGCTCAGGGGGTATGAAGCTGTCGGGGCGGATGTTCTATATGCGCCGGGATTGCCTGACCTTGAAACCATATCGGAAGTTTGCCGTTCTGTTTCGCGACCTGTGAATGTCGTAGCCGGTATCGGTTTGCCGGGTGTTACGGTCGCGGAGCTGGAGAAAGCGGGTGTTCGCCGGATCAGTGCCGGGTCCGCTCTTGCCCGTGTCGCTTATGGCGCAATGATTGATGCAGCGGTAGAAATTCATGATACGGGGTCTTTTGCATCCTTTAAGTCTGCCGCCTCGTTCGCCTCGCTTGGAAAATTGATCAAGTCGGTATCGTAAAATTTTGTGCTGGTTATTTGCTGCCTATATGGCTCTCGTTTCGCGTCTTCGCTAGTTCGATCTGTTTTTGGCGATCAGAAAAGCGCTTTTTCTGGTCCTCGCTCAGACTATCATGGCAACGGGGACAGGAAACACCCTCAAGGTAGAGCGGGGATTCCTTGTCTTTCTCTGTGATCGGATAGCGGCAAGCATAGCATTGATCATAGGATCCTTTTTGAAGATCATGATTAACGGTTACCCGCTGGTCAAAAACGAAACATTCTCCTTGCCAGTTGCTTTCCGCTTTTGGGACATCTTCCAGATACTGGAGGATGCCACCTTCAAGATGGAAGACATCTTCAAACCCTTTCGATAAAAGATACGATGTGGATTTTTCGCAGCGGATTCCCCCCGTGCAGAACATCGCGACCTTTTTATCGCGGACGGGATCGAGTTTTTCTTCAACGAACTTCTTGAAGTCCCGGAAAGTTTTCGTTTCCGGGTTGAGCGCCCCCTTGAACGTTCCCACCTCGACTTCATAGTCATTGCGTGTATCGATAAGGAGAACGTCAGGGTTGCTGATCAAATTATTCCAATCTTTCGGTTTGACATAGGTGCCGACAGCCTCTCGTGGATCGAGGCCGGGCGCGCCAAGAGTCACAATCTCTTTTTTAAGGCGAACCTTCATCCGGTAAAAAGGCTGGGTTTCATTTATCGATTCCTTATGCTGCAGGCCATCGAATCTCGGATCGGCTTTCAGGTAAGCGAGAAGGGCGTCTATTGTCCCGCGCGTGCCGGATACCGTCCCGTTAATACCCTCTTCAGCCAGTAGGAGAGTGCCCTTAATGTTATTTTCACGGCAAAGAGATAGCAACTCTTGCTGCAATTTCTCAAAGTCTGGCAGTGCCACAAACTTATATAGCGCCACAATGACGTACATTTCGTTTTCCTATTCGGTCCGGTCTTGGGCGGGAATATGACGCAGCGCAGCTATTCGATCAAGATCGAAATTTCATGCTATAAAGTTCGTTATTCTGAAGTTGCTGTGAATTACCGACGGGGAGAAAAGTTTAGTGAATAGAACAGATTTTGATGATTTTTGTGCATCGCTCCCCGCGGTTGAAAATGTTGTGCAATGGGGGAACGCCTCGGTCTGGAAAGTCGGCGGTAAGATTTTTGCTATTTGCTCGCATTGGGGGCCGGGGGAGACAGAGAAGATCAGTTTTAAGTGCAGTGACCTTACTTACGCCATTCTTAGTGAGCAGGAAGGAATTGTTCCTGCTCCCTATCTGGCCCGGGCCAAATGGGTTCAACTGGTTTTAAAGGACGCCATGACGGAAGACGATATCAAGGCATATATTGAAAAAGCTTATTCGATTATCAAGGCCAAGCTGACGAAGGCAGTGCGCGCTAAGCTGGGAATTTAGAGCCTGCTCGCGTCTCTGCACTTTCTTCCCATTCCTTTAGCGGATCGATCGGGAACGGGGTGAGAGTTTTGAAGGTCAATTGTCCGTTCAACCCTGAAATTTCCATATGCTCGCTAAACAGCTTGCCAATGTGCTGCCGCATTTCCTCTTTTACATCCTTGTGACTGCGGACGGCCAGGTCAAATATTCGGTTCTTGAACAGGCCATCCAATTGTAGAGGCCCGGATGTTGTCAGGTTAAGCTCTATCAAAAAGCGCGTGGTTTCAGCCTCTCCATCAACCCCCTCCGGATTTTTGTGACGTCGATGGAACATACGGATCTGCCGTAGATTGTTTCCATCGAAAAACGGGAAATTCAGACTTTTCCAATCCTGGCCGCCATTATCGGATTGTAAACGGGAAAAGGTGGCGAAATCTTCCTCCAGTGCCTGTAGCAATGGTGTTCGCCCTGCCGCCTTCATGGCCTGAATAAAATCCTGCCCAAGCCATTTCTCGACGGACCCCAGGTTAAGGGCTGCCATGAAAAACAGCAGGCTGCTTGAAAGCTGTGAGTTTGCTTGTGGGATAACCTGACTGATTATGGTCTGGGCGACAATCGGATCCTGACGTGCAATCTGGTTTATCGCCTCGCGCAAAT
Organism: uncultured Sneathiella sp.; assembly: GCF_963973085.1. Taxonomy (GTDB): domain Bacteria; phylum Pseudomonadota; class Alphaproteobacteria; order Sneathiellales; family Sneathiellaceae; genus Sneathiella. The sequence goes on from NZ_CAXAXA010000003.1 coordinate 526,083, forward strand.
TACTCCAGTCACCCATCGCGTTTAGTTTCGGCATACGCGCGCTGGATTGCTGGACGTCTGTTCCGGGTAACGGGAATATATTAATCTCATCAGCGAGCGCAAACTGTACATTTGTTCCCATCACAGGGGGAGTTGTCGTGTTGTAAGAGAGCGTCCCGAGAGGGGTTTGCATGGTTACCTTGGCGAGGCCTCCGGAGTTCGGCGCATTGGCCAGAGCAACAACCGTCCCCTGCATAATTCCGGGACGTGGTGTCAAGGGAGTTGTCCCTTTTTGCGGACGGATGATCAGATTGACTTTGTCACCCTCCGTAAAGACTTGCGTGCTCTTTGATGTTTCGACCGTTACGGGAGCGCGCTGACGAACGACATCTGCCTCGACCACTGGCAATTGATTTGTGGTCGGCAGATTTGCAGAGGCAAGTGGCTCTCCCACTGGCCTGGTTGAGGCCGTTAAGGATGGACTGTGATATCGCTGATAAACGTTAAACCCCTGCGGATTGATGCGGGAGGCGGCCTCATTCTGTATTGTAGCGGCATTATTCGGCGCCACCGCCGCGATTGGCCCATTTACCGGCGGCGCCGGAGCGGTTGAGAGTTTCGCGGGGGGCGATGTTGGCGGAAGGGGGACTTCCCCCTTCACTATGGGTATCGGCGTTGCCAGTGTTTGTAGCCCGGCCTTTAATTCAAGCGGATGAAGTTGACCGACTTTTATATAACCTTCAGCGCCGGATAGCGGTTTTTCTATTGTCGGCAACAATCGCACATCAAGCGGTGGGGATAGTACCTTGCCGTTTACGTTCAGTAATCTTGCCAGTATTACTTCCTCGACCTTCATCACTTCGAAGGAGATATGGCTCCCCACAGTCAGGGAGGTTGGCGTTGTAATACGGAAATTGCCAAGCTCGGTATGCAGGATGATATTCTCATTCGATGATTTAGCCGTAACGATGGCATTGACCAACGTGGCCTCAGCGGTCGCAATCGTTGTTGGTTGCGGATTAGTTGTGGGCAGGCCGCGCTCACCTCCCGTCGGGGTAGGCGGGGTCGTAGCGCTGACTGGCCCTTGGCCGGACGCAGGAGACTTGGAACTTCCTGTAACACCCGACGAAACGCCGGAAGGTGAGCGAATACCACTCATTTTCTATAACTGCGTAATTATGCAGCTCCCTTGATGAGATAGCGAGCCAGGTTATCGATAGCGTTTGCGGCGCGGCTGGTTGGATAGCGTGTCATGAGGCCCGCCTGCGCGCGGATCGCATTTGACACCTTTTCGTCTGTTTCGATAATACCGGCGAGCGGCGGTTCAATTTTTAGGAAATTCCGGCAGGCAGTGAGGAGTTTTTCATATACCTTCTGCCCCTCGGATTCGGATTTGACCATGTTTACGAGAATGCGCAAGTCTGCGTCCGGCGTTGTCTGGGAGGTTACTTTGATATAGGCATAGGCGTCAGTGAGAGAGGTCGGATCCCCGGTTGTGACCACCAGTTTGGGGCCTGCGCCTCCAGATAATGTTCGGACAGCCTCATCAATACCTGCGCCGAGATCGAGGATGATAAAGTCGTAGCTATTACTCAGTCCGGAGAGGTCCAGACGGATTTTTTGCAGCTGACCGACTGACATGGTACCAAGTGAACCGGAACCTGATCGCCCGGCGAGAAGATCGAAACCGCCTTCTGCGTAATTAAAAATCGCGTCCTTTAATTCCATTTCACCAGTAACGACAGTAGCGAGATCCTTTTCCGGCATGATCCCGAGTTGAATGTCCACATTGGCAAGTCCCACATCTCCATCGAACAGGAGAACTTTCTTTCCAGTTTTTGCCAAGGCGTGGGTGAGGCTGACCGCCAAAATAGTTTTGCCAACTCCGCCCTTACCAGAGGCAACGGTGATCAGGTTATTGCCAGCAGGTTGCGTTGCCGGATGTATCGATGGCCGGTTACGGCGGGGGCTTTCAGTCTGGATCATGGTTTTACCTTGTCAAATTCTTTGCCGACTTCAGTGTGGGTCGGGTCTCTGAGCAGAAGCCGGGCCAGATTTACCGGATTTATAATATGCAGGCCGTTTGCAACGGATGAAGATACGCTGGCATATGAAAAGCTGAGTTTTGCCGTATGGGCGGCTGTGAAAATGCCGCCATAACGACGTGTCGTATCAAGCCGGGTTACAATCATCCGCCGAGCACCAAGTGAAGAAAAGGCTTCTGCTGTGTCGCTCATTTCTGCCGTATCGGTTCCAGCGGCCAGAACGACAACGGGTTCCGCTTTGGCGGCGATGATATATTTGGTCAGATTTGTGACTTCATCTTCGTCATGGGCGTTGACCCCGCCCGTATCTATCAGGATGTCCGCGCTCGGATCCTGCATTTTTCGCTGCACGATGGTTTTGAGTTCGTCGGCGGATTCCGCAATACCAAGGTCGAATTCCAGAATGTCGGTATAGGCTTGAAGTTGCTCTATGGCCCCTGCGCGCCGGGTGTCGGTGGTGACAAGTTGTACTGTGCGGCCATCCATTTTCGCGGCGGCGGCAAATTTGGCGATTGTGGCGGTTTTTCCGACGCCGGGCGGGCCGACAAGCATTAGCGGCGCTTTCCGCCCTGAGATCCGGGATGAGTAATTGAAATGTGTATCCAGCGCAGCAGCGAGCGCCATTGTGGTATTGTCAGTCTTGACCGATAGCGCCATACGACAAAGTTTTTCGGCCAGTTGCGTCGGGATACCGTGAAACGCCATGGATTGAACCAGTAATTCCATTTTTGGCGTAATCTTGGTGTTGTGTGCCGCCGGTGAGATTTCCGTAGGCGGAGACGCTGCTGCAGTTTCCTCTTTTACTTCGATGCCCGGTTTTTGCGGAACCGTGGGAGTTGCTTCGACTTTCCAGTCCTTGTCCCATTCCGATGCCCAGCTATTTGCGTTTGAAGGGACGGGGGCTTCCAATTGCTCAACGGCTGCCGTCAACTGAACCTCTCCGGTTTTCAGATTCTGGCTGGACAGGATGATTGCCTCCGGCCCCATTTCCAGGCGAAGCTGATTAATCGCCTTCTCCATGGTGGGGGCTGTGTAGGTCTTAATTCGCATCTACTCTACCCCCTATACCTGCGCAAGCGTTTTCAAGCGCGCCTTGGGGTGGATCTCGTTCTGCGACATGACAACGGTTGTCGGGCGGAAGCGCTCTACGATAGAGCGTACATAGGGGCGGATCGCCGGACTTGTCAGCATGACTGGATTGTGTCCCTGACTTGCCAAAGTATCGAATACTTCACGCACCCGCGCGATGAATTCCTGAAGCTGACTGGGCGCCATGGAAAGCTGACGATCATCCCCCTGACCGATGATAGCATTTGCGAAGTTTTGCTCCCATTGCGGTGTCAGGGTGATGAGCGGAATATATCCGTCCTCGGCCATATTCGTTGCTGAAATCTGCCGGGCGAGTCGGGCGCGGACATGTTCAGTGATGATATTGATGTTCTGTGAATATCCGGTTGCTTCCGAGATTCCTTCCAGAATGGTGGGCAAATCGCGAATAGAAACCCGCTCTGCAAGAAGGTTCTGCAAAATTCGTTGCACACCGCTTACGGATATGTGACTTGGGATAAGGTCTGCAATCAGCTTTTGATTGGCAGATGGTAAGTCATCGAGCAGCTTCTGTGTCTCAGCATAAGACAGAAGGTCTGGCATATGGTCTTTCAGAATTTCAGTCAGATGGGTTGTGATGACGGTTGCTGGATCGACAATCGTATACCCACGGAAGGAGGCCTCCTCCCGTTGCCCACTATCCACCCAGACGGCGGGCAGACCGAATGTCGGCTCGACCGTTTCCTCACCTGGCAGATCGATTGTCTGACCTTGTGGGTCCATGATCAGGAGATTGTTTGGACGGACATCCCCGGCTCCTGCTTCAACTTCTTTGACGCGCACGAGATAGTTATTGGCGGGCAGCTGCATATTGTCGAGAATGCGCACACTTGGCATGACAAAGCCCATCTCGCTGGCAATCTGGCGGCGCAGTGCCTTGATCTGATCGGTCAGGCGATAGCCTTCTTTATCGTTGATCAGGGAGAGCAAGCCATAGCCAAGCTCAAGGCGGAGATCATCAATTGCGAGAGCAGCGGCAATAGGCTCTTCCGCCGGAACGGCCGCCTTCTTGCTTTCAAGCATCAGCTGTTCTTCCTCAACAGCCTTGACGACCTGTCTGCGGTTGAGGACAAAGGCCGAATATCCAATGCCACCCGCAAGAATAAGAAACGGCACCATGGGCACGCCGGGGAGCAATGAAAGGCCGACCAATAGGAAGGAGCTGACACCAAGGGCGCGGGGATAGCCGCCGAGCTGCCCGAGCAGGGCCTTGTCGGTCGTGCCGACGACACCGCCGCGTGAGACCAGCAGGCCAGCGGCGATGGATACGATTAGAGCTGGCACCTGGCTGACCAGACCATCACCGACGGTGAGCAAGGTGTAGCTGTCCGCCGCTGCCGCGAAGGACATGCCTTCCTGTGCGACGCCAATAATGATACCGCCGATAACATTGATAAAGGTAATCAACAGACCGGCGATGGCATCTCCGCGAACGAATTTGGAAGCACCGTCCATGGCGCCGAAGAAACCGCTTTCATCCTCTAGATCCTTGCGCCTTTGACGGGCGGTATCTTCATTGATCATGCCTGCGGAAAGGTCGGCGTCAATCGCCATTTGCTTACCTGGCATGGCATCAAGAGAGAAGCGGGCAGCAACTTCGGCGATCCGTCCGGAACCTTTTGTAATGACGATAAAGTTTACCAGAACCAGAATAGAAAAGACGATAATACCAATAACGAAATTACCGCCCATGACAAAGCTGCCAAAGGCTTCTATGACGTGGCCAGCGGCATCGGGTCCGGTATGCCCTTCCGATAGTATAAGCCGGGTTGATGCTAAGTTAAGCGCCAGCCGCAACATCGTTGCTATCAGCAGAACCGTTGGAAAAGAGCTGAAATCAAGTGGCTTGGAGATAAACAGGCAGGTCATCAGGATCACCACGGAAAAGGTGATCGAGATTGCCAGACTGAAATCCAGGAGCCAGCTCGGCATCGGCAGGATAAGCACGATCAGGATACAGACGACCCCAAGCGCGAGGCCAATATCGCTTCGGCCGACAACTTGTACAATACGTTTTATAAAATCGTTGCTACCCGTTTGGGGAGCTGCCGTTGTTTGGGGGTCACTCATTTACTAGGCACTTTCCAGAGCATTAAATTTTTAGGACAACGGCGGTCAATCATGCCCGAACCGGGTATCGCTGCTCACTGCCGGCAGAGGGTACATTTACGCCGCCATCGGAGTAGATTTTCAGCTTGTTGCGCAAGGTACGAATTGAAATCCCTAGGATATTCGCTGCATGAGTACGGTTACCGAAACAATGATCCAGAGTGTTCAGTATCAGATCTTTCTCGACATCAGCAACTTTCCGTCCGACAAGGCCATTATCGCCCGTCATCGTGCTGGCACTAGCTGCTCCGGCATCCGAGGAATTTGCCGGTGTTGCGCTGCCGTCCGGCATCAGAATTGCTTCATCGGTAATCGTATCTCCTCGACAGAGCAGCACAGCGCGATGGATCGTATTTTCCAGCTCGCGTACATTACCTTTCCAGGGGTTTTCCTTAAGCTTTGCCAAGGCACCTTCGTCTATGTGCCGCTCGGTGAGACCATTGGATTCAGAATATTTTTTGGCAAAATGACGTGAAAGGACATCGATGTCGACAGGGCGCTGCCGAAGTGGGGGAATTTTAAGCGTTACGACATTCAGGCGGAACAACAAATCTTCACGAAAGGTTTTTTCCGCAACGGCTTCGGCAAGATCGCGGTTGGATGTTGCGATAATCCGGATATCGACAGGAACAGGCTTTGTTCCGCCAACACGATCAATCAATCTTTCCTGGATGGCGCGAAGCAGCTTGGCTTGTAGCTGGATATCCATCTCGCTTATTTCATCGAGAAGAAGCGTGCCGCCATTGGCTTCTTCAAACTTGCCGATACGGCGGGCAATCGCGCCGGTAAAGGCTCCTTTTTCATGGCCGAAAAGCTCCGACTCCAGAAGGTTTTCCGGAATTGCCGCGCAGTTAACACAAACGAAGGGCTTATCCGCACGGTTGCTGTGTGAATGCAGGTAGCTTGCCATGACTTCCTTACCTGTCCCTGTTTCACCATTGATCAGAACAGACGCGGAGGAAGGAGCAATCTGCTCAGCAAGTGCGACGACGTCTTTCATCATCGGATCAGCAAAAACAAGCCGGTTATTTTCCTGCGACACAGCCTCCAGAACGGCGGCAATGAGTTCAGGATCCGGTGGCAGTGGTAAAAATTCCTTGGCTCCGGCTCGTATGGCATTGGCGGCGGCAGTGGCATCTGCATTAACGCCACAAGCGATAACCGGAAGGTTGATCCGCTCGCTGGACAGCATGGAGACCAGATTCTTGATCGGAAGATTAACATCGATCATGGCCATATCGGCACCCTTGCCCGCGCGAAGGGAGGCCATTGCCATTTCGATATCATCCACCTGGCTCACCTTGGCGCCACGCGATATCGCGATCTGGCTGGCAGCACCAATTTGACCATTCAGTGAACCAATAATTAGCAACCTCATCGAACTACTCTCCTAAGAACTTAACTATAGTACTGCACGCGATTTGCGGGCGGCAGCAGGGTGTTTAACAACATTTCAAGACGGCGGGGATTTTCCTGTCGTCCAATTGACGCGGCGCCGAGCATGAACACACGGTTCAGCAGTACTTCCTCGGCGGAACTTCTTTCCAGTTTTGATGCCAGTGGATTAAAAAACATGTTGGCGAGCACAGCGCCGTAAAAAGTGGTGAGCAGTGCAACAGCCATTGCCGGCCCGATACTGGACGGATCATCAAGATTCCCGAGCATTTGAACCAGACCCACCAATGTCCCGATCAGGCCCATGGCGGGTGCGACCTCTGCGGCTTTTCGCAAAACGCTCGAGCCTGAATTATGGCGCTGGATCATACCATTGAGATCATTTTGCAGGATACGATTAACCTCTTCTACAGGCAGTCCGTCAACGACCAACTGAAGTGCTTTGCGCTGGAAGCTGTCATCATGAAGGGATTGAAGGTGGTTCTGCAGATGCAGCACGCCTTTCCCGCGGCATTTATCGGCGAGATCCAGCATGGAGTAGGCTGCATAGTTCGGCGTTACCGTACGCGTGAACAGGGCATTGAAAACCAGTTTCTGGGCGCGAATGATGTCAGACAGGGAAAAGCTGATCGTCGTGACGAGAAAGGTTCCGCCCAGCACGAGCAGAACTGACGGCAAATTGAAGAATGAGCCGATCGATCCGCCGAGCAGAACAGCTCCGGTCACCAGCGTAAAGCTGCCAAACAAGCCGAAAACTGTTGCAAAATCAATTTTATTCACAGTACTACCCGTTTACTAGCGGCGATCAGCCTTGATGATTTCCGTCATGGTGACGCCGAGGCGATCTTCCACAACGACGACTTCGCCGCGGGCAACCAGCCGGTTGTTTACATATATATCGATGGCCTCACCAACCTTGCGGTCGAGTTCAATGACAGCGCCACGTCCCAATTTCAGGAGCTGGCTGACACGCATGCGCGATTTTCCGAGAACTGCGGTGACATGTACGGGTATGTCGAAGACAGCCTCGAGATCCGATGCTGTTCGTGCGATTTCCGTATCGTCTTCGGCTTCAAAACTATCCGCCATGGCGTTCGCGTCGGTGTCATCCGGGACTGTCATTTCCTGATCGGGCGCCGGGGTTCTGCCTAAATCCTCAAGATCGAGCTCTTCATCATCTGCCACGTTCTTACTCCTTAAAACTGATCAGCTGTCGGCTGATCTGAATAACTATTATCTTCATGATTTGCTGTTCCGGTTGACCGGATAAAGCGATTGATTGCGTTTTCCAGACGTTGCTGAATATCTTCAAGTCGGCGTTCGGTTCCGCCGTCGGCCCATTCGATCCGACAGTCGCCGCCATGTTTGGTGTCATCCGGAAGCAGGATCAGTTTCCCCTGAAACCCCGTTGCCAGGGTAATTTCCTCGATCTTGCCTGATATATTCTGGCAGGTTGTTTCGCTTGCCCGGACAACAATCCTTGGCTCGTCCTGAAGATCCACCAGGCTTTCCTCAATCAGTTTGCGGACCTCTGCTTCAGGGGCAAGCTCTATGAGGGCTGGCGCAAGTTTAGATGCAATTACCAGAGCCAGATTTGCGGCATCCTGCTTCACGCCGGCTACTCTGATTTCGTGGTTTTCTAGAAGCTGACCCAACTGACTATTGATCTCGATAATTGTATCATTGATTGCGGATTCGACGCCTTTCAGGGATTGCCCTTGACCTTGAAGTACTCCGTTCTCGAAGGCTTCCGCCTTCAATGCAGTAACATCGCTTTCCGTGTATACCGGCTTTTCACTTACGACAGGCTGGGATTCAGCCTTTTTCGGCGTGGTACTCGCGCCGAACTCGGTATCGAACAGAAATCTGGAAGCAGAACTCATGGTTGCTTGTATCCTAATAAATTAGTTCGTCGTCGCCGCCGCTATCGGCAAGCATGATTTCGCCGCTATCCGCGAGCTCCTTGGCGATATTGACGATTTCCATTTGTGCTTCGTCTACGTCTTTGAGACGCACTGGGCCCATCGCTTCCATATCTTCACGGAGAATTTTCGCGGCCCTTTCAGACATATTCGTAAAGAACAGATCCCGCAGGCTTTCCGAAGCTCCCTTCAGGCAGATACCCAGACGTTCCTTGTCGACATTGCGAAGCAGCGTTTGCACACCCGCCGGATCAAGCTTGAGCAGGTCTTCAAAGGTAAACATCAGAGCCTTGATTTTCTCGGCGGAGTCGCGATTGCGCTCTTCCAGCGCTGAAATAAAGCGCCCTTCTGTGTTGCGATCGAAGTTGTTAAAAATCTCGGCCATCATTTCATGGCTGTCCCGCTTGTTGGTTTTTGCAAGATTGCTCATAAATTCGCTACGCAGGGTATCTTCGATTTTGTCGAGGACTTCCTTTTGCACAGATTCCATCTGCAACATCCGGTTGACCACTTCCAGGGAGAAATCCTCTGGCAGGGTGGAAAGCACCTTGGCGGCATGGCCGGGATTGATTTTGCTCATGACTACGGCGACGGTTTGCGGATATTCATTTTTCAAGTAGTTCGCCAGCACCTGTTCATTAACATTGGCAAGCTTATCCCACATCGTCCGGCCAGCAGGCCCGCGGATTTCTTCCATGATGCCTTCAACCTTATCGCCAGCGAGTGCCTTCATGAGAAGACGCTCCGTTGCTTCATAGCTGCCGACAATATTTCCAGTTGAGGAAATCTTGCTCGCAAATTCAACGAACAAGGCCTCCATGACATCTGAGGAAACCGAGCCGAGATTGGACATTGCCTGAGAAATTTCCTTGATTTCCTCTTCATCAAGGCGGGTCCAGAGTTCCTTGGTATGATCGTCACCAAGGGCCAGCATCATTACAGCGGCCTTGTCCGGCCCGTTCAAATGTTTTGAATCGCTAATTATCATGAAATGACGTTCCCTTACGCGTCGTGATAGAGCCAGCTACGAAGAATAGAAATTGCTTCGTCTGGATGTTTGTCAACGATTTCGCTGACCTTGTTGAGTGCCGAAGTTTTGACCTGGCCGTCGACCTTGTCGATGTCAATCATGCTATCGACTTCATTGAGGGTTTCAGCATGAGAGGCGTTGTTGCTGTTGCCCTGACCATTTGCGATAGCCGGTACAGAACCACCGCCAGATAGCGCGCCGGCAGCGGCAGCTCCTCCGGGCCCTGCAAGTGCAGGGGTAGCGCCGCCCACTGTTAGTGCACGATTGAGCAGCGGTCGGACAACCAGCAAAAGCGCCAGCATGGCGACGATGACAAGTACGCCCATTTCACCCATCTTGAAGAGATCAGCTTTTGTCAATCCCATGAAGATCTCGTCCGTCACAATTTCTTCATCAGAGAACGGCACGATCACCTCTGCAAAAGGCATATTGACAACTTCGACCACATCGCCGCGCTCTTCGTTATATCCGATTGCAGATTTGACCAGACGGCTGACCTGGGTCAGGGCCTCTTCATTGAGAGACTCATATGTCCGGGTTCCGTCTTCCGCAATTTCCGAGCGGCCATTAACAAGTACGGCTACGGTCAGGCGGCGTACAGGACCGGATTCCCGCACCTCAGTCGTAATGGTTTTAGATATTTCATAGTTGACTGTTTCTTCGGATCGCGAAGAAGCATTCTTGGAACTTGATCCGGTACCCGTATCGGCCCCGGCTTCTGGCAGGTTGTTTGCCACTGACACCGCCTGATCCCCGGCGATGCCTTCGTTCGCCGTACTGTTTTCTTCAACAAGTTGGGAGGATCGTACAACCTGGCTGTCCGGATCATATGTTTCCGACTGGATTGTACGCTGGTCGAAATCCATGACAGCGCTGACTTCGGCGCGGACATTGCCTGACCCCAGGGACTTCTCCAGGAGCTGTTCGATTTGTTCTTTAAGGCGGCTTTCATAGGCGACACGCTTGAAGTCCGTTTGGCTGATACCTGTGCCGGGTGTTTCCTTGCCATCACCCCGCGCCAACAAATTGCCATTCTCATCCACGATCGAGATATGCGATGGAGACAATGAAGGGACAGCGGAGGCCGTTATATGCTGTACAGCGGAAATCTGGTCATCCGTAAGCCGTCCGCGGCCGTTCAGTTTCAGAACGATTGACGCGCTGGCCTCTCGCTTGTCGCGACTGAAAACTTCACGCTTCGGAAGGACGAGATGTACCCGTGCCGCCGAAACATTATTCAGTGCGCGGATGGTGCGGGCAAGCTCGCCTTCCAGCGCACGGACGAAATTCACATTCTGGACGAAGCTTGTGGTTCCGAACGTGTCAGAATTGTCGAATATTTCGTAGCCGACGGATCCCCCGTTCGGCAACCCGACTTCCGCCATTTTAAGGCGGATCAACGCGACCTGATCGTCGGGGATTAGAACGTCGCGTCCGTTTGCGGAAATCTTGAAAGGGATGTTTTCCGTTTCAAGCTTTGAGACAATTGCGGCAGAATCCGCCGCTTCAAGCCCACCATAAAGCAAGGCGTAATCCGGGCTGCTGATACGGGTCGCCATTAGCATGATCAATGCAATCAATCCAACGGCGACGCCACCCAGTATGACGACCCTGACTGTTCCCAAACTTTGCAGAAGCTGGCTTATTCCGTTCACGTAGGTGCCTCACTCAATTAAAATAAACGTAAAAGTTATTCGACTTCGTGAACGATACGATGAGTAGATAAACAACTGGTTAACAGCGGGCAAAATTTGCCGGGTGAGCGGAAAAATTTGCCTAGTTGCATTGGTGATCGTTTGCGACATATGAAAAAGGCCCTTGGCAGAAGCAGCTGCAGGGCAAAATAAAAGCCCGGTATGTCAACCGGGCTTTTCAGAAAAAGATACTAACAAGTAGCTTAACTAGTCATTTTTATAAATCTGGTCATTCGGACGGTATTCCTGGATCCGGGTTGTCCGAAGGCCTGGCAGGCCATGCTTGTCGATCGCCTTTTGCCAGGATAAAAATTCTTCGACGGAAAGCGTGTAGCGCCGACACGCATCGTCCAGGCTGATCAATCCGCCACGAACGGCGGCAACGACTTCTGCCTTCCGCCGGATCACCCACCTCTTGGTGTCCTTTGGCGGCAGATCGTGAATCGTCATTGGCTGACCATCCAGACCAATAATCCGACTTATTTTGCGGTCCATTTGCGACTGCATCTGCACACTACCTCATACTTACATTGTGTCTTGAACTGAGATCATATGCCTATCGATTTAACAAACAGCTAATGAGGTTGGTTAATTTTATCTTCATGGCGGGACTGGCAGTTTTCCGCCATGAAGATATCGATTAAAGGCGTCTATCAGCTACCGTTTCAAACGGATCAACTCTTCCAGCATTTCATCTGCTGTGGTGATGATCTTGCCGGCAGCAGAGTAGGACCGCTGAGTGACGATCATGCGAGTAAATTCTTCAGCAATATCCACTGTGGAAGCCTCGGTTGCGGAGGAAATGATCTTTCCGGCGCCGCCAATTGTTGCCTCGCGAAGTGTAAATGTGCCGGACTCCGGTGTTTCGTCAAAAGCATTGCCGTCGCGATTTTGTAATCCATTTGGATTTGCGAAGGTCGCAATCGGAATCTTGTAGATTTCTTTTGACGTACCGTTATCAAACTTCGCGATCACCGTGCCTTGCTCATTGATAAAAACTGATTCAAAGGCACCAAAAAGGGCTCCGTTTACGTCAGAGGAAACCAGTTGAGAGATAGAACCGGACTGTGTAAAACCATCGGAAAGGCCATCGTTACCAAAGTTCAGATTGACGGCCTGCGGGCTGCCGATACCCATGCTTGCGGCCCAGGGAATATTGATGGTATTGCTCAGTGTCGTGGCACTCATATCCAGTGTGCCATCGGTATTAAACGCAACAATGGCAGATGTTAGCATGTCTTCCACGCCATCGTTATCGGTATCCGCGGTTACTTCGACAGTCCATTCGTTTGGCGTCACACCCGAACCGGTTCTCAGAAAATTGTACGTCATGGTATGGGCGGAGCCCAGGCTATCATATATCTGGAAGGACCGGACGAAATGTGGTTCAGTTGTACCGGCCGTCATGTCTCCTGCCACATATCCGGGGCCGAAGCTCGTTTGATTGGAGGACAAATTTGCTTGCAGGTTGATGTTTGATGTTGCTTCTGCGTTACCTGTAAGGCCGGTCACATTGGCTGGCGTCAGTGCGGCAAGGTCTGATCGGTTGGCCGGGATATTGCCGTTTGCATCAATTTCCCAACCTTGCAGATAATAACCCTGCGCATTACGAAGCAAACCCGTTGCATCCGGTTCAAATGTACCGGCGCGAGTGAAAACATAGTTTCCGCCTGTCGCCGTCGGGTTGGGTGTGCCCGTTACAACGAAGAAGCCGTCGCCAGCAATTGCCATATGGGTGTCGGTGTTTGATCCTGTTACCAGTCCTTGCCGATCCACTTGTGAGCGCGGATGAACTTGAACGCCGCCTGCGGAGTATGTCGTGTCCGTCGCACTCTCAGTCACGAGAGTGGAAAACAAAGCGCTGGTACCCTTGTAACCGATTGTATTAGTATTCGAAATATTGTCCGAGATCGTTGCCATCGCCGTTGACTGCGCGGCCAATCCCGAAACACCGGAAAACATTGCTGCTGTTAAACTCATTTCATCTCTCCTATTTTACCGCCCGCCTAATATTTGGCGAAAGCGTTCTGGGTTAGCCGCGTTCAAGCGGACGGATCAGTTGTCTGTGGTTGCGTTACGGATGTAATATAGCCAAGCCCTATCGGGACATCGCCCACCTTAAGGACGGTTTCACCATTTACAGTGTCAATACTGGTGGCAATTCCTTTGAAACTGTAGTCGACGTTAATGTCGCCTCCGCCCTCGGTTTCTGCGGTTACAACAAGATAATATGCGCCGTCTTCGGCAGTGGTGCCGCTATTGGTTGTTCCGTCCCAATTATATTGCTGGGCGCCGGCCGCGGCAGAATCTTCGGTTTTAGAGTAAACGATAGAACCATCCTGATTATAAATATCGTACTTCACTTTCGCCGCGCTGCTGCCAAGATCGATATTCCAGGTAGCCTCGCTATCGCTCAACGCCGATACATTCAGGTTAGTCGTGACAGACTTTCCGAGATAGTTGATCATTGAAGCCGACAGTGCATTTTCTTGCGACATTTGTGTTAGTTTAACCAGAGATTCCAGATTCTGGTTCGTCGCAATTGCCTGTTCGACAGAAGTAAAGTTTACAAGCTGATTAGTAAACTCCGTTGAATCTGTCGGATTAAGCGGATCCTGATTAGTCAGCTGCGTTGTCAGCAACGTCAGAAAGTCGTCAAAATTACTCGCCAGATTTGTCGCTGCCTTACTTGCGGCGCTATTCTGGGCTTGGGACGTCGAAGTTATTTCCGGCATGTTGAAATCTCACTTTTTGGAAATTAGTTCACTAAAATCAAACTTGTATATCAAGGCTACCGTCGCCATTGATTCCGCTAGATAGCGGTTGTTGTGGCAGCATTGAAAAATCGCTCTCATCGATTCCTTCGCCGAGCGGCAGATCAAGATCAGCGAAGTTTCTTCCTTCACCCTGTGTGTCCTGACGAAGCCCGAAATTAAGGCCGTTGGATCCGGTATCGAAGCCGGCGTCCTGAAGGGCTTTCTCCAGAGTGCGGGCATCGCGTTGCAACATATCGAGGGTTTCCTGCTTGTCCACGGAGATAACTGCGAGGACACGTCCGTCATGACCAATGTCGAGCTTTACTTCCACTCGCCCTAGTTCGGAAGGATGGAGGCTGATCTTGATCCGGTCATGCCCCTCCTTTATCGCTGTACTTATCTGTGTGGAGACTTGCTCCGCCACGGGCAGATGTGCAGAGGCTCTGGCTGCATTTGCCGCCTGACTGGCAGTATTTGTCGCCGTTGCCTCAACGCCCTGAACGGAACCTGTGGGCGCTGTCGGCATAGTCGGATTAGTCGCTTCCGTCGGAAGGCCGCCGGCATTTGCCGAAACAGTTGGTGTTATCTGTGGGACGGTGCCGTCTGCATTATTTGCCGTTCCGGGAAGCGCGCTCATGACTGGAGTGGTCGCATTGCCGACCATAGAAGCGGTAACCAGGTTCGTGCTGCTGGCAAGGGTTGACTGAAAGCTTTGTGATTGTGATGCGCTGTTCAGGCTGATTTTACCTTTTCCGTCCTGCAGCATCTCCGCAATTTTTGCAGAAAGGATATCCTTTTCGCTCATTTTCGCCTCAGACTGCGTTCGAACGGCAACCAATACATCGGAGGCTGTTGGAGCCGGTTTGGGCTCTGGCACGCCGATTGTAGCAGCTTTTTCTGTGCTAGGAGGCGTTGCGGCATTATTCTTGACAGGCTTTTCTGTTGCTGCAGCTGCAGCTGCAGCTGCAGGGGCAGCCACCTGCGCAGCGACTTCAGCCTGAACCTTTACGGGCTTTACTGGATTGCCGTTCGCCATGACAGGAATTGTTTCTGCTTTGGACGTATCTGGCTTGCCATCCGGTCTGACATTTGGCTTGGAGACTGCGGCAGCTGTTATGTCGATTGCAGTTTCAATGGTGCTCTGGGCTGTTGGCCGTGCAGTCTGGGCATACCCATGTTCAGGCATGGCTTGTGGTGCAGTGGTAACTGATGTTGGTACGACCGGTACGGCAGGGGTCGCGCTCGCAACTGATGCTGCCTTTGCTTCAGTGGCTGATGCCTTCTGGTCAGTTACCGGCGTGGCAGCTTCGGTCGTGGAGTCACGGGATGCGACGTGAGCGGACTCCTCTGCAGGTGCATCCTGCTCAGTCTGCTTCCCCGCAGCCGGTTCCTGCTTTTCCGCGACCGGTTCAGCCTGGATGGGTTCCTTTTTAGCGAGTGCTTCCTGTTTTGGAGCAGGTTCGTTCAAGAAGGTCGCGAAATCATCACTCTCTTCTTTACGCGGTTCACTCTCGCGTCGCGGCGGCTCTTTTGTCGTCCCGATGATTTGCCCAATATCCATGGCGTGTCTCACATTCATTTCATTGTTACCGCCAAGCGCGGTTTACTCGTCCCTGTATGAAGCAAACTTTGGGCCAGTTTTTTAAAATTAAAAAAAAGTAGTTAAAACAATTAGATAAGATTCATTGGAGCTAGTCGGAAAGGCAATTTCGTCCTGTTTGGTGGGTGTCTTCTGAACCGATAGAGACGATTTTGCCGACCTGAGTACATGGTCAGCGGCTCAAGTCCGGTAAGTGACGGATATGCTGATTTATTCTAAGGAAGATAAAGACTCGCGCGCGAGGAGCGTGCCTGCGGTTTCAGTCAATTTAAATACTGGCATCAAAATTGCTTCTTATCGAGGAGACAGTCGCCTTGTGTGGCGATCCCGTTTAACGGATAGCATGCCATTATGAAAAAACATTTTGAAAAACATATAGTTACATCTCTCTCGTCTTCGGCGCCTTTGATCAGAAGGGGCCCTGAAACAGGCATGTTTTACCGTGTCGAGGCCGAATTTTCCGTAGTCGAAGCAAAAATGCCGACCGCATTGGAGCAAGTATCATGAGCCTGAACGCAATTTTAAACTCCGGTGTAAGTGGCATGCTGGCTCACCAGACTGCCCTGAATGTGACATCGACAAATATCGCCAATGTCCAGACCGAAGGTTACGCGCGCAAAACGGTGGAGTATAGCTCGATATTCGTCAATGGCATCGGCACCGGTGTAGAGATTAGCGAAGTCCGCCGCATAACTGACGAATTTATCGCCAAGGAGCTGCGTCTCGCGACTGCGGGATCCGAACAGTATAAGGCTATGTCTGAAATTTATGGGCAGTTGCAGTCATTACTTGGCGATCCTGCGGCGAATAATTCCCTTACCGGAAAGCTGGATAATCTGAATTCAGCATTTGCCGCCCTGACGGTTGATCCAACGATGTCGGTATCCCGGACTGCGGCACTCAATGAAATCACAAATTTCGGCATAGAGACGAACCGATTACTTTCTCAGATACAGGATCTGCGCAAAGAGGCGGACACCCGTGTTGCCGAGGAAATCGAAGTTGTAAACGCCGCCATTTTGCGGCTTCACGATTTAAACCTTGAGATAAAATCCGCATCCCAAAGCAATAAACCAACTGGTGATCTGCTGGATCAGCGTGATCAGGCGCTCACCGAAATCTCAAAAATTATGGATATTAAAACATATCCTATGCGGGATGGTGCGGTTGCAGTTGTGACGGACGCAGGTCAGCAGCTTCTTGATTTCCAGCCGCGTCAGCTTGTCTATTCGCCAGCCGCCTCTGTCACCAGTGAAACAATTTTTAGCCAGATCACGCTGAATGTATATGACACCGTTAACAAGACCGTCGCGGACACCGGCTTGGCGCTGGATCCGGAATTGCAAAGTGGATCGCTTCGCGGCTGGCTTGATATGCGGAATACGGAGCTTCCAAACCTCGCGGCTCAGATTGGCTCTCTTTCAGCCGAGGTCGCAGCCCGGTTTAATGCCGTCCATAATGATAATATTACTGTTCCGCCTCCCGCGGCGATGGCGGGTCGGAATACGGGAGTGGTTGCGACGGACGCACACGGATTTAGCGGACAGGCGAGCTTCTACAGTTTCGATGCGAACAATAATGTGGTCGCGTCCTACACTGTCGATTTCGACAATCCAGGGACGGCCACAATGGCTGATGTGATTGCAGAGGTAAATGGTGCGCTGGGTGCCGGAACCTTAAGCCTTGCCAACGGGGTCTTAACAATGTCGGCCCAAGGTGGCGCAACTGGCATTGGTATCTCCCAGGAAGCGGGAAGTCCGTCCGATCGCGGTGGACGCGGTTTCTCACATTTCTTTGGTATGAATGACCTGATCACCACCATGATTAATACGACATATGATACCGGGTTAATGGCGAGTGACACCCATGGCTTTACGGGAACGACGACACTGGAGTTCCGGGGACCCAATGGCGAAGAACCGGTCTCCATGACCCTTGATTTCGGCGCGATCGGCGGTACGATGGCGGACGTTGTCAACGAGATTAACAGTAACCTCGGCGGCTATACAACCGCATCACTTGATGCAAATGGCGCCTTGGTATTCAACAATAGCACGGGTTTTGGTGACTACAGCGTGAATGTACTGGCCGATGCTACAGATCGCAGTGCCACGGGAATGAGCTTCTCGGAAATGTTCGGGGTTGGGCTTAAATATCCGGCGGATGCTGGCCTTGAGTTCTCTGTAGATCCTGCCATAGCTGCAAATCCGCAGCTCTTGGCAACGGCCAAAATCAACCCTACCGGAACACCGGCTGTCACCAGCGCAGACAATCGTGGCGCGCTCGCCTTTCAAGACCTGGCGACGGCGCGATTTACCTTTGGTTCAGTAGGCGGGTTGACAGGGTCCACAGTTTCTCTAGGAGACTATGCGGCGCAGGTACTTGCGAAATCCGGACTGGACGCCGCCCGCGCAGAAAGCCTGCAGAGTGATCGGGCAGCCCTGAGTGGCGAGTTTCATAACCGCCTTCAGGAAGTATCCGGCGTCAATATGGACGAGGAACTTGCGAACCTGATTGTTTACCAGAACGCCTATAATGCTTCGGCGCGGATTATCACGACCGCGCGCGAGATGTATGACGTTCTTATTAATCTCGTCTAGGAGAGAACCATGACACGCATTTCTACATTTCAGCAAAGCCAGACGCTTATCAAGGAAATGATGAATAGTCAAAGCAAGCTGGCGGATTCCCAACGGCAGGTTTCGACCGGTCATGTGGCGGAGTACTACAAGGATATCCACATGGATGTCACCAGTCTCGCAGGTTCGAAATCGCTGTTGTCCCGTCTGGAGCAATATGAAGCAAACAACGGTAAAATCATGGGCCGGCTTGCGCATTATGATCAGGCGCTTGCTGGAATGGAAAGCGCAGGAGGAGACGTTCTTTCTGCTGTGATGTCAACGATTAACACAGCGTCACCGCAAGGGCTGTATGGGGCGATTGAAGGGGCATTTGAGACAACTCTGAATTTCCTTAACAGCCGGAATACGGAAGGCTATTTGTTCAGCGGTTCCAACGGTGAAGCGCCACCCGTAAATATCACGTCCATCAATGACTTAATGGCTGCGGCCCAGCCGCCGGCCGATATCTTTGATAATAATGATCTGAAGGCGTCTGTTAGGATCGATGAAAACCGGACTCTGGAAGTAGGTGTTGTTGCCGATGAAATTGGACTGGAGATTATGACAGCACTGCAGCGTTTAGCACTTTGGGCAAACGGAACGGTACCGACGACAGCGCCGGTCCCAGCTGGACCGTCGGGCAGTTTTGCCGTTCCACTCAGTCAGGAGGACCAGAGTTTTCTCTCCGGTGAGATCGCCAATCTAGAGACTTTGATGGACAACATGGCGGCCTTCCGTGGTGCTAATGGCCTTAACCAGAAGACAGTAGAAGATACGACTGAAGCCTTGGGGTTGCAGATTGATCAGGCCAAGGTGTTCATCAGTAACATCGAAGATGTCGATGCAGCGGAAGCGATTGCCAACCTGACGCAGCGTGAAATCGCGCTTGAAACCTCCTACAGTGTATTGAGCCAGCTTAACCGGTTGAGTCTGCTGAATTTCCTCTGACTCGGTTTCTCCGCAATTGCCAGACTTGCATATTGGGCCGCGCACTCTATATTGCGCGCCATGAATTCACTTGGTTTTGATACAGCACCGGAAGATACTCGCATCGTTGTTGCCATGTCCGGCGGCGTCGATAGTTCGGTCACGGCTGCGCTGTTGAAGGATCAAGGCTATGACGTAGTTGGCATTACGCTGCAGCTTTATGATCATGGTGCCGCCGTTCAGAAGAAGGGTGCCTGCTGCGCCGGGCAGGATATCCATGATGCCCGGCGCGTCGCCGAAGCCATTGGCATTCCTCATTACGTTCTCGATTACGAGAGCCGCTTTCAGGACAGCGTAATGGATGAGTTTGCTGATAGCTATTTGCGCGGTGAAACCCCGGTTCCCTGTGTGCGATGTAACCAGACTGTGAAATTTCGGGATCTGCTGGAAACGGCGCAGGATCTCGGGGCTGCCGCCCTGGCAACAGGTCATTATTTGCGCCGCGAGGATGCTGGCGGCAAGGCGCAGCTATTTCGGGGGCGCAATGCGATCAAGGATCAGAGCTATTTCCTGTTTGCTACGACGCAGGAACAGGCTGACTATTTGCGCTTTCCTCTTGGTGATTTAACGAAGGAGCAGACGCGCGCGCTTGCTGATAAATATGATCTGGCTGTGGCTGCAAAACCTGAAAGTCAGGATATCTGCTTTGTCCCTAACGGCAACTACGCGAAGGTAATTGAGCGAATGCGCCCCGGATCTGCCGTGACTGGTGATATAGTGGACCTGGAGAATAATGTTCTCGGACAGCATACCGGGATTATCAACTATACGATCGGACAGCGTCGTGGCCTTGGTGTCGCGACAGGAAGCCCGCTCTATGTCACCCGCATCGATCCTGAGCGTAACCGGATCGTTGTTGGCCCGGCTGATGCCCTGCTCGTCTCCAAACTTACCTTGCGGGAGATGAACTGGATAGGAGATGAGCCACTCGGGACATCTGGCGTCATGGTCACGGTGAAAGTAAGATCAACGCAGGAACCAATGCAAGCAACTGTTTATGGTGCGCCAGGCGACTGGGCGGAAGTGCATCTGGCTGTTCCTGAAGCTGGCGTTTCCGCGGGGCAAGCCTGTGTGATGTATGACGGAGACAGACTGCTCGGCGGTGGCTGGATAGCCGGAACAGAAGCGCCGGTTAAAATCGCTAGTGCCCGGCAGCAGCTGAGCGGGTAATTGTCATTTCCTTGCTTGACAGGTCTTTGTAAAAAACCTAAAAACCGGGCTTCGATGGGCCTGCAGGCTTTGGAATGCAACGATGTCGGCGGTCGCTTTTGGCTCCTTAGCTCAGTTGGTTAGAGCGGTGGAATCATAATCCATGTGTCCCCAGTTCGAGTCTGGGAGGAGCCACCAATATAGAAGCCGGGGTTGAGGGCAAGCCTCCCCCGGCTTTTTTAATGCGCTGCAGCACATATTGGATTTTAGAAAATTGTGATTTCTGATTTCTTTGGCACTGAGCAGGATCAGGCCGGTGTCAGGACATGTATTACCCGGCTTTCGAGCCAGTCTTTCGTTTTAGCTCCATAGGCCTTCATATGCTCGGATTTGGCATGGTCCATCAGGGCATCCATGCTTTCCCACTTCTCGATAACGGCAAAGCTGTCTTCGCCAAGCTTAGCCTGAAAGCCGCCAACGCCATCCATATCGACAACGGCGTTATATTCAATGCAGCCTTTTTCGGCATGGACAGCAGGCGTATTCGCCTTGAAGGCGGTCAGGACCTCAGCGCGCTTTCCGGCTTTGGCGGTTATGATGGCGACGACGTTAACAGCAGACATGGTATTCCCCTTTTTTATTATGGTTGTTGCAATCACACAAATTCTACAGCATAGCTTGGGGCGAAGGCCACGATTAATCGCGTGAAAAATTTGTAATTACGACCAGAGGGCAGCTGACATGCTTGGAAGAATATCAAGATTACGTTGCAGACATACCCTGTCGTTGATGTTGGCGATTAGTGCCATTTGCCTGCCATGGGCCGCATCGGCTGAAACGTGGCGCAAAACCGGTTGTGCCGGGGTCATAGAAGCAGAGATGGAAAAGTTGGACATTTCAACTTTGGGAAAGGCCGAAGTTCATTACGTCGTTTCCAGCAGAGGTTCTGCCGCCTCGGAAGGTTCGGAGAAGCTAAACGGTTGGGTCGGCTTTGAGAACTGCAAGGGAAACCTGACAGTTCAGTTGTCCCGAAATTGCACTGTCACGGCGACATATACAAGTGGTGCTTGTCGAATTCCCGGCGTTCCGCATTATTAGTCCGTGAGTGGCTGGTTCCCGCATCTTTTATTGTCCTTTGACCACATTTCAATCTGGTGGGTGAAACGATCCCCGTCACTGAGCGTTATGTTTTGAAAGCCCAGAAGTGTAATCAGGTCAAGAAACGTCAGATTTTCCGGCGAGCCGGTTTCCTCAAATATCGGGGTTGTCCTGGCGCTGTTGGTTAGATCTGCAAGCAGGGCACGCACCCGGTAAATGGTCTTCAAATGGCCGTCCGTTTTGGCAACGATAATCAGCTTGCGAGATTCGCCTCCTTTCACGAAGACAGAATAAGCGGACTCATACGGTTGATTGGCCATTCCTTCCTTGATGCCAATCACAAACCCGACCCGGCGTCGCTTGTCCATATCAGGCAATGGTGAGACGCGGGCACAATAAATCTCGATTTTAGCCGGTGCAGGATAATAATATCCGACATATCGATCCTGCTCTGCTGAGACGGCAGGAGTGATCATCAATAGAGGCCAGCTCACGGCCAGAAGCCAGGCAAAGGTACGTCCCAACATTAAATCGCTCCCGATAGCAGATTTTCTAAAGGGCACAGATTATTGGGAAAACCCTGCTTTGGACACCCCAAAAATAGAGGACCACCCTAATTCAGCTGACCAAGTGAGCGTCATTCCATTCGCGCAGCATTTTATGCGCTTCTGCCGCGGCAGTCTCATGATCGGGTGTTTTCTCGGGTATCTTCGCTGTAAGCTCTATGACGTAGCCATTTGGATCGCGAAAGTAAATGGAATGGATTGTATGGTGATCGGAAATGCCACGGGTCTCCATGCCCAGCTTCTTTCCTTTTTCAAACATCGCATGGAGGCTATCCATATCCACTTCAAGCGCGATGTGAAGGTCAAAGTCGTGTTGATCCTTGAACTCGAATTCCCGGTCGGGTGCTTCAAAGAAAGCGAGGAAAGATCCGTCGTCCATTTCATAGAAAGTATGAAGAACTTCCGTTTTCCGACCGGTTTTCGTTTCACTAATTGAGAGCGCATGGGCGAGGGGGAGGCCCAGAAAATCTTCGTAGAATTTTCGTGTTTCTTCGGAATTTCGGCATCTATAGGCGTTGTGGTGAAGTCCTTTTATCATCATGACCCTCTAAAACAAGTTAATGCGCCCTTGAGTAAATAACTGGCCCTCAATTTGACAAATTCAACCTTCCATTCCGTTATTCAAGTCTAGCCGGTTTTGCGCAACTTGAACCGCTGTATTTTTCCGGTGGCTGTTTTTGGAAGCTCATCAACAAATTCGATCCATCTCGGATACTTGAAGCTGGCGAGACGCTCTTTCACAAAAACTTTCAATTCGTCAGCCAGGCTATCGAGGTCCATATCAAAATTTTTCGGAACGATAATGGCTTTCGGTTTGATAAGGCCGTCTGCATCTGCCTGGCCAACGACGGCAACTTCCAGAACTGCTTCATGCTCAATCAGGGCAGCTTCTACCTCGAATGGCGATACATAGATACCGCCAACTTTCAGCATGTCGTCCGTCCGTCCGCAATAAATGTAATAACCGTCTTCATCCTGACGGTATTTATCCCCAGCGCGCGTCCAGGGGCCGTGAAATGTCTCAATGCTTTTTTCGCGCCGGTTCCAATACATAATCCCGCTGGTCGGACCTGAAATTTCTAGCGCTCCCATCTCACCTTGTGCAACGGGAAGACCGTCATCTCCCGTCAGGCGGATGTCATATCCCTTCACCGGTTTTCCGGTTGACCCAGGACGGATGTCGTCAGGCCGGTTGGAAAGAAAAATATGAAGCATCTCCGTGCTGCCGATGCCGTCGAGAAGATTAAGACCAGTGAGTTTTTGCCACCGTGCCAGGATTTCTGCAGGCAAGGCCTCGCCCGCGGAAATACAAAAACGTAAGTTATGACTTTCTCCCTCGGGCAGCAGATTACTTGCCAGCAGCATGCCGTAAAGAGTTGGGACACCAAAGAAAATCGTCGGTGATTTGTTTATCAGAATGTCGGCGACGGCTTCAGCAGTCGGAGTACCTTCCAACAAGATCGATGTGGCGCCAACAGCGAGAGGAAAAATCAAACCGGCCCCTAGCCCATAGGAAAAGAATAACTTTGGCGCAGGATACACGACGTCATTTTCATTCATACCCAGAGTGCCTATGGCATATAGCTCTGCTGTCATTTTCAGGCTTTTATGAATATGGACAGTTCCTTTTGGCATTCCCGTTGTGCCTGAAGTATAAGCCCAAAAACACATATCATCGGCCCTTGTCCTAGCGGCGATGGCCTCCTTGCTCTGGGATGCCAGAAGTGAAGAGAGCGCATGATGGTCTCCGCTGGCTTCACCAGAAACGATGACTGTATTAAGCTCGGGGTGTGATGCGAGGTGACCTTCAAATAATGGCAGCAGAATGTCGGAAACGACAACCGCTGTGGCACGGCTGTCCTCCAGTACAAATGAGTAGTCATTCGCGGTAAGTCGCGTGTTGATCGGGACGGGAATAACGCCCGCTTTAATTGCTCCAAGGAAGCAAACGGGGAAATCAATGCTGTCATTCATGCAAAGAACAATACGCTGTTCCGGCAGAATACCCAGTTCCCGGAGGGCATTGGCGAAGCGGTTAACGTTATCGCTTAGCTCCTGATAACTATGGGAGCCCGACTTGTCGATAATCGCTGTTTTTTGTCCCCGTCCGGCAGCCAGATTATGATCAATAAGATCTACCGCGGCATTGTAAAATTCGGCCTCATCGGCTTCGATGGACATTGCATTTCTCTCCTTGACGATCATTTACGCAGCCAGTCTTATACAGCTTATTAGTTTAACTTTCATTAAGCGCATCTGGCAAGTATGGCATTATCATAAACTTTTAAGTATTCGTCAGTTGCTCAAGCCATCCGTCCGCCCACTCAGCGGCTTGGTCTTCGGGCAATTCTCCGGAAGAGGCGTCATGGCGCATGATGTCGCCGACGCGTGTTGCGCCAAGTTTCTGAAATGCGGTGTCGAACAAAGTTCCCGCATTGCAGAAGGTTTGGTTGTAGGTAATGTCCCCAAGGGCAAAGACACCGAACCGGATGCCGGAAAGGTTCGGTTCAACCGTTGTCAGATTGTCAATAAAGGCTTGGCCATTGTCCGGTACGTCCCCCTGTCCATAAGTTGATGTGCAGATAACATATGCGGCATCATGGGTCAGGATGTCGGAGCTGAGGTCATCCATCAGAAGTATTTCCGCCGTCTTACCTTTTGCGGATAAGGCGTCAGCAATTTCCTCGGCTACGAGTTCGGCTGTTCCGGTCATTGTGCTGACAAGAATTTTTACATGATCGACCAAAATTGCGGTTCTCCAAAAAAATGCCTACGCAAAAACCGGAATAGGAAATATAATGCACTTTGTCCAGTGCATTATAAATAAATGTTGGTGATCATAGAGATGAGTAAAAAAGCGAGCGAACCGTCACGGCGGGAAGGCAGCCGCACGGATGAGTTTCTGGTTGATCTTGGTACGCATGTGCGGGCAGTACGGGCACAGCATGGCATGACACGGCGGATTCTTGCTCGGGATTCTGACGTTTCGGAGCGATACCTTGCTAAACTGGAGACCGGACAGGGAAATGTCTCCATATCGATACTGAGGCAGATTGCCGACGCCATGGATATGAATCTCATTGACATTCTGGCTGTCGGGGATCAGCTCAGTCCGGAAATGCAGGAGCTATATCAGCTGGCGCGGCATCTGCCTGCGGACCAATTGGCGATAGCGATATCAGAGATCAGGAAACAGCTTGCGCGTTCCGAGCATGTGGCTAAGGCCCGCCGGATCTCTTTGATTGGACTGCGTGGGGCCGGAAAGTCAACGCTGGGGCCGCTTCTTGCGGAAAATCTAGGGTGTGAGTTCGTGGAACTAAACAAATGTATCGAAAGAGAATTTGGCGCAGGATTGGACGAGATTTTCTCCCTCGCGGGGCAACCCTCCTTTCGTCGGCTGGAACGCCAATGTCTTACGGATATCATTGCAAATCATGATGACATTGTCATTGCGACAGGTGGGAGTATCGTTGCGGACGAGCAGACTTTTTCCATGTTGCTAAATCGGACGCATGTCGTTTGGGTGCAGGCCGAGCCCGAGGAACATATGTCTCGGGTAGTTGCTCAAGGTGATATGCGTCCAATGAGAGGAAGCCGTGAGGCGATGAAGGATTTGAAGCAAATTCTTGCCGCAAGGATACCCCTTTACCGCCGCGCTGATGCGAAATGCAGTACATCGGGCAAGTCGATTGCAGAAAGTTTGCATAACCTTAAAAATGTGGCAAAGGGGTTGATTGCGCCGGAGTGATTGTAAGTTGCTTGACATGAATTAAAGTGCATTTTAGAAAGGTAGTATAATTCATAATTCTGAGTAAGGCCCATGATCATTTTCGACAGGCATCCTGATAACTATTGTCACTGGACATTGTCTGTTGATGGGGCTATTGCAACTCTTGCGCTGGCGGTAGATGAGGATGCCGGGATTGTCCCTGGCTATCAGCTCAAGCTCAATTCCTATGATCTTGGCGTCGATATCGAACTTAACGATGCGTTGCAGCGGATACGATTTGAATATCCCGCAGTCCGTACTGTTATTGTCACCAGCGGCATGGAAAAAATGTTTTGCGCGGGCGCAAACATCTACATGTTGGGAACTTCTTCTCATGGCTGGAAAGTGAATTTCTGCAAATTCACCAATGAAACGCGAAATGGGATGGAGGACAGCAGCCGACATTCCGGTATTAAGTTCATTGCGGCATGCAACGGAACGACCGCAGGTGGCGGTTATGAACTTGCGCTTGCCTGTGACGAAATATTTCTGATTGATGATCGCTCCAGCGCCGTTAGTCTCCCTGAAGTTCCACTTCTCGGCGTATTGCCGGGAACGGGCGGCCTCACCCGCCTGACAGACAAACGCAAAGTCCGCCATGACCTGGCAGATGTTTTCTGCACGAATCCGGATGGTGTGCGTGGTCGGCGAGCCAAGGAATGGGGACTGGTGGATGAGGTTGTCCCGCGAAATTCCTTTAACGAAAAAGTTATGGCGCGGGCGCAAGAACTTGCCGCAAAGAGTAAACGACCGGAAAAGGCAAACGGCATTACCTTGCCGCCTCTCAGCAGGAAGATTGATGACGTCGGTTACCATTATCGGTATGTCGATGCCGTGATTAATACAGAGGAAGGGTACGCGACCCTGACCATTGCGGGCCCCGGTGATGATATAGAAATTTCACTTCCGGACATTTATGAAGCGGGGGCTAACTGGTGGCCGCTTTCCATGGCACGTGAACTTGACGATGCAATCCTGATGCTGCGAACGAATAATGAAGATATCGGGACGCTTCTTCTCAAGACAACCGGTTCGATTGATAATGTGCTGAAGGCTGATGCGGCGCTTTTTGAGCATCAGGATAACTGGTTTGTCTGTGAAGTGATCGGCATGTTACGGCGCACTTTGGCGCGTCTCGATGTTTCCTCCCGCAGTTTATTTGCCCTCATGGAAGAAGGATCCTGTTTCGCCGGCACTCTTTATGAACTCGCGCTTGCTGCCGATCGCATCTACATGCTGGATATCGCAGAAGAAGAGGGGATGCCGCCACATATTACACTGAGCACACAGAATTTCGGCGCCTATGAGGCTGTTAACGGAAAGAGCCGACTGGCTCACCGGTTTTATGAAGACGATGACGTACTTGATGCTCTCAGGCAACAAATGGAGATCAGGCTGGATGCCATCGAGGCTGAAGAAAAAGGCCTTGTCACCTTTATTCCTGACGATATCGACTGGGAAGAAGAAATACGGCTATTGATTGAGGAACGTAATAGCCTCTCGCCGGATGCCTTGTCCGGCCTTGAGGCAAATTTGCGCTTCGGCGGCTCTGAAACCCCTTCCACAAAAATTTTCGGGCGGCTGTCCGCTTGGCAGAACTGGATTTTCAATCGCCCCAATGCTGTTGGCGAAAAGGGCGCCCTTAAACTATTCGGTAGCGGGACCAAGGCCGAGTTTGACAAGAGGAGAGTGTAGGGTGGCGATAAACTATCAGGAGCGAATCCCCAATAATGTGGATCTCGGTAACGACCGCCGCCTCCAAAGGGCACTCGAACATTGGCAGCCCCGCTTCCTTGACTGGTGGCAGGAACTAGGGCCGGAAGGATTTCAGTCGAAAGAAGTTTACCTGCGCACGGCAACGTCGGTTGATGCGAAAGGCTGGGCGAGCTTCGGTAAGGTGAAAATGCCGGACTATCGTTGGGGCATTTTTCTCAATCCGGAGGAAAAGGATCGGACCATCGGCTTTGGCGATGATTATGGCAAGCCGGTCTGGCAGCAGGTGCCGGGAGAGTATCGCTCCACTCTCCGCCGCTTGATTGTGACGCAGGGCGATACGGAGCCTGCCTCAGTCGAGCAGCAGCGGCTGCTTGGCCAGACATGCCCGTCGCTTTTTGATTTGCGCAACCTGTTTCAGGTGAACGTCGAAGAAGGGCGGCATCTATGGGCGATGGTTTATCTTCTGCATGCCTATTTTGGCCGCGATGGACGGGAGGAAGCGGAAGATCTGTTGCTGCGCCATTCGGGGAAAGAAGACAATCCGCGCATTCTCGAGACATTTAACGAGCCGGTCAGCGAATGGCTCTCTTTTTTCATGTTTACCTATTTCACGGACCGTGACGGCAAGTATCAACTTAAATGTCTGGCGGAATCATCTTTTGATCCCTTGGCGCGCACTTGCCAGTTTATGCTGACGGAGGAAGCGCATCATATGTATGTGGGGGAAACCGGGATCACACGTATCATCCGGCGTACGCTTGAAAAAATGACGGAACTCAAAACGGACGACCCTATTATACTGAGAAAGGCCGGTGTTATCGACTTACCATTGCTTCAGCGCTACGTGAATTACTGGTTTTCCTCCTGTATGGATCTGTTTGGGGCCGAAATTTCATCTAATGCAGCAATCACTTTCGCGAATGGTATTAAGGGACGCCCGGACGAGCGGCAGTATGAAGACCATATTGCCCGCGATACCAGTCTGGAAATTGAAATGCCGGATGAAAAAGGCGGGATTTGTATTGAGGAAGTCGCCGTGCGCAGCGCCATCAACTGTCAGGTGCGTGACGCCTATATCAAGGATTGCATGGTCGGCGTAACCCGCTGGAACCGCCTTATCAAGAAGGCCGGATTTGATTATGCGATTGAACTGCCGTCAAGTCGATTTCGCCGCAATATCGGATCGTGGGCGGGGGTAACAACAACACCGAAGGGTGATTTTATATCGGAGGCGGAATTCCATCGCCGCCAAGACGAGTTTTTGCCCTCTGACGATGATCGTAATTATGTTCTTAGCTTGATGCGGCAGGTGACAGAGCCTGGTAAAATTGCCGGCTGGATCGCCGCGCCGGATCGGGGCATCAATAATATGCCGGTCGACTATGAATATGTTGTGCTGAAATAGCGGCAATTCCGGGTCCCAGGTTTAAATGCTACCTTCGCTTTCAATCACAAGGATGCGGGAAGGAACCAACGGGACGGCATTGTGCCGGTCGCCCGTTTCGGCATGAAAAATCTCGCCGGGAGAAAGTTGTAAAACACTCTCTAGTCCGGCATCCCCGATATGCATCTCAACTTTACCATCCAGAAGGACAAAAACTTCCGGGCCGTCATTCACATGCCAGATATAGGGTTGATCGGTCCAGTGAAGGCGGACAGTCGCGTTTTGAATCTGCTCAATATCGAGGGCATCCCAGGCTTTTTCTCCCTGAAAATCTGTTGGCTTGATTACACGCATAACATCATCCTCTTAGTCACCACCTTCGTAGCGACCGCATTTACTTTAATAAAGAGCGTGTAGTCTCCACGCTAGGGCGGCCTTTTATATGTTCGTACCAAGCGGATAGCTTGGAATAATCCCCCAACATTTCAATCCCTTCCTGCGCCATTGTGAAATAGTCGACCATCGGTATGAGATGAGCATCTGCGAGGGAGAATGTGGAAGACGCTATATATCCATTGTCACTAATGATCTTTTCTAATGCTCGCAGGACAAATGCGCTCTCTTCAATCCCTTCCTTCAAAAGCTCTTTATCAACGGGTTGGTCAAAAACCGGATTAAAGACGCTTTCAGAGAAGACTTTCCTGACTAATGGTCGATAGCCATAGTTATCGACGATCGCCATGACCTGCCGCATTCTAGCACGCTCTTGTATACTCGTGGGCTGTAACGAGGGGCCGCCAAAAGCTTCATCAAGATATTGCGTGATGGCGCTTGTTTCATAAAGAAACAGATCACCATGACGAATAGCCGGGACCCGTTTAAAGGGATGAATTTGGAGGTAGTCGTCGGCAGCATCCATATCAAAGGGATTTATGTCACGGATGACATGTTTGATCTTCTTTTCCGCCAGTACGATTTTTACAATTCGTCCATAGGCGCTGAACTTGAAATTGAAGAGTTCAATTGTCATTCTGGATGCCGCTCTGTACTGTAATTGTCTCTTAGGTTCATCTTGACCAGATGTATGATGAATACACAAGCGGCAATACCATTTTTTCCCTTGCACTTGCCGACCATCTCGGCGATAACGCGGCACCCTGTTTTTGGGATAATGGAACGGTTTTTTCACGGATAAAAATGCTGAAAAATATCAGGAAAAATGACGAAATTGACGACGCAGACGAGATGCGGGTTGATTATTTCGTGCATAAGGACGGCCTGACATTCGCGGGAACCCACCTGATAGTTGATCTCTGGCAGGGAGAGGGGTTCAATGACCCTGACCTCATTGAGAGCGCTCTACGCCGCTCAATCGATGCAGCCGGGGCGACTTTGTTGCATTTCCATGTCCATGCATTTGAGCCGGATGGCCTTTCCGGCGTGGCAGTATTGGCGGAAAGTCATATCAGTTTTCACAGCTGGCCCGAGCGTGGATTTATGGCGCTGGATATTTTCATGTGCGGAAAGGCCGACCCCTATAAAGCCATTCCGGTTTTGAAGGAGGCGTTCAAGCCGGTTACGCTTCAGGTCAATGAAATCAAGCGGGGAATTGTCAGTTGATGGAGCTCTTCGATGAGGGGTTGCATTCTGGTGTTAATCTCGCGCTGAATGTCGAGAAGGTCATCTATCGTGAGAAGACCGACCTTCAGGATTTGGTGATATTCGAGAATAGCCAGTTCGGGCGGGTCATGTCCCTTGATGGCGCGGTCCAAACGACGGAAAAAGACGAATTCATTTATCATGAGATGTTCGTGCATGTTCCACTTCTTGCTCATGGCAAGGTGCGGCGCGTCCTCATCATTGGCGGCGGCGATGGTGGCGCAGCGCGGCAATTGATGAAGCACAGGAATATAGCGGTAACGCTAGTCGATATTGATCGCACCGTCATTGAGCTCAGCAAGAAATATATGCCATCTGTCTCTGGCGGCGCTTTTGATGATCCTCGGCTCGAACTTGTGATTGCGGACGGCTGTAAATTCGTCGAAGAAACAGACGCACGCTGGGATGTCATAATTATTGACAGTACGGATCCGCATGGCCCGGGCGAAGTTCTCTATACAGAAGAGTTCTATCGTGACTGCAAGACATGCCTGAGCGAGGGTGGAATAATCATCACCCAGAACGGCGTTCCGTTTGTTCAGGAGAGTGAGCTTAGAGAAAGTTATGATCGGCTTGGCGGCTTGTTTAAGGACGTGACGTTTTACCTTGCCGCCATTCCGAGTTATGTCGGGGGCGTTATGGCCTATGGGTGGGCGACGGATGAGGCGGATCACCGAAAAACCGGCCTTGCCAAACTGGCGCAACGATATATCGAAGCGGAATTAGAAACAGAGTATTATACGCCGGAAATACACCAGGCCGCTTTCGCCCTGCCCCTGCATATTCAGAAGATGCTGACGCGGGAACTCTAGGCCGCTAGCACTCCACCACGTTCACGGCGAGCCCCCCTTGAGAGGTTTCCTTATATTTACTGAGCATGTCGACGCCGGTTTGCCGCATGGTCTCTATCACCTCATCAAGGGACACCACGTGTACGCCGTCTCCGGAAAGTGCCAGTCGGCAAGCATTGATTGCCTTCATGGCACCCATGGTGTTGCGCTCGATGCAGGGTATCTGAACTAGGCCACCTATGGGATCGCAGGTCAGGCCAAGGTTATGTTCCATGCCGATCTCCGCCGCGTTCTCAACTTGCTCATTTGTGCCGCCGAGGACGGCGGTGAGCGCCCCTGCCGCCATGGAGCAGGCAACACCCACTTCTCCCTGACAGCCCATTTCCGCCGCCGAGATCGAAGCACGTTTTTTGTATATGGCGCCAATGGCGGCGGCCGTCAGCAGGAAGTTACGGCTGCCCTCTTTGGTGACACCTGGGCAGAACCGTTGGTAATATTTGAGGACCGCAGGGATCACGCCTGCCGCCCCATTCGTAGGCGCTGTGACCACACGGCCGCCGGCGGCATTTTCTTCATTCACGGCCAAGGCATACAGATTAACCCAATCGAGAACAGTCAGCGGATCGCGCGATGCCCGCTCCGGGTTTTCCATCAGGTCTTTATAAAGCTTGTTAGCGCGACGTTTTACATTCAGGCCGCCGGGCAGCACTCCTACACCTTCACATCCGCGCTTTATACAGTTGATCATGGCGTCATTCACATCATCCAGAAAGGCAAAAGTTTCTTCTTCTGATCGCCAGCTGCTTTCATTGGCGAGCATCATCTCGGCGATACTGAGGCCGCTTTCTTTTCCCAGTGCAAGCAATTCATCCGCAGATGTAAAAGGGTAGGGCAGGCTGATATTGTGGCCCCGGGTTTCCGCGCGGTCGCCCTCATTATGTGAAACCACATAGCCGCCGCCGACGGAAAAATAATCCCGGCTGAGCAATTCTTCTCCGTCTTTACTGAACGCATAAAAGCGCATCCCGTTTGAATGTTCGGGCAGGAGCTCGTCTTTCAGGAAGAGGAGGCTTTGATCTTCGAAAAAAGGAATAGCATGGGCCCCGTCAAGTGAAATCGACCCGCTCGTCCGGATTTTAGCGATCAGGGGCTGGACTTCTTCGGGATCGACAGCGGAAGGGCGCTTGCCGCTTAATCCGAGAAGGATAGCCATATCCGTTGCATGACCATGACCCGTAAGCGCAAGAGAGCCATATAACTCGACAAGGACGCGATCAGTTTTCAGAAGCAGATCTTCACTATTCAATCGGTCAACGAAACGTTTCGCTGCGCGCATCGGGCCCACAGTATGGGAACTCGAAGGGCCAATGCCGATCGTGTAAAGATCGGTGACACTTATATTGACATCCATCTGCGAAGTTGTGCTTGTCGAACTTGCAGGCCTTGATGGCACAACGGGTGTGACATTGCCAAGGCCGGTTTTGGGAGTTGTTGTCATATCGGGCACCCTTCTTTACTTTGGTGGAACTCACCAATGCGCTAAATGATGCCCCCTCTGTCCGTGTACCTGAAAGATTACGCTGGAAACTTCCAGCTTACCTCTTCGGTGATGCGCCAACCATCGTCGGCGTATTCTCTCCAGAGCCTTTTGTCCTGACGATACAGGTGCCTGAGAGTTTCCGGGGCGGTTGCTCCTTCGGCGCCGGTAATACCGGTCTCTCCCATCAGGAAAATCAAGGTATGCCGATCATCGAGCGGCAAGTGTGACAACCTTAGGTATGGTGTCTGCCCATTGTCAAGCTTCTGATGTCAGGTTGACGCTTAGCGGGTGCCGTATTTCAGGACCCAAAGTGGCAGCAATGCTGCTACATCGGGACTTTTCTCGTCCAGCTCGATCGCTGTCGTCATACTTTGCGTATCGACGCGAACAATCCGACCTCCGAAGCGGCACATTTCGGGAGAGCCAACTGGCCCGACAATTCCTTCTACCGGTTTGTCGAGTTCCGCCTGGCCAAGCACGCCGTTCAGCATCATACCGTCAAGGGACCAGTTTTCGGTTGAAAACTGCGTTCCGTCAATCTCTACACTCAACACAGGCTTGGAGACACGGAAGGCTCCCCGTTTTTCGAATCTGTTCTCAACCGATAGATCATTCATTTCAGCTTGCAGCACAATTCTCTCCATAAAAGTTTGTACAGCAATCACTATGCAGCGTTCGTGCCAGAATGACATTCATGGAAAACACAACGGTTTCTATATGGTTCGGTGGAAAAGAGACAAAAAAGCGAACAACGGCGTTTGATGGTGGGCAAGAAAGTCCTGACAGAAGGAAAATATTTGCCGCAAGTTTGTTTTTCGGGCCCTTGAAGGGTGCTTTTGGAAAGCGAAAGAGAATCAAAATCATCAATAAGTACGGCTGAGATTCAATTTCGGGCCGATTTTCTTCCGTCTCCGCCTGAGGTGTAGATTTTTTTTAAATTCGACCAAAAGTAATAATATTCTGTTTTGAAAGGATTTTTCGCAATATTGCTGCAGGTGCGAAGGTAAAAAATGAAATTTTGTCAATAATGACAATTTGTCATCTTTGAAAAACCCTGCTAATAATCGCCGCAAGCCGGGTAACTGGGCGGAAGATCCAAGCCTGGCTAAACTTTCCAATAAACTAGGAGTCATCCTTTATATGTCAATGCCAGCTGTTCTGGAGGGGCGACTTTCTCTTCCAGTCATTGCATCGCCAATGTTCATTGTTTCCAATCCGGAACTGGTGATAGCGCAGTGTAAACAAGGCATTGTAGGCTCCTTTCCGGCGCTGAATGCGCGGCCGGTTTCTCAACTCGATGAATGGCTGCAACAGATAAAGACCGAACTTGCGGACTATGCGAAAGCCAATCCGGACAAGAAGGTGGCTCCTTTCGCGGTCAATCAGATTGTTCATGCGTCGAACGCTCGGCTGGAAGAAGATGTTGCGCTCTGCGTCAAGCACGAAGTGCCCATTATTATTACCAGTCTCAGGGCGCCAAACGAAGTTATCGACGCGATACACTCATACGGCGGAATTGTTCTGCATGACGTAACAACTATTCGTCACGCGCAAAAGGCGCTGGAGGCCGGTGTCGATGGGCTGATACTTGTCTGCGCTGGCGCTGGCGGCCATGCCGGCAGGTTAAGCCCTTTCGCCCTGGTATCAGAGGTCCGGCAGTTTTTTGACGGTCCTATTGCCCTTTCCGGCGCGATTGCCAATGGGCACTCAATTCTCTCGGCGCAGGCGATGGGGGCGGACCTTGCTTATATGGGCAGCGCCTTCATTGCGACGAAGGAAGCGAACGCGGTTGAAGATTACAAGTCCATGATTGTTGAAAGCGCCGGCGAAGACATTGTGTATACCAATACATTCACCGGCGTTCATGGAAACTATCTCCGCCCGAGTGTTGTTCGGGCAGGGCTGGATCCGGAAAACCTGCCGGGGGCTGATAAGAGCCGGATGAACTTCGGTAGCGGTGGCACTGGAAAGTCTAAAGCCTGGAAGGATATTTGGGGTTCCGGGCAGGGAATCGGCAGTGTTGGTGATGTGCCGAGTGTTGAAGAATATGTGAACAGATTAAAAGAACAGTATGCCCAGGCCAAGGCTGAAATCAATAATAAGGCCATGTAGACTGAATTTATCCCTCACCCCTATGGGGTGGGGGTAATTTCTTTTCAGATTCCGATGAAAATTGAACGAGATTAAGCGACGCTGCGGTTAGCTGCGGACCGCTGTCGCAATGCCACTTGTTGAAGTTTCGCGAATGATTTCCCGAATGTTCACCGAGCATTTCGCGCACTGTGGTGCTGCACCTAGCAATTCATAGACATTGGCAATACGTTGCGCGCCAGATGCAACTGCCGTTTTTACGTCGCGATCCGTTAATCCATTACAGAGACAAATATACATTGCGCGTATCTTCTTTGTTAAAAGTGCCAATCATTCCTAAAAGCTAGTGTATTTGCGAATGGTTGTCAATAGCAATGAATTCTCGGTGCGCGCTTTTTTACATTATGTGATTGATTTTCCTATGAGGTTTGTGACTGAATAAAGTTTTCCAGTCCCATTTTGCCGATCAAGTCACGTTGCGTTTCCAGCCAGTCAATATGTTCTTCCTCCGATTCTAGGATATCGACCAGCAAATCACGTGAAACATAGTCCTGTTTGCTTTCGCAGTCTTTTATCGCGTTTTTCAGATCGACATGGGCCACATGCTCCATCTTGAGATCACATTCGATGATCTCCTGTACGTCCTCCCCAATCATGAGCTTTCCGAGATCCTGCAAATTAGGCAGTCCGTCAAGGAAAAGTATGCGCTTGATGAGCTTGTCGGCATGTTTCATCTCGTCAATGGATTCGTGATACTCCTTATCGCCCAGTTCGTTCAGGCCCCAATCTTCGAGGATTCGGGCGTGGAGAAAATACTGGTTGATTGCCGTCAATTCGTTTTTCAAGATGACATTCAGATGCTTGATAATTGACGTGTCGCCCTTCATAAAACCCTCCTTGCGTAACTATGGTTAGTTCAGTAACTATATCTAAGGAGTGCAGTTTAATAAATGCTCTTAAGAAAAAGACTTGATGAACAAGCGAGGTGAGAGATGTCGGAAAATCCGTTTAATCCAGAAAACCATAAATATGGCGAGGCAAGCTATTTCGAGGACCTTTCGGTTGGCCAGAGGTTCTATATTCCCTCCCGGACTTTGCGTGACGCTAATTTTTCGGCGTTTCAGGCCGCCTCGGGCGATAATCACCCCATTCACTATGATTTAGAATATTGCAAGTCGCAGGGCCATCCGGAATTGCTCGCCCATGGTTTCCAGGTTTTGATACAGACCGCTTCCGGCGCAGGTATTTTTCCGCATGTTATCGGTGAGGCTCTTGTCGCTTTCATAGATCAGTCATCAAAATTTCTGGGCCCCGTTTATTACGGTGATACGGTCTATCCGGAACTAGTCATCACGGATCTCAAAGAACAGAAATCGACAGGCGTCGTGACGGTGCGCTCCACAATTCATAATCAATGCCGTGAGCTTGTTCTCGAAGGAGAGCAGCGGTATCTCGTCCGTCGGCGGAAGTAGCGTTACACTGCAGACTGAATTTTAAAATTCCGGGTTGATGCCAGAACCGATCCGCAGAGTTGCTCCATACCATCCTTCACGGTAAATATATCAGCGGCGCCAATGGAAATATTGCGGCCGTTTTGCAGAACGCGTCCGCGGGCAATTACTTTTTCGCCGCGTGCCTGCGCTGTCATTTTTACGGTAAAATCCAGCGTGGCACAGGCCCATCCCGCAGGCAGCAGGGAATTGCAGGAGCTTACCGCAGCGATATCGCCAACCGTGCCGATAAAGGATGCCGGAAAGAGGTCCGGAGGCGTTGATAGAGCCGCCTGAAATGGGGCCTCAATGACAATATGCCCGGGCGTCTCATCCAGTATGGTGACACCATAGCTCTGGACAAACGGGAGCAGCGCCAGAAAATCGGAGGGTTTTGATAACTCCCCCGATTTGTCCGGCTTTCCTGTTTCCTCAGTGCGCATAACGACCGACAATCTGCTTGCCGAGGGAGGACATATGGACTTGGTCCGGTCCGTCAGCAAGCCGGACAGTCCGGGCGTAAGCAAATGCTTCCGCAAGGAAAGTGTCTTGGCTCAGACCCATCGCGCCATGCACCTGAATTGCCCGGTCAATCACGGTCTGGGCCATTGTTGGCGCGGTGATTTTGATCATGGCGATCAGGTCCCGGGCCTCCTTATAAGAGACATCGTCCATACGTGCGGCTGCTTTCAGCGTGAGCAGGCGGGCTTGCTCTATCTCGCAGGCAGACTTGGCGATATCTTCTCGCACCGATCCTTGATCGCTTAATTTCTTGCCGAAGGCGACACGATTTTCCGCCCGCTTGCACATCAGTTCCAATGCCCGCTGGGCGCAGCCGATCAGGCGCATGCAGTGATGGATGCGACCGGGGCCAAGGCGCCCTTGTGCAATCGCGAAACCTTCGCCTTCTCCGCCGATAATATTGGATGCCGGAACACGAACGTTTTCCAGGAGAACCTCCGCATGGCCATGCGGGGCATCATCGGAACCAAAAACATTCAACGGCCGGAGAAGGGTGACGCCTTTTGTATCAACCGGTACCAGTATCTGGGATTGTTGTGTATGGCGCGGGGCGTTCACATCGGTCTTGCCCATCACAATCATGATTTTGCATCGGGGATCCAAGGCGCCGGATGTCCACCACTTGCGCCCATTGATGACATATTCATTGCCTTGGCGATCTATCGTGCATTGGACATTCGTTGCGTCGGAAGAGGCGACGGCAGGCTCCGTCATGGCAAAAGCTGACCTGATCTCGCCATTCAGAAGGGGGACAAGCCACTCATCTCGCTGCGCTTGAGTCCCATAACGGGCAAGCACCTCCATATTGCCAGTGTCGGGCGCGCTGCAGTTAAAGGCTTCGGAGCCGATGGGGGACCGCCCCATAATTTCGGCGAGCGGGGCATATTCCAGGTTATTTAATCCTGCGCCGTAATCCTCAAATTCCGCAAGGAAGAGGTTCCAGAGACCTTGCGCCTTTGCCTTCTTCTTTAATTCCTCCATGATTGGCGGAATCGTCCATCGATTGTCGGATTTCTCCAGAAATTCATGGAACACAGCCTCCGCCGGATATACGTTTTCGTTCATGAAGCCTTCGACGCGACTTACCAAATCGTCGACTTTATCGGT
Source organism: uncultured Sneathiella sp. (assembly GCF_963973085.1). Lineage (GTDB taxonomy): Bacteria > Pseudomonadota > Alphaproteobacteria > Sneathiellales > Sneathiellaceae > Sneathiella. The sequence goes on from NZ_CAXAXA010000003.1 coordinate 564,210, forward strand.
AAAGGTAAATTTCATTTCTCTGCCCTCATCAGGTTTTGCTGAATTCGATTATTAAGATAGCGTTGAATTTAAAATCATTAAAATTTATTTTTATGATGATTTAGTATTCATAAAACTTATAGTTAGACAATGCAGCTTACTCACATTGACATGAACTTATTCCTTACTTTTGAGGCTATTTATACCCATGGTAACCTCACGCTGGCGGCGCGTACCTTGAATGTGACGCAGCCGGCGGTCAGTAATGCCCTTAACCGTTTGCGGGAGCGATTAGGCGATCCCCTGTTCATCCATGCAGGCAAAAAAATGAACCCGACGCCGATGGCCCAAAAAATGATCGGCCCGGTTCGTCAGGCGCTCCGACTCCTTCAGACAGGTATCAGCGCGGAAGAGCAGTTTGATCCCGCAGGCAGTGACAAAGTTCTTCGGATTGCAATTGGCGATATTGGTGAAACGATTTTGCTGCCAAGGCTTGTTGAAAAGCTGCGACGGATGGCACCCCACATGAAAGTACAGGCGTTCCATGTCCCAAGGCGATCAATTCCGCGCCGCCTTTCTTTAGGCGAGATCGACTTTGCCGTTGATATCCCGATCCTTGATAACGCTCAATTGATGCATGACAAGTTGATGGTTGAGGAGCAAGTCTGCGCAGTTGGCCGCAATCATCCGCTTGCCGGAAATGCGGCCATTACGCTTACGGATTATCTCAATATGACGCACATACTTGTTTCGTCCCGTCCTCGCGGTGGGGGGATTGTTGATATCGAACTGGATAAGTCGGCGCATTCGCGGCGCATCGCTATCCGATTGCAACATTATCAAGCCGCCTTTCACATGATAGAGCGGACAGACTTGGCCGTAACTGCGCCACGGCAGTTGGCTCAACTATATGATTGCACGACATTCCGCGTGCCCCTTGATGTTCCCAACCTTGATCTGCATCTTTACTGGCATATTTCTGCAGATCAAATGGAAGCGAGCAAATGGCTGCGCAAACAGATTTTTTCAGTTATCTGAACGCAGCAACAAGTGGATCGTTGCGCGTATCGTCAGAATATGATTAGTCCTAAGCCATGACAGATATTCCCGACGAAAGCGAACCGACATTATATCTTATCCCGACGCCGATTGGGAATCTTGAGGATATTACGCTTCGGGCAATGCGGATTTTGCAATCGGTCGATGCGCTGGCCTGTGAGGATACGCGCCATACCCGAAAGATATATGAACGGCATGCTCTCACCAGCCCGCCCATTATTTTCCCTTGTCATGCGCATAATGAAGACCGGGCGGTAGGACGTATTCTTTCACTGCTTCGCGATGGAAAATCTGTTGGACTTACTTCCGATGCCGGGGCACCTGGAGTAAGTGATCCGGGTCAGCGCGCTGCAGCAGCAGCGATTGAGGCAGGATATCAGGTTGTTTCGCTTCCGGGCGCGAGCGCGGTCATCACGGCCTTGACCGTTTCAGGGTTACCAATTCCGGCATTTACATTTCTTGGGTTTTTGCCAAGACGACCGGGCCGACAGCGTAAATTATTCTTGGCCTTTGCCGAAGCACCGTCCGCGCTGGTGTTTTTTGAATCTCCCTTTCGTGTGGGCAAGATACTCGCAATTGCGCATGAGGTGCTTGGGGATCGTCCTGCCGCAGTCTGTATCGAACTTACGAAGAAATTTGAGAATATTCATCGTGGCCCACTGTCCGACCTCTCCGAGCAATTCTCCGACCAGAAAATCAAAGGCGAAGTCACTATTGTTATTGGCCCACCCATTCGCGAAGATTCGACAAAGGGTGAAACGAGCGGGTTGCTTGGGCTTCCCTGAGTATTGCGCCGAAGCAGTTGCAATTGAGTTTGGTAAATCAATCTGTTAAATTAGATTTATTGAAAGTGCGGATTTTGCAGCGGCTCTCTCGGTAACTTATAAGGAGGAACACTATGAATGTAGCAGGTATTCTGAAAGTGAAGGGGAGCGATATCATCACGGCAAGCCCTTCTGATAGCATAGAAGCAGTGGCGAACATTCTCGGAGAAAAACGAATTGGCGCCGTTCTGGTTGTCGACGAATCGGGCAAACTATGTGGTGTTCTCTCTGAGCGGGATATCGTACGCGGGCTTTCTGAAAGCGGGAATGGCTGCCTCCAGCTTGCGGCAGCTGACTTGATGACGTCAGATCTGGTAACGACAACACCGTCTGATACAATCGATAGCGTTATGGCCCTGATGACAGAGCGGCGCATCCGTCACTTGCCGGTTCTTGATGAAGGCCAGCTTGCGGGGTTTATCTCAATCGGCGATATCGTAAAAAGCCGCATGGATGAAGTCGAGAGAGAAGCGGCCGCCTTACGGGATTATATCGCGACAGGATAATAAAAATCAGGCCAGAACATCCATCGCATGTCTCAGGAACGACAGGGAGCGATCGGTTGCGGCCTCACCTTCTGCTATCATTTCCGCCGCCTTGTCGAATTCCAGCAACCCATGACTTGCCAATCTGGGTGCAATTGTTATGTCCGGCGGGTCGCCCGCTAGGCGGGACCTGCTCAGGCGATCCTGCACAATATTGAGGGACGACATCATGACGCCGAATATGCTTGGTTCTGCGCCTGATTTATCGAAAAAGCGATGTTTCATCAAGTTGAGCGGGGAGCGGGAATGAAAAAGCCGTGTTTTCTTGCCGTTTCCATCAACAACGAAATCCGCTTCGCTCTCGCCGATATTGGTCATGCCGAAAACATCCGCATTCAGATTGACTGCGATAACCAGGCGGGCTCCGAGCGCCCGACAGACGGATACCGGAACGGGGTTGGTCAGGGCCCCGTCAATAAGCCAGCGTCCATTGATTTTTTGCGGCGAGAACAGGCCTGGAAGAGCATAGGAGGCTGTTATTGCCTTTGCCAGATTGCCTTTTCGTATCCAGATTTCATGTCCGGTGCCAAGTTCAGTTGTTACTGCCGCAAAGGGAATCGGAAGGTCCTCTATTTTCGTATCCCCGATCGTGTCTTCCAGCAGTGTGAATAATTTTGCGCCCGAGATCAGCCCGCCACCTGTGAGGCGGATATCCAGCAGGCGAAACAGGCCGGATTTTCCCAGATCGCGTGCCCAGGCTTCCAGTTCATCAAGCTTGCCAGCAAGATACATCCCGCCGATAAGGGCCCCAATGGACGTGCCGCAGATATAGTCGGGCTTCAAGCCTTCCTGTTCCAGTCGACGCAGAACGCCAATATGGGCCATACCGCGCGCAACACCGCTGCCCAATGCCAATCCGATTTCCGGCCGTGACATAGATATACTACCTTGTGAGTCAGAATTTTCTCTTGTTTTATGCCTTAACAGATATATCTCATTAACTCCATACTCTCGGCAATCGCACTAGAGGTATATTTTGGCAAATGCCAAATACGGCTGATTATCCGTTGCTTGTATGTATTAGATAAGAGTTGTATTAAGGCTGTGTTAAAGATATAATACGATCTTCATATTTTTGTAAAATTACCTGTTGACGCCGTTGCGCGCTTATCTATATAAGATGGGCAACGACGCAGTCGGATACGCCTGATGAAGGTCAGGATAAGTTCGGCGGCGTTTTTTTTGTCCGGTTCAAGCGACTGGTTGATATTTGACATTGTTGTAATGATGAGAAGGGATGCCTGGGCGGCGGGGTTGT
>NZ_CAXAXA010000004.1:0-458645 GCF_963973085.1 uncultured Sneathiella sp.
GCCTCCTTACCTCAAATTTAGGTCAGAAAGCGTCTAACAATCTAGGGGCTATTCACTTTACACATTCTTATTGTTTCTATTTGATCAACGAACCGATCGTAGGGAGTGTAGGCTTTATCACATAGTTTGGGTGAATAGATATTTCCTATAGTTTTGAATGGGTTTTGACGTATAGAATCGTGCGCGAAAATCTCTTGCTTGATTTGTGACGGTAACTTTTCAAAAAATTTTAAGATGTTGTGGCCACGAGGCGCTTTACCTTTCAGTGCAGAATGAAGCACTTTAAAATAAAGCTCAACCGAAAACGCCAAGCATACGACGCTCGGACCAACTATGAGCTCGCTATTGTTTTTAAATACTTTGTAAGCATTAAAAAATCATCGGCTTGTATCCGTATATGCCAAGACATCTAAGCTTTCTTCCTATTTACAAAATCTCCTTAAACTGTAGCTCTACTATTAGAAATTTCATCCAAATAATCAGCCCATTCCTGCATCAAGATTTTTCGTTCATTGAGAAAATGCGCGCGATCATAAGCCTTATCGATTTGTTTCTCGAGATATCGGAGATATCGAGGTGAGACCACATCGCAAGTCACTAATCCGCATGCCATCCATCAAATGCTCCCGCACAATGTTTACAGATGTCGCGGCGGATGTCCTTCACCCCTACTCCGCAGCGGCCTAGGGTTTTGATAGTTTTAAGTTCATCTTCGTTCCTTCACCGACGACAGTCAAACAAAAGCCCCTGCTTTCCGGAGTTCATTGGGAGGAATTGATCCGAGAAGCAGAGGCAGCCGAAGCGAGAAAATTGTATAACCGATACTTATTAGCTCAGCATACGGTCCATCCGTTCTTTTGATTCCAGCAGTTCATTGATGAAGTCATACACGACTTCCTTTACGCTCGTTTCCTCTTTCATCTCACCAACAATCTGACCAACTGGGTAGGTCAGGAAATCCTTGGCGCGCACGCGCTCAACACGTGACCGGCCTTCCTGCCACCAGAGATAATTCTGCAACGGGGCTGGCAGATAATCCGGGGCGCCCGCAACAGTCCAAGCCTGAGAAAACTTGTTATTCAATGTCCGACAGGGCTTGCCTGTAACACTGCGGGTAAGAATGGCATCATTAGCCTCTGCCTCGAACATCTTCGCCTTGATTTCCGGCGGCACTTCGCTCTGTACGGTTTTCAGCCAGATAGAGCCGCACCATACACCCTCACAGCCAAGTGAGAGCGCCGCCGCGAGCTGCCGACCGCGTCCGACACCACCGCCACCCAGAACAGGCATCGGGTCGACCGCGTCAACAATGCTCGGCCAGAGTACCAAGGAGGATACTTCACCTGTATGCCCCCCGGCCTCCGTGCCGACCGCAATCACAAAATCACAACCGGCTTCTTTGTGCTTGATGGCATGTCGCGGTTTCCCGGCAAGGGCCGCAATCTTGATCCCCTTGCTATGCGCTGTTTCAATAAGATCAGCCGGAGGTGTCCCCAATGCATTAACGATGAGTTTGATCGGATGGCTCATGGCTTTTTCGATCATCTCAAGGCTCTCACGCGGCGTGAAATTCATACCTTTGACAATATCGCGACGTATATCCTCTTCCTCCCCTTCCGGGAGACGCGGAACACCGGCGTCATCCAGCATTTTACGCACGAAATTGACATGCTCTCTCGGCAGCAGTTTCTCCGGCTCATACTTCAAATTTCCGGAATCCTCAACATTGCCGGACATGAGAACATCAATGCCATAAGGTTTACCTTCGATATGATCATCAATCCAGTTGAGCTCTTCTTCCAACCGCTCCGGATCCATTCGCGCCAAGCCGAGAACACCCATGCCGCCTGCCTTGGAGACTTCGACGACCACATCTCGGCAATGCGAAAACGCAAAAATTGGCACGTCAATACCGAACATTTCACAGAGCTTGTTTTTCATTGTGATCTTTCCTTCTTATTTTCAGAAAATTTCTATTTATTACGGCCCATAGCGTACTCGACCTTCTAGCGGACCGTTTCAGGTAGCCAGGTCACTATTGCCGGGAAAATCGCCAATAGAGCGATAACCAGCAAATGGGCGACAACATGTGGTGACACCCCGATAAAAATGTCTTTCACTTTTACATTGGAATAGGCGGAGACAACGAAGACGTTTAATCCTATTGGTGGCGTTACCAGCCCAATCTCAGCGGTGATGATAACAACAACCCCGAACCAGAACGGATCAAACCCAAGTGCCAGAATGATCGGCAATGTAATGGGGACCGTCAGGAAAAGGATCGCAATCTGGTCCATAAAACAACCGAGCACAAGATACAGCAGGATGATCAACAGAAGAATTACCCATGACTCCACATCAAGGCTGGCGACTAAGGCAACAAGTTCCTGCGTCACGCCTGTCAGGGTAAAATAATAGCTGAAGATATGAGCGCAGATGATAATCAAAACGATCATACAACTGGTCGCAGCAGCTTTACGCAGGGCTATATAAAAACTCTGGAAAGTAAGACGCTTACGGGCAAACGCGATGCACATTGCACCAAAGGCACCAAGGCTGGCTGACTCCGTCGGCGTTGCAATTCCGAGATAAATACACCCCGTCACCAGCATGATCAGGACAACCATCGGGCCAATGATTGTTAGGGAGCGAAACTTCTCTCCCATGCTATAAGCGCGACCAGCCGGTGCAAAATGCGGGAAAATCGCGACCAGTAAAAGTGACGTTAGAATGATGACGCAGGTAACCAGAAGACCTGGAATAATTCCGGCAATCAGCAACTTGCCTATACTGATATCTGCGATCAGGCCATAGAGAATCAGCGCGATACTTGGCGGAATAAGCATCGCCAGCGGACCGGATATCGCAACAACACCCGAGGCAAAGCGGGGGTTATAATTGTTACGCAGCATTGCCGGGATTGTTGTTGCCGACAATGTCGCGGCCGATGCCGTGCTTGATCCAGAAATTGCACCAAAGCCGGCCCCTGCCAGCGCCGTCGAAATCGCAAGGCCTGCAGGTGTTCGCCCTACCCATGTTTTGGCGCAGTCAAATAATTCGTCGGCAATGCGGCTGACAATGATAAATTCCGCCATCAGGATAAACATTGGAATAGTCAGAAGCTCATAGGACGAGGTGGTCGAAAGAGCGACTGTCCGCAAGACTCCTTCCACCATAGACAATCCGCCTATTGTGAAAAGACCAACCATTCCCGCGATACCGAGCGCAAAAGCAACCGGCATACCAAATACAAGCATGATAAGCAGAACAAGGGTTCCAAAAAACATCATAGTGCGGCCCCCTATTCCAGATTTTCAATTTGGCGGGCACCAGCGTGCCCCGTCACAATGGTCTGTATTCTTTCCGCAATAGTGAAAAGTATACGGGTGGCAAGCAATCCAAACCCGACGGATGCAATCATATAGGGAATCCAGGTTGGCCATGCGATCGCGCCACTTATGACATCACCACCAAGCAGGCTTTTCACGGCATCGTCCAGGCTCACCTCGAACATGATGCAAAACATGATCAACGCTGAACTATAGCCGATGGTCTCAAATGCAGCCCGCACCCGCGTTGATCCGAATTTGTCAAACAGCTCGATTTTCACATGACTGCCGCGCCGAAAGGTATCGGAAACGGCCGCAAAAAACAGGAGGGTCGCGAGATAGAGAGAGATTAGGTCATACGACCAGCTAAGGGGCGACGCGAACAGATATCTCATCATGACGTCAACTGTCACAATGATCATAATCCCGAACAGACAAACGCACGAAAGCGTTAGCACCGCCCTTTCAACAAACGTGATTAACTGATCAATTCTCCGCATCATGTTGTATCCCCTCCCATTCGGACAAACATTACTTTCCTTGCCATCTTGGCGAGCGTTTCTCACCGAATGCACGTGGTCCTTCTAGCGCATCCTCGCTTCTATACACCGGCTCAAACAGATGATAGGCGGCACGCAAAGCTGCAGATCTACCCATTTCAGATGACATATAAACCAGCTCCTTGGCTGCCTTCACTGTCAGAGGGGCGTTGGCTGCTATTTTCTTGGCCATAGTAATGGCTTCAGGCAGCAACTCATCACTCGGCACTACCTTATTCACAAAGCCAACTTCCAGAGCGCGTCGTGCCGACAGGGAATCCCCTGTCAATAGCAATTCCATCATTATCCGGGACGGGATCATATTGCCGAGCGGGGCCGCCCAGGGCATTCCACGCCCGACTTTCGCCTCCGTAATACCGAACACCGCATTTTCCGAGGCGATGCAAAGATCGCACATCTGGGCAAACAGCCATCCGCCCGCATAGGCATAGCCATTAACTGCCGCAATAATCGGTTTTGTCACGGTCACGCTGTCCCCGACAATGGGGATGAAATCGCGGGGCGGAACGCCAAGCATCGTGTCTGCCGCTTCCTTCAGGTCCATGCCGGCGCAGAATGCCTTCTCTCCCGCCCCCGTCAGAATGGCGACTTTCAATTCGGGTGTTTGTTCAAAGCGTTCCCAAGCCTCCAGCAATCCGCTGCGAACAGCGTCGTTTATTGAATTGAGCTGTTTCGGCCGATTGATTGTGATGATGACGATATCATCCTGAACATCGAACAATATGGTATCCATCATGGCGGATCTTCCTCCTGTTTATTGGGCTCTGATTTTCAGCAGATCATAGGCCTCGCGATCCAGCCGTTCCCGATGGTCCGGCGGCGCAATGGAAATCATGGCCTTTACCCGGCGGGACAACGGCAAGCCACGCAGGTCAGCGGCGCCAAATTCGGTAACGATGACACCTACGTCGCTTCGTGGCGTTGTGACTGGCCCAGAAAGCTGGGATACGACCTTGCTGACGGCACCGTCTTTAGCGGAACTCTTAAGGGCAATCAGCGAGCAGCCGCCAGGTGACAGGCCGGCGGCCCGGACATAGTCGACCTGCCCGCCAACACCACCGAAATATTTTGCGCCGATACCTTCCGCATTTACCTGACCAGTGATATCGACCTCCAGCGCGGAATTCATGGAGACAAAGTTTGAAAAGCGCGAAAGGGCTCGAATGTCGTGGGTGACGGACGCTGGCTCCATCCTGAGGCTCGCGTTGTTATCGGCGAAATCATAGAGTTTCTTGGTGCCTATCAGGGCACCGGTCACAGTGATACCGACATCGACTTCCTTATGCTCATTGGTTACAGCACCGCAATTTACAAGATCGACTACACTGTCGCCGATCATGCCGGAATGAATTCCCATGCCCCGCCGAGAACTGAGATCGGCCATGATTGCTTCCGGTACGCTGCCAATTCCAACCTGAAGCGTGGCCCTTTCCGGGATAAAGTCCTGGCAGAACCCGGAAATTTCCCGATCGATGTCCGTCACTGGGGCGGGCTGCAATTCAACCATCGGCCGGTCGGAATAGATGCAGTAATCTATATCCGCTACCGTGAGAGGTTCGGCGCAGACCGTTCTGGGTGTTTGACTGTTGATTTCAGCAATGACGAGGCGGGCCTTCTTGATGGCTATCGATAAAACGTCGCTTGTGGCGCCGAGGCTGTATTCACCGCGGTCGTTGGGCGGGCTGAGTTGAACGAAAACCACGTCACAGGGAATTTTTCCCATCTCAATGTAGCGAGCAACCTGAGATACATGGCAAGGAATGACATCGCAGGCCCCTACTTTTGTGAGTGCCCCGGCAGCCCCGACGCCCCCAGTCGAGATAAACGTCAGATCGTCTGAATGTTCCGGAGATAACGTATTGGAGAAAGCAGACGCCAGAAAGACATTCACATTATCGAGCGACTTACGCTGGGCAACCAACGCCTCCGTCAGAGTGAGCGGCTCTGCACAGGCGCCCCCCCACATAACCGTTTCCGACTTTCGGATAAGGCTGGATAAATCCAGCTCTTCAATTTTTAGCTCGCGCATCAGGCACTCTCCCGATTTTTTATAATTTTTGAAATGGCAAGCGTCGCCTCCGCACGTTTTAGAAGCGGGCCGTCAATCATCTTGCCTTTGAAGTCAATTGTCCCGATCCCTCTGGACATTGCGTCACGGTATACAGTGACAACCTCATAGGCCTCCGCAACCTCCTCTTCCGTCGGGGCATAAACAGCATTGCATATGTCAATCTGACGAGGAATGACGCAAATCTTGCCCTCATACCCTAAGTCCCTTCCTTTGCTGGCATCGCGACGACATTGTTCATCATTCCGGACATCAATCACCGCCTGATCAATCGCTACAATCCCGGCTATCTTTGCGGCCAGCACAACGCGGGAGCGGGCATACAGAACCTCATCTCCCTCTTCCGAGCGACGTGCGCCCATATCGGCGGCGAGATCCTCCGCGCCGAAAAAAACCGAACTCATTATATCAATTGCACTGCATAATCTGTTCACATTCAGCACGCCAAGCATCGATTCAATACCGCCCATGATTTTGATTGAACGTGTGGTCGTATCGGCTTTTCCGGCTTTCCTGATCGCAGAGATGATTGGATCGCATTGATCCGGTGTTTCCAGCTTCGGGATAATAATGCCATCAATGTCGCATTTAACGGCAGCAGCAATATCATCCAGATAAAAAGACGATTCCGGCTCATTTACCCGAACATACACCAGCCCCTTCACCTCGGCTTTCCTTAGCATATTGATATTGTCGGCAAGAGCCTCGCGCGCTGTTATCTTGTCATCGGGGGGCGTTCCATCTTCCAGATCAACTGCGTAGCAATCTGCCGAAAAACGCGGAAATTTAGACAGCAGATCTGGCCTGTTAGCCGGGGCAAAGAATAAACTGCGAAACAACATGCACGAACCTCTCACGTTCTATTTCCTGATCAGAAATCAATGCTCAACCCTCAACAGCAATAAAGCCCTAGCTTGAAAAATCTGTTGCGTCCGAGAGTATATGCAAAAATATAAATTCAATTTTGTTCTGATAGTAGAATTTTGTTCTTATTTAGGACCAAAATATCGGGCGAATCTAAGCCTGTCAAGCCGCATTTTCGCATTCAAAGCTCTTCCAGTTCCCCGATAAGAAAGCATGTTGTAGCGGTAACCGGATGGTTTCTCCGTCCGCTTCGATAAGGTTGCGCGATAGCGAAAAGCTTCGAATTAGGGGAATATGAACGCAGGAAGATAAAGCCGAAATACTCTCGGTCAGATAAACACCACGGAATCAAAGTTGAGCAGTATGGATTCGTAAGGGCTTATTTTGATCCGGGATAAGGCATGGAGGATCCCATAAACTGAGAGGCACGCTCACCGGCGGCGTGTGTCAGTTCACTGTATTTCTTCAAATTCTCTTTCAGGCGATCGATTGGTGCCGCCAGAGTAATACACCCCACTATCTCGCCATCCGATCCAAACACCGGCGCAGCAACGCCGCCTGCACCTTCAACCGAATCTCCCATGGTCATGCTAATTCCGGTTCTGCGGATTGTGCTGAGGTCCTCAAGTATCTCATCCTTTGAATATTCTTCACCGGTGAGAGGAGACACCGGATCAACGTCTGCCATATAGCTATGGATGAAGTTGATGCTTTGAAACGCGAGCAGGGCTTTCCCAAAAGACGTACAATATAAAGGGCGCCGCGCACCGATAACAGACGCGAGATAAATGGTGCCATTACCTTCGATCATATCAATAAAAACACCATGGTCCTTTTCCTCGCCCATCACACCTGACAACGCGGTTTCACCACTTTCTCTCGACAATGCCAGCAAAAACGGACGAACTGCGGCGGGGAAGGACGACCAGGCTTTCATTTTCGCACTTATAAGATTGCCAAGGCGGATTGCCTTCGCTCCCAAGCGATAGGCCTTATTATTCACCTCGATATAATTTTCCGCCTCTAAGGATCGAAGCAAACTTAACAGACTGGTTTTAGGCGTGTCGAGACGGGCACTCAGCTTTGCCAATGTCAAATCCTCGGTGTCACTGGCGAGTTCTTCCAAAAGTTGCATGACACGCGCGGGTGAGCGCGGCCCTTTCACGATATTTTTGCTCAAGACCTTCCCCTTTATCTTGATTTGTTCCTAATATGGCATATTATACCAATAACGGAACAGTCAAAATCCGTATTAGACTAAAAACTGCGTCACTATACAGCGGTGTCAGCAATTTGACACTTTCAATAAGAACTAGGGCGCCTCAGAAAGGGAGAGAAATGAAAAAAATCATTCCACAATTGGCATTTACAGTCGCGACCGTGTTGGCAGCAGGTTTTTCGGTAATCTCGGCAGCAGCAGCGGATGGAATCAAGCTCAGGTTTGCGCATTCCTTCCCGACGTCGCATTTTATTCAAAAACAGGCCATTGAGCCTTGGATGGAGAATGTGACGAAACTGACCAACGGCCAGGTGACATTCGATCATTTTCCGGCCCAGCAGCTCGGCAAGTCAAAAGATATGCTGGCCCTCACCCAGAATGGCGTAACCGATATCGGGTATGTCGGCGTCTCCTATGTATCCGACAAGATGCCACTTTCAGGTGTAGCTCAATTACCGGGTAGCTTCGCCACATCCTGTCAAGGTACGAATGCCTACTGGGATATTGCCAACAAGGATCCAATTGCTGCGCAGGATTTCACAGATAACAAAGTGCGTCTCCTGTTCTCCTTCGTGCTGGAGCCTTATCAGATTTACACGGCCAACAAGAAAGTCATGACTGCCGCTGATGCAGAGGGCCTGAAACTCCGCAGTACAGGCGGGGCCATGGATATTTTCACACGCAAGATCGGTGCAATTCCTGTTCGCATGACGGCAACGGAAACGCGAGAATCTCTTTCACGCGGAACGCTTGACGGACTTATCTTTCCTAACCAGAGCGTAATCTCCTATGATTTGGTACCGCTGGTTAAATACGGCACGCGTGGTGGTAACTTCGGCAGCTTTATCGTTACCTTTGTCATGAATCAGGATGCATGGGGCAGGCTTCCAGAAGACGCGCAGAATGCAATGACCAGCGCCAGCAAAGATATGGTTACTGAGATGTGCAAGAATATAGATGAAGGTGTTGATAACGCCATCGCGGAAATGGAAAAGGCCGGGGTTGAATATCACGAACTCAGCGCTTCCGAACTTGAAACATTCACAAAATATTCCGATGAAGTGGCAGAGGAATGGGCCAAGGACCTTGATGACCGTGGCAAGCCCGGCAGCGAGGTTTTAAAACAGTTCACTGAAGCTCTACCGAAATAAAATCTAGGGTAAATTATGCAAGAACCTGCCGTTGGCACCTCGAGTGCCAGCGGTATTTTTTGCCGCAAGCGGTTGGAAGGTAAGGAGGATTCTAACAGACGAAAGTAAACTTACCTCAGCATAGCAGGGAGTTATCTCTATCACTCTACAACAAGTTGCTACCAGTGCGTCATCGTCTTTGATACTTGAATGTTTCCCAGGTGGTTACATAGAGTTCAAAGTATCCCTTTTTATCTGTGATCAAAAGGCGGGATGTGGAGGAGAATTGACATAAAACGGGCGCGAAAAACTGGGACCTTGTTCCAGATTTGTCGCACACAACAGCTACAGATGCTTTATTTAGATCACTACCGTCATGGAGGTACTAGACCGCAGAATTTAGATATTCATGGGTTGTACCCAGCATGTTGCAAGTACCTGAATATCCTTTCTTAACGCCACTTTCCAAAGATAAATTATTTTAGGTTTTCAAGATAGTCTGCCCATTCCTGCATCATGATTTTTCGTTCCTTCAGGAATAGCGCGCGGTCGTAAGCCTTGTCGATCTTGTTTTTCGGGACGTGGGCAAGCTGTCGATCCACAACTTCATGACGATAGCCCAGCTCCTGCTTAATCGCGCTCATGGCGAGAGCACGAAACCCGTGACCGGTCATGCGACCCTGATAGCCAAGACGCTTCAGCGCACCAAGTATCGTGTTATTACTGATCGAATTACGCGGCTTAACGCTACTCGGGAATACAAGCGGCCATTGCCCGGCGAGAATTTTCTGGTTTTCAAGTACTTCAATTGCCTGACAGGATAACGGAACAATATGTACCTTCCCCATCTTCATCCGTTCCGCCGGGATAACCCATTCTTTATTGTCGAAATCAATTTCTTCCCATGTCGCGTTGATCAGCTCACTCGTACGTACGAACGTCAACATGATCAGCTTAAGAGCGTTCCGGGTGCTTTGATAAAGCCTCGCGTCGTTCCGTTCCAGCGCCGCAATGAACTCCGGGAGCTCTTTTATGTCTATGGCGGCGAAATGCTCTTTTCTAACCGGCATCAAGGCTTCCTTGATATCCTGGGATGGATCGCGTAACGCTTTGCCGGTCGCAATCGCATAACGGAAAATTTCGCCGCATTTTTGCAGTTGCCTTTTCGCCAGTTCATATGCCCCGCGATTTTCGATTTTACGGATGACATGCAAGAGCAACGGCGGCTCAATTTCCACAATCGGGATATTGCCAATTTCCGGGAAGATGTCTTTCTCGAGCCGGGTAATGATCTCTTCGGCATATCGCTCTCGCCAACGGCTTTTACGATTGGCATACCATTCCCAGGCGATAACCTCGAAAGTGTTTTCTGCGCTTTCTTTTGCCAGCGCCTTTTTCTTCTTTCTCTCCTGGGATGGATCAACTCCACCCTCCAGCAACTTGCGCGCCCGTAAAAGCTTCTCTCTGGCTTCTGCAAGCGATGTCTCCGGATATACTCCCAGCGCCAGTAATTTTTCCTTGCCGACGAAGCGGTATTTATACCGCCAGTATTTGCTGCCATTGGGCCGGACCTCCAGATACATGCCCTTCCCGTCCGATAGCCTGTAAGGCTTATCTCTGGGGGATGCGGATTTGCATTTTATGTCGGTTAGCGCCATTTGGGGGTACACAGATTCTACGAATTTTGCGATACCCCTTAGTGTACCCCCAATTTTTCAGGATGCAAGCACCTAATATAGGACTATATAAGACGCAATATGATCACAAACCATTGTTTTTATATGCTATTTTGGATGGTATTGGATTAGGTGAAATAAGGTTCTGGCTGGGGTGGCAGGATTCGAACCTGCGCATGACGGGATCAAAACCCGTTGCCTTACCGCTTGGCTACACCCCAATGAGGAGCCTCTTTCTAGCTAAAGGCCCGGTTAAGCTCAAGGCAAATTTTGAAAAAATGCAGAAAAGCGGAAATGCCCTGATTTCTTAGATGGCCGTTGTCGCCCGCACCCACCAGTCAGGGTGACGCGACTGTATGCTTTCTGCCGCCTTTCGGACACTCTCAGCCGTTTCAAACAGGCCAAAAACCGTCGCACCGCTCCCGCTCATTCGCGCGACCTGACACCCTTTCTGTCCTGCAATTTCAGCAATAACGCTCTTGATTACCGGCGCGATCCGAGAAGCAGAAGCCTGCAAATCATTATTCATGCCCCTAAGAGCGAAAAAAAAATCTGCGCTCTTACCATCCTTTAAAGCAAAGCTCGGAGCCGCCGCACTCCGCATTTCCAGTTGCCGAAAAACATCTGCAGTAGAAACTTCTATATTACAATTAACCAGTATAATATAAAATGCAGGAATGTCTGAAACTGCACTGAGTTGCTCTCCAATGCCGCACATGATCGTTGGCTTTCCATATAAACATACGGGCACGTCTGCGCCAAGCGAGAGCCCGAGCTCAGCCAATTGCTTCTCGGAAAGCTTCGCCCCCCATAATTTATTAAGAAGCTGCAATGCAAGGGCGGCATCTGAGGAGCCACCGCCAATCCCCGCCGCAACCGGCAGGTTCTTAACGAGCTTTATTTTCGCGCCCTTTTCCACCGCAGCATTTTCCTGGAGAAGCCGCGCAGCCTTTAACACAAGGTTGTCATTTGTCAGGGGAAGGCAGGTTGAGAAAGGCCCGGATATTTCCAAAGACAGCTTGCTATCAAGCTCGACAGTCAGTGTGTCTCCATAATCCGCAAAGACGACAAGGCTGTCGAGCAAATGATAGCCGTCGGACCGCTTGCCTGTTACATGCAGATAGAGATTGATCTTTGCGCGAGCGGTGCCGGTCAACATGTGTGGTGAATTATTTCTCGGCCTTGATGTCATCCTTGAGGCCAGCTTTTAGCTTTTCCCGAATTAAGGGGGCAAGTTCGGTCGAAGGATCAAGCCAGAGAGCTCGCTGCCACTGATAACGAGCCTCCTCCCGCCGCCCGACACGCCAGTATGCATCTGCAAGATGATCGGTGATTGTCGGATCCGCCGCCTCCAGCGATACCGCCTTTTCAAGCTGGATTACCGCATCGTTATAATCTCCAAGGCGATAGTAAAGCCAGCCAAGGCTATCCACGATAAAGCCATCACGGGGGCGTAGCGAAACAGCCTTGATCAACATATCCTTTGCCTGTTCCAGATTCTCGTTCCGGTCAACCCAGGAGTAAGCGAGATAATTAAGAACCTGCGGGTGATCAGGTTGAAGCTCCAATGACTTTACCAAATCTGCCTCAGCCAGTGGCCATTGCTTGGATTGCTCATATGCGATACCGCGGGCATAAAAAAGCGACCAGTGCCGTCGCTCGAGCGCTGGCAATCGATCAATGGCGCGCCCATAGTCTTGCGCCGCCGTCTTCCAGTCTTTTGCATCCCGGCTTACATCTGCGAGTACGACAAGCGCCTCAAT
The DNA here is from genome assembly GCF_963973085.1 of uncultured Sneathiella sp. Taxonomy (GTDB): domain Bacteria; phylum Pseudomonadota; class Alphaproteobacteria; order Sneathiellales; family Sneathiellaceae; genus Sneathiella. The sequence goes on from NZ_CAXAXA010000004.1 coordinate 12,610, forward strand.
ATCCTTAGGATATGACGCTGCGACGGCCTCTAACATGGTTTTCGCCTCATCGATATCACCAAGTTTATAGGTTGCCCATGCCGCCCGGACTTGCGCGTTTCGGCCATGTGCGGACTGCGCTTTCACCTCGCTATATAAATTTAGCGCTTCTTGCCATTTCCCCCGATCTTCCGCCGTTTCCGCAAGCAGCACCCGGGCCATGGGGAAGTCTGGTTTCAAGTCGAGGGCAAAGTAAACATATGTCGCCGCAACACCGACGGCCCGCTCCTGCCCGATGATGGATGCAGCGCTATAAAGTGCTTCCGCAGCGCCATCGACAGCATCTTCCACAACCGGTGTCAATGGGCGGTCCGACGCCAGATCGACAAGTTCAAGATGTATTGTCGGACTTAACGGATATTGTTGAATGTAGTCTTCAAAGATTTTGCGGGCTTCTTCCCGCCGTCCTGTCTTGTCGAGATAAGCACCATAAGATTGCACCAGACGCACCGCCCGCCCCGAAGGTCCCGCAAGCGCCCTTGCGTATTCTTCATCCGCACGCGCACGGTTTCCGGAAACGTCGCTTAGCAAGGCTATCTGATATTGCTTGAGCGCATCAAAGCCGTTGTACTTGTCGAGCGCGTCCAGCTCTGCAATCGCCGTATCCGTCTGGCCCTGCCCAAGCTTTATCCAGGCCATAAGCAATGGTTTCAGCAGTACATTAAATCCATTGTCCCCTGTTTTCTCCAGATAGCTTTGCGCAGCAGGAAAGTTCTTTTGACGCAAGGCCTCAATCGCCAGAACGAGATTGGCTGTCGAATTGTCTTCGGTCTGCCCCACAATCCTAGGGGCGAGATTCTTGGCCCGCTGAACGTCGCCTTTCGCAAGCGCCGCCTGCAATGTGAGGCCCAGAAGGACATTGTCACTCTCCCTGCTTCGCAGGGCTTCATCGAAATAATTAAGGGCGGCGGCAGCATCCTGCTCACGCAGAGCCTCTCTTCCCGCCAGATACTTGCCGAAGTATGACGATGGAAACTCTTCTGCCGTACCCCCCGCATCCTGAAACATGCTTGGAAGGGCGTTTCCTTCATTTGAGGCGCTGCTCGTGGCGCATGCGCCAAGGGCCACCGTTAAAAATACACTACCAAATACCAGTTTAAACATTTTCACGCCTGCGTCCGCCATTTCTGTCGATATACACTTACCTTTAAGGCCTAACGATTTACACGTCAGGGACGCCAACCCACTTTCAGGTATGTAGGGCATCCAGAACCAGCATTAAACAAAATTCCGGTATTCAGGGCGAATTTCCTACATATTCGGATAGTTTGGACCGCCGCCACCTTCCGGAACCACCCAATTAATGTTTTGTGTCGGATCCTTGATATCGCATGTTTTGCAGTGAACGCAGTTCTGCGCATTGATTTGAAGTCGCGGGTTTGACCCATCATCATCTGTCAAAAACTCGTAAACTCCCGCCGGGCAGAACCGTTGTTCCGGCCCCGCATATTCCGCGTAGTTCACAGAAACAGGAATATCGTCATCCTTTAACGTAAGATGTATCGGCTGATCTTCCTCATGGTTGGTATTGGACAGGAATACCGAAGACGGTTTGTCAAAAGTGTAAACTCCATCGTATTTCGGATATTCGATTTTTTTACAATCCTTTGCTTTTTTCAGCACCGAATGATCATCATGATGCTTGAACGTCCAAGGTGCCCTGCCTCCCAGGACTTTAAGATCCAGCCCTGTATACAATGTTCCGGCAAGCAAGCCCCACTTGAACGCGGGCCGACTGTTTCGAACCCGGTACAGCTCATCATAAACCCAGGAATCCTTATACAGCGCAGGATATGTATCAAGTACCTTGCCAGGCGCTTCCGCGTTCAATTTCATTTCCGCGACGATAGCTTCGGCCGCCATCATCCCCGATTTCATAGCGGTGTGGGAGCCCTTGATTTTCGGCACGTTCAAAAATCCTGCACAACAGCCAATCAGCGCTCCGCCCGGGAAGACCAGTTCAGGAACAGACTGGAACCCGCCTTCGTTGATAGCCCGTGCGCCGTAAGAGATGCGCTTTCCGCCCTTCAACATCTCCTTCATCATTGGATGTGTCTTGAACTTCTGGAATTCATCATAAGGGGAGAGATAAGGGTTTTCATAGTCAAGGGCGACGACAAAACCGACATAGGCCTGATTGTTGTCCAGATGATAGACGAACGACCCACCATAGGTATTGCGGTCAAGCGGCCAGCCGAAACTATGGAATATCTGGCCTTCCTTGTGTTGCTCCGGGTCAAGCTCCCATAGTTCCTTAATTCCGATACCGAACGTCTGAGGATCACAATTTTCCCGCAAACCAAATTTTTCAAACAGTGTTTTTGTCAGTGATCCGCGGACACCTTCCGCGAACAAGGTGTATTTGGCATGCAGTTCCATGCCCGGTTCGAAAGAGCCTTTATGCTCGCCATCCCGGCCTACGCCCATGTCGCCGGTTGCAACCCCTTTCACGCTTCCATCTTCATGATACAAGATTTCAGCCGCAGCGAAGCCCGGATAGACCTCCACCTCGAGCGCCTCGGCCTGCTCCGCCAGCCAACGGCAAAGATTCCCGAGACTGATAATATAGTTTCCATGATTATGCAGTTGTTTCGGCAGCAGGAAATTAGGGAAGCGCAGCTCGCTCGACTCGGTCATAAAGAAGAATTTTTCTGATTTGACCGGCATATCAAGAGGCGCTCCCTTTTCCTTCCAGTCTGGAATAAGCTCATCAAGAGCGCGGGTTTCGAACACATTGCCCGAGAGGATATGGGCGCCGATTTCAGAACCCTTTTCAAGAACACACACGGAAATGTCAATGCCGGATTCAATACTCAACTGACGCAGCTTTATCGCCGCGGACAGACCTGCCGGGCCGCCACCGACAATAACAACATCAAACTCCATAGATTCGCGTTCCATCACAAGCCTCTTTTTTACTTTTCCGGCTTAATGACAGCCGTTTTACATTGTTGATCGGAAGTTTCCAAACAGACTCCCAAATGTCAGTGTCTGACAATTTTGACCCTGACACTATATTTTTTTTAAAGTGCGTCAATCCCGATTGCGAGCCATTTCGGCAGTTTACAGCCATTTTTCCGCAACGGCGTCTTAAAGATAATGTCACTAAATCTTGTAAAATCAAGATAACTACGCAAGCAACTCGCGCTTATTTGCCGACATCAATTATTTTTTGATGACTGCTCTCTTCTCGAAACACGGAAAAGGCTGTTATGATGGATCATGCTTCATACCCCTACGGACATAAATGCTCTGTCGCGCTTCTATCTCGATGCCGGAGTGGACGAAACAATTGGTGATGATCCGGTCAACCGTTTTAACCTTCCGCCGCAGAAGTCAGCAACAACGCAAAACGACGCATCCGCCATGCGCCCTGTCGATCAAGAACAAACCAAAAAGACAGAAGCCATAAAATCTTCTGCTGTCACGTCACTGGCGGAAGGAATACGCGAAGCAGAAACAATTGCCATATCATGTAAAACCGTTGACGAACTCAGGCGCGCCCTTGAAACATTCGAATATTGCTCACTCAAGAAGCTGGCTTCCCATACCGTCTTTGCAGAAGGAAATGCACAATCCAGTCTTATGATTGTTGACCGCCAACCCTCCGGTGATGGAGACCGAAGCGGGCGGCCATTTTCGGGATTGGCGGGCGAACTACTGGAAAAAATGCTGGCTGCTATCGAGATCGATCGCAGCGACGTATATCTTGCCAGCGCAATTCCATGGCGTCCGCCGGGAGAACGTGTCCTTACAGATGAAGAACGTGCCCTGTGCCTTCCTTTTGCCCTACGACACATAACATTAGTGCAACCGGACTTTATTTTAGCCTGCGGGGAAGCCGCCGGTTACCTGCTTAATCAAAAAAGCGGGGTCAATAAACTCAGAGGCATATGGAGAGATTTGCAAATAGGTTCAGTTCGGACAAAAATGCTCCCGATTTTTCACCCGACCTTTCTAATTGATCAGCCAGCGTTAAAGAAATATGCTTGGTCTGATTTGCTTAGTCTGAAATCGGCAATGAAAGAAGAACAATAACCTTTTCCTAACAGGTTCATCGTAACCTGTCGGCCATATTTGAATAATTATTGTCTGGTTCATGAAATCCATCCCCAGAATAATTGCCGCTCTGGCGCTCTTAGTATACGGCCTTGCGTGGGTGCCATCGCCGGCGGTAGCGAATACCATCCCTCCTGTCCTATCCGCTGCTGATGCTGACCGATATCGAGCAATTTTTGCACTTCAGGATGCCGGGCAATGGGAGAAAGCTGATAAGCAGATCAAGACTCTCACGAATAATATCCTGATCGGCCACGTTAAGTTTCAACGCTATATGCATCCGACAAAATATCGGGCAAGTTATGAGGAACTTCATTTATGGATGAAGGCCTATTACGACCATCCGGGCGCGCATCGCCTGTACAAGCTGGCAAAAAGTCGGCGGTTGGAAGGATGGAAGCCTCTATCGGAACCATTGCACGGCCGATATCTGGGTGGCACCGGTCCGGGACAGCCGGTTTTTCTCTCGCGTCCATACAAAAGTGAACGTAAACGGTCAGCCCAGGCCCGAAACGATGTTGCGCATGCAAAGCGTGTCGTGAGCCGCTATCTTTATCGCGGGCAACCTACGAATGCAGCGCAATATATCTCGCAAAAGAAAATACGAAAGCTATTGGACCAAGTTGAGCTTGATCTCTTGCGCGAAAAGATTGCGAAAAGCTATTTCCTTTATGCCCGAGATGACAAGGCCATCGAATTTGCTGAAGCCGCACTCGAAAAATCCCGAAAAAATGTCCCTTTGGCAGACTGGACTGCAGGTCTAGCCGCATGGCGGCTGGGGAAAATTGAGAAAGCCGCGCGGCATTTCGCTGCCCTCGCTGAAGCAAGCCGAATTTCTGACTGGAATTTCACGGCCGCGAATTGGTGGGCCTCACGCGCCTACCTGAAACTGGGCGAGCCCGAAAAGGCATATCATTATCTTGAACAGACCGCGAGCCAGCCGCGGACTTTTTATGGCTTGTTAGCATTAAGGCAGCTTGGTGTTGAAAAACCCTTTAGTTGGGACCTTCCGACATTGAAGCCAGAGAATATTGACTGGCTGATGAAAATCCCGTCTGCAAAACGCGCTGTCGCCCTCAGTGAGATAGGAAAGTTTGATCTGGCGGCACAGGAATTGCGCGCCGCTTTCCCGAGTGCGAATGAAAAGCTGGCTCCACTGCTGCTGGCGCTTGCCGAAGAAATTGGCGCCCCTTCGGTTGCCATGCGGATGGGACTATATCTCTGGGAGAGCGAGAATGTAACCTGGGACGCGGCCATCTACCCCATGCCAAAATGGCAGCCCGGAGATGGCTTCAAGGTGGACCGTGCCCTTCTCTATGCCTTTATGCGCCAGGAGTCGGGGTTTTATTCGCTGGCCCGAAGCGGTGCGGGCGCCAAGGGCCTGATGCAAATCATGCCAACCACGGCAAGCTATCTCTCGGGCGACCGGTCTTTACGCGACAGAAACAATAACAAGCTTTTCGATCCAACATATAATCTTGAGCTTGGTCAGAAATACCTGACTTACCTGATGGAATACAAGGATATCGAAACCAATCTTTTCCATTTGACGGCAGCCTATAATGGCGGTCCCGGGAACCTGAAAAAATGGAAGTCAGAAACAAAATACAGTGAAGATCCTCTGTTCTTCATCGAAGCGATGCCGAGCAAGGAAACCCGGAACTTTATAAAACGGGTGTTGACGAATTTCTGGATATACCGTCACCGTATGGGGCAAGATCTGCCGGGGCTTGACCAGATCGCTAGCGGCGGCTGGCCCGAATACCAGTCATTGGACCTGAATGAAAGCGAGGTTGCCGACAATGCCCGGAATTGATACATCCCGCCCCTTCATCAAGGTTCGCATTGCTGTTCTGACAGTTTCAGATAGCCGAACCATCGCCGAGGACAGATCCGGGCAGACGCTGGTCGACAGGCTGGAAGCCGCAGGGCATATCCTCGCAGATCGCAGAATCGTCAAGGACGAGATTTCTGGTATTCAGAAAATAGCAAATCAATGGGTCGCCGATACCGATGTCGATGTTGTCATATCCACAGGCGGCACCGGCGTCACCGGGCGCGATGTCACGCCGGAGGCCTTTGCCGGACTCTACGAAAAGGAGATTCCCGGTTTCGGCGAGCTTTTCCGAATGCTGAGCTACCAGAAAATCGGAACGTCGACCATTCAATCACGGGCGAGCGCTGGAGTTGCGCAGGGCACCTACCTTTTTGCTCTGCCGGGTTCCACCGGGGCGGTAAAAGACGCTTGGGACGACATTCTTATCCATCAGCTTGATTACCGATTCATGCCGTGCAATTTTGTTGAGTTGTTTGATCGATTACAAGAGCATAAAAAGCGCTCCAAAGGTTAGCGACCGCCAGCCATTCTCATTGAGCTTATTATAAATAATGAAACGCTTTTTTACGACGTCACGATATCGCGAACATAATCGCAAGGACCTCCGTCACGAGGTTCCCAAACTTCATCTGGTGTTGGGCAATCGAGAATTCTCGACTTATGACTGGAGCCTTGGAGGTTTTCGCATTGATGATTTCAATGACCGCCCGCCGGTCGGTGAAGAAATGAGCGTCACCCAAATTGCCTACGATACTGAAAATATGGTTACGACCAATTCAATTGCTGTGGTCACCCGAATTCTCGTCGGCAAAAACCAGGTCGCATTCAGTTTCAAAAAGCTTGACGAGGAGGCCTATGACTTCCTCGAAAAGGCAAGTATGCAAAGATTGGCTCACCTCGGCGATACATAGTCGACCATACCACAGCGGTATCAGCCTTTGGCTCTAAACAGAAATCCAGTATCCATCCGGCGACAGGCAGGACGTCATGATATTGCTCGTGCTATGAGTGCGATAGTATAATATTTGCCGATACTGCTTACAGAGACTACCTCGGTTATCGAACCCTTCCCGCAATATTTCGATGCTGCCGCGTTGAACGCCATCGCGCCACCGGACTGTCTCCCCCACAGGTGCGTCGAGCGCCAAATAAACGGCCTGATGATGTTTCTCGAGTTGAAGCGTCGATAAATTAACGACGAACCGCACATTGACAAACGGCCAGTAAAATCCCCGATAGAGATAATGCCCGTAGTAGCGAGGTTTATGGTGAGGCTTCACATAGACATATTTCGGCCGGTACGGGTTACTGTAATAATGCGTCACACGCGGTTTTACATAGTGAACCCTAGGCGCATGTCTCGGTACCGGTTTCGCATAATAGACATTCTTCACCCTCTTCGGATTCGGTGTTGCGTAATATACCTTTTTCCCATGATTTAAATGGCTCTTCCTTAATGGATGATTTGCCTTTTTATGACCCCAGTGTTTCTCATTACCACGCTCATTGTGCTTCTTGTGATCACCCTTCCACCTCGGCTCAGAATGATGATGTTTATGGCCTTTTGCTTCATACTTGTATTTCCCGTCATTTCGCGCCTCCGCCTCTGCCGGCAACAAACCGCCTAGCAATACTGCCCCCAACAGGAGATAACTGAATTTCCACATTTTCTTCCCCTTCCTAAGGTGCCCGTCTTTACATTCAACGATAGAGCGCCGGAATTCCGTTGCAAATTAACTATTTTTATGTTCTTGTTTTGTTCTTTTTGTTTTGCTAATATCCAGCGATGCAGGAGACTGAGATAATACCATTTGATAAAAAACGGCGTCGGGGACGAGGCGCTACCGACAATCCCGGTAGCCGTTTTGAATCTGAAGCAAGGGACTTTATTGATGATGGCTGGAGCTCCACTGACGCAGAGCAGGGTCCGGACAGACTTAAAACATCCGTGACACTGGAGCGCCCGAAATCCATCATCAGCAGGAATATGTCGCCGGACCTTCCCTTTGACCGATCCGTGAATGCCTATCGCGGCTGTGAACATGGGTGCATCTATTGTTATGCCCGGCCAAGCCATGCCTATATGAATCTCTCCCCGGGTCTCGATTTCGAGAGCAAGCTTTTCGCCAAGCCGAACGCGGCCGACTTGCTTGCCCGTGAGATTTCGAGGCCAGCATATCGCTGCCGCCCGATAGCGCTTGGAACCAATACGGATCCCTATCAGCCGATTGAGAGAGATTTAAAGATAACGCGTAAAATAATTGAAGTGCTGGCACAGGCCCGACATCCGTTCACCATAACAACGAAATCCGACTTGGTTTTGAGGGATATTGACATTCTGGCCCCATTGGCAAATGACAATCTTGTTTCTGTCGGCATCTCCGTCACAACGCTCGACAATCGATTGTCCCGTGTTATGGAGCCGAGAGCAAGCGCACCACATAAACGTCTCATGGCGATAGAAACATTATCCAATGCCGGAATCCGGACCCTCGTTCAAGCCTCTCCCATTATTCCGGGACTAAATGATCAGGAACTGGAACAGATATTGTCAGCCGCCCGTGGCAAAGGCGCCGACAGCGCCATTTATCTGTTGTTGCGATTGCCGCGAGAAGTTGCAAGCCTGTTTGAAAACTGGCTGCTGGAGCATTTCCCGGACCGTGCATCAAAAGTCATGAAACTTGTTCGCTCCACCCGTGGAGGCAAGGATTATGATCCGGAGTTTGGCACCCGCATGGTAGGAACGGGCCCTTATGCGGCACTCATTAACAAGCGATTCCAGCTTGCCTGCCGCCAGCTCGGCTTTTCGGGCAGCAAGTATGACCTCGCGACAAATTTGTTTATCAAGCCGGGGCGGGACCGCCGACAAATGGATTTATTTTAGCTCTTTGCCTGTGCTAATGAAGGCAGATGAAAAAGATACTCCCTATATTCCCTGATTTATATTTCGAAAGCCTCGAAACAGGGCTTATTGCAGGCGTAGACGAGGTTGGTCGAGGACCTTTTGCGGGACCGGTTGTCGCGGCGGCCGTAATCCTGAACCCATTGAATATGCCTAATGGTATTCAGGACAGCAAGAAACTGCCCAAGTCTAAAAGGGAAGAGTTGTATGAGGCGATACTGGCTTCTTCTCAAGTCGGAATTGGCGAAACAAGCGTTACAGAAATAGACGAGTTGAATATTCTGCAGGCAAGTCTGCTGGCAATGAGGCGGGCTGTTGCTGCCTTGCCCTGTCCTACAGATGTTGCATTGGTGGATGGAAATTGTGACCCAAAACTTGGAATTCCAACGCGCCTGATTGTGAAAGGGGATGGCCGTTCACTCTCTATCGCTGCCGCTTCAATAGTGGCAAAAGTGACACGTGACCGAAAAATGTGCGCTCTTGCTGAAGAGTTTCCGCACTACGGATGGGAGAAAAATGCCGGATATGGCACCGCAGAACATCGCAAGGGATTGCGTGACTTCGGTGTATCACCACAACATAGGCGAAGCTTCGCCCCGATCCGGGTGCTTCTTGAATGTGATTAAGCGAAAGTTCAGAATTATTCTCTAACATACTGATTCAACAAAAAATATTGACGTAGAGAATCGACCGAATCAGTATATTCGCAATGTTAATAACAGAATAATTCACATGACAAAAAAACAAAGCCTTCCGCTCGACCGGATTCTACAAGGCGACTGCATCGAATTGATGAACAGCCTGCCTGAAAAATCCGTGGACATGATTTTTGCCGACCCCCCCTACAACATGCAGCTTTCCGGAGAATTACGCCGCCCCGATGACAGCTTCGTCGATGCGGTCACCGATGACTGGGATCAGTTTGAAAGCTTCGAGGTTTATGACCGTTTTACAAAAGAATGGCTTGCCGCGGCGAAGCGGGTGCTGAAGGATAACGGGACCCTCTGGGTCATCGGTTCATACCATAATATTTTCCGGGTTGGCGCAAGTTTGCAGGATCTTGGTTTCTGGATCCTGAATGATGTTATCTGGCGTAAAACAAACCCGATGCCGAATTTTCGCGGAACACGGCTTACGAACGCTCATGAGACTCTCATTTGGTGTTCTAAAGGGTCAGACGCAAAAAACCTCACGTTCAATTATGACGCCCTTAAAGTTATGAATGACGATGTCCAGATGCGCTCGGACTGGCTATTACCAATCTGCAACGGGAATGAAAGGCTTAAGGTTGAAGGCGAAAAAGCCCACACAACGCAAAAACCCGAAGCCCTTCTCTACCGGATACTGACAGCGGCTTCCAATCCAGGCGATGTCATACTCGACCCTTTCTTCGGAACCGGCACAACAGGGGCGGTTGCCCGAAAGCTCGGCCGACACTACATAGGGCTGGAAAGAGAAGAAAAGTATATCGCCGTCGCGCTTGAACGAATTCGTAAAGCTCGGCAGTTGCCCGAAGAGGATCTCGAATTCACCCGCAGTAAACGTCATGAACCGAGGGTTCCCTTCGGTTCTGTTATTGAACGCGGGTTGTTATCCGCAGGACAATTGTTGTTTGACTCACGAAAAAGGTATAAAGCAAGAGTGCGCGCAGACGGCAGTCTCGTTGCCTCTGATGTGACGGGTTCAATCCATAAGGTTGGGGCCCAGCTACAGGGCGCCAGCAGTTGCAATGGTTGGACCTTCTGGCATTTTGATGTTGAGGGTACGGCCGTATCCATCGACGTGCTTCGACAGCAGGTCCGCGCAGAAATGAATTAGGGGCTTTGCGCCCCGGATAATGTAAGGGGTCGCAATGAAGAAAATATCGACAGCTCTCGTCTTGGGTGGAGCCCTCGCCTTTTCGGCAGCCAGTCCGGCACTCTCATATGAGGAATCCCGGTTCCTCGGCATCGACCGGGACGCCAGCGGTTCAATCTCGATGGAAGAGGCACAGGCCTATCGGGCACGGTTATTCAAGGAATATGACCTCAATTCCGATGGCAAGGTGGAATATGAGGAATATGTCGATGCGGAAGGACTGAGATCTGTTACCTCAACGCCTTATTCCGAGGTTCCCGTACCTGATGAATATCGCGAGATGGACAGCGACGGTGATACTATCGTCACGATGGACGAAATCACCACCGCCGGGGCCGCGCGCTTCAAATTGCTCGATAAAAATGCCGACGGGCAGGTGTCTAAAGACGAATTCGTGAGCCCGGGCCTCTAATCCGTTCCGTTAAGAAGAGCTGCTTTCAAGAACGGCGCGCGCGACCTTGATCATGAGGGTTGGCAAGGCATAGCTGTCGAATTCATCAGGATCAACCCAAATGGCCCCATCGATACTCAACGTATCTGCCGACACTAGCTGCGCAGCAACGGGCTGCAGCTCCAGATGAAAATGGGTAAAGGTATGACGCACCGGTTTGTGGACCGAAACACCACGTAAAAGCTCCGGGGTCTGTCCTTGCAGCAAATGCTCGATCGCTGCTTCTGTTTCTACGGCATCTTCTGCCCAATCCGTTGATGGAAATTCCATCATCCCGCCGAGCAGGCCTTTTTCCTCACGACGGCGTATAAGCACTTGCCCGTCCGGTCGCTGCACCCAGAAAATTGTCGCACGGCGCGTCGGTTTAATCTTTTTGGGCGCTTTGACGGGATAGCTTTCCATATCGTCCGTCGCAAAGGCCTTGCAATAGCCCGATACTGGACAGACAGAACATTTCGGATTTCTCGGTAGGCAGATACCGGCGCCAATATCCATTAAGGCTTGCGCATAGTCGCCTGGTCGATGTCGCGGTGTCAGTTTCGCAGCATATTCCGTAATTTCCTTTTTGGCCGCCGGCAATGGTGTGGAAATGCGGTAGAGACGGCTGATAATGCGTTCGATATTTCCATCCACCACTGTTTCGGGTTGCCCGAAAGCGATGGCCGAAATCGCCGCAGCGGTATATGGCCCAATACCGGGGAGCGCTAGAAGCTCGGCCATGTCGCCTGGAAAGACACCATTGTGTTCTCGTGCAACAGTTATCGCGCATTTATGGAGATTGCGCGCCCGCGCATAATATCCAAGCCCGGCCCATGCCGTCAGGATGTCATCAAGCGGTGCTGCTGCCATCTCAACCACGTTTGGCCATCTATCCAGAAATCTCCTGAAATACGGGCCAACGGTGGCAACCGTCGTCTGCTGCAGCATAATTTCGCTAAGCCAAACATGATAAGGATCAGGATGTTCTCCCGGCAAACTTCGCCACGGTAATCGTCTGGCGTGAGTATCATACCAATCGAGAACCGCGACAGAAAAAGTCTTTTGTGGAGGCGTCTGATGCATCATATTAAGATGACGTTATGGGCAAACTTGCAATGATTAGCAATAATATTATCCCTGACCATCATTGATGAACGCTGAAGGAATAGAGTGAGACAAACTCAAAATAGAGCCGGTCCGCGGGCTATTGCCAGTCTTGTCGGGAAATCGTCGCGAGCAGCGCTTGTTAGGCGGGGCTTCGCCCAAGCTGATATCCTGACTCACTGGCCATCAATAGTCGGCCAGAACCTCGCAAATTGGTCAAGCCCGGAAAAGCTCAACTATTCCCGTCAGAAAAACAGCGAAGCGACCCTTCGCATACGCGTCGCGCCGGGCTGGGCGCCGGAGTTCCAGCATTTCGAGCCTCTGATTATAGAACGAATTAACAGCTTTTTCGGCTATCGCGCCATTGCAAAACTGCAGTTGATCCAAGCGCCGGTGCAAAAGCCGGAGGTGCGGCGAGAAAAACCTGCCGTTCCTTTGAGCGAAGCACAAAAAGAGTGGATCAAGGAGACAATCAAGAATGTTTCCGACACAGAGCTTAAAAAGCGCCTTGCAGCTGTCGCAACTTCGATGCTGGGAGCACGGAACAGGGATATCAAGAACGAAGATAACGACTTGAAAGAGGGTTAGCCTCTGTAAAACACACAAACCCATATTATGTTGCGATTGTTCACAGGAATCGTTTGAGGATTGAAGAATGAAAAGTTATAATGACACCATATCTAGTAGGAAAGTTGAAAAATTGGCTATATCTCGACGAAATTTTATTAAAAATGGCAGTATATTGCCATTTGCCGCAACGGCAGCAGCAGGACTTTTTTCCGCCGGAGATGCCCATGCAGCGAAACCGCAGATTCTGCAAAGCGACCACGTGCTCGGCTTTCCGACGGCCCCCATCACGATTATTGAATATGCGTCGTTGACATGTGGTCATTGTGGCAATTTTCATAAATTTACATTCGGTGACCTGAAGAAAAACTATGTGGACTCGGGTAAAGCGAAATTCGTCTATCGGCACTTTCCGCTTGATCGTTTTGCCTTCATCGCAGCAATCCTCTCGGAATGCACTAATGATGACAGCGCGTTCTTTGAAATGATCGGCACTCTGTTTGTGCAACAGGAAGAATGGACAAGGGCAGATGATCCCGCCCTTGCCCTCATCGAGATAGGCGAGAAGAACGGAATCGCGCTTGAGGAATTCGTAACTTGCCTCACAAATCAGGAACTGGTGGACGGAATAGCCTCGGAAAGCCTGATAGGATCAACGCAGTTTGGTGTCGATTCGACCCCTACGTTATTTATCCAGGGCGAAAAATACGAACGTGACCGAAGCTTCGAGGCAATGGACAGTTATCTTAAGACATTAGCGTAGATTACCGAGTGATGGAGAGGCTGTGAAGTTTGCACATTTAAGACTGTCCGGGTTCAAATCCTTTGTAGAACCCACGGAACTCCTGATAAAGGATGGCCTGACAGGCATCGTTGGGCCAAACGGATGTGGCAAATCCAATCTTGTCGAAGCCTTGACGTGGGTGATGGGCGAAACCTCTGCGCGCAACTTGCGTGGCGGTGCCATGGATGATGTGATCTTTGCGGGCACAACCTCTCGGCCGCCCCGTAATGCAGCTGAAGTCACACTCGGCCTTGATAACAAAGATCGGGTCGCCCCGGCAGCCTACAACGATTCGCCGGAGCTGGATGTCACGCGCCGCATTCGCCGCGAATCCGGATCGGATTATCGCATTAATGGCAAAGTCGCCCGGGCGCGCGACGTGCAGCTTCTCTTCGCGGATCTGGCGACAGGCGCTCACTCCACGGCCATTGTCAGTCAGGGTCGCGTTGGTTCCCTGATCAACGCCAAGCCTAAGGAACGGCGGCATCTGCTGGAAGAAGCGGCCGGTATTTCCGGGTTGCATTCTCGCCGCCACGAGGCCGAACTCCGGTTAAATTCCGCTGAAGCCAACCTTGAGCGGGTTGACGACGTCATTGAGCAGCTTGAAGTCCAGCTCACCAACCTGAAAAGGCAAGCCCGCCAGGCTAACCGCTACCGCAATATCTCCGGCCATATCCGTAAGACCGAAGCTCTGCTGCTATATCGTAAACATCAACAAGCTAAGGAAAAAGCGGCGGATGCACGCCATAAATATGAACAGGCGGTTATGGCCGTAAATGAGTTGACCCGGCAGGCGGCGGCGGCTGAGTCAGCTACCTTAAGGGCGAACGAGGCGCTAAAACCACTTCGTGACGCGGAGGCCGAAGCCGCCTCCGCCGCACATCGATTAACGGTAGCGCGGGAAAATCTGGATGCGGAGGAGGAGCGCGCGAAGCGGACCAAGCAACAGCTGGAGGACCGTAAAAGCCAGATATCGAGTGATATGATCCGCGAGAAGGACCTTGAAAAAGATTCGGCTGAGGCGATCACACGTCTGGAGGCGGAAAAAGCCGAACTGAAAAAAGAGATAGAGAACGCAGGGCCACAAGCGGAAGCTATTCTCTCAAAGGTCAATGAGCGCTCTGCAGCACTTCAGAAATTCCAAAGCAGCTTCGATGCAAAAACAGAAGCTGTGGCCGCTGAAACTGCGGAACGCAATAGCCTAAGTCAGCAAATTGAAGCCGCCACCGCCCAGCTTGAAAAACTCACAAGACGGCTGTCAGATCTGACGGCAGAGAAGGCATTACTGGAAGAAAAACTCGGAGAATGCGGAACGGACTCCCCTTCAGCCAAACCATTAAAGGAAAAAATAGCGGCATTAAACGCACTTAATGCAGCGACTGATGAAGCGGAAATGCTTCGGCAGTCTGCTGATGGTGCTGAGCGCGAAGCGCGTGAGAAAGTCAAGCTGGCAGAGCGCGATGTGACGGCCCTCGAAGCGGAAGAGAGCGCTTTGATCCGGCTTCTTGAGTCCGGAGATGATGGCGAATGGAGGGGTATCATCGAAGAGCTAACAGTCAGCAAAGGTTATGAAGTTGCGCTTGGCGCCGCGATCGGCGATGAGCTTGAAGCGCCAACGGATGAGGCGGCCTCGACTTACTGGCATCTGGTTGATCATACGGAGGTTCCGCAAGAATTTCCGGTCAACCTTCCCACGCTCGATCAATTTGTCACGGGTCATGACGCCTTAAAGGCGCGTCTATCCCAGATCGCAATCATAGACGTACAAGATGGGCCGGGTTTGCAGGCCAAACTAAAACCCGGACAACGGCTTGTGACCCGGAACGGTGATCTATGGCGATGGGACGGTTTTACCCAAAAATCAGGCGCGAAAACAGCCGCAGCGGCCCGGCTGGAACAACGAAATCGCCTGGAAGAAATCGCAAAGGAATTACTAAAGAAGCGGGACACGCTCGCAAATATGACAAACGACCTGACGTCCTGCTCGGATTTGCTCAACAAAAGCACAGAGAAGCTGAAAATGCTGCGCCGTCAGCAACGCGAACAGGACCAGGAGCTTTCAAAGCTTCGCGCCGTTCATGCGGAAGAGATTCGTGAAAATGCCGCCAAACAGTCCCGCTTATCCTCGCTGGAAGAAAGCATTGCTGAGCAGTCCGCAGAACGGGAAGCCTTGTCAAATGACTTAAGGGGAAAACAGGATGCCCTCACCAGAATGCCGGATCTGGCCGGAAGCCGTGCCGAAATAGAAACGCTGAGGGCGGAGCTTCATGAAAAGCGGGATGAGCTTGCCATCCTCAGAAGCGAATCGGATCGAATGGCACGGGAAGCAGCGGCGCGGTGTGATCGGCTGGCAACTATTGATCGAGAGTTCATGGGCTGGATTGATCGGAATAAAAATATGGCCGAACATTTTGTCCAGCTTGAAATGCGTTTTAAGGATACGGCGGAAGAGCTCGCCGAGATACAGGGAAAGCCTGAGGAGATTGCGGCAAAGCGAAACAACCTGATGGATGAAATCGCCCGCGCCGAAGGACGAAGAAACAGTGTCAAGGACAAGCTGGCGGAAGCCGAATCGATTCTTGGAGAATGTGATGCGGCATTGAAAAAATGCCAGGATGCACTCGCAACCTGTCGGGAAGAGCGCGTCCGGCATCAATCAGACGTCGAGCATATGACGGAAGTGCTGAAAACCCTTGCAGAGCAGGTAAGGGAAAAGCTCAACTGTACTCCTGACCAGATAAAATCTGCCGGCGGGATCGAAGAAGGTGAGGAAATTCCTCCTGTCGAGGACAGCGAACGCAAGCTAGACCGGCTGAAACGCGAACGTGATGGCATGGGGCCAGTCAACTTGCGCGCAGAGATTGAAGCCGAAGAAGTGCAGGAACAGCTTACAACGCTCACGAATGAACGTGAAGACCTTCTGGCGGCCATCGCGCGGTTACGGCAGGGAATTTCAGGATTGAACAAAGAAGGCCGTGAAAGACTGCTGACCGCTTTTACAAAAGTCGACCAGCATTTTCAGGAACTGTTCAAGCAGGTCTTCGGTGGCGGTCAGGCACATTTGACCCTGACAGAATCTGATGATCCACTTGCGGCCGGGCTGGAAATCATGGCAAGCCCGCCCGGGAAAAAACTTCAACTCATGTCGCTGCTTTCCGGCGGCGAACAGGCGTTGACCGCTGTGGCGCTGCTCTTCGCTGTTTTCCTCACCAATCCCGCGCCTATATGCGTATTGGACGAGGTGGACGCGCCGCTTGACGATGTTAATGTTGAGCGGCTATGTCATCTCCTTGAGAGTATTGCTCAGGATTCGGACACCCGTTTTCTTGTCATAACTCACCATCCCATCACCATGGCACGGATGGACAGATTATTTGGCGTGACGATGATGGAGCGCGGAATTTCCCAGCTTGTCTCGGTCGATCTTGAGAAAGCCAAGGAGATTACCGAAAGCGCCGCTTAAGCTCTTTATGGCATTGCAACAACACCGAAAGACGACAAATTAAAAACTGTCGAAAAAGCCGCCTGTAAGGTCTTGACACCCAAGGGGGCAGACCGTATGTTTCCCGCGCTTTCTGTAGGGGTGGATGGCAGCATTGAGCTTTGTGTCAGGAGACATAAATGAGTAAGCCTGAACCTCCCTCGGAAAAAGATTTCAGCGCTCGGCTGAAAAAGGCGCAGCAGCAGCAGGAGCAAGCATCCTGGCAACGCAGCGACTTGAAAGTAGAGCGAAACGGAGGCGCGGGCAAAGCCTGGAGGCTGTCGGTAGAGATGGTCGCGGCGTTGTTGGTTTGCGGGTGGTTTGGCTGGTTGCTCGACAAGTGGTTGGACACGAAGCCTTGGGTGATGCTGGTATTTTTGATTGTCGGCGCCGGTGTTGGTCTATACAACGTCATAAAGGTCGCAAGGCGCATGAATAGCGGCGAACTTGAAGAATAGGTATCGGGCTTTTAGTGTCAGGTACCTTGGGAAAGTTGAAACAGTAGAACGGGAACAGCATCGTGGCGGCAGAAAATAGCCCTCTTGCGCAATTCGAGATTAAGCGCCTTGTTGAAATGAACGTTGGCGGCCTTGATGTCTCTTTTACAAATGCCTCCCTTTTCATGGTATTCGCAATTGTCGCGGTGACCCTTTTCCTGACATTTAGTATGCGGAGCCGGGCGATGGTGCCGGGCAGGATGCAGTCTATGGCTGAACTCAGCTATGAGTTCATCGCCAACATGATCAAGGACAATGTTGGATCTGAAGGACGGAGATATTTCCCCTTCATCTTCACTCTGTTCATGTTCGTGCTGTTTTGTAACCTCCTCGGGATGATCCCCTATACCTTTACAGTTACCAGTCAGATCATCGTGACATTTGCGCTGGCTGCGCTTGTCTTCATTGGTGTGACGCTCATTGGAATTTTCAAGCATGGGTTCAAGTTCCTGACTTTCTTTGTCCCAAGCGGCGTCCCTGTTGCCCTGCTGGTCATTCTGGTGCCGATCGAGATTATCTCCTATTTTGTCCGCCCCATCAGCCTCTCTGTCCGACTGTTTGCCAATATGTTGGCCGGTCATACGTTGCTGAAAGTATTTGGCGGATTTGTCGTTAGCCTCGGGCTTTTCCTCGGCTGGTTGCCACTTGGTTTTATTGTTGTCCTGACAGGCTTGGAATTCCTGGTCGCCTTTTTGCAGGCCTATGTGTTTGCCATTCTGTCATGCCTCTATCTTAACGATGCGCTTCACCTGCATCATTGAGTTTTCGTTAATCTTCAACATTGGTTGTTCTTGATTTAGAAGGAAGAATATTATGGAATTAGAAGCCGCTAAGATGATCGGTGCCGGCCTTGCGACTATCGCACTTGCAGGTGTGGGTGTGGGGATCGGAAATATCTTCGGGTCCTATGTTTCTGGCTCTTTGCGCAATCCGGCTGCAGCACCGAAAGTTTTCGGTAACGTTCTGCTCGGCTTCGCCCTGACAGAAGCTGTTGCACTGTTCGCGCTGGTTATCGCATTCCTGATCCTGTTCGGTTAATCAAACTTTCTCATTGAAAGATCACCGATCGATTGGATTAAGGAGCCGGTATGCCGCAACTTAATATTGCAGATTTTCCACCGCAGCTAATATGGCTCGCGATCACATTCGTCATTCTGTATTTCCTGATGGCGAAAGTGGCGATACCCGGCATTTCAGATGTTCTGGAAAGCCGGCAGAATCGTATTACATCGGATCTGGAAGAAGCAAGACGGCTGAGTGAAGATGCGGACAAGGCTAAAGCCGACTATGAGGAAGCACTTTCTCAGGCCCGCTCAAAGGCCCATGGCATCGTTTCCGAATTGAAAGCCTCCATGGCCAAGGAACAGGAAGCCAGCAAAGCGGAACTGGATGCAGAATTGGCAAAAAAGGCTAAGGCTGCAGAAGCTAGCATTCGCAAAGCTAAGGAAACAGCGCTCAGTCATGTCCGTGAGATTGCGGCTGATACGGCTAAGTCCGCAGTAACAAAGCTTATTGCAATTGATGTCTCCGACAAGGATGCGGAAACAGCGGTTGCGGCCAGCATGAAGGGAGACGCCTGATGCTACAAGATCCCACCTTTTGGGTCGCTATCGCGTTTCTGGGTTTTATTGCCCTTCTGGTCTATTTTAAGGTCCCACCACTGGTTGCCAAACAGTTGGACGCCCGCGCCGACAAGATTCGGAGCGAGCTGGACGAAGCTAAAAAGCTGCGGGAGGATGCTCAGGCACTCTTTGCGGATTACCAGCGGCGGCAGCATGATGCCATGCAGACGGCAGAAGATATTGTCTCCAGAGCCAAGGAAGATGCGGAAATTCTGCGGAATGAAAGCATCAAGGAGCTAGAGGCAAGTCTTGCCCGCCGCCAGGAACTGGCAGAACTCAAGATTCGCCAAGCCGAAGAAAAGGCCGTGGCCGAAGTGCAGGGTATTGCCGTCGACGTCGCAATCGCTGCGGCAGCCAAGCTGATGCAGGATGGACTCAAGGGCGATAAAGCCGATGCTTTGATTGATCAGTCAATCTCCGGCCTCGAAAAGCAGCTCAATTAGCTAAAGAGAAACTCAGAAATCAAAGCCTCGTAGCTTTTACGAGGCTTTTTTTGTGTCTCAACCCGGTTCTTGTCTCCATCACACGAAAAAAGCCTCGCCTTTCAAGGCGAGGCTAAAGTATGCAGCAAACGAAGGGAGGCTTAGGATGCTGCAGAAAGTGTCTCATTTTCGCTATTCGTGCCTTCTGGCTCTGTCCAGCGCAATACAGGATTACGGGCAGCGCCAGTTTCATCGAGCCGACGCCGAGGGGCGAAATGCGGCGCACTAAGAAAGGCATCTGCCTCACCCGCTTTTGCCTTATCCAGTAAATGACTCATGGTCCCAATAAACTGATCAAGAGTCTGGCGTGATTCGCTTTCCGTCGGCTCAATCAGCATCGCCCCGTGGACAACAAGCGGAAAATACATGGTCATGGGATGATACCCCTCGTCAATCATTGCCTTTGCAAGGTCAAGCGTGGAAACGCCTGTGCCTTTCAAGGTGCTATCGTCAAACAATGCTTCATGCATACAAATCCCCGGGAACGGAGAATGCAGCTTGTCCTGCAGCCCTACCCTGACGTAGTTGGCGTTCAGGACAGCATCCTCTGCGATTTGCCTCAATCCGTCCGCACCATGGCTCTGCATATAGGCGAGAGCCCGGATAAACATGCCCATCTGACCATGAAAACCCTTCATCCGGCCAAAGCTTTGACCGGCGGCGCCTTCCGCCTGCTCAACCAATGCGAAGCCATCTTTACCATGGGTAACGAAAGGAACCGGTGCAAACGGTGCCAGTGCATCGGACAAGACAACGGGGCCAGAACCCGGTCCCCCGCCCCCATGTGGGGTTGAGAACGTCTTATGAAGGTTGATATGCATGGCATCGACACCAAGGTCACCTGGGCGCACTCGACCGAGAATCGCATTTAGGTTGGCGCCATCACAATAGAAATAGCCGCCAATCTCATGCACCATATCCGCAATCTTTTTCACATCCGTCTCGAACAGACCGCAGGTATTGGGATTGGTCAGCATGACGCCAGCTACATCGGGGCCAAGCTTATTGGCAAAGGCATCCAGGTCCATCCGCCCGTCTTTTCGCGCCGGAACCGCCTCAACCTTGTAACCGCACAGCGCGGCAGTGGCCGGGTTGGTCCCATGCGCCGATTCAGGCACCAGAATCCGCGTGCGCGCCTCTCCCTTCGCTTCATGGGCCGCCCGAATGGCCATGACACCGCACAACTCTCCATGAGCGCCTGCAGCAGGAGACATCGCAACCGCTGGCATTCCCGTAATCGTTTTCAACCAATGGGCAAGGCTGTCGATAATTTCCAATGCCCCCTGCACCGTGCTCATTGGTTGCATTGGATGGAGGTCACCAAGTCCCACAAGCCGGGCGACTTTTTCATTGATCCGCGGGTTGTGCTTCATGGTGCAGGAGCCAAGCGGGTAAAAGCCCGCGTCAATGGCGTAGTTTTGCCGGCTTAACCGCACAAAATGCCGGAGAACCTGCGGCTCTGAGAGGTCTGGCATTCCAATTGGGTTCTTGCGATCCAGTCCGCCGAGGCGGCTTTTGACGGATTTCGGCTCAGCCATATCCACGCCAACGCGCCCGGGTACCCCCTGCTCAAAGATAAGGGGGGATTCAAGCTCAAGGCCCTTGTTCCCGGTATATGTCTCTATTGGAGTGTCAGTATCATCAACAGCTACAGGCTGGGTCGGGCGACCTTTATTGTTCAGCATCAGAGCACCTCCTTCAGCGCGGCGACAAATTGCTCCATATCCGAGAGGGAGCAGGTTTCCGTTACAGTCACAAGCAACAGATCAGTCATATCCGGATCATCCGGAATCAGACGAGAAACCGGCACACCGCCCAATACGTCCCTCGCAGCTAGTTTTTCAACAACAGATGACGCATCGCCGGAAAGCCGGACGGTAAATTCATTGAAGAAAGTGTCATTGACTATTTCAACACCGTCTATCGCCTCCAACTGTTCCGCCAGAGTGACTGCCTGGGAGTGATTCAGCTTTGCCAGCTTTGCAAAGCCGGTCTCGCCCAAAAGGCTCATATGTATTGTAAAGGCAAGCGAACAGAGCCCCGCATTTGTGCAAATATTACTGGTCGCTTTCTCGCGCCGGATATGTTGTTCCCGTGTAGAGAGCGTCAGAACAAAGCCGCGCTTGCCGTCCTGATCGACGGTCTGACCGCAAAGTCGTCCTGGCATCTGGCGGACAAATTTCTGCCGTGTTGCAAGCAGGCCAACATAAGGGCCACCGAATGAGAGCGGCACGCCAATAGACTGCCCTTCTCCGGCAACGATATCCGCTCCCATATCGCCAGGCGGGATGATCGCGCCAAGCGAAACAACTTCATTCACGACGACAATCAGAAGAGCGCCTGCTTCATGGCATTTATCGGCGAGCGCTGTAAAATCCTGGACGCGGCCAAAGAAGTCAGGATTTTGAACGACGACACAGGCTATGTCTGACCCTATATAGTCATCAAAATCTTCTTTGCCTTCCAACACGGGTGGTAGGTTTTTCGCCTCGAATTCCGTGAATTGCAGGGTCGTGCGCGTCACATCCCGGTAATGCGGATGCAGGTTGCCTGAGACGATTGCCTTCTTGCGCCGGGTTACCCGGCACGCCATCAAAACCGCTTCGGCACAGGACGTAGCGCCGTCATACATGGACGCATTTGCGACTTCCATCCCGGTTATAAGCGCCACCTGTGTCTGGAACTCAAACAATGCCTGCAGTGTGCCCTGACTGATTTCCGGCTGATACGGCGTATATGATGTCAGAAACTCGGACCGCTGTATGATATGATCCGCGACCGACGGGACATGATGCTGATATGCTCCCGCGCCTAGAAAACAGGGCGTCATATACGGAGAGAGATTTTTTGCCGCCAGATTGCGAAAGTTTTTCTCAACCGTCATTTCGCTTTCATGTAAAGGCAAGTCAAGCAAGTCGCCAAGTCGCGCCTCTTGCGGAATATCGGCAAACAGGTCATCAACGGACGAAACACCGATTTTTGCCAGCATTTCCTGCCGCTCTTCCGCGGTATGGGGCATATACCTCATTCGTCGAGACCCTCGATAAAGCTTTTGTAAGCCTCTTCATCCATCAGGTCGTCAATTTCTGTACTATCTGTAACCTTGACTTTTGCGAACCAGCCGCCTTCCAAAGCTGCCTCATTGACCAATGTCGGCGCGCCTTCCAGATCCTCGTTTACCTCAATTATCTCACCGCTGACCGGAGAGTAAACTTCGGACGCAGCCTTGACACTCTCGACCACAGCAAGCTCGTCACCTTTCGCTATGTCCGAACCTACTTCCGGAACTTCCACATAGACCACATCACCCAGCTGCCCTTGGGCATAGTCACTGATACCGATTGTTGCTACATCGCCTTCCAGCAACACCCATTCGTGATCTTCCGTAAACCTGTATGACATTCATAACACTCCGTTAAAAATTTAACCTCGATAATAGCGTTGCTCCACAAAGGGCATTTTGGCGACGGTAGCGACGCGCGCTTTGCCTCTGACGAGCAAATTGATTTTCGTACCCACCGCAGAGAATGCAAGTGGGACATACCCCATGGCAATGGGTGCCTCCAGGCAGGGGGAATAACCACCGGAGGTAACTTCACCGATCACATTGCCGGCTTCATCGGCAATCTCGGTATGTTCCCGCGCCGGGGCACGACCTTCCGGGAGGATGCCAACCCGTTTCATTGCCGGTTTACTGGCGATTTGCGCCTGTACGACATCAGATCCGGGAAATCCTCCTTCCTCGCGGCGGCGCTTGCTGATCGCCCAGAGCAGACCGGCAGAATTTGGCGTCGTCTGCTCATTCAGATCATGACCATACAGACAGAGGCCCGCTTCAAGCCGCAACGAATCGCGCGCGCCAAGCCCGATCGGCGCGACTTCGTCCTCCGCCAGCAGTTTTCGGCAAAAGGAAACAGCGTGTTCATTCGGGATGGAGATTTCATAGCCGTCTTCCCCGGTATAACCGGAACGTGTCACAAAACAGGAGATACCATCCAGGGAAATTTCCCGGAAGGTCATAAACGGCATTTCCTTCACCTCATCTGCATATCTCGAAAGGACAGTTGCAGCTTTAGGCCCTTGCAAGGCGACAAGCGTCCTGTCTTTGAGCTCTCGAACTTCCGCCTTGCCCGTAAGCCCTTTCTCAAGTAGGGCGATATCATGCTCCTTGCAGGCGGCATTTACGACGACGAACAAGTCCTTTTCCCGGCGCGTAACGATCAGATCATCAAGGATGCCACCATCCTTATTTGTGAGAAAGCTGTAGCGCATCTCGCCGGGAGCCAGAGCCTGGATATCTCCGGGAATCAGCTTTTCAATCGCTGTTGCAGGATCATCTCCGGATATAACCAGCTGTCCCATATGAGAAACATCGAACAGCCCTGCAGACGAACGAGTATGCAAATGTTCCTTGAGGATTCCCGCTGGATACTGAACAGGCATATCATAACCCGCGAACGGCACCATCTTGGCGCCCAGTTCTACATGCAGATCGTGAAGGATGGTTTTTTTTGTGGCAGGTACTTCACTCATACGTCAATCCCGGTTTCAGACAAAAGGCGACGTCCCAACGCTAGCTCTGCTGGAACCTACCCCCTCTGTCTTATAACCTGAGAGATTTGACGGTTACGGATGCGTTAACAATTGCGCCCATACCGCTTACCCCTTCGGTGAAACCACAATTGTGATTTGCTTTCCAGAGTTTCATCCCCCTGCGGTCCGGTTGCCTGAGAGTTTCCGGGGTGGTTGCTCCTTCGGCGATGGTTTGACTATGCCCATCTCTCCCGCGGGGATCGACTGAATGTGTAAGGATAATAAGACTGATTTCGGTTTAGTCAAACAAGTAATGTTCTTTTGTGTGACTTCAGCTTTGAAGCTCCATCTGCTCCCTGGTCAATTGAAAACCAATGATGATGACATAGTCCCCACCGGTTTTGAGACCCGTCAGAGGGATCCGCTGTTGCAATTCTTCCTGAACAGTGGCGCGTCGTCGCCCCTCTTCGACTTCCAGCGGACTATAGAAAACTTCCTTCGCAAGGATTTCGCCCGACCTTTCGGCAATAGCCACAAAGAACGGAAACTCTTCCGTCTGGCTTTCTGCCGCTGGTCCTTTGGTCGCGCCGATCCGTAGGATCAGCTCGACAACAACTGCCGTATCATCATCCACATACTGACATTGCCCGCTGAACGGAACGATGATTCCCTCAAAGCGAACATCGACAAGATCCCGCCCCTCTCCTTCCCGAAAAATAGTAATAGTCTCCGCCCCCGGAAGAACTTCAACCCTTGGACAAGGTAGCGGTGGCTTTGACGATCCAAAAACACTGAAGATATCCGTATCGACGCTTCCACTGCAGGCCGCTGTCAGGAACAAAGGCATGGCCAAAACACACACACGGGGAAATTTATGGAATATTTTTAACAAGGGCATAGTGTCCCGATGGGTTAAAGACTAATTTTTATCACAAGTTCCGTTGCAAGGCGACGGCACAACTACATTTCAGATCAACGGAGATGTCCAATATATAAAGGCTTTCCTCCATATTTATGGCCACCCTCATTTCAATTTACCTCGCCTTGTTATGGCATTACCCTTGAAACTGTTGTATGAGTCCGGCAAATCTAGAATGGACTGACGCAATAAGCAAGGTTTCACCGGAACACTCTATAAAACTTGGTAAGTGACCCGGAACGGAAAGAGCATGAATAAAGAAAAACGCACATTGTTACTGGCGGCACCGCGCGGATTTTGCGCCGGTGTTGATCGTGCAATCCAGATTGTCGAACGCGCGCTGGAAAAGTATGGCGCGCCGGTCTATGTCCGCCACGAAATCGTCCACAACCGCTTTGTCGTTGAGAATCTGGAAAAAAAAGGCGCTGTATTTGTCGATGAACTAAAAGATATCCCGAAGGATGTGCCGGTTATCTTCTCGGCACATGGCGTCGCTAAGTCGGTCCCGACCGAAGCTGAGAACCGGAAAATGTTCTATATTGATGCCACCTGTCCGCTGGTCAGCAAGGTCCATCGGGAGGCCGAGCGCCATGAACGTGACAATAACGAAATAATTCTGATTGGACATCGCGGGCATCCGGAGGTTATCGGAACCATGGGACAGCTTGCCGAAGGCCAAATCACCTTGGTGGAAACGGCAGAAGAAGCGCGAGCATTTACACCGAACCAACCTGGCAAGGGACTCGCCTATCTAACCCAGACAACGCTCTCCGTAGACGAGACCCGGGAAATTGTCGGCATCCTGAAAGAACGATTCCCGGCCATCGAGAGCCCGAGGAAAGAAGATATTTGCTACGCAACCACAAACCGGCAGGCAGCCGTGAAAATTCTGGCTGAACGCTGCGAAGGGTTGCTGGTAATTGGGGCGCCGAATTCGTCGAATTCCATGCGGCTTGTGGAAGTCGCCGAGAGGTCCGGCTGCGCCGAGGTTGCCATGGTCCAGCGTGCATCCGATATCCCGTGGGAACGATTTAAGAATATTGGCACAATCGGTATTACGGCAGGAGCTTCTGCCCCTGAAACCCTCGTGGAGGAAGTTGTTGATGCATTCTCCCGGCGGTATGACGTATCCGTGGAAGAAATCGTGACCAATCAGGAACAGGTAGTTTTCAAGATGCCTAAAATCCTGGAACGTGAAGGCGCCGCCTGATTCATGGCCGTTTATACTGAAATTTCAGATGAAGAGTTGGACGGCCTGCTTGAACAATATGATCTGGGGCAGGCGCTTTCCTGCAAAGGCATTGCGGAAGGCGTTGAGAACTCCAATTTCCTGTTGCATACAGAGGGCGGCTATTTCATCCTGACCCTCTATGAGAAGCGCGTGCATGCAGAGGATCTGCCATTCTTTCTGGGCCTGATGGAACATCTCGCTGAGGGCGGCTTTACGTCTCCCCGGCCAATTTCAGCAAAGGATGGCCGCAACCTGAAAGAAGTTGCGGGCCGCCCATCAGCGATCATCGAATTTCTGGATGGCCGGTCCGTTCGGCGGATTACACCTCAACATTGCGCGTTGCTGGGACAGACACTGGCGCAGCTTCATACCATCGGCAGCAACTTCAAACTCCAACGGGTGAATACCCTCTCTGTTTCAAATTGGCGTCCGCTTTATACTTCATGCCGTGATGGCGGCCATGAAAACATGTCCGCAGATCTTTTATCCGAGATCGAGACGGAAATTGGCTATCTCGAAGATCATTGGCCCACTACCCTGCCGAGCGGGGTCATTCATGCGGACCTGTTCCCCGATAATATCTTTTTTCTGAATGACAAGGTTAGCGGCGTCATCGATTACTATTTCGCCTGCAACGATTTTTTCGCGTATGATCTTGCGATCTGCCTGAATGCCTGGTGTTTCGAGAACGACGGCAGTTTTAATATTACCAAGGCGCGAAAGTTGTTAAACGGCTATCGGGAAATCCGCGCCTTCTCCCAGCAGGAGCTTGAATTTCTGCCACTGCTTTGTCGGGGTGCTGCTGTACGGTTCTTACTTACGCGGCTGTTCGATTGGCTCAATCAGATTGAAGGGGCGTTGGTTAAACCGAAGGACCCGCAGGAATATTTCAAGAAGCTTCAGTTCCACCAGGCTGTAAAATCCGTCGCGGCATACGGCCTGGAATGACTGAATACTGAACGGCGTCAGTTAGTCAAAAAGCGAGTCGATCTCGTCCTGGGATATCTCATGACCTTCCGGTTGCGGACCACTTAGCTCTACATCCTCGTCAAATTGCGGCTTCAACTCTGCAATATCAAGTACTTCGAGTTCATCCTCACCGCCAAGGATGTCAATCATTTTAGAAATCCGCTCATCGACAAAACCGAGTGTGGCAACCACCTTCGAAATACGCTGGCCGGTCACGTCCTGAAAGTTGCAGGCTTCATATATCTTCATAACAGCTTTGCCTATCGCCTCAAGGCTTTCAACCTCTTCCGGCGAGCTTGCATGCAGCTCAAGGCTCTCGCTCTTGTCTTCAATTGTCTCAACTGCTTCAAGTATCGTATTTGTCGCTGTTTCAGTATCACCTACAACCGCATCAAGCTGGTCCGTAACGGAAACAAGCTTCTGGCCGGTCTTTGATGAACTCAAAGAGGCAATTTCACGTCGAGTTTCCAGAATGACGTCGGATAGTTCCTGCAACTCGTTGCGGAGTATTTCCAACTCTGCAGAAGCCTTCACTTCTACAACCTCTTCGGCAGAGGGTTCAACCGCATCTGTTTCGCCAAGCATTGCCTTAATGTCGTTCAGAGCCTCCATCATATTTTGGAATTGAAGGCCGTTAATGCCGTCTGAGACAGGGCCGAGTTCCATAGGAGTGGTCGAACCGAATTGTTTAATTTCCGCTGAAAATAGCTTTTTTTGCATCTTGCCCACTCAAACCTCTTCATCCGATACGGGCTTATTGGGTCCCGTTCATACTTGGTAAATTTGACGGCAAGGCGCTAATTTTCGGTTAAGAATTTTACTTTTTCCGAAATTGCCGTGCCACGACAATCATGCTAATAGCCGAACGCCGATAGCTGTTCGTTTAGTAAAACTAATCAGGAGTCTTGTTTTGACGGAAAAAATTGTTGTGATTTATACGGATGGCGCCTGTTCCGGAAATCCCGGTCCGGGCGGTTGGGGCGCTTTTCTGCAATACAACGGAAAAACGAAAGAACTCTGTGGCGGAGAGGTGGAAACCACCAATAATCGCATGGAGTTGACTGCCGCGATCGAAGCAATTAACTCGCTGAAACGCAGCACCATTGCCGAGCTGCATACAGACAGCACCTACGTCAAGGATGGCATCACCAAATGGATGGTCAACTGGAAAAGAAACGGTTGGAAAACTGCGGCAAAAAAGCCGGTAAAAAACAAGGATCTCTGGCTTGCGCTTGACGAGGCTATATCAAAACATCAAATTCGCTGGAAATGGGTCAAGGGCCATGCAGGCGACCCCGGCAATGAAAAAGCCGACGAGCTTGCCAACGTCGGGATGGAAAAATTCAAAAAATAACCCGTGAGCTTAGCAAGGATGGGGAAGGCCGCGGCCCTCCCCTCTGAACCTAAGACTAGAGTTGGCCGAGAAGTGTCTCTGCATCGGATACTTCGAAACCGCCGGTTTCTTCAAGGTTGAGCTGTGAAACCACACCATCATCGACGACCATGGAGTAACGACGGGAACGGACACCCAGCCCTGCACCGGAGGCATCGAATTCAACACCCATTGCTTTGGTAAAGGCCGCATCCGGGTCAGCAACCATCTTAATGCTTCCGGCGCTGTGATCCTTACCCCACGCGGCCATGACAAACGGATCGTTCACGGACAGGCAAACGATATCGCTAACCCCTTTAGCATTCAAATTCGCCGTATTGTCAATGAACCCCGGCAAATGCTTGGCAGAGCATGTCGGCGTATAGGCCCCGGGGACAGCAAACAACGCAACCTTCTTGCCGCCAAACAAATCCGCGGTTGAAACCTTGGACGGCCCTTTGTCAGTCATCATCATCAAATCGACATTTGGAAGTTTATCACCAACTTTTATCGTCATTTTAAAATCCTGTTTTATCTAGTTGCGTAGTGGCTTTCGGTAAAACTAACATAGTCATGTCTGCCAAAATTAAAAGTTTTCTACGTTACGCCAATGATTTTTATTCAACATGCAACTTTCCTTCCGCCGCTCTCCCCTCATCACTTATCGTAACCGTAATTCCCTGACCGGGTAGAATATCTGTCTTCGCAGGCAGATCGGCTTTCAAAGTGAAATTTGCTGCTTTGCGATCCTCTGAAATTGACGTCGACATCAATTGAAAATAGGCACCTTCTTTGCCCTCGACAATAATCTGAGGCGCTTTGAAGAGTGTACTGTTACTCACAGTCACCTTGAAATCTTCGCCATTTAACGCTGTTGCACGAACACCATTGAATGCAGTTGCTGAGGAACCAATGACGGAGGGAACATGTTTTGCGTACTTGTCAATAATGGAAGCTTCCGGAGAAATATCAGGCGTACCCACGTCCAGAAAGAACGTAAAATCATGTTCATAGGGAATACAAACCTTCTCGCAAATGCCTAATTGAAGCCGTAGCTTCAGCTCAAGTGGCTCTCCTGCCTCTTTTAGAGAAACTTCTACAGGAAAAACTACCTCATCTTGATAGCCCCAGCTCGTCAGACCGTAGGTTTCAAAAGATTCAGGTAAAGGCCAGGAAACAGAAGCATCTTTTAAATTCTCTGAGCCGCTCCAGTCGAAATTCGGGGGAATTCCTGCATCCCCAGGCGTCCGCCAATAGGTTTTCCATCCCGGGGCAAGCTTGATCTGAAGGCCTATACGCAGAGAATCGCGGCCCGCGACGCCTTCCCGTTCTGATATCAGCCGAAGACTCGACTGGTCTGTCCTGATCCATTCGGTACTTGAAGCGGCCATTGCGTTTGCACCTGAATGGCCAACCAGGCAAGCCAGCATCATATAAAACAAGACTGTGTTCTTTATGTTCATCCGACGGGAACCTTTTATCCATCAACAGGTTTGAACAATTATATAAAACATTATTTAAGGGTTGGTATGTCACAATCGCGTCATGAAAAAATTTTGTCGCTGGGAATTTTAGCTAAAAGACACATATTTATATTATGACAGTCAGCACAATAGATACCGGTTATCTGGACGGCAAGCTCTTGGTGGCGATGCCCAGCATGGGGGACCCGCGGTTTAAAAAGGCCGTGATCCTGCTGTGCGCTCATTCGGAATCGGGGGCCATGGGTATTCTTTTAAATCGTTCCCTTGATGCCTTGAGCTTCGACGATCTGTTGGAGCAACTGGAAATACCGAAAGCGGATAGCAGCAGCCAGATCAATATCCATTTTGGCGGTCCTGTGGATACGGAGCGAGGGTTCGTCGTCCACTCCACAGACCTTATGTATGAAACCACCTTGGCAATCAGCGATGATATGGCGCTGACGGCAACGGTAGACATGTTAAAAACCATCGCCCAGGGGAGTGGCCCTGAAAGCAGGTTCCTTGCACTTGGCTATTCCGGATGGGGCCCCGGCCAGTTAGAGCAGGAAATTCAGGAAAACGGCTGGCTTGTCGTCGATCCGGACACAGAAATAGTCTTTGGCTCGGCTCTCGACACCAAATGGGAAGTCGCCATCAACAAACTTGGCGTAGACCCGTCCCTTCTTTTCGGTGATATCGGCCACGCCTGATAACATGCGTTAGGGAGCGATTCTGTCGGTCCGCAACAATGCATACAACAAGTGATCGTGCCAGACACCATTGATGCAGAGATATTCTCTCGCCAGTCCTTCTTTTGAAAATCCGACTTTTTCCAGCAATCTGGAACTTGGAATATTTGACGGCAGGCATGCCGCCTCAACCCGTCGCAGGCCAAACTCGTTGAATAACACCGGTATCAGACCGCAGAGCGCTTCAAACATATATCCTTTTCGCGCATGACGCTGACCCGTCCAGTACCCGAGCGTGCCGGTCTGGGCTACGCCGCGGCGAATGTTCCCTAGCGTTATGCCCCCGATAATATCTTCGGTTTTACGGTCAATTAGGAAAAACGCCTGCCCAGTATCATCCTTAGCATCCCTGGTATAGCGACGCAGCCGCGCCCGAAAACTTGCCTTGGTAAGAGAGTCCATGGTCCAGACGGGCTCCCAAGGGACAAGGAAATCACGGCTTTCGGCGCGTACGCCCGACCATTTTTCCCAGTCGGAAATCCGGGGTGGCCGCAGGATAAGCCGGTCGGTGATTACTTTAGGGCCGCTTCCCATCAATGACAGTTTGTCCAGCATCACCGCGGCCTCCTTATCACGACCTAGCTAAATCTTGCCGCAATCCTGTCAAACGGATCAAGTTTTTTCAGCGGGCCCAGCGCTGCAATGCTGGGCGTAACACCAAAAAATAAACGACCGGCGAGATTTTTCGCATCCTCGACAGTTACAGCATCAACTTTTTCAATGATTTCCGCAGCGGGCAGCACACGGCCATAAATGAGAATTTGCCGCGCATGAACTTCAGAGCGTGCCGCGGGGCCTTCCATCCCCATCAGAAGAGAGGCCTTCAACTGTGCTTTCGCCCGCTCTACCTCAGCCAGTTCTATATCCTCGCTGGCACACAAAAGTTCGTCACTCAGCACATGGCTCAATTCACCAATATGATCTGCGCCTGTTCCCGCATAAACGGAGAAGGTTCCCGTATCGGCAAATGATGAGGAAAAGCTGAAAACCGAATAGCATAGCCCGCGGCGCTCCCGAATCTCCTGAAACAGGCGAGACGACATACCCCCGCCCAGCAGACCGGACAGTATTTGCGCCGTATAAAAGTCGTCATCCGAATAGGAAAGGCCAGGCACCGACAGAGCATAATGAACTTGCTCCAGATCCCGCTCCTCTCGATACTCACCGCCTTGATATATGGCTGGTTCCATCAAGGTTTCACCTTCTGTCGCCAACTCATCAAAGGCTCTATCCGCCAGCCGCACCAGTGCGTCGTGATCTACCGCACCGGATGCGCTCAACACCATTTTCGGTGCCAGATAGTGGTTTTTCATGTACTCCGCGATCATTGGTCGGTCGAATCCACGCACCTGTTCAGCTGTCCCCAAAATAGAGCGGCCAATTGGCTGGTCGGGATAGGAGGTTTCCTGCAAATGATCAAATATAACATCGTCAGGCGTATCGTTTGTCTGACCGATTTCCTGAACGATCACTTCTTTCTCACGCAGAATTTCTGTTTGATCAAAAATTGAATGCTGCAAAATATCACCGAGAATGTCCACGGCGAGCGGCACATCATCCTTCAACACCCTTGCGAAGTAAGCCGTCTGGTCACGGCTGGTATAGGCATTGAGATGACCCCCAACAGACTCGATCACTTCAGCAATTTGAAGGGCAGACCGCTTTGCCGTTCCTTTAAACGCCATATGCTCCAGCACGTGGGAAATACCATTTTCAGCCGCCGTTTCATGGCGCGCGCCGGTATCAACCCACACTCCGACCGCCGAGGTTTCCAGTCCCGGCATCGGATCAGTAATAACCCTCAGTCCGTTCTTCAGCGTTGTGACTCTTATGTCCATTAATATTCTTTCGTCCTTAAGCCTCGCTCAGTATGCGGGCATGCCCTTTAATAAATGATTTTACCGTGTCCACGTCGTTTGGCAAACTAACAAGCCTCTCATCCCGTTCAAACAGATCCGCCATATGTTGGGGGAGGGCAGGCCGTTCACCTGTTGCTCTTTCCACAGCTTCAGGAAATTTCGCAGGATGTGCTGTAGATAAGGTAACCAGGGGCGTTTTCCCACTTTTGCGACATTTTTCTCCAACAAAAAGGCCGACCGCTGTATGCGGATCAACCAGTTTTGCGCTATGCGTCAGGGTTTTGCGGATGGTCTCGAAGGTTTCCTCTTCGTCGCATCGACCTGCGGCGAAAATACTTTCATTCAGTCGGGACATGTTCACCGAAAAGCCCCCGTTGCGGTCCAGCTTTTCCATTAGGTTTGCAACCTCGGCCCCATCCCGCCCATAAAGGTCGGCAAGAAACCGCTCAAAATTACTGGAAACCTGAATATCCATGCTAGGACTGATGGTCGGATCAACCCCGGATTTCCGGTATTCACCGCTATTGAAGAAGCGTGAGAGGATATCATTCCGATTGGTCGCCACGATCAGCTGCTCGACCGGCAGGCCCATCTTGCTTGCAGCATATCCGGCATAAACATCCCCGAAGTTACCGCTTGGAACAGAAAAAGCGATCGAACGCTCCGGTGCGCCAAGGCTGACACCTACTGTGAAGTAATAAACAATCTGCGCCATAACGCGTGCCCAGTTTATTGAGTTAACCGCCGAGACCGCGAGGGTATCCCGGAAATCATGGTCATTAAACATTGCCTTAACCATGGCCTGACAATCATCAAAGTCCCCTTCAATCGCGATGTTATGAACGTTCACATCGGTCACAGTGGTCATCTGTCGGCGCTGCACCTCTGATACCCTGCCCTTTGGATGCAGGATGAATATATCGATCGCCTCTCGCCCGCGGCACGCCTCGATCGCGGCGGATCCTGTATCCCCGGATGTCGCCCCGACGATCGTCACGCGTTTTCCCTCACGGGCGAGAAGGTGATCATAGAGCAATCCGAGAAGCTGCAGAGCCACATCCTTGAACGCCAGCGTCGGGCCGTGATAAAGTTCCATCAGGAATTCGTTGCTGCCAATCTGACTGATCGGCACAACCGCCTCATGAAAAAAGCTGGAATAGGCTTTTTGTGTCATCGACTGGAAGTCTTCCGGTGCAATACTGTCGCCCAGAAACGGCTGCAACAGGAAAGCCGCCGCCTCTGCGTAGGTCATGCCGGCAAGGCTCCTGATATCCTCACGGGAAAACTGCGGCCAGCTCTCGGGTAAATAGAGTCCCCCATCCCGCGCGAGACCAGTCAGGACTACTTCCTCGAAATTCAAAACAGGCGCTTTTCCACGCGTGCTGATATAGCGCAATCTCATTCTCCCGTATATGGATCAAATGGCGGGTGAGAGTAACCATATGCGTTGCTTTCGCGCAAGTCTGGATTGTCTTTCCTATGGCAAGTAGCGTTCCGTGAGATGCGCCTTGAAGGCATCCACAGACAGGGGAGACCCCGTTGCCGATTGCAGAATACCGTCAGTGGGTTGTGAACTACCGTGTGCATGGATATTCCGCCGCAGCCATCCGAGCAAATCATCAAATGCTCCGGCCCTGATTTTTCCTGAAAAATCCGGAATATCAGACTTCGCAGCGCGATAAATCTGCGCGGCGGCCATGGCGCCCAGTGTATAGGTCGGAAAATAGCCGATTGCCCCGTTTGGCCAGTGAATATCCTGAAGACAGCCAAGTCGGTCATTTGGCGGCGTTATGCCAAGCATTTTCCGCATCCCACTGTTCCAGGCCGCCGGCAAATCCGACACATCCAGATCGCCCGATAGAAGCGCCTTTTCAAGGGAATAGCGCAAGACGACATGTGAGGGATAAGTCACTTCATCCGCATCCACCCGGATAAAGCCCGGTTCGACGGTAAGGTAAAGACGTTCCAGATTTTCCTGCTCCCAGGCAGCGCCACTGCCATTAAAAGCAGCTTTAATGCGCGGCAGGGCAAAGGCGAGGAAATCAGGACCGCGGGACAACTGCATTTCAATCAACAATGACTGGCTCTCATGCAATGCCATCCCTCTTGCCACGCCGACTGGTTGCGACCGCCATTCCTTAGGCAGCCCCTGCTCATAAAGGGCATGCCCGGTTTCATGGAGTGTGCCCATCAGGCTTTGGGTAAAATCATCTTCCTCATAGCGGGTGGTCAGCCTGACATCATCAGGGATACCGCCGGTAAACGGATGATGACTGATATCCAGCCGACCGTGATTGAAATCAAACCCGAGCGCTGTCATGAACTCCTGACCGAGCTGTTTCTGAACACTCGCCTCAAACGGCCCTGGCGGCCTGAGAACGTCAGGCGTGCTTTTCTGGCGCTCCAGAACGGTCCCAAGGAAACCCGGCAAAAAACCTTCCAGATCGGCGAATAATGGATCAATCATGGAAGATGTGCATCCGGGCTCATACTCATCTAGCAACGCATCGTAAGGCGGCAGAGAAAAAGCGGCGGACTTCGCCTCCGCGATACGTTGCGTCAGACGAACCACTTCTTTCAACGAGGGAACTAGGCTGGCAAAATCATTATTGAGACGTGCATCGCGCCAGAGCATTTCACAGTGCGACGTTGCATGGGAATGCGCCTCAACCAGGTCCGGCTCGACTGCCGTTGCATGCCGCCAACGGTTCCGCATTTCCGTCAGGTTGGCACTTTGCCAGACATCAAGCGAACGGCTCTCCGCTTCCGCTTCGGCGAGCAACTCTCCGACATTTTTTTGGGTCAGCATGTCATGGGATATCAGGCTTAAAGCCGCCAATTGCTCCGCACGGGCCTTACTTCCGCCTGCAGGCATTATTGTGGCGCTGTCCCAATGCAACATAGCCGCCGCACCGGAAACAGCAGATAGGCGCGCAAAGACTTTCTCAAGACGAGAGTAAGCACTTGAATTTTCAGACATCAAGGTTTTGCTTTTCTCGCCCGCGTTTGAGGCCATACAGAACGTAAATAACTATCATCGCCACTGCCAACCCAAGCCATGTAAACGCATACTGAATATGATTGTTGGGAAGGGTAATGCGCGTCTGCCCGCCTATCGGTAGTCCGCCAGGAATTTCATTTGCGTCCAGTTCGACAAACACCGACGCCACTTCTATCCCGAGATGATCTGCCATCGCGGACAGCTCACCATAGAGCCAGACATTGTCTTCAGCGTTGCTTTCGGGCAAAAATGACCATGATTTTTCCCAAGGTTTTCGGGCGACACCTGTAACCGTAGTCTCCCCCTCAATCAGTCCTTCAGTGCGCGTTTGCGGGTCCTTCCTTGGTTCCGGCACCCAGCCCCGATTGACAAGAATAATGTCTTTCTCATTACTCCGCTTGAACGGCGTGATAATATGAAATCCGGCGCGGCCAGCTTCAGCATGCGCGAACAGGTGGATTTCATCATTATGGTCAAACTCCCCCGTCAGACTAACCCTGCGATAGTGCCAGAGTTCGGGATCAATATCCCCAGGTGGCAGTGTTTCCGGCGCAGCAGAAAGTTGGGTATCAATCGTGTCGAGAAGTTCCAGTTTCCAGCTATAACGATTAACCTGCCATATCGTAAGGGCGAGCAAAATCAGCACACAGGGAATAGTGATTAATGTTGGTATAAGTCCGGGTGAAAAATTTTTCATAAGTTAATAACGCTCGATTTCGGAGCTGGCCTTATGCTTGAATTGCAAGGCAATCAAATACGCCTTGAAGGGCCGCAAAAGCCCAAGACTTAATATCAGGATTGTCGGCAACCATATTGATAACTGCACCCAATAGGGCGGATGATAAATTAGCTCGGTCGCAACAGCGAGACCGGCGACGATAAATCCGACAATAAAGATGATAAAAATCGCCGGCCCGTCACCACTGTCCACAGCGCTGAAATCCTGTCCGCAATCATCGCAGCTTTCTGCAACATCCAGAAAGCCTGAAAAGAGTTTCCCCTTTCCGCATGCCGGGCATTTGCAGGTAAGCCCGGCGCGCAAAGGGGAAACTGGCGTGCCATAGGAATAAGGCATTCAGTCAGATCAGGTCCACTCCGGTCCTGCTCCCCACCAGTAAACTGCGAAGAAAAGGAACAGCCATACGACGTCAACGAAATGCCAATACCATGCGGCGGCCTCAAATCCAAAGTGATGGGTTGGCGTAAAATGACCCTTCATCGCCCGAAGCAGGCAAACCAGCAGGAAGACCGTTCCGATAAAGACATGGGCGCCATGGAAGCCCGTGGCCATATAGAAGGTCGATGGATAAATCCCGTCAGAAAAGCCAAACGCAGCATGGGAATACTCATATATCTGGACTGCAGTGAAGCAGGCACCAAGGATCACGGTTAGCAGCAACCCCTGCACCAATCCCTTTCGATCGCCATGCTGGAGCGCATGATGAGCCCAGGTCACCGTTGTGCCGGACAACAGCAGGATCACGGTATTTAGCAGCGGGATATGCCAGGGATTGAAAGTCAGGATGC
Organism: uncultured Sneathiella sp.; assembly: GCF_963973085.1. Taxonomy (GTDB): domain Bacteria; phylum Pseudomonadota; class Alphaproteobacteria; order Sneathiellales; family Sneathiellaceae; genus Sneathiella. The sequence goes on from NZ_CAXAXA010000004.1 coordinate 49,894, forward strand.
CTTCAGGCGGCCAGATTCCGCCACCAACTTCGGTTGGAAACAGGCCCGCGTTGAAATAAGCCCAGAACCAGGCAACAAAAAACATCACCTCCGACGCAATGAACATGATCATGCCGTAACGCAAGCCTAGCTGCACTACGGGTGTATGATGCCCTTCATGCTCACCTTCCTTGATGACGTCACGCCACCAGGCAAAGGCCGTATAGCAAAGGACGATAAACCCAATGACAAAGACCGCGTAGCCTTTGTCATGCATCCACATGACCGCGCCAATAGCCGTGGCAAAGGCAGCAATTGATGAGAGTGCCGGCCAAGGCGACGGGTCGACCAGATGATAGTCATGTTGTTTGGCGTGAGAATCTGCCATTCCTAAACTCCTGCAATTCATCCGGAACAAATCCGGTCCTGAAAGTTACAAATTCACTCTTTGGTCAATTAACATCAACCGATTTCTTCTCGGCTTTTGCCGAAACCTCCGTTCCGTCCTCATCATCGCTCATGAAGAAAGTATAGGAAAGCGTTATGACCTTGACTTCTTTCGCGTTCGGATCGTTGTCGATCTCGGGATCGACGAAGAAAGTAACCGGCATGTCAACGCGTTCGCCCGGCTGCAACACCTGTTCTGTAAAGCAGAAACAATCAATCTTCGTGAAATACTGGCCAACTTTTTGCGGCGTCACGTTAAAAGTAGCGGTGCCCTTGATGGCACGATCCGTCGGATTATAGGCTTCATAAAACGCAAGCGCGCTCTCGCCGACTTTCATCGTCAGCTTATGTTCGACTGGTTTGAATTCCCACGGCATTTCGCGGCTGGTATTCGCATCAAATTCGATCGTCATTTCGCGGTCAAGCACCACATCCGGCGCAATTTCTGCCTGCTGCGTGGTACCGCCATAGCCCGTCACACGGCAAAAAAGATCATACAGCGGGACCGAAGCGTAAGACAGCCCCACCATGCCCACCACGACAGAAAGCAAAACGAAGGCGAGACGCACCGACTTATTATTCTGCTTTTTCATCAAGCACCGGCTCCCCCGGACATTTTTACGACGGTGATCAGGTAAAATAAAATGACGAGGGCGACAAGCACTCCCCCAACCACCAAATTGCGGGCCCGTTGACGTTTCTGATGTTCGTCATTGCGCGTCATATCAAATCACCGCCCGCAGGAGATTTTCACCAAGCAACGTGGCAAAAATCAAGAAAAGGTACAACAGTGAAAAAGCAAATAGCTGCTTGGCACTCTCCTCATCCTTCCGCCGCCAGACCCGAAGCGCCATCAATAGAAACAATCCGCTGAGGATCGCTGCGGCGGCGCCATAGAAAATACCTGCATATCCGAGGACATAAGGCATTACGGCAATGGGAAAAAGAAGTGCGCTATAAAGTACAATCTGGCGACGGGTTACGTCGCGACCGGCAACAACCGGCAGCATCGGCACGCCTGCTTTCGCATAGTCAATGTCACGCCAAAGCGAGAGCGCCCAGAAATGCGGGGGCGTCCACATAAAAATTATCGCGAACAGAATGAGCGATTCCGCGCTCACGTCGCCCGTAACAGCCGCCCAGCCGATCATCGGTGGAAAGGCCCCCGCAGCTCCACCGATAACAATGTTCTGGGGCGTCCGACGTTTCAGCCACATGGTATAAACAAAAACGTAAAATGCTATTGTAAGCGCCAGCAGAGCCGCCGCCACATAATTCACCGCCAGTCCCATTAGCACCACAGAGGCGACGGAAAGAACAGTCCCGAAAGCAAGGGCCTCATTTGCACTGACCCGACCGGCTGGTATTGGCCGTTCCTGCGTTCGCTCCATTACAGCATCTATATCCGCGTCAAACCACATGTTGATCGCACCGGACGCACCGGCGCCGATCGCGATGCAGAGCAGCGCCGTAACAGCAAGCACCGGATGCAAACTCCCTGGGGCAACAACAAGCCCAACCACGCCCGTAAAAACAACAAGCGACATCACCCGCGGTTTTAGCAGCGCGAAATAATCACTGACCCGCGTCAGATCTGTATTGACGCGGGTCTCGATTACTTCTTTTTCAAGGCTTGTGTCGGACAAGAATGTCTCCTCTGGCCTTTACTTGATGACCGGCAGTTCGTTGAACTGATGGAAAGGTGGTGGTGACGGCAAGGTCCATTCCAATGTCGTTGCCCCTTCCCCCCATGGATTGTCGGCCGCCTGTTCCTTACGGACGAAGGCATGAACAACCGTGATCAGGAAGATCAGGACGCCAACGGCCGAAACATAGGAACCATAGGACGAGATGGCATTGTAGCCAGCAAACGCATCGGGATAATCCGGAATACGACGCGGCATACCCGCCAACCCGAGGAAATGCATCGGGAAGAAGATCATATTCACACCGATAAAGGTTACCCAGAAGTGCAGATGAGCGAGCTTTTCGGAGTAGTTATAGCCCGTGATTTTGCCAAACCAGTAGTAGAAGCCAGCAAAAATCGCGAACACAGCTCCCAGACTCAGAACATAATGGAAATGGGCCACAACATAATAGGTGTCATGCAGCGCCACGTCGAGGCCGGCATTGGCCAGCACAACACCCGTAACACCCCCAACTGTAAAGAGGAAGATGAAGCCCAGCGCCCAGACCATTGGCGCCTTAAATTCAATGGAACCGCCCCACATTGTTGCGATCCATGAGAAAATCTTTACGCCTGTCGGAACCGCGATCACCAGCGTTGCAACGAGAAAATATGCCCTCGTGTCAACATTCATACCGACCGTATACATGTGATGCGCCCAAACAACGAACCCGATACCGCCAATGGCGACCATCGCATACGCCATACCCAGATATCCGAAAACGGGTTTGCGGCTGAACGTCGAGACAATCTGACTGATGATACCAAAGCCCGGCAAGATCAGGATATAAACTTCCGGGTGGCCGAAGAACCAGAACAAATGCTGGAACAGGATGGGGTCGCCGCCGCCTTGAGGAACAAAGAAAGTAGAGCCGAAATTCCGGTCTGTCAGCAGCATGGTAATGCCGCCGGCGAGAACCGGAAGAGACAGGAGCAACAAGAAGGCCGTCACCAGAACCGACCAGACAAAAAGCGGCATCTTATGCATGGTCATGCCAGGCGCGCGCATATTAAAGATGGTTGTGATAAAGTTGATCGCCCCCAGGATAGAAGACGCGCCCGCCAAATGGAGACTAAGAATAGCGAAATCAACCGCCATGCCGGGATGACCAAGTGATGAGGAGAGGGGCGGATACAAAGTCCAGCCACCTCCGACTCCATTCGCCCCTGCCGGACCTTCAACGAAAATCGAGATCAGAAGAAGGCCGAAAGCGGGTGGCAACAGCCAGAATGACACATTGTTCATACGCGGAAACGCCATATCCGGCGCGCCAATCATGAGCGGAACAATCCAGTTACCGAAACCACCGATCATCGCCGGCATCACCATGAAGAAGATCATGATCAAACCATGGCCCGTCACCAGAACATTAAAGAAATGGAAATTGCCGTTCAAAAGCTGATCACCGGGCAGCTGAAGTTCTGCGCGAATGAAAACGGACATTGCGCCGCCGATAATACCGGCAATCACCGCGAAGATCAGATACATTGTCCCGATGTCTTTGTGGTTGGTCGAATAGACCCACCGCTTCCAACCTGAGGGAGTATGTTCGTCGTGAGCGGCCGCTGAACCGTAAGCCATAATCTTTTGCCTCTCTCTAGCCTGTTACTCTGCGTTTTCGGGTGTGACCTGTGCAAATTTCATTGCTGGCGTCCCGCCACTTGCGAATTCTTTTTTAGCCTCAACAAGCCATTTGTCATAGTCTTCCTTGCTGACCGCTCGGATCATGATCGGCATAAAGCCGTGGCGAGCGCCGCACAACTCGGAACACTGACCGTAATACATACCTTCCTTGTCTATCCGCATCCAGGTTTCATTAAGCCGACCGGGCACGGCGTCCATCTTAACGCCAAAGGCAGGCATCGCCCAGGAATGCAGTACGTCCTCGGCCGTAACCAAAACCCGGATGTTTGTCTCTATCGGCAGAACGATCGCATTATCCGTCGCCAGCAAACGTGGCTGGCCTGGCTTTAACTCATCCTGTTCAAGCATCACCGCATCGAAAGCAAGGCCTTCCTCATCCATATACTCATAGCCCCAGTACCACTGGTATCCGATCGCCTTTAACGTCATATCAGGCGTTTCAATCCTGTCGCCGTAATAAAGGAGTTTCAGGGAGGGAATCATGATGACGATCAGGATCATGACGGGAACAACCGTCCAGACAATCTCGACAAATGTATTATGGGACGTTTTGGACGGAGTTGGATTGGCCCGCTTGTTAAAACGAATAATCACATATATCAGCAAGGCCAGCACGAAAATCGAGATGGCGCTGATAATCCAGAGCAACATATCATGGAAAGAGTGCTGCTCAAGCGCGACCGGCGAGAACGCCTCCTGAAATGTCGTCTGCCATGGCGCAGGTTGCCCCTGTTCCGCTGCCGCAACTCCTATCGTCGAAAAGCTGCCCGCAACTGCGGCCATAAATACGACAAGATTCTTAAACCTACCCATCATCAATTCCCGTCTGTGATCACGTGACTATTTAACTCGACCAGCTGTACAAGCCAGTATACGCCGACCCGGTCAAATTTTGGACAGTTTTTTGACTTATACTCGCCTGCATGTATCAAATCAAAATGCTTTCCGCCCGATTTGGCCGGAAACTACACCACGGATATGGCAGATAACAAGCCTAAGACTGCACATAATCGGCATTTTGAGCGAAATATTTTTACGCATCCATACTCCTTCTTCCCAATAAATTATTTTAATTCAATATGTTGCGATCTTAATTCCAAAATCAGGCGCAATATCAAGCGCCAAACTTTTTGAAGGCAAATTGTGACAATTTGTCACACCAATTCGCAGCATGGAGATTCAAGCCGATTAGAATCTTTCAAATCACATTTTACCGTCCCTCGACATTCGCGGTCAAAAGACACATATTCATATGGATGGAAGCAGTAAAAGAACGAACCGGAGCGGCTTTATGACCGATATATCGACAGCAAATGACCTTTTCTTCTTGCCCTCGGGCATGGACCGCAATGTAGTGGAGAAACAGGTTTCTGACGCGCTGGAATTTGCGGATGATGGAGAGCTGTTCCTGGAGTACCGCCAATCGGAAGGCTTCTCGTTCGATGACGGTCGGCTGAAAAGTGCCAGCTTTGACACGACACAGGGTTTTGGTCTTCGTGCCGTCGTTGGAGAAGCGACAGGCTTTGCTCACGCAGCGGAACTCAGCGAGCAGGCTATCCGAAATGCATCAAAGACCGTTCAGGCTGTTCAGACCGGGAAAAACGGCTCCATGGCACTTCCTCCTGCGGGTTCAAACCAGTCGCTTTATCGGGACGACAATCCGTTAAACGAAATTCCTTTCGATGCCAAGGTAAAGGCATTATCGGAAATTGATGCCTATGCCCGCGCCAAAGACAGCAAGGTCGTTCAAGTTTCTGTCTCCCTCGCCGGATCATGGCAGGGGATAGAGATTATCCGCGCTGGCGGTGAGCGGGCGGGCGATATTCGTCCTCTCGTCCGGTTAAATGTCTCTGTCGTTGTGGAAAAGGATGGCAGACGGGAATCCGGCTCACACGGGACAGGCGGTCGCACCGGATATGATTTTTATCTCCAGGAGTCTACCTGGCAAACCGCAGTCGATGAAGCCTATCGTCAGGCAATGGTCAACCTTGACTCTATGGCCGCACCGGCGGGGGAAATGGATGTGGTTCTTGGGCCGGGCTGGCCGGGCATTATCCTGCATGAAGCTGTCGGACACGGTCTCGAAGGCGACTTCAACCGCAAGAAAACCTCGGCCTTTTCCAACCTGATGGGACAACGGGTTGCCGCACCCGGCGTAACTGTCGTGGATGATGGAACAATCGCCGATCGCCGCGGCTCCCTCAGCATTGATGATGAAGGCACAGCAAGCAGCTCAACGATGCTGATCGAGGATGGCATTCTGGTCGGCTATATGCAGGACAGACAGAATGCCCGGCTGATGGGGGTGGAGCCAACGGGAAATGGACGCCGCGAAAGTTATGCGCATTTACCAATGCCGCGGATGACCAACACCTACATGCTGGGCGGTGACAAGGATCCAGCGGAAATTGTGAAATCGGTCAAGAAGGGGATATTCACGGCCAACTTCGGTGGCGGGCAAGTCGATATCACGTCCGGAAAGTTTGTCTTTTCCTGCACAGAAGCCTACCTCATTGAAGATGGCAAGATAACGGCTCCCGTAAAAGGAGCCACCTTGATCGGCACAGGAAGTGAAGCGCTCAAGAAAGTAACAGCGATCGGCAATGATATGGCACTCGATAGCGGGATCGGCACCTGCGGGAAAGCCGGACAAAGCGTCCCGGTCGGTGTCGGGCAGCCAACGATGCTGATTGAAGGGCTGACCGTTGGTGGCACAGGGTAAAAATGACTGGCGTCTGAAGCTTCCAGTCTTCAGCTTCTTTATCGCCCTGTTCGCATCGGCGCAGAGTTTCTATGCTGCCCCCACTTTGGCGGATTCTGAAAACTGGCTGCCTCCGGGCAGTTCAACCGAGAAGCTGGAAAACCCACCTCCGGAACTGATCAAACCGGGCACACCAAAAGACAGGGATTGGCTTTTTGGCCGCTTGCTGTTCCGCAGTCCGTCCCTCCTTGGCGAGAAAGCCGTCCGCATAGGACTTTCCTGCAACAGTTGCCATACTAATGGACATGTCAATACAAGCTTTTATATCAATGGGCTGTCAGACCGGCCGGGACGTATTGATGTGACAAACCGTTTCTGGCAGGCTGGTTTCGAGGATGGCATTGCCAATCCGCTTGATATTCCATCGCTGCGCGGTTCAGCGGACAGCGCTTCTTTCGGGACGATCAATGTCTTCCCTGATCTACATGCCTTTACAAGTCATGTCATCACGACCGAATTTGCCGGCCCGGAACCGGACACCGATACTCTCACCGCCTTGATTTCCTATATGAACTCTTTTGATATCAATGAATTGGGAGAAACAGAAACAATTGTAGAGACAAGTTCAGACATGTCCTACATTTCTCTTCTGCAGCGCCCGTTAGAAAACAGGGACTTTCCGCAACTCGATAAGCTGGTAGACCTGATCCTAGGTGATTATGGCCGCCGCGCGAAGTTGTCCACGGCCCGGACTGACGCGCTCCGCCTTACCGTAATATCTCTCCGGAATTTACGGGAAAAAGCCGCCATCAATGATTATGACGCGGCCTTCGCGATTTATGAGAAATTGAATGGCGCTCAGTAAGCGTATTCAGTGAAAACCGGATCGATTTCCTCTTTCCATGCGCCATGATATCGCGCCAGCATCTCCTCGGCCGGTGTCTGACCAGATTTCACAATGGTTTTGAGCGCATTCAGGAAATGACTCTCATCTTCTCCAAAACTGTCGAAGCTTTTCCGCGCCGTCAGACCGGCGGTCGCAATTTCCAGCACTTCCGACGCCAGCGCCTGCATATCGCGGCCGTCCGGGAGCTTGGTTTTAAGCGCATGCGTTATAACATCATCGCGCATACGCTGACGGTCCTCCGCCGTCCAGTCTTTGACCAGATCCCAGGCACTTTCCAGCGCCGCATCATCATACAACAAGCCAACCCAAAGCGCCGGCAGCGCACAAAGCCGTCGCCACGGTCCGCCATCCGCTCCGCGCATCTCAAGGAACCGCTTCATCCGGACTTCCGGAAACAGCGTTGTCAGATGATTGTCCCAATCCACAAGGTTTGGTTTCTCCCCCGGAAGACCGGGCAATTTTCCTTCAATAAAATCCCGGAACGACTGACCGCTCACATCGAGGTATGTCCCATTTCGATAGACGAAATACATCGGTACATCTAATGCGTAGTCAACATATCTCTCGAAGGAAAAACCATCCTCGAACACAAACGGGATCATGCCCGTCCGGTCCGGATCCGTATCCGTCCAGATATAGCTCCGGTGACTGAGGTGACCGTTCGGGCGGCTTTCCGTAAAAGGTGAATTTGCAAAAAGCGCTGTTGCCAGCGGCTGCAGCGCCAGACTGGTCCGAAACTTCTTGATCATGTCCGCTTCCGACGCGTAATCGAGATTGACCTGAACGGTGCAGGAGCGGAACATCATGTCCAGGCCATGCTGACCTCGCTTGGGCATGTAGTTTTTCATAATCTGATAACGCCCCTTGGGCATTATCGGCGTTTCCTTACGAGTCCATTTGGGGCTGAACCCAAGCCCCAGAAAACCAACGCCCATCTCATCGCCCACTTCGCGCACTTGCGCCAGATGCGTATGCACCTCGCTACAGGTTTCGTGGAGATTTTCAACTGCTGCGCCAGACAGTTCCAACTGACCGCCGGGTTCAAGACTTATAGAGCAACCTTCTTTCGAAAGCGCAATGACATTATCGCCTTCGAAATCCGGTTGCCAGCCAAAGCGCTGCAACCCCTCCAACATAGCCTGGATACCTTTTGGGCCCTCATATGGGAGCGGTTCATGCGTATCAAGTGTGAATCCGAATTTCTCATGCTCTGTGCCGATGCGCCATTTATCGCGAGGTTTGCACCCACTGGCCGCAAATTCGACAAGCTGCGCTTTATCGGTAATTTCAACAGCTTCGCCCTTGGAAGGTCCGGACATGTATTCCCCTATCATTTTATAGCAGCCGGGCAAAGCGCCCCAGGTCCGGCCTTTCAATTTGAATTAAAGAATTGCGAAGGTGTCTTCAAGCCTAAATTTTTGTTTTTGTCCAACCGTCACATTTTACTGGCGGATCGGATCGGCTATCCCCAATCACCATGGAAGGCCTGAAGCAGGCTGAGGCTGGCGATAACCGCGGTTTCAGCCCTCAGTATCCGGGGGCCCAAGGATATAGGGTAGGTATTTGGCCGCGCGCTGATAAGCTCGATTTCTTCGTCAGAGAAACCACCCTCCGGCCCGGTAACAATTCCCCATTTTTCTGACTTTTCCAGATGAGAGAGTGTTTTAACGGCGCTTTCCCCCGTCATTCTCTCGTTACAGAAAATCAGGGTTCGCTCTGGATACAAGGTTTTCAACGCCAGTTCGAGTGAGATAAGGCCATGGACGACCGGTACGTTCAACCGTTCGCATTGTTCCGCCGCCTCCAATGCCTGCAGCGCCATTTTGTCGGCACGTAATCGCTCCGTATTGGTGCGTGTGGTCTGGATCGGTTGAAGGCTGGCAACACCCAGTTCCGTTGCCTTCTGGACGATCAGAGCCGTCTGTGTTTTTTTCACCGGCGCGAACAGAAGTTCAATATCCTGCTCTTCGATCTGCGGTCTCAATTGTTCAGTAACATGGACAAGACAGTGATTCTTGTGCACTTCCTGCAAATGGCCCAGCCATTCCCCGTCCCGCCCGTTAAACAGACCGACCTTGTCTCCTTCCTCTCGTCGCATGACCGTTGCCACATAATGCGACTGGTTTTTATCGAGCACGACGCCCAGATCCTTGCCAAGATCATTGGGGACATACAGGCGGAGCGAATATTGCTTTGGTAACATTTGGCGGTAAACTCGTTGTTCGGTGATATAAATTATTGCGATTCATAGCAATTAATGCCATCCACGTCACCTTTGGAGCGACAGGAGCGATTTTAAAGATGTTACGACTAGATCGGATTATAGCCGATGCCAGTCAAAGGAACTGGGTGGACCGATACGCGCCGGAAGGATTGCAGCCCTACATGAAGCTGTCCCGGCTCGACAGGCCGATTGGGACCTGGCTCCTGTTGCTTCCCTGCTTTTGGTCCATTGCCCTCGCGGCGCCAATGGGAGAAGGACCAGACATCACATTATTCATACTGTTCGCGATTGGTGCTTTGGTGATGCGCGGCGCGGGCTGTACTCTCAATGACATTGCCGACAGGAATTTCGACGGTCAGGTGGAGCGGACAAAAAAACGCCCTATACCTAGCGGTCAGGTCACGCTGTTTCAAGCCATCTTCTGGCTGGGCGTTCAGTGCCTGATCGGTCTTCTGATATTGATCCAGTTTAACGTCTTCGCTATCCTGCTTGGAGTCGCAAGTCTTGCGCTCGTCGCCATTTATCCGTTCGCCAAGCGCTTCACTTACTGGCCGCAATTCTTCCTTGGCCTTGCCTTCAATTATGGCGCCCTGCTGGGCTGGGCCGCTGTTCAGGGTAGTCTAGGGATTGCCCCGGTCGTGATGTATTTTGGCGGCATTGCCTGGACTCTTGGATATGACACGATCTATGCCCATCAGGATAAAGAGGATGATATATTGATCGGCGTTAAATCGACGGCGCTGAAATTTGGCGAGACAACGAAATACTGGCTAATGGGGTTTTACGCCGTGACGATTACCGCGTTACTGGTCGCGGGTACCATTGTTGGCCCGACCGCTCTGTTCTATCTCCTCATGATCGGCGCGGGATTACACTTGGTCTGGCAGATCCGAACACTCGAAATAGACGATGGAGACCGGTGCTTGCTGTTGTTCAAGTCCAACAGGAATTTCGGTCTGATCGTCCTTGCCGCAATTATTCTCGGAAAGTTCTCGCTTCCTCTATAGGAAACTCTTTTTCTTTACGGCGTCGCGCAATCTCGGGCATAGTCGCGGCACCAGCGCGTAATATCAGGACAGGAAAAAATGGCTTACGGTTCACTCCGGGATTTTATCGAGCAACTGGAAAAGGATAATAAACTCGTCCGGGTAAGCGAGCCGGTTTCAACCCATCTGGAAATGACAGAAATCCAGACCCGTCTGCTGGCAGAAGGCGGCCCCGCCGTTCTGTTTGAAAACCCGATCAATGAGGCGGGGAAGCGAAGTGATATCCCGGTCCTCGTCAATTTATTCGGGACTGTAGACCGGGTTGCTATGGGTATGAACCGCACACCGGATAAGCTCCGCGAGGTGGGCGAAACCCTTGCTTTCCTGCGCCAGCCCGAACCGCCAGAAGGCATTCGCGAAGCCATGGGGATGCTGCCGGTTCTCAAGACCGTCATGACCATGCGACCTAAAACCGTCAAGAAGGCGCCCTGTCAGGAAGTTGTTCTGACAGGTGATGAAATCGATCTTGATGCCCTGCCCATTCAGACATGCTGGCCCGGAGAACCTGCCCCCTTGATCACCTGGCCTCTGGTTGTGACAAAGGGTCCGGGCAACGGCAAGACGGATGATTTCAATCTTGGCATATACCGGATGCAGAAGCTGGCACGGAATAAAACCCTAATGCGCTGGCTTAAACATCGCGGCGGCGCGCAGCATCATGCGCGCTGGGGCAAGGAAAAACGCGAACCACTCCCTGTGGCCGTCGTGATTGGGGCCGATCCGGGAACAATACTGGCCGCGGTTACACCGATCCCGGACACTCTGTCGGAATATCAATTCGCCGGGCTGCTAAGAGGGGAGAAGGTGGAGCTGGTCGATTGCAAGACAGTTCCCTTGAAAGTGCCCGCAACAGCGGAAATTATTCTGGAAGGGCATGTTTCCCTGGATGAATATGGGGATGAAGGACCCTATGGGGATCATACCGGATACTATAATTCTGTTGAAAGTTTTCCCGTTTTCACGGTTTCCGCCATCACAATGCGAAAGAAGCCGATTTATCTTTCCACTTTCACCGGCCGCCCGCCAGATGAACCAAGCATCCTTGGAGAAGCCTTAAACGAGCTTTTCATACCCCTGATCCAGCAGCAATTTCCGGAAATCACAGATTTCTGGCTCCCCCCGGAAGGGTGCAGTTACCGGATTGCAGTCATTTCCATGAAGAAGGCCTATGCGGGCCACGCCAAGCGAGTGATGATGGGGGCCTGGTCTTACCTCCGGCAATTCATGTACACGAAGTTCCTGATCATTGTTGACGATGATATCAATGCGCGCGATTGGAAGGATGTGATGTGGGCGGTCTCCACCCGGATGGACCCGGTGCGCGACATTACCACTATTGAGAACACACCCATTGACTATCTGGACTTCGCCTCTCCCCAGTCCGGACTCGGCGGCAAAATCGGGCTCGACGCGACAAATAAGATTCCGCCGGAAACGCACCGCGAATGGGGTCAGGAAATTCGTATGGACGACGCTGTCGTTGAAAAAATCAATGGTCTCTGGGAGTCGCTTGGTTTGCCCGGTACCGGCAAGCCGATCTGGAAATAAATTATAGTATAAGAACCGTTTTCAAGACGGCTTCGGAAAGTCATTAATGACACTGATCAGTGATCCGTATTTTTACCTGCTTGCTATTCCTGTCTGCTTGCTTATTGGTATTTCAAAAGGTGGCTTCGCGGGTTCCCTCGGTATCCTGAGCGTCCCCCTGCTCTCCCTCCTGATTTCGCCGGTGCAGGCCGCCGCAATCGTCCTTCCTATTCTCTGTGTCATGGATATCTTTGGCCTGATCGCCTATCGACGCATCGCAGACTGGCGTAATCTTGGCTATCTCCTGCCAGGCGCCCTTATCGGAATATTGATTGGCTATCTTCTCTTTAATTACCTGAGTGCGGATTTCATCAAAGTTTTGCTCGGTGTAATCTGTGTTGTTTTCACACTCAATCACTATATTCGAAGAATTCCTGCCGATCATGTGGCGAAGGCAAGCCTCACGCGCGGGTCTGTCTGGGGTTCAATCGCCGGCTTTACAAGTTTTGTCGCCCATGCCGGTGGGCCACCTCTTCAATTTTACATGCTCCCGCAGAAAATCAACAAGACGCTCTACGTCGGAACTTCCGTCTGGTTTTTCTTTGCCATAAATTATGTAAAGCTCATTCCCTATGGCATGCTCGGCCAGTTTTCACTGCAGAATGTCGGGACATCACTCGTTCTGCTGCCGCTTGCGCCGCTCGGGATATGGCTGGGAGTCAAGGCGCACAAGCTGATCTCCGAAGAAGTTTTCTATCGCATCGCCTATATGCTGCTCCTAATTACCGGCGGGAAACTGCTTTGGGATGGTTTGTCGGGAATGAATCTGCTTTTCTGATTCCCTTTTCGCTCTTCCATCCCTATGTATGGAGGGTTGTTAAATTTCAGTCTGGGTTTTCATGTCAGAACATACTATCGATGCACAAAATTCCCTGAATATCCTTGATGACCTCATTGCGATCGCCCTTCGCAAGGGTGCGGAAGCCGCCGATGCGGTCCGCATACAGGGAACCTCGATCAATGTTTCCGTCCGGCAAGGAGAAACGGAGGAAATAGAGCGGTCCGAGGCTCACGACCTCGGTCTTCGTGTCCTGATTGGAAAGCAGCAGGCTTTTGTTTCATCCAACGATGCCAAACCTGAAGTTCTGGAAGAACTGGTGGACAGGGCGATGGCGATGGCGCGGAACATGCCGGAGGAAAAATTCTGCGGCTTAGCGGATCCCGACGATCTCGCGACTGAATTTGCAGATCTTGATCTTTATGACAAAACCGCTCTTTCACCGGAAGATCTTGTTCAGACTGCCAAGACGGCAGAACAGGCGGCGCTTGATGTTAACGGCGTCACGAATTCAGAAGGAGGCAGCGCCTCCTCGGGCCGCGCATCCATTGCCCTAGTCACATCCGGTGGCTTTAAGGGCGCCTACAGCTCCAGCAGTTACTCCATCAGCGCATCTGTCATTGCAGGCGAAGGCCAGGGAATGGAGCGGGATTATGATTACGATAGCCACCATCACTTCGCCGACCTCCGTTCGCCAGAAGAGATAGGCCGGAAGGCAGGTGAACGGGCCGTAAAACTTCTCAATCCGCGAAAAATGCCAAGCGGGCAAGTTCCGGTCGTCTTCAGCAACCGCGTATCGGCCAGCATTCTCGGACATTTTTCCGGGGCAATCGCCGGAGCGGCGATCGCGCGGGGAACCAGCTTTCTGAAAGACCGGATGGGCGAACAGGTATTTCCGGATAACATCCGGATCATCGATGACCCGCACCGGTCCCGCGGGGCCGCCTCAAAACCATTCGACGGCGAAGGGGTGGTAAACAAACGGCTAGACCTGGTTAAGGGAGGCACGTTGCAATCATGGATCCTCAATACATCCTCCGCCAAACAACTCGGCCTTAGAACAAATGGCCGGGCAACCCGTGGCACCGCGTCACCTCCGGGGTCAGGAACGACAAACCTTTATATGGAAGCGGGCAACCTCTCTCTTGAAGAGCTGATCGGTGATATCAAGTCAGGGCTTTTTATCACCAGCCTGATCGGCTTTGGCGTGAATGCCATCACGGGTGATTACAGCCGCGGAGCTTCCGGCTTCTGGATTGAAAATGGTGAAATGGCCTTCCCGGTCTCTGAACTGACAATCGCGGGAAACCTGAACGACATGTTCATGAAACTAACACCCGCCGACGATCTGGAATTCCGGCAGGGAACAAACGCCCCAAGCCTCAGGATCGACGGGATGATGGTCGCCGGTACATGACGCAGCGCTTTAGCAATGATCATGCGTTACTCAGCGACGCGATGAGGGAGGCGGGCGATATCGCCCGGCGCTATTTCAAAAGCACGCTGAAAAGCTGGGAAAAGAAACCCGGCGATCCCGTGAGCGAAGCAGATCTGGCTCTGGATACGCATTTCAAGGATAAACTCCTGACGGCGCGGCCTGACTACGGATGGCTTTCTGAGGAAACAGTCGATAACACTGACCGGCTCCAGAAATCGCGAGTCTGGATCGTTGATCCGATCGACGGCACCCGCTCTTTTATCGCCGGAAAGCCGGAATTCACTATTTGCGCCGCCCTTGTGGAGGACGGAAAGCCGGTTCTCGGCGTCGTCTATAACCCGATATTGGAAGAATATTATGAAGCCGTTATCGGCGGCGGCGCGAAGCTCAACGGCGAGGCAATCACCTGCTCCCATAAGGCTGATCTCGGCGGAGCAAAACTTATCGCCAGTCGGAAGTCTTTTGAATGGCACGGCTGGCTGGAAGAAGTAAAGAATGCAACTTTCAGCCATGTTAATTCGATTGCGTATCGCATTGTAAAAGTCGCGTCCCGTCACGCGGATGCTTCCCTATCGCTCACCCAAAAGAGTGACTGGGACATAGCCGCCGCCGACATTATCCTCTCCGAGGCCGGCGGCATCACGACAACGACCAGAGGAGACCGACTCATCTATAACAGGAAATCCGTCAACCAGCGGAATGTTATTTCCTCTGGTAATTCCATCCATCCGCAGCTCATGAGAATGCTGGAAACATTCGGCACTGCTAAATCCAAATAAATTTTGCATCAAGATATGCTTCAGCTTGACAGAAACGGTTGCAAAATAATCATACGATGACTAATTTCAGGGAGGTGCTTTGTCAGGCTGGAGATCCCGCGATGAGAAAAATTTCGCGCATATTTGTAATGGCGACCATATTATCCTTTTCCCTCTTTGCAAGTGGCTGCAGCGATACGTGGCAGGGCGTCAAAGAAGATACCAGCAAAAATATGGACAAAGCGGGCGATGTCGTTATCAAGGCTGGTGAAAAGCTGAAATCTGAATAGCAATACCCCTTTTTTTCAGCTGAAGTTTCCGGCTCGCCATATCCCGTGATCAACCCACGCGCAGGAGAATGATCAACCTCATTTTACCTGAAATCTTCTTGATTCGGCACAATGCACCCTTTTTTCCCATCCTGTGCCAAAATAGTCGTTTTATAAAGAAATTAACTATACTTGTTAACTATAGCTCACCCGAAAGTCGCTTAAGTCCCTTTCAACTTCTAAAAAGTTGAATTTGGTCTGACTCCCATAATTCAACCAAGGTATTGTTTTTATTATATATTTATCGCCTCGTCTCGTATTCTGAAATTCACTTCATACCGCTGACCAGGTTTGACGTAATGACATCATTTCCTGTAAAATAATTCTGTCGCTGAAATGAGGGGCGATAACTTTCTCAAACAGTAATGATTTCAAAATCCCCGAGAGGAAATGAACTCGGTTTGAGGGCAATATGAAATCACTTTGGATCACTCTTTCCTGCGCGGCGTTTCTCGCCATCTCCGCTTCGACGGCCAAGGCTGCATCTCTACATGGCTTATATGAGTCGGAAAATCAGATTGAAAGCATTGAGTGGGTTGTGGAACTTTACTATCGGCAGGATACCAAAGAGGCGTCCTTGTTTGCAACGGAGAAGTTCAGCGACATTCCCCAAAGTGAGGTAATTTCCTTGTCATTTGACTATGGAAGCAGTGATCCTTTGGGTCTGTTTTCTCCTCAGGCTAAACAGGATTCGACAGCCTTCCACGAGAAATGGATAAGCCTTCTTCTTGGAGTCCGGACGTGGGACATTGAGAAAGAAGGAAGTTTTTATTCACCCTCGGATTATTAGGTTTTGGCAATCCTTACTCCAGCAGCTTCTTTGCTCTTCTCGGGAGTTTTGGTGCCGTCAGCCAATTGGTCAGCTTGATCCGACATTTATTGTGCGGGCATCGGCCCCAATAGCAATTCTGGATCAAGCCGCTCTTCAAGCCAATTGAGGCGCCAGTCAAGATGTGGGCCCGTTGCCCGTCCTGTCGCGCCAATTTCACCGATCTTTTCGCCCTGTCTGACAAACTGGTCAACCACCACATCAATTTTGCTAAGATGAGAGTAGACGGAAACAAGTCCGTAGCCATGATCAATCATCACGGTCCCGCCTGTGTAAAAAAGATCGGCCTCTGCCATTCGCACCATTCCATCGGTCGAGGCAACGACCGAAGTTCCAACAGGCGCGGCGATATCCAATCCAAAATGGGGACGTTTTGGAATATCATTCAACACCCGCTGGCTACCATAAACTCCGCTCACACGGCCTTTTGCAGGCCACTGCCAACCGGAGAGAAACCAATTCTCAGGCGTTTCGAGTGCACGAATTCGCGCGATTTCTGCGTTTTCCTTTCGTATCCGCGCAAGGAACTCAGGGCTTGGCGTTACCTTGGATGGAGGTAATCCGTCGACCCGCTCGATTTGGTAATCCCGCTTGGTGACAGAAAGTGTTTTCGTCTCGTTTTGACCATCCGGATAAGAGATATCGAGCACCGCTGAGTCCTTGAAATCCCGACCAAAGCCGAAAAGAAACCGGCCTTCCGACGAAACGGTTACAGGCTCGCCATCCAGAACGACTTTGGCGCCGGGCTCCGTCTGCCCGATAACGAGGCCGCCTTGCGTGAAATTTCCGGTCAAAGTAACACGATCGGCAAGTGCATTCAGGGAAAACAGGAAAGCGACAAGAAACAAACTCAACCGGATCATAAAAGGCTTCCCTGCTTTGGAGTTGACTTTGATTTTGGCGCCTTTTTGGGGGCGGATGTAGTTTTGCCGCCTGTGCCGCCCTGGAATATCGCTGCCGCCTTGCCGTCAGAAAACTCGACATCAACCATGCGGCCTGCAGTAGCGCCCGCTACCGACGAAATGGGCTTGCCCGCATCATCCAAGACGATACTGTAGCCCCGTTTCAGCACCCTCCGGAAGGAGAGGCTTTCCAGCAATCTCACTGTTGCTTCCAGTCTATCTCCGGCACGATCCTTTTTTATGGTCAAACTGCGGGTCATTTGTCGGTCAAGATGATTCAGCCTGTCTTCATGCTGCGCCAATGGTCGTGTCAGCAGTTGCGGACGCAGCTTAGCAATGGCGCCCGAGAATTGCTGCTTCTTGAAGTTCAGGTTGCCTGAAACGGATTGACGCAAGCGACTGTCCAGATGGTCCAAATGCTGAATTTTTTCCGCAATCAGAGACGCCGGATCACGAAGGCCGCGCGAGAGTCCTGCTAGCCTCTCTCGCTTGTCTGACAAGGACCGGTTCAGGCTGCGCTTGATGCGTCGGTCCTGATCGTCAAGATAGGCGATAAGCTCCGACCGGACGGGCACCGCAATTTCCGCAGCGGCCGACGGTGTCGGTGCGCGCCGATCCGATGCATAATCAATCAGTGTTGTGTCCGTTTCATGCCCAACTGCCGAAATCAACGGGATGACGCTCTCCGCTGCTGCGCGAACGACTTCTTCCTCGTTGAACGCCCACAGATCCTCAAGACTACCGCCACCCCGCGCCACGATAAGGAGATCCGGCCGCGGAATATCTCCATGCTCCGGCAGGGCATTGAAGCCACGTATCGCCTCCGCGATCTGGCCGGACGCACTCTCTCCCTGCACCAGCACAGGCCAAAGAAGGACATGAGTCGGGAAACGGTCTCGCAGGCGATGCAGAATATCCCGGATGACCGCTCCGGTCGGCGATGTGACGACGCCGATAGTCCGTGGAAGATAGGGAAGCGCTTTTTTCCGGCTCGGTTCAAACAGGCCTTCCGAAGCGAGCTTCTTTTTCCGCTCCTCCAGCAGCGCCATCAACGCGCCGACGCCCGCGGGCTCCATTACATCAATCACAATCTGGTATTTGGAGCGTCCGGGATAGGTTGTCAGCTTACCTGTACACACGACCTCCAGCCCGTCTTCCGGACGGAAACTTAGCCTGTCGGCCATGCCGCGCCACATAATTCCGTCCAGTACCGCCTTGTCGTCCTTGAGCGTCAGATACACATGGCCTGATGCAGCACGTTTCAGACCGGAAATTTCCGCCCTTACCCGAACATGACCGAAATTATCTTCAACTGTCCGCTTAAGCGCACCGCTCAGCTCGGAAACAGTATACTCATGAATATTGGAAGAACCGGAATTCAGATTTTCTGACACAATTTACCTTCAAGATTGTTTGGCCTGCCGCCACAGTATGCTACAAACTCTCGTCTGTCCTTCATAGGAATTGTTACGAAAAAATATGAAAATTCTTGTTATTGGCTCTGGTGGGCGTGAGCATGCACTTTGCTGGGCCCTCAAAAAATCTCCCCTCATAAGCAAGCTATACTGTGCGCCTGGAAATGGCGGCATTGAGGACGTGGCGGATTGTGTTCCGATCAAAGCCGAGGATATTTCGGCAATTATTGATTTTTGCAAGCAGGAAGCGGTTGATTTTGTTGTCATCGGCCCCGAAGATCCGCTGGTGATGGGGCTGGTGGATGCGCTCGATGACGCGGGTATCAAGTGTTTCGGCCCCCGCGCCGCCGCCGCCCAGCTTGAAGGCTCCAAAGGCTTCATGAAGGACCTCTGTCGCACCTACAATATACCGACAGCGTCATATCAACGGTTCGACAATACAGAAGCCGCGAAGAAGTATGTTGAGAGCCAGAGCCTGCCCATTGTTATAAAGGCAGACGGGCTGGCCGCCGGAAAGGGCGTCATTATTGCCGAAACTCAAGCCGAGGCAAAAGAGACTATCGACGAGATTTTCGGCGGACTTTTTGGCGGCGCAGGCGCGGAAATTGTGATTGAGGAATTCATGGAAGGCGAGGAGGCAAGCTTCTTTGTTCTGACGGACGGTGAGAATATTCTCCCCCTTGCGACAGCACAGGATCATAAAGCCGTTGGTGACGGCGATACGGGGCTGAACACCGGGGGTATGGGCGCCTACTCCCCGGCACCGGTGATGACAGATGACATGATCGCCCTCACCATGAGCAGGATCATAGAACCCACCGTCGCTGCCATGAAAGAGCACGGGACACCCTATACCGGGGTGCTCTATGCAGGGCTGATGATTACAAAAGACGGTCCCAAGCTTATTGAATATAATGTTCGTTTCGGCGACCCCGAATGCCAGGTTCTCTGTGCACGGATGGACAGTGACCTTTTGCCGGCTCTTATCGCTACCTCGGATAAATCCCTCGCTTCTATTTCCCTGGAATGGAAAGCGGACACTGCCCTGCTCGTGGTTATGGCCGCAAACGGATATCCAGGAGAATATGAGAAAAATACCGAGATTGATGGGCTCACCGAAGCAGCTGATATTGATGATGTCCTGATCTTTCATGCCGGCACAAAACGGCAGGGCAGTAAAATGCTCTCCGTCGGGGGGCGTGTGCTCGGAATCACGGGAATGGGAAAAAGCGTTAAACAAGCACAGAAAAATGCGTATAGTGGCGTGGCTGCGATTAGCTGGCCGGAAGGTTTCTGCCGATCCGATATTGGGTGGCGGGCAGTGGATCGCGATGTATAAGGGTAAATAACAACAAGAAGGGGCAAAAATGTCCGACGATTCAGCCCAGTTTTCGGGTACTATGGAAGTCCGTGAACGCTTAAAGTTCGATGTAGCAAAACTTGAGGCCTACCTTAAGCAAAATGTTGCTGGGTTCCAGGGCCCGTTGGACGTTGCGCAATTCAAGGGCGGACAATCCAACCCCAGCTATATGCTCACTACTCCGGACCGGAAATATGTGCTGCGGCGCAAACCTCCGGGGAAGCTTCTTCCCTCAGCTCACGCAGTAGATCGGGAATATCGCGTCCTGACCGCGCTTACGAATACCGAGGTGCCGGTCCCGAAAACATATTGCCTTTGCGAGGATGAAGACGTTATCGGCACCATGTTCTATGTCATGGAATTTTTGGACGGTGATATCGAATGGGATCCATCCCTTCCGAATTACTCCAAGGCCAACCGTGTCGCCGTTTTTGACAGCATGAATGCCGCCATGGCATCGCTTCATATGGTTGATTACAAATCGGTGGGACTGGAAAGTTTTGGCAAGCCAACAGACTATCTCGCGCGCCAAATTAACCGCTGGACCAAGCAATATAAAGCGTCGGAAACCGAAACAGTCGAAGCCATGGATAATCTGATGGCCTGGCTGCCCGAGAATATTCCACCAGGTGACGAGACAGCCATAGTCCACGGTGACTACCGATTGGATAACACGGTTCTCAACAAGGATACTCACCGTGTAATGGGCATCCTTGATTGGGAGTTGGCAACATTAGGGCATCCGCTTGCGGATTTTTCATATCATTGCATGACATGGCGACTTGAACCGGAGCTGTTCCGTGGTCTGAACGGGCTTGATCTCCCGGCGCTCGGCATCCCGACAGAAGAGCAGTATGTCGCCTCCTATTGTGAACGTACAGGGCGCGACGGTATCGAGAACTGGGATTTCTATGCAGCCTATAACATGTTCCGCCTTGCTGCCATTTTGCAGGGGATTGTCGGCCGGGTAAAAGACGGTACGGCATCCAATAAAAACGCTGCCGACGTTGCGGTTCGTGTGAAACCACTTGCAATACGCGGTTGGGAACAAGCGGAAAAAATTATAAAGGGCGCGTAGACGTTTCTACCCAATAAGAAACTAGACAACAGGGAATATCATGGCGGACGGAGTAGAGATCATCCCGGTCCGGGAAATACATCAGTTTAACGAGGGCGCCCTTTTCGATTATCTTACTGAAAATGTTGACGGTTTCAGTGGGCCGCTCCAGATCAGCCAGTTTCAGGGAGGGCAGTCCAACCCGACCTTTCTGCTCAAGACACCAGAACGTGAATATGTGATGCGTAAGAAACCACCAGGGAATCTTCTTCCTTCTGCGCATGCGGTGGATCGGGAGTATAAAGTCATTTCCGCCCTGAAAGATACGGATGTGCCCGTTCCGCACACTTATTGTCTCTGCGAGGACGACAGCATTATCGGCACCGCCTTTTATATCATGGAAAAGATTGAGGGGCGGGTCCTCACGACACCGGCGCTGCCGGGTATAGAGCCAGAGGATCGCACTGCTATCTATGACTCAATGAATGACGCTCTCGCCAAGCTTCACAGTGTAGATGTCGACTCAGTCGGCCTTTCCTATTTCGGCAGGAAAGGAGGCTATCTGGCCCGCCAGGTCCATCGGTGGAGTAAGCAGTACCGCGCATCCCAAACGCATGATCTCGAGGGCATGGAAAATCTCATCAAATGGCTGCCGGAAAATATTCCTGACAATGATGAAAGCGCTATTGTTCATGGTGATTATCGCCTTGGAAATTTGATTTTGCATCCGACGGAGCCAAGAGTGCTTGCCGTTCTTGACTGGGAACTCGCGACCATCGGGCATCCCCTCTCGGATCTTGCCTATAACTGTATGGCATACCATTTCATCCATCCCATCAATGGCGGACTTGTCGGTGTGGATCTTAACAAATCAGGTATTCCAACGGAGGAGGTCTATATCGACGCCTACTGCAAGCGTACAGGGCGCGATGGCATCGACAACTGGGAGTTCTATGTTGCCTTTTCTTTATTCCGCATAACCGCGATTGTTCAGGGCGTCTACAAGCGGGGCCTTGACGGGAATTCAAGCTCTGTAGTGGGTGAAGAATATGCGCAATACGTCAAAATGGTGGCCGATTTAGCGTGGCAACGTATCGAAAGACAACGATAAACTTAAGACAATCAATTCGATTGCTTCTGTATAGCCATGAATAAGAAGACATGCGCTTTTAATTTTTTTCCGCGTCTTCAATACGCAGATTGGCCCACCGCTGGATACATTCTGTCGGCTCCATAACCAAGCCTGCCGCTTCCCCAAGACCTGTGACGGGTTGCAAGCCTGCGTGTGCGGTCAAATCCTGAGTTAACCACTCACACGGATCAAGGCTTTCATACCGATACAAGAAGCCGGCGACAACAACAATGACGCCCAGCATTACCCAACCCAGAATTTTGATCATTCTTTAAAAACCCAAACACATACGCCGCTATAGACAGGAATAAGCCTGTATATAGGTAAACCCTTGTCGCATCCTAACGAAAAATTGGACTGGAAAAAGAAAGGCTCCCACACGGGAGCCTTTCCGCTTGATAGATCAATTCCCTGCAGACATCAATCATACTTCTTAAGTTCCAAGCGACCGATCTGGTTGCGATGCACTTCATCCGGCCCGTCCGCGAGACGCAAGGTACGAGAATGAGCGTAAGCGAAAGCAAGACCGAAATCATCGCTGACACCGCCGGCGCCATGCGCCTGAATTGCCCAATCAATAATCTTACCGGTGATATTCGGAGCGATAACCTTGATCATGGCGATCTCCGCTTTGGCTTCCTTATTGCCGACTGTGTCCATCATGTAGGCGGCTTTAAGCGTAAGCAACCGGGCCTGCTCGATCATACCGCGGGATTCAGCGATCCGCTCCAGCGTGACAGTCTGTTCCGCAATCGGCTTACCAAAGGCAATGCGCGATTTCACCCGTTTGCACATTTTCTCAAGTGCCCGCTCGGCCACACCAATCTGCCGCATGCAATGATGGATGCGGCCCGGGCCAAGACGCCCTTGCGCAATCTCAAAACCGCGTCCCTCACCCAACAACATGTGATCCGCCGGGACTCTTACATCCTTGAACTCCACTTCAGCATGGCCATGCGGGGCATCGTCATAACCGAAAACTGGAAGAAACCGTTTAACATTGATACCGGGGGTATCCATGGGAACGATAATCATTGATTGTTGTTTATATCGTGACGCTGATTTGTCAGTTTTACCCATAAAGATCAAAACTTTGCAGCGTGGGTCATAGGCACCCGAAGTCCACCATTTAGTGCCGTTGATGACATACTCATCACCGTCCCGGTTGATCTCGGATTCAATATTCGTCGCATCGGAGGAAGCCACAGCCGGCTCCGTCATGGCAAAGGCCGAGCGAATTTCACCTTCCAGTAAAGGTTTCAGCCAGCGTTCCTTCAACTCTTCGCTCGCATATCGCTCAAATACTTCCATATTTCCGGTATCCGGGGCGGAGCAATTGAAAACCTCCGGTGCGAAACTGACGCGCCCCATGATTTCGCAAAGTGGTGCGTATTCAAGGTTTGTAAGACCCGCGCCACGGTCACTTTCCGGTAGAAACAGGTTCCACAAGCCCGCTGCCTTGGCCTTCTCTTTCAGTTCCTCGACGATCGCTGTCGGCTGCCAGCGATCTCCCTCGTCAACCTGATCGTAAAATACCTGTTCATTAGGATAGACATGCTCGTCCATGAACGCCTGCACCCGTCCCTGCAGCTCTTTCACCTTGTCTGAATATTCGAAGTTCATCCGCTGTTCCTTCTTGTTATTTTGGGTTTTTGTTATTTTGGGTTTTTGTTATTATTCGTTGCCGTCGCCATCATTAAATATTTAGCGACGGGTTTCAAAGAAATTCTTTAATAAAGCGGCCGATTTGCTTTCCTGCAGGCCGCCATATATTTCTGGCCGGTGGTGACAACTTGTCTGATCGAAAATCCGCGCCCCATATTCCACCCCACCGCCCTTGGGATCATAAGCACCAAAATAGAGCCGCCTGATACGGGCGAGAGAAATTGCTGCCGCACACATCGGACAGGGTTCAAGCGTAACATATAAATCGCAGTCCACAAGCCTTTGGCTACCGATCATGTTTCCCGCTGCCCGGATCGCCAGCATCTCCGCATGGGCTGTTGGATCGTGGCGGCCTATCATTTGGTTTCCAACGTTCGCGACAACACGTCCGGATTTTGTATCAACGATCACTGCGCCAATCGGTACCTCCCCGCGATGCCCGGCAATTTCCGCCGTGCGATAAGCCAGATCCATATAGTCGGCAATTTCATTATCCATGGCAGC
Source organism: uncultured Sneathiella sp. (assembly GCF_963973085.1). GTDB lineage: Bacteria > Pseudomonadota > Alphaproteobacteria > Sneathiellales > Sneathiellaceae > Sneathiella. The sequence goes on from NZ_CAXAXA010000004.1 coordinate 74,284, forward strand.
AACCTCGCAATTCGCTTCCTTTCCGTCAAGCAATAGTAATTTAAGGATTTTATTGGAGCATTCGCAAAGAGGCCAGTTGAGTTGCAGACGATAGAGGACTAAAAGAAAGCATGAGCATTCCTGTTATTGGCATAACCCTCGATTCGGAGGATCCCGGCGGCTATTCCAACATGCCTTGGTATGCGCTTCGGCAAAACTATGCCGATGTCATTGTCGAGAGCGGAGGCCTGCCCCTTGCCCTCCCCCACGAGCCCGACCATGTTGCAGCCTATGTCGAAAATCTCGATGGCCTCGTCGTGACGGGCGGAGCGTTTGATGTCGACCCTGGCATGTTCGGCGCAACAACCCGCCATGATACGGTCATCACAAAAGACAGGCGCACCCTGTTCGAGAAGAATATTACGGAAGCCATGCTCGCGGCGAACAAGCCGGTTCTTGGCATCTGTGGCGGACAGCAACTTCTGCATGTCATCCTTGGCGGTACTCTCATCCAGCACATTCCGGACGAGGTGGAGAATGCCCTCGCGCATGAACAACCCAACCCCCGAACGGAGGCCGGGCACAGCGTCAAGGTCGTAACCGGCACTCTCCTGCATCGTATTGTTGGAACCGACACCCTAGCCGTTAACAGCGCTCATCATCAGGCGGCAAAAGAGGTAAGTTCGAATATTACTGTCAACGCGATTGCCGAGGACGGGGTCATTGAAGGGATTGAGGATAACCGATATCGGTTCTGCCTTGGTGTCCAATGGCATCCTGAGTATCTCATATCAGAAGGAGACCGGCGGATAATCGATGCCTTCATCAAAGCCTCCGCCGAGTAAAAAATGACAACAGAGAATTCACAGAAAGAACGGATTGCCAAACGGATGGCCCGCGCCGGACTATGTTCACGACGTGAGGCCGAACGCTGGATTGAGGCAGGCCGCGTGTCCGTCAATGGCAAGAAGCTTGAAACCGCGGCCTTTACCGTTGACCAGAATGACAAAATCACCGTGGACGGAAACGACATTCCTGCACTTGAGCGGCCCCGTCTCTGGCGTTATCACAAACCGCCGGGATTGGTTACCAGCCATAGAGACGAAAAAGGGCGCGAGACCGTTTTCGATAAACTGCCGGAGGAACTGCCGCGCGTCATTTCCGTCGGACGACTGGATTTGAACTCGGAGGGATTACTGCTACTCACCAATGACGGCGAGCTGGCCCGAAAACTTGAGCTGCCCGCGACAGGCTGGAAACGAAAGTACCGCGTTCGGGTTCATGGACATCCAAAAGAGGCGGATATACAAAAGCTCGCCAAGGGCCTCACCATAGAGGGGGTGCGTTATGACGCGATCGAATGCACGGTCGACAGCAGCAAGGGTGCAAATAGCTGGCTGACAATTTCATTGCGTGAAGGCAAAAACCGTGAAATCCGCAAAGTGATGGAATACTTTGGTTATACGGTATCCCGCTTGATCCGTATATCCTATGGCCCGATGTCGCTGGGGGATTTGCGCGCCGGTGCCGTCGAAGAGGTAAAATCAAAGATCCTGCGCGACCAGATGGGAGTGGCAAAATTCGAGGAAGACGAAGAGCCTCCCCAAAAGGGGCAGCGCCCGCCACGCGGCAAACGGACGGTAAATTTTAAAAAGCCGCAGGCTTCCTCAAAGCCCTCTTCGAGCGGCCAAAAACGGCCCGTGTTGAAGGCCCGCTCTGCGACCAAGCGCACCGACTGATGCGGATCGTCGGCGGCAATCTCCGGGGAAAAAAGCTGCTTCTCCCAGAAGACAAACGTATCCGCCCAACATCCGACCGTACAAGAGAGGCCCTTTTCAACATTCTCGGTCATGACGGGGATATGAGAAGTGAGCATGGTCCTCTCCCCACTGGGGCACGTACCCTCGACCTATTCGCAGGAACAGGCGCGCTTGGGCTGGAAGCGCTCTCGCGCGGCGCAGGGCATGTTACATTCATAGATAATCATCCGGACAGCCTCAAACTCATCGGCGCAAACATCCGGCATATGAACCTCTCCCGGCGTGCGGACATATTAAGGCAGGACGTGGCCTCACTTGGCAATACAAGTGCACCGTATGATCTTGTATTGATGGATCCTCCGTACGGGGCTGATCTCGCTATGCCATGCATACTGGCCCTCATAGAGGGAAACTGGCTCAAGCCCAGCGCCATTATCGTGATAGAGCTTGGTGTGAAAGATATGTTTGAGCTTCCTCATGGCTTCGATTTACTGAAAGACCGAACTTATGGCGCCGCCCGGCTTATTTTCCTTCGGATAACACCGGATCAATATGGCGGTACTTCCTGAACTGCGATCCGATAAGCGCAAGTCGTTCTTCGAAGGATGGTAATTGCGCCGCATTGATCAAAGGTTCGGCCAACGGGTGAAAGCTGCAATTCTGAAATTCAAGTGACAAGCTCAGGCGCGGATTCTGGGCTGTCGCCGAGTACCGGCCGCCCCAATGATATAAGTCCTGCGGCCAGCCGAGCACCGATCCGGCCCTGGCTGGCAACGCTCGTGCAGAAAGCAGGTCAAGTTTATCCGGCAACAGTACTCCTTCGACCTCTCCGTCACCTGATTTTGGCAGGACATACATGCATCCGTTTGCCTCATCCGTATCGGTGAGGGGTACCCAAAGAGACAAACTCATCAACACCGCATCGGCGCCTTCACCGAAAACCGTGTCCGCATCACAATCGCGATGTGGCGGCCAGCCGCGTGCGCCCTCTGCCTTCAAATGCCAAGCCCACAGGTTCGGGAGAACGGCAAATTTTTCTCCAAGAAAATGCTGCACTAACCGGTTCAAGCGCAAAAAAAGCCACCAAGGCTGATCATACAGAAAAATATAAACTGGCGGGATATCCGCAGCGTCCAATGCGTACATTGCGTCGCGAACTGGTGCTGTCTCGGTTTCGTTCAACAAGGACGGAATATTGAAATAGCCCTTTTGCCAGAAATGACCAGAGATTTCGCCAAGCATCTCGTCAGAGAGTGGCAGTTCCGTCACTTCGCACGGCGCACCAATTGTCAGCCTGGGGGCAAGAGTCTGCCATTCTTCCTGATTCATTTGCTCAAACATATTGACCTGCCACATAGCCGGATGACCAGGCCCATTGGAAATTATAACCACCGAGGAAACCGGTAACATCGACAGCCTCCCCGATAAAGAATAATCCCTTCACGTCCTTTGCTTCCATGGTCTTGGAATGAAGGGCCGCCGTACTGACACCGCCAACTGTTATCTCTGCCTTGGCATACCCTTCTGTTCCTGTTGGATATATTTTAACCAGTTTAACTAATTTTACCAAATTTCTGATGTGCTTGTCGGAGCAATTACCGATTTCAGGCAAGTTATCCAAACTGACCAGTAGCTTCGAAACCAGTCTGGTAGGCAGGAACTCTTTTAGTAAGCTGCTTACCTGAATTTTTGGCTGGCTCCGCCGCTTTTCTTTAAGCAACTTCTCCAGGTGGACTTCCGGCAGGAAGTCGATTGTCACAGCGTCACCGGGTTCCCAGAATGAAGAAATCTGCAATATGGCCGGGCCACTGAGGCCGCGATGCGTAAATAACAAGTTTTCCCGAAAACATGTTTTGCCAAGGCGGATTTCCACGTCAGCGGAAACACCTGTGAGATCCGCAAAGCGTTTCTTGTCCTCCGGTGCGAAGGTGAAGGGCACGAGCCCTGCTTTCGGGTTCGTCAGGGGCAAGCCGAACGCCTTCGCCATACGATAGGCAATATCATTCGCCCCCATTTTCGGGATGGAGAGGCCACCGGTCGCAATGACGAGACTTTGGGAGTAAATGGTTTGGCGGCCAACCGACGTGACAAACCCTTCCTCCGTATTCTTCGTATCTTCCGCCCCGCTTTCCAGCCAGATAGTGACACCCGCCTGATCGCATTGTTTCTCTAGCATGGCCACGATCCGGTTCGAACTGTCATCACAGAAAAGTTGGCCCAGCTTCTTCTCATGATAGGCAATATCGTGTTTCTCTACGAGGGCGATAAAATCCGTTTGTGTATACTGGCGCAGCGCAGATTTGCAAAAATGCGGATTCTCCGAGATGAATTTTTCCGGTCCAGCAAACAGATTGGTAAAATTGCAGCGCCCGCCGCCGGAGATCAGGATTTTTTGGCCACATTTCCGCGATTTTTCGAGCAGCAGGACCCGGCGGCCACGCTTTCCTGCCTCAATCGCGCACATCATGCCCGCTGCGCCCGCGCCAATGACCACAACGTCAAACTTCTGCGCGTCCGCTCGCGTCATTTTATTACCTTGTTGATTGATTATCGGGAATGGTTCTAGCGTCGTCCGAACAGTTTTTCAATATCGCCGAGTTGTAGTTCCACATAGGTCGGACGACCGTGATTACACTGACCGCTATGCGGTGTAACTTCCATTTCCCGCAATAACGCATTCATCTCATCGATACTCAAGCGGCGGCCCGCACGCACAGAACCGTGGCACGCCATCGTTGCACAGACATCGTCCAGACGGTCCTTGAGAGACAGGGCTGTGTCCAACTCTCCCAGATCATCCGCGAGGTCCTGAACGAGGCCCTTGATGTTACATTCGCCCAGCATCGCTGGCGTTTCCCGAACCACAATCGCGCCGACACCAAAAGGTTCCAGTAGCAATCCCATTTCCGCAAGCTCTTCTGCACGTTCCGCAAGACGGTTTGCGGCAACCTCGTCCAGCTCCACCACTTCGGGGAGGAGGAGCATCTGTCTCGCGACGGCTTTTTGCGATAGCTGCTTCTTCATGCGCTCCATGACCAAACGCTCATGGGCGGCATGCTGATCCACCAGAATGAGCCCTTTTGCGGTTTGGGCTACGATATAGGTTTCATGTAGCTGGCTTCGGGCGGCACCCAACGGATATTCTTCCAATGCACGGGCGCTTTCCCGCTGTGCCGGTGTTTCCTCCGAATGCCTAGCCATTGGTGGACTAGATGCATTGAGAGGCGCCTGATAGTCAGCACCGGCTTCCGCAAGACCCGGTGAGGGATTTTGCAGCATAGCCTCGTTCCACCGACCCCAATTTCCAGACGGGCGGCTTTGCGACTGAAACGGGAGCGGGTTGCTCTGTTGGCGAAAGGCGCCAAGCGCCTGCCCTGAAATAGTCGAAGAGGCGCGATGGCCATTCTCGGCAAGCGCATGACGAAGAGCCCCGACAATCAGGCCGCGCACGCCTCCGGAATCCCGAAATCGCACCTCCGCTTTCGCCGGATGAACATTGACGTCCACCTGATCCGGCGGCAACTCCAGAAAGAGTGCCAGGAGCGGATGACGGTTTCGGGCGAGTAAATCCATATAGGCCCCACGAACGGCGCCGGTAAACAACTTGTCACGTACCGGACGTCCATTAACGAACATGAACTGCATCATGGCATTTCCGCGGTTAAAGGTCGGCACCCCGGCATATCCCGCCAGTTTTATACCGTCTCGCTCCGCCTCAATCCGGATGGCATTTTCAGAAAATTCCCGGCCCATGACCGCGCCAAGCCGACCCAGCCAGCTATCGAAAAGGTCACCTTCTGCACCCGTTACCCGAAGCGCTGTGCGGTTTTCATCGGCGAGTGTGAAGGAAATTGACGGAAACGCCATGGCAAGTCGACGCATGACATCCAGCGCCGCGCCAAACTCGGCACGTTCCGTTTTCAGAAATTTGAGTCGTGCGGGCGTCGCGAAGAATAAATCCCGCACTTCGACCCGCGTCCCCTCCGGCCCTCCTTCAGGCGCGATAGTACCTTTGCGGCCACCTTCAACACTAAGTTTCCAGGCACTCTCCGCCCCTTTCTGACGAGACGTAATCGTCATACGGCTGACCGAGGCAATGGACGGCACTGCCTCACCCCGAAATCCGAGATTCTGTATAAATACGAGATCATCATCGGGAAGCTTGGACGTCGCATGGCGCTCAAAACACAGCTCCAGTTCTTCGGCGCTCATGCCGGAGCCGTTATCCGTTACAGTAATCAAGGAGCGCCCGCCATCGCGCATCACGACATCAATCTTTGTCGCGCCAGCATCGATGGCGTTTTCCACCAGTTCCTTAACCGCGGACGCAGGCCGCTCCACCACCTCCCCGGCAGCAATCTGGTTTACGATATTTTCGGGCAGGCGTCGTAGGGTCATTCTTGATCCAGCGGGATAATTCAAGGAGACTTTAGCAAAATTGCCAAGGCGGGCCTAGGCCCCTTCTCCTAATTCTTTTGAGCCCCTGCCCCCAAGGCCTCAAGGTTTTCCGGCTGGCCCGCAACGACAACAATCAGCTTGTCCGGATCAAGCAGTTTCTGTGCAACCCGCTTGATATCCTCCTGCGTTACGGCATCGATCAGTTTCGGCCGATCATCCAGATAATCAGTTGGCAGATTGCTAAACTGCATCGCCACGAGAATATCGGCAATACGATCGTTGGAAGAAAGACTAAGCGGAAAGGAGCCGTTCAAATAAGTTTTGGCTGCCGCGAGTTCCCCCTCCGTTACGCCGTCTGCACGAATGCCCTCAAGTTCCGCCTCAACAAGGTCAAGGGCGGCCTTGACTGACGCATTGCTAGTGCCGAACCCGCCCATTTGCAGCCCGGCAGATTTCATCGGATAAAGATAAGTATAGACCGAATAAACCAGTCCCCGCTTTTCCCTGATTTCCTCCGTCAGGCGCGATTGGAAGCTGCCGCCACCAAGGATGTAGTTCAATACATATGCGGCGTAATAGTCCGGATCGTCCCGTTTCAGGCCCTGCCCACCGAAAACAACAACACTTTGCGGTATCTCTTGCGGAATAATCTTGATTGCGGCTTCCTGAAGCGGTTTCGTCTGCGGAACGGCTGGGATGTCCGCTTTGTCAGGAAGCGCGCCAAATGTCTTATCGAGAAGAGGGCCCAATTCCGCCGCGCTGATGTCCCCGACGACACCGATCACCATGTTGTCTTTGCCAAGACGTGTTTCGGCAAAAGCGACCAGATCCTCCCTTGTTACGGCAGCCATGCTTTCCAAGGTTCCTTCTGATGGCAGGCTATAGGGATGGTCACCGAAAGCCAGTTCAAACCAGACGCGGCCGGCAAGGCTGTTGGGGTCTGACAATTTCCGGTTTAGGGAGGCCAGGATCTGTCCACGAATACGCTCCACGGGCTCCGCATCGAAACGCGGGTTCGTCACGGCAAGACCGAATAGCCGAAATGCCTCTTCCGTATTTTCACTCAAGGTTTTAAGGCTGCCGGAAAAGCTGTCCTTACTTGCGTCAAACCCGAGCTGTATTGCCAAATCCGATAATATCTCCTGAAAGGTCTTGCTGTCATACTCGCCAGCGCCTTCATCCATTGTTGAAGACGCGAGATAGGCCAAACCTGCCATGTCAGCCGGATCAAGGCTTGACCCACCCCGCCAGGCGACATTCATGCTTACAATGGGGATGGATGGTTCTTCAACCAGCCATGCCTTTATCCCGCCGGGACTAACGATCTTCTGGATGTCCACAGCTTGTGCCGGGACCGAAACAAGTACCACCAGAGCAAAAACAAAGGGTGCGACAAAGGCGCGATAAGCTTGTTGCATCATGGATCCTTTAACTTTTCACGTCTTCGGGTGTCAGGCGGCCGACAACGGATTGCCGTTCATCAAATACATTTCGGGCGGCTTCCTGTACCTGTTCCGCCGTCACTTCGGAAATATGCTGTGGCCAGTTGACGATATTCTCAATCGTTTCACCGCTTGCAAGAGCACCACCAAAAATGTTGGCGGCGCCACGGATGCTGTCCCGGGCATAAATCGCATCCGCAAGAAGTTTCCGCTTAGCGCGGTTCAACTCTTTCTCGGTTACACCATTCTTTATGACATCCTGAATGATCGCCTGAACGCTGGCCTCCACTTCATCAAGTGTGTGATCCGATGTCGGGCTCCCGTAGACAACAAAGGTGGATTTATCATATGAGCCGGAACTGTAATAGGCGCCCGCATTTGTCGCGATTTTCTGATCCACCACCAGGTCGGCGTACAAACGGCTTGTAACACCCCCACCCAGTATCTGGCTCAGAACCTCCAACGCCCGTAGATTTGCCTGATCCTCACTGCGGGCAGATGGAGCAAGATAGCTCTGCCGCCAGGAGGGTTCCCTCACCCGTTTGTCGCTCATCTCAATAGTCCGCTTGGCAAGCTGCGGTGGCTCCTGCGCCCGTTCGCGCTCAGGAATGTCGCGGGCAGGAATCGGCCCGTAATATTTCTCCGCAAGCTCAAACACCTCTTCCGCCTTAACATCGCCCGCAACAATCAGGATGGCATTATTTGGTGTGTAATATGTGTTGTACCAGTCGAGCGCATCTTGCGTTGTCAAATTCTCGATCTCATGCCGCCAGCCGATTACCGGCGTTCCATATGGGTGCGCGAGAAATTGTGTCGCCGTAAACTGTTCCCCGAACAGGGCTGCCGGATTGTTATCTGTGCGTTGGGAGCGTTCCTCCAGCACCACTTTCAATTCCGGTGCGACGATGTCGTCGGTCAGCACCAGATTGTTCATGCGATCGGCTTCCATCTCCATAAAAAGAGGGAGCTTATCAGCACTTACATTTTGAAAATAAGCGGTATAGTCCTGTGAAGTAAATGCATTTTCCTGGCCTCCATTTTCCGCGACAATCTCTGAAAACTCACCAGGTTCCAGATTCTTCGTCCCCTTGAACATCAAATGTTCCAGAAAATGTGCAATCCCCGATTTAAGCGGCTTTTCATCCGCCGCACCGACGCGGTACCAGACCATATGGGTCACAACCGGAGCGCGATGATCTTCAAGAACAACCACCTCCAACCCGTTTTCAAGGGTAGTTACCTTGGGATCGAATAGCTTGGGAATATCCTCTGCGGCAGCAAGCCTGAGCGGGCTTGCAATTGAAATAACGCAGAAAAGGGCGGCGAAAATAAATAGCGGTCGTATTGGGCGCATTGGGCAGCCTCCGGTCGCATAAAAACTGTTGTCCTTGAATAAAGGACTCCTGCATGGGATTTACAAGGCTATACACCCATTTTTTACGATGAATTCTTCGCGAGCAACATCGAAGCCTCTGCCAAGCGCCGCATAGTCCGCGTTAGTTAAACAGCCCTTCAAGCAAGGCTCTTTTGCGCCGTTCGATGATCGGAGTCTCGGCGCCCGCGGCAGGATTTTCCCCAAGCGCAGCATTCTCCTGAAGTCGTCTCTTCTCTTTCGAAGGATCAACAACGGTGCCGTAAGGCGGTTGCTCCTGCCAGAACATGATCTTCTCCATAAAGGTTTCATCATTTTCTGCAAGAACAGCGGTTTCGCTATCGATAATCTGGCGGATATTCGGATCGACGTTCTCCGCGCCTGCATCACGTAAAAGCGCGAGCTCACCGGTTGAGATACCAGCCGCGACAGCATCCGAATGAGTTACCGGCGCAGTATTGCGTTCTCCCCCTAGCAGAGCCGCCTTGGCGCTATTTTCAGCGAGAATATCCTGAGGACCCTTCTGGCCCGGCGCGGGTGGCCGCAGCGAGAAATCCGGCGGGATAATCAGCGGTGCCTTGGTAATAACCGTAAATTCATCAGGGGCTTTTTTACCCGAGATACCAAGGGCCTGTTTGGTGCCTTCACAGCCCGTCAACGCAACAGCGGACAGCAGCACCAGCCCGGCAACGAACTTCCCATGTCGCATTTTCTTAAACCCTTCCCTCATGACGGCATTTTACCGGATTTACGTCCCTGAAACAAGCTCTCCAGCAAAATGAGTATGACCCCGCAAACAATCGCCATATCGGCGACATTAAACGCAGGCCAGCGCATGAAGATCAGGTCGAAATCGAAAAAATCCGCAACAGCGCCTAACCGCACCCGGTCAATGATATTGCCAATCGCCCCGCCCAGAACAAGACCGAGGCCCGTAGCTAACATCCGGTTTGTGGCTTTTCTAAGCCACAGGAGGACGATCACTGAAATGACGGTAGTGATCGCAACCAGTATCCAGCGCATATTGTCACCGGCGAACATGCCGAAGCTGACCCCCCGGTTCCAGACCATGACCAGATTGAAGAAAGATGTCACCTCTATTCCGCCGGGATGCCGGGCCATCAAGTCGATCAGGTACAGCTTGCTGGCCTGATCAACCACAATGATAGCCGCCGCAATGATGAGTCCGAAACGGAACATATAGCTCACGCTTCAACCTCTAGCGGGAGCGCATCCACGACATCGGCGCAACGGTTGCAAAGATCGTCGTATTTTTCGTGGCTGCCGACTTCCTCAAGGACTTTCCAGCACCGCTGGCACTTCTCACCTTCGGCAAGTGCCGGGACTACGGCAACATCCGATACTTCCTCAAGGGTGAAAGCTGCCTCCGGAGCGGGATCGGTTGAAAGCGTGACGCCGGAAGTGATGCAAATATCCGCAAGGTCGAACTCGTCAAGCAGTGCCTTGAATTCCGCGCTCACATGGACTGTGGGTGCGGCCTGAAGGCTGGCCCCAATCCGTTTCTCCCGCCGCTCGACTTCAAGCGCGCCGGTCACCACACGGCGGAAAGCTCGTATGCTGAACCAGCGATCCATAAGTGCGCCATTCTCCCATTCCGCCGGAATATCAGGAAATTGGCGCAAGTGAACACTACTGTCATCGCCAGGATAGCGGGTGAGCCAGGTTTCCTCTGCCGTAAAGACCAGCATCGGAGCGAGCCATGCTGTCAGGCAATGGAAAAGATGATCTAGCACTGTCCGCGCGGCACGGCGGCGTGTATCCGTCGCTCCGTCGCAGTACAGCACATCCTTTCGGATATCGAAATAAAAGGCGGAGAGTTCCAGCGTACAGAAATTATGGATGGCGGTGAATACCCGGCTGAATTCATAGACATTGCAGTTCGTTCGGATAAGCTGATTCAGCTCAAACAGCCGGTGGAGCACCCATCGCTCAAGTTCCGGCATTTCGTTGACATCCAGCCGCTCACTCTCCTCCCAACCATCAAGGTTGCCGAGGATAAAGCGCAGTGTATTGCGAAGGCGGCGATAGCTATCGACCTGCCCTTTCACAATTTCATTGCCGATCCGCATATCTTCGGAATAATCGGACGCAACCACCCAGAGACGCAGGATATCCGCGCCGTTCTGTTCGATGATCTTCTGCGGCGCGACAACATTGCCGAGGGATTTCGACATCTTCCGTCCCTGCCCGTCCATGACGAAACCGTGAGTCAACACGGCTTCATAAGGCGCGCGACCTCTTGTCCCACAGGATTCCAGCAAGGAGGAATGGAACCAGCCGCGATGCTGGTCGGTTCCCTCCAGATAAAGCGACGCTGGCCATTGTAGCTCAGGTCGCGCTTCCAGGGTGAAAGCATGGGTACAGCCGGAGTCGAACCAGACATCCAGAATATCCTTCGCCATGTCATAATCATCGGCGCTATAGTCATTGCCGAGAAAACGCTGCGCGGGCGAATCAAACCAGGCGTCCGACCCTTCCGCTTCCATGATTTCCTCAATGCGGGCGTTGACTTTTTCATCGCGCAAAAGCTCACCGGTTTCCTTATGGGTGAAGACCGTAATTGGCACACCCCAGGCGCGCTGACGCGAAAGAACCCAATCCGGCCGGCTGGCGATCATCGAATGAATGCGATTGCGGCCAGAAGCAGGGAACCATTTCGTCTCACCAATGGCCTTCAGCGCTTTTTCTCTGAGATCGTTCGTCTCCATAGAGATGAACCATTGGCTGGTATTCCGGAAAATCAAAGGCGCCTTTGAGCGCCATGAATGCGGATAGGAATGCACGAGTTTGCCGCGCTTCAAAAGAGCGCCAACCTTCTCAAGCTCGTCCGCCACGCCATCGTTGCATTTATAGACATGCTGACCCGCAAACATCGGCACATGATCATAGAAGGTGCCATCCTCGTCCACCGTATGTGGCACTTCAATGCCATGTATCATGCCGACTTCATAGTCTTCCTGACCATGTCCTGGAGCTGTGTGCACGAATCCAGTACCGGCGTCCACCGTAACGTGATCGCCATCGATCAGCGGCACATCGAAGTCATACCCCTGACCATTGAAGGGATGCAGGCAGAGAACGCCCTTGAACGCATCGCCCTTGCCGCGCCAGATCACATCAGCAGCGGCTATCCCTGCTTCCTTCTGAACTTCCTCAAGCAACTCGATCGCAACGAAAAGCTTCTCACCGACGACGGCTAGCGATCCCTCCGCCACCTCTTTCACTTCAATCCCGACATATTCCATATCCGGACCGTAGGAGATGGCACGGTTGCCCGGCATCGTCCAAGGTGTCGTTGTCCAGATAACAATGGATCCGCCCATAAATTCCTCCGCGCCAGATTTTACCGGGAAACGCACGTGGATCGTTGTCGAGGTGTGATCGTGATACTCAAGCTCAGCTTCGGCAAGGGCCGTTTTCTCGACCGGGGACCACATGACCGGTTTCGATCCGCGGTATAGCCCGCCGTTCATCAGGAACTTGTGCAGTTCGCGAACGATTTGCGCCTCAGCGTCAAAGCTCATGGTGGTATAGGGACGCTCCCAGTCGCCAATAACGCCAAGGCGCTTGAATTCTTCCTTCTGAACGCCGACCCAATGAGTCGCAAAATCCCGGCACTCTTTGCGGAACTCAACAACAGGCACCTGATCCTTGTCCTTACCGGCCTTGCGGTATTTTTCCTCAATCTTCCATTCGATTGGCAAGCCATGGCAGTCCCAGCCGGGAACATAATGTGCATTCTTACCCATCATCTGCTGCGACCGGCTGATCACATCTTTCAGGATCTTATTCATGGCATGGCCAATATGCAGATTTCCGTTCGCATAAGGCGGACCATCATGGAGAATGAATTTTTCGCAATCTTTAGATTGCTCTCGCTGACGCGCAAAAAGGTCCATCTCTTCCCAACGATCCAGCAGACCCGGCTCCTTTGCCGGTAGCCCTGCTTTCATGGGGAAGTCGGTACGGGGTAGAAAAAGCGTCGATTTATAGTCAGTGCTCATGATGGCAAACTGATCCTAACAGTATTTCAATTTGGTGGTGAAAAGTCGGCGACACTTGCCGCATATTCTGGGGTATGATCCTGACCATCAGGTACAAACCTTTATTACCCGGCCTCACGCAACAAAGGCCGGGCCCATAATTCGCCCATGAACAGTTTCCCACAAGGGAGCGGCAACTAAAATTATCCGAAATTCAGTCATGGCACGTGTTTTATCAACTCCCTCATCCGCTGTCGAGAAATCAAAGTCTGTAAATGGCAAAAAACCACTCTTTCCGACCATATATTACATGTTATTCTTGTTTTTCGGATCTCAAGTGCTTTTTCAGGAATTCCGGAAGATGCGACCGGGCGGCATCACGTGCCTCGGGGTTGGTACGCATTGAAATCCTTTGTCCATCGCGTGTATAGCAAAGACAGCCTGCCAGCCCGCAACGCGATTCCATAACCATGGAGGTTAGCAATTGCCGGAACCGGCCCATTCTCTTCGGACATAAAAAGGCAAAAAAACAGTGCGGACAAATGCCTAGCTATGGACTTTTTTATCCGCATATTTGTTCTGACGGTTGGACTGGTCAGAAAGAATCTCGCGGGCTTTATCAATGTCGCGCGCAATTTGCGCCGTCAATTCATCGATCCCACCGAATTTCAGTTCAGGGCGTATAAAACCGACGAAAGCAACACGAATACTCTGGTTATATAAATCACCGGACCAGTCAAGCAGATGGACTTCCAGCAAAACATCCTTTTTATCGAAAGTCGGGCGCATTCCAAAATTGGCGACACCGTCGATCCAGTCGACATGGGTCCCGTGGTGCAGGCCGACGCGAACCGCATAAACGCCCAGTTTTGGATGATTATAGCCGACCAGCGGGATATTGGCTGTGGGAAAGCCTATTGTCCGGCCTCGCTTGTCACCGTCAACAACTACGCCTTCGACTTCCCACCAATGCCCCAGAAGCGCAGCGGCCTTTCCCGGCTCTCCGGCCTTCAGGCATTCACGGATCGCTGTGGAAGAGAAAATAGTTGTATCCTCGCCGACCGGCTCGACGACCGTAACGCCAAAACCATATTTTTTACCAAGCTCCGCCAGAACAACAGTCGTCCCCTGTCTTTTGTGGCCAAAAATGAAATCATAGCCAACGACGACATGTGCGGCCTTATACCCCTCCACCAGTACTTCGCGAACGAAATCCTCCGCCGACTTCTGCGAGAAAGCGAGATCGAAGTGGAGCGCCGCCATCACATCCAGGTCCAGCCATTTCAGATGGGCCGCCTTCGTCTCCATTGTGGACAGACGGAAGGGTGGAGCATCGGGGGCAAAGAATTCACGCGAATGCGGTTCAAATGTCAAAACACCGGCAGCAACACCCAGTCGATCAGCAATCTCCTGTGCTTCCGCAATCACGGCCTGATGGCCGCGATGTACACCGTCGAAATTGCCGATCGCCAGAACCAATCCCTGACATTCCACCGGCACGTCGTGATAATCACGCAAAATACGCATCTACCGAAATCCGCCGTTTTTATTATTTTATGATCGACGTGATACCATCAAAGTCGCCTCGCCATCCAGCACAACCGTCTCACCAATGGTACAGACACAGTCAAACGTGACCCTTTTGCCATTTATCTCACGCAAATGCACCTTGGCAACAACCGTATCGCCTATACAGACTGGCGCCTTGAAGTTTAGGTTCTGGTTCATATAAATAGCACCAGGACCGGGCAGCTTTGTGCCGAACACAGTCGAGAGCAGACCTGCGGACAACATTCCATGCGCGATGCGTTCCTTGAAAATTGTCTTCTCGGCGAACTCTGCGTTGAGATGCACCGGATTCGTATCACCGGAAACCCCTGCATAGAGGATAATATCTGCTTCGGTAATCGTCTTTGCATAAAGCGATGTCATGCCGACTTTCAAGTCTTCAAGAAAGTAACCGTGTAAATCATCAAATACTGACATTGGCTTCCTACTCTTAATTTCCTCCGGATGTCGCCGGGATATATAGAAGGAAAAACAACGTGGGCGCAAGCGTTCGCGAATATTCCTGGCTCGGTTCCAACACAAACAGCCTGGTTTTACAAAAACCGTAAGCAGCATTAACCATTTTTTCAGTTTCCCCGCCTAAGCTTCGAGACTTAGGTTGAGTGGATTTAGAACGACAACCTGACTGATTAAAGTATTTATAGGAAAGTAAAAGGAAATTTCCATGGCTGTCGATATGAACATGTCGGTCCTGATCGTTGACGATTATAAAACTATGCTGCGTATTATTCGCAATCTACTCAAACAACTTGGCTTTAATGCAGTTGACGAAGCAGCCGATGGATCGGCGGCACTTTCGAAAATGCGCAGTAAGAAATACGGCCTCGTCATTTCTGACTGGAATATGGAGCCCATGACCGGTTATCAGCTGTTAAAGGAAGTGCGGGCAGATGATACGCTGAAAAGTACTCCCTTCATTATGATTACGGCAGAATCGAAAACGGACAATGTGATTGCCGCCAAAAAAGCAGGCGTCAACAACTACATCGTGAAACCTTTCAACGCAGCAACTCTTAAGACGAAAATTTCAACGGTACTGGGTGATTTCTAATGTCCGAAATGGATGAAGTCGCTCAGCTAAGGCAGGAAATCACCTCCCTGCATCAGGACTGCCAGGATCTCGCGAGCTTTATTACAGCGGCAAGATCAGAGATTGCTGAAATCCGGCCAAATGACCTGAAACAGGAAAAACTCCCCCGTGCAGGCAAGGAACTTGACGCGATCGTGGAGGCAACGGAAACTGCCACAAATCAGATCATGAATGCAACTGAGTCCATCATGTCTGCAAAAGTGACCGATGCCGACGTCGTGAACGATGCCTGCATGGAAATTTTCGAAGCGTGCTCTTTTCAGGATATAACCGGACAGAGAATCAGCAAGGTCGTCTCAACTCTCAACTATATAGAGGAATATCTTGCGCGCCTGACCAAAGCCTGGGGGCATCATATGGACAAGGCGGATGCTGCGAAAGGCGACTCAGAAGAAAATGACGATGCCAGCCTCCTCAATGGACCAGCGCTTGATGGCGAAGGTGTCAATCAGCAAGACATCGATACGATGTTTGATGAAGAAAGTGCCGAATCCCGGCAAACCTCCGCCAAGCAGGAAAAGCCGTCAAAAAGTGAGAATAACAAGGCACAGGACGAGATCGACGCTCTTTTCGATTAATCCGTCAGGAATAGTTTCTCCTACCACACCATGTGACCGATGACATATTGCGGGGCAAATTCATACTGTTCCGTTACGGCATTTACCTGTGCTTCTGTCGGCATTTGACCGGCGCTCAGCCCCCATTCCTCTGCATGTATTCCGCCGCAAACAAGAACACTGTCAATTCCGGCAGTGCGCGCCCCCTTGATGTCGGTTCGCATACTATCGCCGACCGCAAGAATCTGTGATGGTTTGACCCCCAATTTTTCTATGGTTAGCCGGTACACCTCTGGATAAGGCTTGCCAAAAAGCTCAACGCGCCCGCCAAGTTCGGCGTAAAGCGCCGCAATTGCGCCCGCGCAATAATGGGTGGTCGTCCCCCGCATGACCATCAGATCCGGATTGGCACAGAGCATCGGCAGATCCCTTGATAATCCCTCCATCAGCAGGCGACGATAATCCTCTGGTGTCTCCGTTTCGTCATTGGCAAGACCTGTACAAATCAAAAAATCTGCGGAATCAACTGAAAATACGCGATTGTAGCCAAGGCCGTCCTCCAGCCCTTTGTCCCGCACCGCCCCAATCTGATAAAAGGCTTTCCCCTTACCTTTCAGGAATGGATGCTCCCGCCGCATCAATATTTCCCGCGTTATATCACCAGAAGTAAGGATATAATCGAAGGTCTCCCGTTTGACGCCAATAGTGTCCAGAAATGCGACAACATGGTCATTGGTCCGGGGTGCGTTGGATACCAGGATCAGCGGCTTTCCACCCGCACGCAGCTTTTCCATGCACTCCAACACGCCTGGATAAGGGTGATGACCATTGTGCACCACTCCCCAGAGATCAAGAATGTAGGCGTCGTAATTCACCGCGATACCGGCGAGCCCGGTCAGGAATTTTGGGGACATTAAACTAAAGCCTGTTAATTAACTGCTTGAGGCGGGCGCGGCACACCAAAGAGAAAACCCTGCCCGAAACCAATTTCGACGTCGAGCAGACCTATAACCGTATCTTCATCTTCCACCATGCTGGCGATCAGCTCAATATTCTCACGGAAAAGGGCTTCACGAAGATCATCTGGATGAATATCCATGGGCAATCCGGTTCCACCGGGCAACAAATCAACCGCCGCTACTTTCATGTAGCGAAAATTCCGCTTGCCGAGTTCCCCGAAGTCAAAATCAAGCCGCTCAACATGATCAACCGAGAAATGGAAGCCCATTTTGGCAAGGGTGGAAAGTCCTTTTTGGACCACTGCAGACGCATTGTCGATATCGATCTGTGCAAACTCAAGGATCAGGCTTTCGCTTAAATCCTTGTTTTGATCAAGAAAATCAACAAACTGCCGAAAAAATGCTGTATCGCGCAAGGTCCGGGCGGATACATTGACGAAAAAACCGATTTCAGAATTTTTTTGGCGTACCCTGCGTATTAGCTGCACGCATCGGATGAGCAGGAGATTATCTATCGTTCCGATAAGCCCGGCAGTTTCTGCAATATTCAGATACTGGCCTGGTGTAATAACTTCTCCTCGCGGCCCGCGAATTCGCGAAAAAGCCTCGTAGAAAAGGGTGCGCCGTTGCGGCAGTCGGACAATCGGCTGAAGATAAAGATCCACCTTGTTTTCCTGCAGTCCCGCCCGCACAATTTCCAGAATTTCTGCATCGCGGGGCAAAATGCCTTCTTGTGTCTCACCGCTGTCTTTTGGATCTTCCCTCGGCTCTTCCTGAAGTTCCGCATCAGGAGAGAGAACAAACTCTTCTTCGTCTTTCGGCTCCGGATTTGCATCCGTGGACAGTTGCTTTAGCAGCTTTCGCAAGATTTGCATTTCGCCGGCAAAGCTATCCATATTGCCGTCTTTGCCAGCCAAACGTCCCAGAATATTGTCAAACCGGTCCAGACCGGTTTCCGCCATATCGAGATCGCTGCGCATTTTTTGCAAGTCTCTTTGAAAGCGTGCACGCTCCACATGGCGCATGGTAAAATCATGCACTAATGCACAGATCAGGAAGAAGACACCTCCCGCCCAATACCCGACAGCCGGATCAAGTCCTTCGACATAAACCGGTGCCTGCACAGCGATAACAACTGCCGTCAAAGCATAGGCAATAATGATTACGCTATGATAGAGCACGCGAAAACAATCCCCCTTGAGTTACATCTGTCAGTTTAGTCAAAATTTTCGGTTTGGAAAGACAATCTCGGAAAGGAAGCCACAAAAGGGCTGGTTGTCCCCCTACCAAGGTTGATATAGTCCATAGGTTCCCATGCAAGAACTCTAATAAAGAAGAAAGAAAATGAACAGATTACAGGACAAGGTGGCCATTGTAACAGGTGGCACAAGCGGGATCGGCCTAAGGACAGTCGAAGTCTTTGCCGATGAAGGCGCAAAGGTGGTGTTTTCAGGGCGGCGGGAGAAGGAAGGCCGGGAGATTGCAGACCGTCTTGGCGAGAGCGTTTCCTTTGTTCGGGCTGACGCAAGTGTAGAAGCTGACATGCAATCGCTTATCACCGGGACTGCCGACAAATACGGCAAACTTGATTGTTTGTTTAACAATGCAGGCGGCCCCGCGCCAGTCGGCAGCATAGAAACCGTTGACTTCGATCAGGCAATATCCGCGGTCACTTTGCTGTTCGGCGGCGTTCTCCTCGGTATCAAACATGCGGCCCCGATCATGAAAAAGCAGGGCTTTGGCAGCATCATCAATAATGGCAGTATCGCGGGCCATCTCGCCGGCTATTCGACGTCTATGGTCTATAGCAGCGCCAAGGCCGCTGTCCTTCAATTAACGCGAAGTGCCGCAATGGAGCTCGGCGAGAGCAATGTGCGCGTCAATTCCATCTCGCCTGGAGCGATTGCGACCGGAATTTTCGGAAAAGCACTTGGTCTTAAGGGGCAGGAGGCCGAGGACACGGCAAAGGTAGCAGGGGAAGTTCTATCCCATGCACAACCCATTCGCCGGGCCGGTCTCCCCGATGATATTGCCAAGGCGGCATTATTCCTGGCATCGGACGATTCCACCTTTGTCAATGCAGCGGACATCCTTGTGGACGGCGGCATGATCGGCGGACGACACTGGTCCGCACATCAGGAGAGTGTCAAGAATCTAGGGCAGGCCTTCCGCGGAAACTAGCCGAACGTCAGTTATTTTCCAAGCGGCCGATGGCAAGGAATTTGCGGCGGCGTTCCTCCCGAAGCTCCCCCGGTTCTTTCTTGGAGAGGGCTGCCAGTTCCTCCTCAATTGCATTGCCAAGGGAATCAATGGCAGCGGGAACGTCCCGCTGGGCGCCGCCAACTGGTTCATCCACGATACGGTCGATCACCTTAAGCTTTAACAGATCCTGCGCCGTGATTTTCATGGCTGTCGCCGCGTCCTGGGCCTTGTCGCGGGTTTTCCAGAGAATTGCAGCGCAGCCTTCAGGGGAAATGACGGAATAGACCGCATGAGCGAACATCAGGACCTTATTCGCGCTTGCAAGGGCAACGGCGCCCCCTGAGCCGCCTTCGCCAACAATAGAGGCGATCATCGGCACACGAACATCCAGGCAGACTTCGATCGAACGGGCGATTGCCTCCGCTTGCCCCCGTTCTTCCGCACCGATCCCGGGATAGGCACCGGACGTATCGATAAAGGTGAGTATGGGAAGGGAGAAATGATCCGCCATCCGCATCAGGCGTTGTGCCTTACGGTATCCTTCCGGCCGGGCCATGCCGAAGTTATGACGAAGGCGCGTTTCTGTATCTTTGCCCTTCTCGGTGCCGATCACAATAACACTCCGACCGCGAAAGCGGCCCATCCCGCCGATAATCGCCTTGTCATCGGCAAAAGCGCGATCTCCCGCCAGCGGAGTAAAATCATTGATCAACTGCGCCGTAATATCGCTCAGCTTCGGGCGATCCACATGTCGGGCGACTTGCGTCTTCTGCCAGGGTGTTAATTTCGCATAGGTTTGCTCCAGTTGAGAGAGCGCTTTCTGACGGAGCTTCGCAATATCTTCTTTGATCTCGATATCACTGCCGTCTTCAAGCCCCTCCAACTCACGTATCTTGCCTTCGAGGTCTGCTATCGGCTTTTCAAAATCGAGAAAATTATTCATAAAAAGTCCACACTCCACTGATATCGGTCGTGTGATTATTAAATTGACGGAACGGTTACGTCAATGAACCGTTCCGCCACCCATTAAAATTGTGACATCCGTATGAACGGATTATTTTTTTGTCCGCGCCGCAATAATGTCGGCCTGGATGACGAGCGCTTCCGCCTGCTTGATGGAGGCAATGTCAATCAGCCCGCCATCGAGTGCGACAGCGCCTGCGCCTTCTTTTTGTGCTTTTTCCATGGCGTCAAGGATACGGCGGGCCTTGACAATTTCCTTCTCGGCCGGAGTAAAGATGTCATTAGCCAACGGGATCTGTTTCGGATGAATGGCCCATTTGCCTTCACACCCGAGAATTGCCGCCCGGTTCCCATGCGCGACATAGCCATCAGGATCGGAGAAATCACCAAACGGTCCGTCAATCGGACGCAGTCCATTCGCCCGTGCTGCAACGACCATGCGGGCAATGGCGTAATGCCACATATCACCCCAGTGGAAGTCGCGAGAACCGTCTTCTGCCGGATCGGTCAACACGCCGTAAAGCGGGTTCGGGCCACCAATAGAGGTGGTTCGCGCTTTCGTTGATGCCGCATAATCTGCAACACCGAAATGCAGGCTCTCATTGCGCTTGCTGGCGGCAGCGATCTCATGAATGTTCTGCATCCCGAGAGCGGTTTCGATAATATGCTCGAACCCGATCTTCTTTTGCCGACCTGTTGCCGTTTCGATCTGTGTCACCAGCATATCAAGTGCATAAACATCGGCCGCCGTCCCGACCTTCGGGATCATAATGAGGTCAAGGCGCTCTCCGCCCTGCTCTACCACATCGACGACATCGCGATACATATAGTGTGTATCCAGACCATTGATCCGGACGGACATAACCTTATCGCCCCAGTCCACATCATGCAGTGCTTCGATGATATTCTTGCGGGCCTGCGCCTTGTCATTCGGTGCCACCGCATCCTCCAGATCGAGGAAGATCGCATCCGCATCGGATTTCGCCGCTTTTTCGAACATATGCGGACTGGAACCCGGCACAGCAAGTTCACAACGATTTAGACGCGAAACGCAGGGTTCCGGAACAGTAAAGCTCATGAGGATCACACTTTCTTATTGTCAGGTTTGTGAAATATTTGACTGGAAATTGCTTTAGCCGTGCAAGAGAGTCAAGTTTTCCCCTGAATAAATTTATTTTAGGCCAGAGGATGATAGGTTGAGACAATCTCCATTAAACGCTTTTGCAACACATGTGTATAGATCTGTGTTGTCGAAATATCCGCATGTCCCAACATCTTTTGCAAGCTCCTAAGGTCAGCGCCATTCGCGAGCAGATGACTTGCAAAGGCGTGGCGCATAACATGGGGCGAAACTTTCGCTGGATCGATCTCTGCCTCAACCGCCAGTTCCTTCAGAAGTTGGCCGAGACGTTGTCGCGTCAGGAATCCCTGTCCGCCCCGCGACGGATACAGCCACTTCGAATGCTTTTCATCCGCGCAGAAACCCTTCCGGACTTCCAGGTAACGATCCAAGGCGTCCTTCGCCGATTGATTTACCGGCACAAGCCGTTCCTTGTTCCCTTTGCCGCGCACGATGAGAAAGCGATCCTGTTCACGAATGGCTGGATAAGGCAGGGAAACCAGTTCGGAGACCCGAAGACCCGTTGCATAAAGTAGCTGCAACAGAGAATAAAGCCGTTTCTTTTCAGGACTTTCCCCATCTGCCGCAGAAAGCAGTTTGTCCACCTCCGCCTCTGTCAGATATTTTGGCAGGCGTCGGCCAGCACGAGGGCTATCGATATTGAGCGAAGGGTCGTCACGGCGAATATCTTCCCCGAGGAGATAGGAGAAAAACTGGCGTATTGCGCTAAGCCGCCGTGCCTGCGTTGTCGCCTTAAGACCCGTGCCGTCGAGGAATTTTATATAGGCCTGAATATCAGCGGCCGTCGCCTTTCTGACATCCTGCCCGCGCCGCGCAAGAAAGCCGGAAAAGTCTTCGAGGTCCCTGCGATAACTCACTAATGTGTTTCCCGCAGCGCCCCTCTCTGTCAGCAGCATTTCAAGAAAGCCTTCCAGAATATGGGCAGACATCCTAGAGGTTCCGCGAGATGGCGGCTTCCAACGCGAGTTGGCGGGCTTCTTCAGTCAATCCGATTTTCTGAAGGGCCGCCAGAACCCTCACAAGTGTTTCGGTCGACGCCAGACCCGGCCCCTCTTCCCCCAGTGCCGCCAGGGAAAGTGCAATAGTCTCCCCCACCAACCCGGCATCGGCGGCGCGCTCCAGGTTCTTTTCTATCACCTGGTTGGAAAGGCCGAACCGCGGCACCTGACCGAGGGAAAATGCATCCGACCAAAGCATTTCCGGCACAGGATCCCCGAAAGTCTCCAGAATACCTAAATACATACCCACATTTTCTGTTTGCGCCGCGTCTTCACTTTGATCAAAAGCCGCAACATCAAAATTCGCTGCGTTCCATCTTGCAATCCCGTTCGTGCCCGAAATAAGCATATAGGCATCCGCCCGCGCAATTTGCTTGCGTGCAGCATCACGCTCTTCAAAATTTCCCCGCAGTGCCCCACGACGGACCGCACGTTCCCAGCTTGTTGCCGCCGCCGTCTCCTTGGATAGCAGCGAGAGACGCAAAGCTTCCAGCTCAAATTTATCGCCATATTCAGCTGGCGTGAGTCCGGACAGAAGCGGCAAAGATAGGCGCGCCGCAGTAAAATAGGAGCCATCCCGTTCGCCGGCAGCCCAGAGGTCGCCAATAGCGCGCGCTTTCTCAAGGTCAGCACTCGTTCCTGCCGCTTCCCGATAGAATGCGGCGATCTGGGCCAGCTCCGTCATTTCATCAGCACCTTCGCGAAAGGCCCCCTGTTTGATCAATCTCCGGGGTAGCTCAGCCGCGACGCTACCCATCGCGAGAGATTCATAGGCTGCCACGTAGCGATCATTGACATTCGAAGTCTCATCCATCGCCAGCGCCCACAGAAAAGCAGAGCCCGCTTTTTCTATCGAGGAGAAGGACGGGGCCACCCCTGACAATTTCATCATTGCAAAATGCAATGGCGTCAATGACTGGTCCGTCTCGGGAAGTGGCGCTGTGCCACCCGCCACACGATCAAAAATTGCGAAAAAAAGGGTATCTTCCCCCGCAGTTTCATCCAACAAGTTCAGGCCAAGTTCCGCGCGCGCCATATTTTCGGCAACAAGGTTGCAAAAAATGTCCGTCTTGGCCCAAAAAATATCCGCACCGGCGGTTTGTTTGCCCTCAGCCACTCGGCACGCCTGTTCATTCTCTCCCTGCAAAAGCAGTAGTTCAACTGCGATACGGTCAAGGGCAGGTGTCAAGGCAGACGCAGGCATCCGACGGATTAATTCAGACGCATCTTTCACCAGTCCCGCCTCAACGAGTTTTTCAAGGCGTAGTATGATGAGGTCCGTCGGATTTTCCGTTCCTTGCGGAATAACCGCGGCGGTCAGTAACAACCTGCGGAACAGCTGCTGCATTTCTGGAGACGTTGATGACACCGGCAAATTCTGAAGGAGGGTTATGACCCGCTCCGGTGCCGTACCGTTCCACATATCCGGCCCCAGTCCACCGTTCGAGGTCGTCAACGTTCCGACGGAGGCAGGATCAAGCCCGCCGAGGGATTGTACGACAACAGACCCGTCTATCCGGGTTCCTTCGATAACCCTTTTTTGCGAAGGAGGCGTCAAAGTCGGCTTTGAGGCCGGTGCCACCTCATCCTGTTGTGTTGTCGTTGGTTGCCCAAGCGGTGGAACAAGGCTGCGCGGTTTATCCTGCGCCTGTAAGACAGAAAATGGGAGGACGAGGGAAGCGAGCAGCCCGCCGACGATCCAGAAGTATTTCCTAATTCGGGAACTGATCATTTGGAATAACCTTTTCAACTTTCACCGACGGCGCGGGAATATCCCATGCCGAGAGGAAAACGCCACCGCCAATTACAACGGCAGCCACCAAAAAAAGCAGAAAAAGGGAAAATTTAGACATTTTCGATCACTATATCCAAAATCCGATCACCATAATTTGGTGTATACGGGGTAAAACTATTGCTATTTAGAACGCTAAGCTGCGATTATACAGAAAATTTGGCTTTATTGATTAGCACGGTTCGGCGAAATACATCAATAACCTTCGGGAAAGATATTGTCCCCTTTGCGGAAAATGGAAATTTGCAGAACCGTTGAAAAGTGACAGAATGACCAGGGTACAAGATACCGGCGCGGAGGAAACCGCGACGGCAATTGATTTGAAAGCAAGACCTATCGTGCTTGTAGGGCTTATGGGGGCAGGGAAAAGCTCAATCGGACGCCGTCTCGCGAACCAGCTTGGCCTGCCGTTCAAGGATGCCGACGCGGAAATTGAGGCTGCGTCCAATCTGACTGTGTCGGAATTTTTCGATTTACATGGCGAAGCAGCCTTTCGGGAGGGAGAGCGGAAAGTCATCGCCCGCCTGCTGAAGGAACCACGACATGTGCTAGCGACGGGTGGCGGTGCCTTCATGGATAAAAAAACACGCTCGTTAATTAAGAAAAAGGGCTGTTCAATTTGGTTGCGCGCAGAGCTTGATGTCATTTATAAGCGCTGCATGAAACGCAATAATCGGCCGCTTTTAAAAACTGGCAACCCAAAAAACACATTAAAGATGCTGATGGAAGAACGTTATCCCATTTATGCGGATGCGGATATCACGGTAGATAGTGGCGATGGCCCTCATGAAATCGTGGTGGACAAGATTATTACGGCACTCGCTGCACTGGAGGGACCGCCGTCACCCCTAGATGAAGCAACCAACAAATGACACTTCCTGCGTCTGATCCCGCTGCATCGCCCGTCCGTGTTCCTGTGGACCTCGGCTCACGTTCCTATGACATACTAGTTGGGTCCAATCTCCTCGTGGAAAGCGGGTCCTCCCTAAAGAGCGTTTTGAAGAATCCAAGGGTCGCCATTGTTACCGATGAAACCGTTGCTGCCCTACATTTGCACGCTCTGGAACAAACACTGGATCATATTGGGATCGAGCACAGCACCCATATCTTTCCGACAGGAGAAGGAAGTAAAAGCATTGCCGTCTACGGCGACCTGATGAGCCAATTGCTTGACGCGCGCATTCAGCGCGATGAAGCGCTTATCGCCCTTGGTGGCGGCGTCATTGGTGATCTGACAGGCTTTGCCGCCGCAACATTGCGCCGCGGTGTTGATTTTATTCAGATCCCGACGACCCTCTTATCTCAGGTTGATAGTTCTGTGGGTGGCAAGACCGGAATTAATGCGGCGCAGGGAAAGAACCTGATCGGCGCCTTCTATCAGCCGAAACTCGTCCTCGCGGATATCTCCTTACTCGACAGTTTGCCGCACCGTGAAATCATTGCGGGCTATGCAGAAGTTGTGAAGTACGGCCTCTTGGGCGACCGCGATTTCTTTGAATGGCTTGAAGCAAACGGCAAGAAAGTGATTGAAGGGGACGAAGCTGCCCGCATCTACGCCGTTGAGCAAAGCGTAAAAGCCAAGGCCCAAATTGTCGCGAAAGATGAACGTGAAGGTGGCGTACGCGCTCTCCTCAATCTTGGCCATACATTTGGTCACGCGTTTGAGGCGGAAACCCGTTACGGACCGCACCTCAACCATGGTGAAGCCGTTTCTATCGGCATGGTCATGGCCGCGGAACTATCGACAGAACTTGGGTTTCTCAATCGTCAGGATTTCGGCCGCATTGTCGCACATTTCAAGAATGTCGGCCTTCCGATTGCCCTTCCACGCATTGCCGATATTGATTGGAATGCAGAAAAACTTCTTGCCCATATGCGGCAGGATAAAAAAATCAGCGGCGGCAAAATTATGCTGATCCTGATGAAAGAGATCGGCGAGGCCTTCACCACAAGGGACATCCCGGAAGCGGAAATCCTTTCACTGCTTAAACAAAAAATACAGGAATAAATTGGAGAGATGGAAACGGTTGATTTTGATGTGGAACTGATCTTTCTGCCACTTGCAATTCTTTTTCTATTGCTCCTTTCCGCCTTTTTCTCCGGATCGGAAACGGCATTGACCGGCGCGTCACGCGCCCGACTGCATCAGATGGAACAGTCCGGCAACCACCGTGCCAGCCTCGTCAATCGCCTGCGGGACAAGCACACGAAACTGATCAGTGCCATTCTGCTCGGGAATAACCTCGTGAATATTCTGGCGTCCTCCCTCGCGACCAGCATTTTTATTTCCTATTTCGGCGATATCGGCGTCGCCTATGCCACGCTTGTCATGACTGTCCTCGTCCTCGTGTTTGCGGAAGTCCTTCCAAAGACAATTGCGCTTCGACGGACAATCCCGGTCGCGCTTTTTGTCGCCCCGCTCCTCCAGCCGGCTATTGTCCTGCTTTCGCCCATCGTCATGAGCATCAATTATATTGTCGATACGACCCTGAGCCTGATGGGTATAAAAGGGTATGATGGCGATACGGATACTCTAACCGATGCGGCGCAAGATGAACTCCGTGGTGCAATCGAGCTTCATTCGGAAGATGCCGGGATTATTATGCATGAGCGCTACATGCTCGACACCATACTCGATATGGACGAAGTCGATCTCGGTGAAATAATGGTTCACCGCAAGAATGTGGAAATGGTGGACGGCGCCAAACCGGTTCGGGAAATCATTGATCAGGTATTGGGCAGTCCCTATACCCGGCTCCCGCTTTGGAAAGATAACCCGGAGAATATTATCGGCGTGGTCCATGCAAAGGACTTGCTGCGTGCCCTGATCCCGCTGGATGGTGATTATGAGAAACTTGATTTCGAGGCAATCGCCGTTGAGCCCTGGTTCGTGCCGGAAACCACAACGCTCCGAAGCCAGCTCAACGCGTTCCTGGACCGCAAAAGCCATTTCGCTCTCGTGGTCGATGAATATGGCGCTTTGATGGGTCTGGTTACGCTGGAGGATATCCTGGAAGAAATCGTCGGGGAAATCGCCGATGAGCATGACCTCGCCGTCAGTGATATCCGGATGCTGAAAGACGGGCGCGTCGTCACCAAGGGGGATGTCACAATCCGGGACTTGAATCGGCAACTGAACTGGTCCCTTCCCGATGAGGAGGCCGCCACGATTGCCGGGCTCGTGATCCACGAAGCCCAGATCATTCCTGATATCGGGCAGGCATTTCTTTTTCATGGCTATAAATTTGAAGTCATGCGCAAGGAACATAACCAGATAACGGAACTTCGGATTACGCCCCTTGAACTGTAAATGTCTGGCGGAACAGTTCACAGAGAAAGCCGCCCCAGATGTATGAAATCCTCCTCAACATAATTGCCCCGGTAGTGGTTACGGCCGGAATTGGATTTTTCTGGGCAAAGACAGGTCGCGCATTTCATACGGAAACGATAACTACCCTGGTGACGAATGTCGGCTCTCCCATGCTCATTTTTACAACACTTGTAAAGCTCGACATGGAACTTGGAGCGTTTCTCGAGTTCGCACTGTATGCGTTCCTCAGTGCCGTCTCTTTTTGTCTGATCGGGCTTATTATTTTACGCATAAGTCGCCTTGATGTTCGGAATTATCTGCCCGGCCTGATGTTCCCGAACACCGGCAACATGGGTCTGCCTCTTTGCCTGTTTGCCTTCGGTGAGGCAGGCCTAGCGCTTGCCATTGCTGTCTTTACAGTATTCTCGACCCTGCAGTTTACCTTTGGGGTCTGGCTCTCATCCGGAGAGAGTTCAGCGGCTCAGCTACTGCGGACGCCGCTCTTGTATGCGGTGATCATCGGGCTTATGGTCAAGGCGCTTTCTCTGGCCATTCCGCTTTGGATAATAAATACGACTGACCTCATTGGCAGCCTGACAATCCCGTTAATGCTTTTCGCCCTTGGGGTTAGTCTTGCAAGCCTCTCGATTAGCCATATCCGGCTCGCCACGGGCCTCTCACTACTTCGCCTTGGCATGGGATTCGCTGTTGGCTATGGGCTCGCCACACTCTTCGGTCTGACAGGGGTTGAGCGCGGCGTACTTATTCTAGAATGCAGCATGCCTGTCGCAGTTTTCAACTATCTGTTCTCGCTGCGATACGAACGCGCCCATACCCATGTTGCGGGGATGGTCGTCATTTCGACGCTTGTGTCCTTTATTACCCTCCCAGCACTTTTATTATTCCTATTGTAGGAATGTCAGGAGTCCAGCCTGCGTTCTCCGTTTCGTTTCAGATAATGCTCCAGTATGGCGGATCGAATACGCGACGTTCTCGAATGTTCTCGACGATTTTTATCCTGGTCTACTTTACAGCAAAATTCATTGATCGACATGTTCTCACTCGCACAGATATCGCGAAGCGCCGTCCACTCGATTTCTTCGAGCCGGATACTGGTGCGGTGAGGTTGTCCGGAAACGGGATCAATGACGGAGATGTTTCGGTTAACGAGGGTCTGATTTAACTGGGTCACATTCAAGCTCCTGTTGCTGCTCTTATAAGTTGTCGTTTTTTAATCTAAACTCTCAAAAAGAGCATATAGGGGCGTGGCGATTTGGTTCAACAGGTCCGGGTAAAGTTTTTTAATTTGGCAAGTGTGGGTTATGATCGTACAGTCAATGCAAGTGCGTGAATATCCGTCTTGAGTTCCTCGCTCAGGACATCATAGATGGCGCGTTGTTGCGCGACCCGTGACATACCCTGAAAGCTGCCAGCGACGATTTCAACACGAAAATGGCTCTCACCTTCTGGACGGGCGCCCGCATGACCAGCATGCAAATGCGATTCGTCCCGCACTATCAATTCGGAAGGTGAGAAAGCTTCTGTGAGCTTGCGCTCAATGGTTTTTGCAACCGACATTCCCTGTCATGTCCTTTTACATTTAGTTTTGAATTTCCGCAGCGTGAATTTACCTTATAGGGCAAGGTCACGTCACGAGATTATACTTCATCAACGTTCAAGGTAATAAGCTTTTCGCTCTGTTGCCCAATAAACGCCTTGCCCAAATCAAAAAACAGCGGATTTTTGCTCGCGGCCTTGCTATGCCCCCGCTCAGAGACCATAATAATCCAATGGCGAAGAATAGGGAAATACCGTTGGACAACGGAACGGCAGATCCAGTGCCAAGGCAGTGTGCTCATGGTGACTGCTTTGAATCTGGCGAATTCCGGGCGCCAAAAGCTCGTCTGCTTGATCGTGGCGGACCGGACGACTACCATTGGTTTTGTCTGGCCCATATTCGGGAGTTCAACAAATCCTGGAACTTCTTTGATGGTATGTCTGCGGAAGAGGTTCTCCGCTACAAGGATGAGGATATCACCGGGCATCGCCCAACCTGGAAATTGGGAACCCGCACCGCAAGTCGTCAGCGGGAGTATCGGTTTGAAGATCCGTTTGATTTTCGCGATGACATCGGCGCTGAAGAGGATAGCGCCACCGGGAACAATAAGACCAATACCATGCCGCCGATGGATAAAAAGGAACGGGAGGCGCTTGCTGTTCTGAACCTGAAGCCCGGTTGCGGGCTGGATGAAATCAAGCGCCGACACAAGGAACTTGCGAAAAAATACCATCCTGATATCCGCGGTGGCGATAAAAAGGCCGAAGAAATACTGAAAAACATTAATCAGGCCTATACACATTTGCGATCTTGCGGTAACTCGTAAGTTTGCCCGTAGAAGAACATCCACGAATTGTGACACGGAACTATTTTTTATGACGTCCTTAGAACTTGCCGGAGAAACACCGGAATTGAAAATTGATTTGCCCGATACCAAGGTTTCTGTTCGGGAAGTGTTTAAAATCGATAGCGACATGGAGGCTCCAGCTTTCAGTGTAGCAACCGACAGGGTGCCCGATCTGGACCCTGCGTACGTCTTCGATCACGACACAACCTTAGCCATTCTGGCGGGCTTCGCCTTTAATCGCCGGGTTATGGTACAAGGGTATCACGGCACTGGTAAGTCAACGCATATCGAACAAGTTGCTGCGCGACTTAATTGGCCTTGTGTCCGGATCAACCTCGATAGCCATATTTCCCGTATCGATCTGGTCGGCAAGGACGCCATCGTCTTGCGTGACGGCAAACAGGTGACCGAGTTCCGTGAGGGTATTTTGCCTTGGGCGCTTCAATCGCCAACAGCCATTGTATTCGATGAATATGACGCAGGGCGTCCAGACGTCATGTTTGTGATCCAGCGTGTCCTGGAGGTAGAGGGCAAATTGACTTTGCTCGACCAGAACCGGGTGATCCGCCCCCATCCGGCATTTCGCATGTTTTCAACAACAAACACCGTTGGGCTTGGCGATACCACCGGCCTTTATCACGGAACACAGCAGCTTAACCAGGGTCAGATGGACCGCTGGAACATTGTAACGACGCTTAACTACCTGCCAGAAGATATTGAGAATGAAATCGTTCTTGCAAAAATTCCCGGATATGATGATGAGGAAGGCCGCAAGACGGTCCGCGCCATGGTCGCCTGCGCCGAACTTAGCCGCGCCGGATTTATTGCCGGAGATATCTCGACTGTCATGAGCCCGCGGACCGTCATTACCTGGGCTGAGAACGCCAGAATTTTCGGCGATATCGGGTTTGCCTTCCGCGTGACTTTTTTGAACAAATGCGACGAGATGGAACGGCCGTTGGTTGCGGAATATTATCAGCGCAGCTTCGGCGAGGAACTGCCCGAATCCGCCGCTAATATTGTCGCTTAACGGATCCCGTGGCCTTTATCAAAAATAAAGAGCCGGCTGCCGAGCCTTTCAAGCGCGCGGTGAGCGCCACCATGCGGGCGATGTCCCGCGAGAAAGAGCTGGAAGTTATCTATGGTAATGACGCGCCGGGAATGAGCGGCGATCGCGCACGCCTGCCCAACCCGTCGAAAGACCTTCCCATTGAAGATGTTCGCCTGGTCCGGGGTCTCGCCGACAGTCTCGCGCTACGCAAGCGTTACCACGACGACGGGATGCATGCCCGCTATGCTCCCGAAGGCGGCGACGCGAAGGCTGTCTTCGACGCAATTGAACAGGCCCGTGTCGAAGCAATTGGCGCCGGTCGCATGAAAGGCGTCGCAGAAAATTTATTCAACCGATTGGATATGCACTGCAAGGAAAGCGGGTTCGAGCGTATATATGACAAAGCCGATGCCCCCATCGCGGAAGTACTCGGACTGCTCGCCCGCGAAAAGCTCGCCAATATTCCGGTCCCGGAAAGTGCCCGCAATATGGTCGACCTGTGGCGCGCGGAGATTGAGGCAAAAAGCGGGGATGACTTTGCCGAGATGATGGATGCGCTTTCCAGCCAGAAGGAATTCGCAAACGCCGCCCGGAAACTCCTCAAAGACCTCGACCTAATCGACGATGCCGAAGGCGAATTCTCGGACGAAGACGAAAACGGAGACGGTGAAGAGGGCGAACAGGAACCGGATGCCGAGAGCAGTGGCTCCGAAAGCGACGATGAGCCGCAGGAAGCGAGTGCAGCGGAGGACGCCGACGCTCAGGAAGGTGCAGGGGAAGACGGCTCGGATACCGAAGCAGGTGAAAGCGCGGATATGGATGCCACCAGCACAGGTGATGAAGCGGGTCGTGACCGTCGACCCGTATATCCGGAAGATTTCCGAAACTCGCCTGAAGCGGAAGCCTACAAAGCCTATACCACCGAATTTGATGAAGTGATTCAGGCCTCTGATCTTTGTGAACCGGCAGAGCTGGCTCGCTTACGTCAGCAGCTTGATCAGCAGCTCACCAATATGCATAGCCTGATCAGCAAGCTTGCCAACCGACTGCAGCGGAAATTGCTGGCGCAGCAGAACCGCTCTTGGGAATTTGATCTAGAAGAAGGTATTCTTGATGCTGCACGTCTCTCTCGGGTTGTTGTTGACCCGCAGCTGCCACTCTCTTTCAAGGTCGAGCAGGACACGAATTTCCGCGATACGGTCGTCACCTTACTGATCGACAATTCCGGCTCTATGCGCGGGCGGCCAATTTCGGTCGCGGCCATGTGCGCCGACGTCCTCGCCCGTACGTTGGAGCGGTGCTCTGTAAAGGTCGAAATCCTCGGATTCACAACGCGGGCCTGGAAAGGTGGGCAGTCGCGGGAGAAATGGCTGGAACAGGGGAAAGAACCAAACCCCGGCAGACTCAATGACCTCCGCCATATTGTCTATAAATCTGCCGACTATCCCTATCGCCGGGCCCGTCAATCACTGGGCCTGATGCTCAGAGAAGGATTGTTGAAAGAAAATATCGACGGAGAAGGATTGCTTTGGGCCCATAACCGATTGCTGGGCCGCCCGGAACAGCGACGCATCCTGATGGTCATTTCTGATGGCGCACCGGTGGATGACAGTACCCTGTCCGTCAACCCCGGCAACTACCTTGACCGGCATTTACGTGATGTCATCCGCTGGGTTGAAACAAGATCGCCGGTTGAGCTGATCGCCATCGGCATCGGACATGACGTAACGCGCTATTACCAGCAGGCTGTCACCATCATCGATGCCGAGCAGTTGGGCGGCGTGATGATGGAACAGCTAGCGGATTTGTTTGACGAGAAGAAGCCAGCGCGCCGCAGCAAGGCAGAGCGCTGGTAATCTTGCCTAACTTTTCAGATTTGTTTTGAAGAACTCGAGGCTGCGTGACCAGGCAAGTTGCGCGTCCTCCTGATCATATCGCGCACCTGATGGGTTCGCGAATGCATGGTCTGCGTCATACCAGAAGATTTCTGGTGCGGGCTGCCCGGCGGCCTTCATCTGCTCTACAAAACCATCGACCATTTCCTTATTGATCCATTTGTCCTTCTCGGCAAAATGTCCCATGACCGGACCTTTCAACTCCTTGAGCTGGGCCGCATCACGGGCGACGCTGCCATAATAGACAATCGTCGCCTCTGTTGGTGCGGCGATGGAGGCATTCAACGCCCAGCCGCCCCCGAAACACCAACCCACGGTGCCAAGATTATCAGTGGTTTTCTCGTTCTCGCGTGTCCAGGAAATCCATTTCTCAAGTGTTTCCGTGGCGGTTTCGGGTTTGACCGCTTTCATATGCTGTCCGGCCTCATCCGCGTTAGAGGCGACCTTTCCTTCATAAAGGTCTACAGCAACAGCGACATACCCTTCCCGGGCAAGTTCGGCGGCTACGGCCTTAATCTGATCATTCAGGCCCCACCATTCATGAATGAGAAGGACGGCTGGCGCAGGCGTCACTTCGGGATAGATGACAGCGGCCGTGACGGACTGCCCGCCATCCAGTTTCAAGTTTACATCTTCCGTCATTTCGGCGGCAGCCCGCGCAAGTAACGGATCGGCCAGAATGGCGGCAAGCGGCAACGTCGCCACCCCCTTCATAATATCACGACGTGCATACATATTATTTTCCCCTGTTGAATTTGATAGGTCGCTGATCCCTGATTAAGATAGGACACTGTATATGCGAGGCAACTTCAATAAAAAACGGATGAGAATTTCTTCTCATCCGTTTCGAAAATTTCTTACTCTGTCGCTCAGATTAGGCGGAAGCAGCTGCCTTCTGAATATCCCGCTTTACACGGCGAGCCTGCAGCGAGAGAGATGTATCCCGTGATTTCAACAGGAACTTGTCCAGACCGCCATTATGCTCAACAGAGCGCAGCGCCGCAGCCGACACTTTCATATTAAAGGAACGACCGAGAGATTCGGACATCAAACGAACTTCCTGCACATTCGGCAAAAACCGGCGGCGGGTTCTGTTCTTGGCGTGGCTGACATTGTTTCCTGCCTGAACGCCTTTTCCTGTCAATTCGCAACGACGTGCCATCGTGAACCTCTTTAACCAAAAAATAGAGAGCCGGCGCGTAAACGCCGGACGTGAGGACGCTATTTAAGGAATGGCGTCGCGTTCGTCAAGCTTATTAGGCAGTAAGCGCGCTATTTTCCCAAAAAGATCGCGAGGAGCTGTTCCGCAGCACTCGCAGGGGCAATTCGCGCCGCTTTGACGTCCGCCTCGATACGCGGGAGTACCTCCGCAACTTTCTCATGGGATTTAAATCGGGTCATCAGGGAATCGCCAAGTTCCGACCACATCCAGGAGACCGCCTGCTCGCGTCGCTGTTCAGTGAGTTCGTCGTCAATCTCACGGGCTGTCCGATATCGGCCGATTGCCTCCCAAAGATTATCAATGCCGGTTTTGTCGATTGCGGAGATTTGCAAAACCTCCGCTTGCCAATGCTTGCTCTTGGGTCGCATCAGACCGATTGCGCCTTTATACTCAGCAGCAGCGCGAGTTGCCGCAGCTTTTAGATCGCCGTCAGCCTTATTGATGACGATCAGGTCCGCAAGCTCCATTACCCCGCGTTTTATCCCTTGCAGTTCATCTCCGCCTGCGGGCGCAAGCAGAAGCAGGAACACATCCACCATCTCTGCGACAGTCGTCTCCGATTGTCCGACCCCGACAGTTTCCACAAGAATGACATCGAAACCCGCCGCCTCTGCGAGCAGCATTCCTTCTCGTGTACGCCGCGCGACACCGCCCAGCGACCCTCCCGACGGTGACGGCCGGATAAAGGCGTTGGGATCACGCACCAATTCTTCCATGCGTGTCTTGTCACCAAGGATTGAGCCCCCGCTTCGTTGCGAGGAGGGATCGACGGTAAGAACGGCAACCTTGTGCCCGGCCCCCGTCAACAATTTACCAAAGGCTTCGATAAAAGTGGATTTGCCGACCCCTGGCGTCCCGGATATCCCGATTCTCACGGAATTTCCGGTTCTTGGTAGCACAAGGTTCAAGAGTTCCTGCGCGGTTTCCCGATGGTCCGGGCGAAGCGATTCCACAAGGGTGATCGCTCGCGCTAAGGCTCGCCGATCTCCCTGGTCCAGCATTTCGGCCAAGCCATTAGCATCCGTCGGAATTTTTTGTGCCGTTTCTTTCATAACCTTGGGTATGGAAAAATACCGCGGCTTCGTCAAGTCAATTGAAAGGGCTATCACAAATATCAGCTTGACCTTATTCTATATTCCAGAGATGGAAATAATATGATCAGCAGCATTCAGACAATCGAAATGCACACCGGCGGAGAGCCACTTCGAATTATCACGGGCGGCGTTCCCGTGCCGGAGGGTCGGACCCTGCTTGAAAAGCGCGCATTTTTACGTGACCAGGCCGATCAATACCGCCGCTTCCTTATGTTTGAACCACGCGGTCACAAAGACATGTACGGCGCTTTACTAGTGCCGCCAGATCATCCGGACGCCGACCTTGCCGTCATCTTCATACACAATGAAGGCTACAGCACCATGTGCGGACACGCGATTATGGCACTGGGCCGCTATGCCCTTGATTTCGGACTTGTCGTCAAGGGGCCGGAGGAAACAACTGTCAAAATACAATGCCCCTGCGGCCTCGTGACTGCCAATGTGGACACACACGAAGGAATTACAGGACGGGTAAGCTTTGAGAGTGTGCCTGCGTTCGCCTATAAGCTGGGGCAATTTGTTGAAACGAGAGAATATGGCCCGGTCGAAGTGGATATCGGATATGGCGGAGCATTCTACGGCATCCTGAACGCGGCGAGCCTCGGCCTCGACGTTCTGAACTCAAAAACGCGCGACCTCGCCGCCGCCGCGACAATTGTCTCAACGGCGATTAAGGAGCAAATCAAAATCACCCACCCGGAAGAGCCGGATCTTGGTTATCTTTATGGCACGATCTTAACAGACGGTGAACTCGGCAATGAGGGAAAACCCAGCGCCAATATCTGTGTTTTCGCCGATGAACAGGTCGATCGAAGCCCAACGGGGTCCGGCGTGACAGCACGGATGGCAATTGCCTCAGCTCGTAAAGCTATTGGGACGGGGGAAATTTGCCAGTTTGAAAGTGTAACCGGTGCCGTTTTTACCGGGCAGCTAAAGAGTACTTCCAAGCTTGGGCCTTTCAATGCGGTGACGGTTGAAGTCGCAGGGCATTCCTATTATACCGGCTCGGCAGAATTTACATTTGAAGACGGGGACCCGCTTGGCGGCGGGTTCCTGCTAGATTGAACACGGGAATGGAGCGACTTCATGGATAATATCGATCTTGCATCGGAGGCTGTCAAAGCGATGGCAAATTCCTATTCCCCCTATTCCCAATTCAAGGTGGGGGCGGCAATTCTGACTGAGGCGGGGAATATCTATTCCGGCTGCAATGTCGAGAATATCTCTTTTGGCCTCACCATCTGTGCGGAACGCAATGCCATTGTTCAGGCTGTGGCGGCGGAAGGTCCGGGAATGAAACTGAAAGAAGTTGTTGTCACCAATCATAACGAGGAGGGAGTTTCCGGGGCCTGCTCTCCCTGCGGCGCCTGCCGACAGTTTATGATAGAGTTCTCGGATCAAGACACCAAAGTGACTTATCCCGGTGAAAACGGGAATGTGGAGACAACGGCGGAAAAACTGCTGCCAAACAGCTTCCGTTTCTGACGTCCGCTATTTACCGCGCTTCTTCAAAGCCGGAAATGAAACTCGTAATGTTCGCCCCGAGGAACTCACGATTGTACCCGCCTTCCTGCACCAGCACCGTCGGCATTCTGAGACGAGCAATCCGGTCAGCGATCTGACCAAATCCTTTGGTGGTTATAGAAAGACCGATCAACGGATCACCCTCAAACGCATCAAGCCCAAGCGCAACAAAAAGAACGTCCGGCGCATAGGCGCGCAGGGCCGCCAATCCCTCCTCCAGTCTCGTCAGGAATGTCGCATCATTGCTTTGCTTTTCAAGTGGCAAGTTCAGGTTAAACCCCTCCCCCCGGGCATTACCGCGTTCATGAGCGTAGCCGGAAAAAAAGGGATAGAAATCGGTGGGATCACAATGGGTAGAGACGGTTAAGACATCATCCCGGTCATAGAAAATACCCTGCGTCCCGTTGCCGTGATGTACATCGATATCAAGGATCGCGACGCGGTTTACGGTCCGGCGGGCAAACTGCGCGGCAATGGCTATATTATTGAGGAAACAAAATCCACCCGCCTGATCCTTAAAAGCGTGATGACCCGGCGGACGGCAAAGCGCATACGCGGAACTATTCACGGTAAGGTCTCTGATTACAAAATCTGTCGCGGTTAGCGCCACATTATTCGAGGCAATGGCCGCCTCCCATGTCTGCTGACCGATTGGCGCGGATAAATCAGTCGTATAATGCCCGACTTCGCCAACAATACCACTTGGCATTGAGGACATATTGCGTCCCGGATGAATATTCGGAAGAACTTCTTCACTTCCCATCCCGGCGGCATGCCAGCGGGTGTGGATCGTCTCAAGAAACTGAAGGTACCCTGGCGTATGAATCGCTGCCCGCGGGCTTGGACCAAAATTATCCGGCGCGACGATTTCATGCCCAGCATCTTTGAGTCCGTTGACCAGCGCTTCCGCTCGGCCCGGCACTTCCTGCGGTTCATGAAAAGCCCCGGATTTGAAGTATGTCTTTGGGTCATGCTTGACATGATCCGGACTGTAAACGATTTTCATGGCTTATCTTTCTGCCCTGTATGCTGTTTTACAACATCATACCGTGACAGACCGGGCCAAGGTCAAGCCGCCTTTCGTTTCTTGCGGATAAGTTCCAGCACCTCTGCCGCTGCCTTCGGAATATTGGTGCCGGGACCATATATCGCTGAGACGCCCGCTTTATACAGGGCATCATAGTCCTGGGCCGGAATAACGCCGCCGCAGACGACTAGGATATCTTCTGCGCCCTGCCTCTTGAGTTCGTCGATAATTTGCGGAACGAGAGTATTGTGCCCGGCTGCCTGCGATGAAATGCCAATAACATGAACGTCGCTTTCGATTGCGTCCTGCGCTGCTTCGGCCGGTGTCTGGAACAACGGACCGACATCAACGTCGAAACCGATATCCGCAAAGGCCGTTGCAATAACCTTGGCGCCGCGATCATGACCATCTTGACCGAGTTTTACCACCAGCATACGCGGACGGCGGCCCTCTTCGCGGGCAAAGGCATCAATGTCATCACTGATTTTCATAAACCCTTCATCTCCCTCATAAGCCGCACCATACACACCGGAAATAGACCGTATCTCGGCACGATGGCGCGTGAAAACCTTTTCCATTGCATCGGAGATTTCCCCGACCGTGGCCCGCGCCCGCGCTGCATTGACGCAAAGCTCCAGCAAATTGGCATTGCCTTCCGCACCTTTGGTCAGCGCTTCCAGCGCAGCGTCACATGCGGCTGTATCGCGAGTACTTCGGATTTTCTCCAGCCTTGCGACCTGTTGGCGCAAAACTTCCGTGTTGTCCACATTGAGAATTTCGATATTGCTGTCGTCTTTCTCGGTCCGGTATTTGTTTACACCGACGATAACTTCTTCGCCGCGATCGATACGCGCCTGACGGCGGGCAGCAGATTCTTCAATCCGGAGCTTCGGCATTCCACTTTCGACGGCCTTGGTCATGCCGCCCAATTCCTCGACTTCCTCAATCAACTTCCAGGCTTCCGCAGCAATTGAGTTGGTCAGGCTTTCGACATAATAGCTGCCGCCAAGAGGATCAATGACATTCGGGACACCCGTTTCCTCGGCAAGGATGAGCTGCGTGTTCCGGGCGATGCGGGCGGAGAAATCAGTCGGCAGAGCAATCGCCTCGTCCAGCGCATTGGTATGAAGGCTTTGCGTCCCCCCCAGAACAGCCGCCATCGCTTCATAGGCTGTTCGGATAACATTGTTATAGGGATCCTGCTCGGTCAGGCTCACACCGGATGTCTGGCAATGGGTCCGCAGCATCAGGGAGCTTTTATTCTGCGGGTCGAACTCGCTGATCATTTTCGCCCAGATCATGCGCGCCGCACGCAACTTCGCAATTTCCATAAAGAAATTCATGCCGATGGCAAAAAAGAAGCTAAGCCGCGGGGCGAACTCGTCAATCTTGAGCCCGCTTGCCAATGCCGCGCGGGCATACTCCAGCCCATCCGCCAGCGTGAATGCCAGCTCCTGAACCTGCGTCGCACCCGCTTCCTGCATATGATAGCCGGAGATGGAAATCGAGTTAAAGCGCGGCATATTGGCGGAGGTATAACCAATGATATCACCGATGATCCGCATGCTGGGGGCTGGTGGGTAGATGTAGGTGTTGCGAACCATGAATTCCTTGAGGATGTCATTCTGGATCGTGCCGGCCAGCTTGTCCGGCGTCACCCCCTGCTCTTCCGCTGCAACAATGTAGTTCGCGAGGATCGGTAGGACGGCACCGTTCATGGTCATGGAAACGGACATTTCATCCAGCGGGATGCCGTCGAACAGAATTTTCATATCCTCAACACTGTCAATCGCCACGCCAGCCTTGCCGACATCACCAACAACGCGCGGATGATCCGAATCATAACCGCGATGCGTGGCGAGATCAAAGGCAACAGAGAGGCCTTTTTGCCCGGCAGCTAGATTTCGACGATAGAAAGCATTTGACTCTTCAGCGGTGGAAAAACCCGCATATTGACGAATTGTCCAGGGGCGGTTGGCATACATGCTGGCGCGCACACCCCGTTTGAACGGCGCCATACCCGGCATGTCTTCAGCCAGTTCCATGCCTTCCAGATCAGAGGCAGTATAGAGCGGTTTGACGGTAATACCTTCGGGGGTTTCCCAATTCAACTCTTCAAGCTTACGCCCCCGAAGTTCTTTCTCCGCCAGCTTTTCCCAGTCCTGCAATGTCTGTTTTGGAAAGTCGCTCATCTTTTTCTGTTCCCTCAAATCCCGCAGATAAAGCCGCCGCGCTGTAGACTGCGGCCCAAATTTACCGGGAGCTATATCACATATTCACGAAATCACCAAACGAGCGTTAGCTTTAGCGCCCGCTCGCCGCATAGTACTGCTTCAATCAGTAATACTCTTGCATTCAATAATGCGAATTTATGTGCGGATGGCGAGATATTTTTGTCATACTCCCTACATATAAAGGATATAACCGCCCATGGCCGCGTCGAGATTTTCCTGTCCTTGTGAAGTTGCCTGAGTATAGAATAAAGCAGAGGGATCAAATCCCTCCCCGATCAAATTAGGTTAGAGATGCACCCCAACTCCAGCAATTCCCCTCACAATCGTACCGGTCAGATCACGGCAATCCTCGGTCCCACAAATACAGGAAAGACCCATCTTGCTGTTGAGCGAATGATGGGATACTCGGATGGAATCATCGGCCTGCCGCTGAGGTTGCTTGCCCGCGAAATATATGAACGGATTGTCTCGGTCAAAGGGGCGGCGAATGTCGCTTTGGTCACGGGGGAAGAGAAAATAATTCCGCCGCAAGCCGCCTATTTCGTTTGTACGGTAGAGGCCATGCCGCTTGACCGGGGATTCGACTTCCTCGCCATCGACGAGATTCAGCTCGCCGAGGATCAGGAGCGCGGACATATTTTTACAGATCGCCTGCTTTATGCGCGGGGACGTCAGGAAACGTTGTTTCTTGGTGCGGAAACCATTCGCCCCTGGATAAGGCGCCTGATACCCGACGCGTCCTTCGTCTCTCGTCCGCGGTTTTCAAAGCTAACTTATCGGGGCCCGAAGAAAATTTCACGGCTGCGGCCCCGGACGGCCATCGTCGCCTTTTCTTCAAACGATGTATATGCCATCGCCGAAATGGTACGGCGTCAACGGGGCGGCGCCGCCGTTGTCATGGGAAGCCTGTCCCCCCGCACCCGCAATGCCCAGGTTGAGCTGTATCAATCCGGAGACGTTGATTATCTCGTCGCCACCGACGCGATCGGCATGGGTTTGAATATGGACATTGACCATGTCGCTTTCGCTGGAACGGTCAAATTCGATGGCGCGCTGTCCCGGCGTCTGCGTCCGCCAGAGTTTGCACAAATTGCCGGTCGGGCCGGACGACATATGAACAATGGCAGTTTCGGAACAACGGCAAATGTCGAACCACTTGAAGATGAGCTAATTGAGAAAATCGAAAACCACGAGTTTGAACCGGTCCGGCATATTCGCTGGCGCAATCTCGATCTGAATTATACGACCACACGGGACCTGCTGCGTTCTTTGGAAAAGCAATCCAACATCGAGGGCATGGTATCGCCACGTGACCCTGATGATTACAAGGCTTTCAAGATGTTGATCCGGGATGAGGAAGTACGTCATCATTCACAATCCTCGGCCAAGGTTCGTCAGTTATGGCAGGTCTGCCAAGTACCGGATTTTCGCAAAACTATGCATGATGTGCATGTCCGACTCCTGCGGCAGATCTTTCTGCATCTCCAGGAAAAAGGGGGGAAACTACCGACGGACTGGATTGCGAAGCACCTCAAAAGCCTGGAGAAAACGGACGGCGATATTGATACACTTGCAACACGTATTGCTCATACGCGCACTTGGACGTATATTTCCCATGTTTCCGATTGGGTGGATGATTATAAATACTGGCAGGAAACCGCGCGCAGCATAGAAGATAAACTGTCTGACGCTCTTCATGAGCGACTGACTCAACGATTTGTAGACCGACGCACTGCCATGCTGGTGCGAAAACTGAAAGACCGAAGTCAATTGGAAGCACAGATAAGCGAAGCAGGCGATGTCCATGTTGAAGGCCATTTCCTCGGCACCCTGAAGGGGTTGAAGTTTAACGCAGATACAAGCCTTAACAGCACAGAGGCAAGAACTCTCCGGAATATCGGCAACAAGGCAGTTGCGGCGGAAATCGCGGCACGTGCGGCACGTCTGGCGGCAGCGCCAGATACCGAAATTTCCCTGGATGAAGAAGGCAGGCTTATCTGGCAGGAAACGCCTGTCGCGACTTTGGTAAAAGGAGAAGCTATCCTGAGGCCCCGGGTTCAGCTCCTTGCCAGTGAACAGCTGAACGGCACGTCTCAGGATGCGGTAACCAAACGTCTGGGTGACTGGATGTCCGCGCAGATCGAGACACGGCTGAAACCCCTTGTTCAACTTGAAACCCTCCCTCTCACAGGCGCCGCCCGCGGCATTGCCTTTCAGGTCAGCGAGAATCTTGGGGCGATGCCCCGTTATAAGCTGAGCGATCAGATACGACTTTTAGACAAGAAGGATTATGGCCGTCTCAAGTTCGGCGGCATTCGCGTCGGGTATGAACATGCTTTTATGCCGATCCTGCTCAAGCCTGACCCAACGGCGCTTAGGTGTCAGCTCTGGGCCATATATCAGGAACGCTCCGAAATTCCGCCTGCACCGCCGGCGGGCCGGGTCTCTTTCGAGATAGATGGAAAGCTGCCCTGGACATATTATCTCGTGGCGGGATATGCGGTATATGACAAGCTGGCCGTAAGGCTCGATATGCTGGATCGACTAGCCGGAATGCTCAGACGCGCCTCCCGTGGGCTTTTGGAAACGGCCGAACCGGCAAAGCCCGCAGAGCAAACTAGCGCTACGCCGGAAACGGCTGCGTCCGAAGAAAAATCGGCAGGGAAGGCAAAGCCTGATGAAGCAGATACAGGTAACGTAGGCGCGGCCGAAACGGCTTTGGAGACGGAAAACGAGTCTTCGAGCCCGGCTGAAGCGCCTCAGGCTGAAAGCGAACAGGCCACTTCTACGCCCGACGTTCCGACGGAGGCACCCGCAGTGACGGCCCCGGAGGAGAGCGAAAAGGCTGTCGCCACGCCAAATGCATCTGTAAAAAAAGATTTGCCCCGTAACCTCCCGTTCAAACCAACCCATGAGATGTTGTCGCTCGTCGGAACGACACGTGAGCAATTTGCCTTGATACTGGACAGGCTGGGATATGTGGCGGAAGGCGACGGCGAAGACCTGACCTATCGCAAAAAGTCTTTCAAAAAGAAACCACGAAACCAAAAACCTGCGCCGCGCGACACATCGCCACGCCGGGCAAAGGGCGGGCAGAAGCCCAAAGGCGCCAAGCCGCAACCGAAACGCCCGCCGCCAAAGGAGAAGGCGATCGACCCCGATTCACCTTTTGCCATCCTGAAAACACTTGGCAAAAAGTAACGAATGAGCGACGAGACAAATGC
The DNA here is from genome assembly GCF_963973085.1 of uncultured Sneathiella sp. GTDB lineage: Bacteria > Pseudomonadota > Alphaproteobacteria > Sneathiellales > Sneathiellaceae > Sneathiella. Next base: position 117,496 of record NZ_CAXAXA010000004.1, read on the forward strand.
GGCGAGTGCCGGTATTCGTGTCGATAAATGGTTATGGTATGCGCGCTTTTTCAAGAGCCGCTCTCTTGCCGCGAAACTTGTTCAGTCACGAAAGCTGCGTATTAACAGCCTTGTCACGACGAAAGCCAGCGCGACTGTGAAAGCCGAAGATGTCCTGACTTTTGCTCAAGGCCGCAATATCCGTGTGGTCCGGATTGTCAATATCGGCACGCGCCGCGGCCCGGCCTCTGAGGCGCAGGCACTGTATGAGGACCTTGCACCGTTGCAATCAAAGGAGAGCAAAACCGATCCAGCTAGCATGGCAGTTGCAAAAAGAGAGGCGGGGGCGGGGCGGCCAACAAAAGCCGATAGACGAGCGCTTGACAAATTACGCGCAAAGTCTGAGGAATGAGGCAACTCTTTTCTTAAAGGATTATCCTGTGGCCGCAGCAAAGCAAATTGATCAATATATCACCGCGTGGGAAACAGATGACACGGCATATTTTAAAGTCGGGCGTATCTTTCTGGAAGAAACACGAGACGCTAAGAAGCTTGAAGCTGCCGCGAAAAAGGCGGCGCGCGGAATAGAGGCCGAAGTCATGTATGCGTGGGATCTCGGTACTCCCAAATCAAATGCTTGGTGGCTCGGCTGGGGCGGCTATGACCTGGAGGAGGATATTCCCTTTTTCGCCACAATGGCCAAGGCGGAAGTGCAGGAAAAAATCAATTCATTCGATCCAAAAGACAATGAATTTGAATGCAAATCGGTCGACGAGTATAAAGAGATGCTGTTCAACGCCTATGACGAAGACTTGACTGCGGCGGAGCTTGTTCGCGGTTTTGAAGACTGGGTACGCTCTCTCGATCCTGCAGCGCAAAAGACCTTTTTCAAAGATTTGCAGAGCTGGCGCAACAATGGCGAAGAATAGTAGCGATCATCAGGAAAGAAAGCCCTATGGCATTTGTCATTGACCCGATTAAAACACCCTCCGTCGCCGTCGTTAAGACCGACCTTCGTTTTCCCGTACGACGCATATTTTGTGTTGGGCGAAACTATGCGGAACATACGCGCGAAATGGGCGGCGATCCGGACCGCGAACTTCCTTTCTTCTTCACGAAGCCCGCCGATGCCGTTGTCGATAGTGGTACCGAGATTTCCTACCCAAAGCTCACCAAAGACCTGCACCATGAGGTCGAACTGGTCATCGCTATCGGAAAGTCCGGCGAGAACATCCCGAAGGAGAAGGCACGAGAGCATATTTTCGGATACGCCGTCGGCATCGACCTGACCCGCCGCGACTTGCAAAACATTGCCAAAGAAAAGGGCCGCCCCTGGGACAGTGGGAAGGCGTTTGATCAATCCGCCCCATGCGCTGCAATAACGCCGATCAGCGACATCACAGATATTGAGCAGGAGAGTATCTCGCTCTCCGTGAATGGCGAAATCCGGCAATCGGGAACAATTTCTGATCTGATCTGGTCGATTGACGAAGTTATCTCAATCCTGTCAGGATCCTTCTCCCTGGCAGCCGGCGATCTAATATATACCGGAACGCCCGCCGGTGTCGGCCCGCTTGTTCTCGGAGATCACATCATCGGGGAAATCACCGGGCTGGCCCCTATAGATATCCGTTTAACCGACTAATACTTGGTTAGTTCATACGAAAACCGTTGACTAGCAGATATAGTACGATACATGAAATTTATATATTGACCGTTTTCTGTAGCGGAATAACCCAACAATAGCCAATATGCAGGTGGTAAGATGCAATATATTCAAAAGCTGGCAATTTGCGGCGTAACTTTTTTTGCCGTCTCATCTTGTACAGGAGATAAGGACTATCTACCTGCCAGCATCGCCGCCTATGGCCCGGAAGATTGCAAGCCGGTTGTCGAGCAGGCAATAGACAGGGCCAAGATTAACCGAAGCAATATTTCTAAAATCGAGTATCTGACCTATTATATTTCAGAGAGCGAGGCTGGCGAAGAATATAATTATCAGGGCTGGCTGAGCTTCAATAATTGCAAGGGCAATTATGTCGTCGATATGAACAAGCTTTGCCAGATTGAAACGACATATCCCCGCGGCAATTGCAGGATGGAAGATATCATTGCGCAGAAATAGGCAGCAACATTGACAGATCTAATGCACGCCAATTGACCGATTCGAGTTAACCATAACTCGCTGATAAATTTGTACTATTTCATTGAAATTTTCAAATTCCCAGGTATGCGCAGGCGTTCTCGGGGCATTTTTTTACACCTATTCGAAAATTATATAATTTTTTATGAAAAATAGCCTGAAATTAACCATAAATCTTTGTTTTTCGGTGGTTTCATGACCATTTAATCGTTAAAATCGTTGCAGCAGCAGAAAATTGGGTTTTATCGGTTTACCGATATTGAGGTTGCGTCAATCATTCGAAGACAGGACTGAAAAAGCGTATCAGATGAGTTTCGCTCGGCATAACCGTGGAAGACCCCTCTTCAGCCAGACCGACCTTGTCTCGGCGCGCGAACGGGCATTGCTTGCTGAAAACCAGCAATTGCGCAACAGGAACAAACGCCTGAAAGACGCCATGTTGACACTTGTAGAGCGCGTTGAAACACAGCTGCCCTATCTTCAAACCCACACCCCGTTGTTTGAAAAGCCTCAGTCTACGGGACGGGAGTGGCAACATAAGCGCGAAAAAGCGCGTTATCGAAACCACTCTCATCAGCAAAATTATTCACCTCCGCCAAAGATGGAAATATACGAAACATACCATGAGCCCATAGAATTCGGGGAGCCTGCACCGGCAATGCGCTTTGATGCCAAGGGCACAAGAAAAACTGAAAAAAAGGCAACAGAATTCAAGCGACAAAGTAAAAATGCCGCAGCAGATTACAGGATTTCACCGGAACTCGCACCTGAGGAGATTGATATCCTGAAATCGCCAACACGGGATCGTCCTCAATCGAAACCACGTGAAAGAAAAACGGTGGATGTTGTCGACCTGCGTCCGTCCGACCCGCCTGAGCAGGAAACGGCGGAATGGTATGAGGCGGGGGACGAAAGCTCCCTCGATATCCCAGATTTTGAATTTCCGGAAGAAGAGCCCGTTCTGGACATCGATTTCGACCGCAAAGAAACTTTGCGGGCAGCCATGCGACGCCGCGTTAACCGGCTTCGCTGGTAAAAACCTCGAAAATCGATATGATGCGACGATGGCGCTTGGTCTATCGCAATATCTGAATTACTGACATGTCCGAATTATCCGAATCCCCGGAAGAACTTCCTCTGCCGATCCTCTACAGCTTTCGGCGGTGCCCTTACGCCATTCGGGCCAGAATGGCAATCGCCAGTTCCGGTGTAGCTGTCGAACTGCGTAACATACTGCTCAAAGACAAGCCGCAAGACATGATCGCGGCAAGCCCGAAGGCGACTGTGCCCGTCTTAAAATGCGCGGACGGCATGGTGATTGACGAGAGCCTCGATATCATGCTTTGGGCATTGGCACAAAGTGACCCTGAAGGATGGCTCCCCGAAGGCACCTCCGTCGAGAAAGAAATTTTTATGCTGATCGCTGAGAATGACGGGCCCTTCAAGTCTAACCTGGACCGGTATAAGTATCACGTGCGCTTTCCCGAGAAATCCCGGGAAGAATATCGAAGAGATGGTGAGATGTTTCTTGAAACGCTGGAGCAGCGCCTCCGCAATCAACCATATCTGGTGACTGATCACCCCACTCTCGCGGATATAGCAATATTTCCCTTTATCCGGCAGTTTGCGAATTCCGACATTGGCTGGTTTGAAAAGGCGCCTTACCCAAACCTGCGACGCTGGCTTGACGAAATGCTCTCGTCCCCACGATTTCGCGATGTGATGCAGAAACGTGAAATCTGGAAAGCAGGAACGAACGGCGTTCCCTTTCCCGCGGCTGATGGAAGCTGAATTCTTTAGACAGTCGGGGGCAGATTTCAGCCCCTGCGACAACTACCGTTATCGTCTCTGGCGGCGATGGGGGGAAGGCCGGTCTGTTGCCTTTATCATGTTAAATCCGTCGACTGCTGACGCCACTCACAATGATCCGACCATTGAAAGGTGCCATCGCCGCGCCGTCGACATGGGTTTCTCCGCAATTGAAGTCGTTAACATCTTTGCCTACCGGGCAACGGATCCGAAGGAGTTGATGAAATATGCCCGCCCAATCGGGCCTGACAACGATGCCATGCTGATAGACGCCGCCAGGAATGCGGATCTGGTTATCTGTGCCTGGGGTGGTCACGGGAATCATATGGGCCGGCATGATGCCGTGCGACAGCTTCTCAGAAAACATGCTATAACGCCGCATATCCTGTCCCTGACCGCGAAGGGATTACCCGGCCATCCGCTTTATCTACCCTATACGCGGCAACCGGTCCCTTGGACAGATTTTTGAATTAGAGAATGTCATGGCTAAACTTTATTTCAACTACTCCACCATGAATGCCGGAAAATCGACGACATTACTGCAATCGAGCTTCAACTATCAGGAGCGCGGAATGCGTCCCTTTCTGTTTACGGCGGCGATTGATGACCGCTATGGCGTTGGTAAAATTTCGTCTCGCATTGGTCTTCAAGCGGAAGCACAACTATTTTCTTCTGATACCAACCTGTATGAAATAGTGGAGTCAGAAGCAAAGCAACACCCTATTGATTGTGTCATGATTGACGAGGCACAGTTTCTCTCAAAAGAGCAGGTATTTGAGCTCACCGAAATTACGGACAAGCTCAAGATCCCGGTTCTCGCCTATGGCCTGAGAACGGATTTTCAGGGAAACCTCTTTGAAGGAAGCCAGTATCTTCTTGCCTGGGCGGATGAACTCCGGGAACTCAAGACTATCTGCCATTGCGGGAAAAAGGCAACCATGGTTATCCGCGTGAACGAAGATGGAAAACCTGCTAGAGAAGGCGCACAAAAGGAAATCGGCGGCAACGACCGCTACGTTGCCCTCTGCCGTCTGCATTTCAAGGAAGCCGTCCATAAATAGAAAAACCGGAAGACCAGCAATGCCCTTCCGGTTTGATAAATCAGCGCTGTCGTCTTAAGGTATTTAGGACGCTAGGGCCGCATATTGCTTGAAATGATAGTCCGTATTGCCGAACAGCATCTCAATTGTTGTCAGGCGCTTGAAATAATGGCCGATTGAATATTCATCGGTCATGCCCATGCCGCCGTGAAGCTGGATGGATTGCTCCCCGATGAATTTTGCGGCCTGGCCGATTTGCGCCTTCGCCGCCGCGACAGCTTTGCGTCGCTCATCCTCATCATCGAGTTCCAGTTTCATCGCCAGCATGTCGGACATGGATTTGGACTGTTCCGCCTCCATATACATATCGACCATCCGGTGCTGTAGCACCTGAAACTTGCCAATCGGCGTACCGAATTGCTTACGCTCCTTGATGTATTCGTTCGTAATATTGTTCGCCGTCCGCATAGCGCCGACTGCTTCCGCGCATAGCGCCGCTATGGTGCGGTCCGTAACATTCTTGATAACAGGATAAGCGCCGCCTTCATCACCAAGCAGAGCGTCAGTGCCGACTTTTACATTATCCAGCTTGATATCTGCCGCGCGTTGTCCGTCAATTGTCCGGTAATCACGGCGCGTAAGGCCGCTGGCGTTGTTATCAACAATAAAGAGAGAGATGCCGGCCTCATCACGTGAACCGCCACTGGTGCGGGCGGAAACAATAATTTTATCTGCCGTCGTCACATGGTAGACAACGGATTTGTGGCCGTTCAGAACATAGCCATCACCGGATTTTCTGGCACTCGTTTCTACGTCATTAAGGTCAAAGCGTGATTGCGGCTCTGCATAGGCGAAGGCGAGCATCATATTGCCTTCAATCACCTCCGGAATGATTGCTTCTATCTGGCTTTTGCTGCCAGCTTCCGCAATAAGGCCGCCGCCCATGATTACTGTGCTCAGGAACGGCTCCAGCACCAGACCGCTACCCATATTTTCCATCATGATAGCCGTTTCAACCGCGGTTCCGCCAAAGCCGCCCACGTCTTCTGAAAAGGGCAGGCCCAGCCAACCGAGTTCCGCCATTTTCTTCCAGTGATCCTTGCTGAAACCAAGTTCCGTATCCGCAAGCTTGGCCCGGGATTCCGGTGAATAGTTATCCTTCACAAACCGCTCAACACTATCCTTGAGCATGTTCTGTTCGTCTGAAAGTTCAAAATCCATCTTATTGTTATCCTTATAATCCCAGAACCATTTTAGAGACGATATTACGTTGAATTTCATTACTGCCGCCATAAATAGTGGCAGCGCGAAGGTACAAATGCTCAGCCATCGGCCCGTGTGCATAATCGGGTCCGACAGGGGCTTCGTTGCGGCCTTCATAGGCCCGCTCTGCCTCATATGGCGCCCCGTACATCCCGAGAGATTCAACCAGCAGGCTCGTTAGCCGTTGCTGGATTTCAGTTCCCTTGATTTTCAGCAATGACGGTTCCGCCGTCAGCGCCTTGCCGTTAGCAATCATCGAGAGATACCTCAGCTCGGTATACTCGACGGCCATCAGGTCTACTTCAATTCGCGTCAGCTTGTTCATGAAGTCCTGATCTTCCGCAAGCGGTTTACCGCCGCTACGCTCCAGCCCGGCGATCTCGCGCAAACGCTCCACCTGACGTTTTGACCGGGCGACACGGGCGATCCCCGTACGCTCATTGCCAAGTAGGAACTTGGCATATGTCCAGCCCTTGTTCTCTTCTCCAATGCGATTTTCGACCGGAACCCGCACATCATCAAAAAAGACCTCGTTCAGACTGTGTTCCTTGTCCAGCCCAATGATCGGTTTCACCGTGATGCCCGGTGTTTTCATATCGATAAGGAGGAAGGAAATTCCTTCCTGTTGTTTTGCGCTGCTATCCGTACGGACAAGGCAGAAAATCATATCCGCGTGTTGCGCAAAAGACGTCCAGATTTTCTGGCCATTGACGACATAATGGTCACCGTCCCGTACCGCCCTCGTCTGGAGTGATGCAAGATCTGAACCCGACCCCGGCTCCGAATAGCCCTGACACCACCAATCATCGGAATTGAGGATGCGCGGCAGGTATTTATCCTTCTGTTCCTGATTGCCGAAGGTATATATCACCGGGCCAACCATGCTGACGCCAAACGGGAGCGCAATCGGCGCCGCCGCATGTCCGAATTCGTGAGAAGCAATATACTTCTGGGTAATGGTCCAGCCGGTACCGCCATATTCCTTTGGCCAGTTCGGCGCCATCCAACCTTTCTCATTGAGAATCTTCTGCCACCTGATCTGCCCTTCCTTTGTAGGATGCAGCCCCCGGTCACAGCGATCTTTCACATCCGCCGGCAGTGAAGACGCAAGAAACTCCCGCACCTCATCTCGAAACGCGAGATCTTCTTTACTAAATGATAAATCCATCCCTGTTCTCCATTATTCTTATGGGTTTCTTAACTGCCCATTTCCTGCCTATGCTAGGGCGGGTTTTTCCCTATTGCAAGTTTGCCGTTCAATATGTCGTTTCGGTCAGGATCAGGCAAGCGTTACCTTGCGTCATTTTCAGGCAATTCCACATATTTCAGAAGGAAACAACCTCAGAGAAGGTGGAATCGGGCCAGTCCGTCACGCTTCACCTGCTGGACAAGGCCAACCTCCCATGTCAGATAGGCCTCCATCCGGCGCCGGACAGCATCCTTGTCGTTTGTATCGTATGGTTTGTACCAGACGTCATCTGTCTTGCTTAAAAGACGAGTATCACCGCTTTCCAATGCGAGTGACGCCGCGGCCCAGGCTTCAGTACCGCCTTCCAGTACGCGAACAATTGTATCTGGGCGAAGCTTCTCTACTTCGGGGGCGGCCAAATGCGCCAGATCTCCATCACGCGACGTCAGGATGATCAATCCGACAGCCGGGATAAAGATATGGTCTTCCTCCAGTCGTGACCGGATCGCCCAGAACGCTCCCGGGACATGCCCACCTCGATACTCAAGGGACGTGGCAAGATCAATTACAGCGACCGGCTCTCCGGAGGAAAGCACCGCATCCAATTCATAGGGTGAAAGGGTTTGGGCGCACGCGATATCGATCGCCGGAAAAACCTCCTGTTCAGTCATCTCCGAGGCTGGCAGGGTCAGCACATATACCTCGGGCCAGTTCATCTGGACAAGCCAGGACGCCGTCATAATCCCCCTGACTGCGTCATCATCCACAAGGACAAGTCGGCTGTTGCGAACAGCGACATATTCATCCGTCGCCTGCACCAGTTGCCCCCCCGGTGCGTGGTAGGCCCACGGCAAGTGACCCGCGCGATATTCGTCCTCGCCCCGAACATCAAGAACATACAGACTGCGGTCCTGCGTCTCATTTTTCAGGGCCTGGAATTCCGCAAGTCCGATTTGCTTTACGCCAAACCGCTCCGCAACCTCTTGCGCCGCTTTCTGGCTTTTTGCGAGCGCGTCTGGTCCCGGAGGGGGCGCAACGGTATCTTCTCGGTGAGCGAGGTCCAAATCGGCCAGATACCAGCCCATAGTACCGTCTTTCAGCGCCGAAACCGGATTTTTTATGCCCGCATTTATCAGGGATTGCGCTCCGATAATACTTCGCGTTCGACCAGCGCAATTGACGACAATCTGGGTTTCCTCGTCCGGGACAGTCTCATATACCCGGTGCACCAATTCGGCGCCCGGCATATCAATGCCGCCCGGTATAGACATACGGTGGAACTCAGGAAAGGGGCGGCTATCCAGAATGACAATGTCTTCACCCGATGCACACCGCGCCGCAAGCGCGCCTGCGGTTACATGAGGCGTTCCGCACGCTTCTTCTACGAATTCACCGAAGGCCTTGCTCGGAACATTCACGCCTGTAAACAACTCCAAGCCTCCATCATGCCAGCCGACCACCCCGCCCTCAACCAAAGATATCCTGTTGTATCCAAGCTCCGCAAGTTTTGCGGCTGCCCGTTCCGCCAGCGGAAGCTCCGGACCCTGATCAAGAACATAAATCTGCACGGAACGGCGCGGCAACAATCGCGGCGCTTTCAGTTCCAGATGGCTTAACGGCAGTGGAACGGCAAAAAAAGGATGCCCTTCTGAATGAACCCCCTGCTCCCGAACGTCAATCAAGGCGTATTCGCCTTCCTCTTCCTTCATGATCCGGTGCAGCGCTGCCGGGGAGATTTTATCGAAACTCAATGCCGTGCCTCGCGGATATCCGTATGCGCCGGAAAGATGTTCCATTCGCGCTTGCGCTCATTCCAGAATTTTCTCTCATGGAGTTGTTCGAGACCCCGACCGTACATATGGAAATTCATGACCGGTTTTCCTGCGTTTATATGGATCGTATGGAATTCCCCAGTCATGATGGCGACTCCCTTTCCCGGTTCCACCATCTTGCTGTCTATCTGTTCCACACCGTCCGGCACTTTTTTATAAAAGCGGTTTTCCTCCTGCCCATCGATTCCGACGATGACGGCCCAGGTGGTATGGTCATGAGGCGGCGCGTTCACATCGCCGCTAGCAACATTCAGATATAAAGCAAAGCCATGGTCCTCATCTTCGGATAGGCGATAGAGACAGCTCCGTCGCTTTGAATCGGCTTCCGGCGGCGGGAAATCCTCAAGTGAAAATAAATCCCGGCGCCGAGCAAGTCCGATCAGATCATCCTTGATGTCGCTCAATATCTCGGGGGTCATTTCCTGATTGGTCGCCCGGTTTCGAATTCTGTCGACGGTCTTTGAAATTGCCTTTCTGCGATCTTCCCCGGCCATCATTCCGCTCCCTTTTTTTATTTGCCTTTATATTTAGCATCCTGCACCTTGCAAGGAAAGGATAACAGCTCAAAAATCCGGCGGAGGCCAAAAGATATGTTCAAGAAAATTTTCCTTGGTTTGATCATTATCCTTGTCATCCTGTTGGGTGTCCTTGCCTTTAAAACCTTTACCAACACGCCAGATATGGTCGCCGTCGACCCGGTTGAAATGTCTTCCTTTGATGTCGATGCCGCGGCGGCGCGCCTTGGGGAAGCCGTCCGGATCAAAACAATTTCCTTAGATCGGGACAGCCCGGTTGCCGTCGCTGAATTCGACAGGCTGCACATACTGATCAACGCCTCTTTCCCGCTCGTTCATCAATCATTAAAGCGCGAGGTCGTGAATGGTCACAGCCTTCTCTATACATGGGAGGGAAGCGACCCGTCGCTGGCTCCGGCCCTTCTGATGGGGCATATGGACGTGGTCCCCATAGAACCCGGCACGGAATCTGATTGGCAGGAAGAGCCCTTCTCTGGCGCAATTAAGGACGGAGCAGTCTGGGGTCGCGGCACTCTCGATGATAAATTATCCGTCTTTGCCATACTGGAAGCGGCCGAACAGCAGCTTGCCGCTGGTTTCAAACCGAAGCGCACCCTTTATTTCGCCTTTGGTCATGATGAAGAGGTGGGCGGCGAGAATGGCGCTGCGGAAATAGCCGCGCTTCTGAAAAGCCGGGGCGCCAGACTGGCCTTCACCCTCGATGAAGGCATGGTCATCGTGCAAGGGTTAATGCCGGGCATTGACGCACCGATTGCCTTCATCGCCCTTGCGGAGAAAGGGTATCTGACACTCCAGCTCACAGCAACGACGGAAGGCGGCCATTCTTCTATTCCACCGCGAACGACCGCCATTGGAAAGCTCGCCCGTGCCATTGCCCGGATCGAGGAAAACCGTCTTCCTGCAAGCTTGGGAAGCCCGGCCTCGGATATGTTCGATACTTTGGCGCCGCATATGTCGCTGCCACTTAAGGCCATCATATCGAACCGCTGGCTGCTCGACCCGGTCCTGGTCAACGAACTTGGCAAGGGCGGGGCTACAAATGCCATGGTACGGACCACGACGGCGGTGACCATTGCTGAAGGCGGAACGAAAGATAATGTGCTTCCTTCCAAGGCGACGGCAACGATAAATTTTCGGCTTTTACCGGGCACGAGCATTCAGGACGTCATCGACCACGTCAGGCATGTCGTTGACGATCCGGATATCGAAATAACGACGAAGCAGGGGAATGAAGCCTCCCGCATTTCCAGCAAGGAAGCTGAGGGATATCAGTTGATTGAGCGTACAATCCGTGAAACCCTCCCCGATGTTCTGATATCCCCGGGGTTAATGCTGGCCGGGTCTGACAGCAAGCATTACGAGGACATTGCCGAGAATAACTATCGCTTTATCCCGATGCGCTTCGGACCCGAGGATTTAGCCCGCGTACATGGCACCAACGAGCGGATTATTATAGAAAATTACGCAGAAATAATTCAGTTCTATCGGCGCCTGATGGAGAATGCGGGCGGTTGAGAAAAGTTAGTGCCGCCGTGCCTGAACGATTATGGCATCAATGTTCTTTTCCCCCAATGCCTTTATTGCTTCCAGCCGGTGCTGTCCCTCGATAAGGACATATCGATCCTGTCCCAAGCGAACCTGAATTGGCGATTTTTGGCCATTTTCGAGGATGTCTTCCGCCAGCTCGTCCACACGCGCCGGGTTCAAAAGTTTCCGCGTCTTGCTTGGCACATAGATTTTATCGGTTTCTATAACGACGGTTTTCATCCAGCATCCCGGGTTCAAGTTGAGAATAGTTGGAATTGCCCTGTTTTCCCTCACAAAAACAATCCCGCAACGTCTACTAACCAGTTGTTAGACGATGGAGAACAGAATGACAGATAAAGGCGATAGAGATAAGTGGGAATTTTATCAGGACCACAATGAAAAACATCATAAATGGCGTTGGCGGAGAACCGCCTCTAATGGCCGGATTGTCGGAGCTTCGACACAAGGGTATGCAGAAAAAGAAGAATGCATTGAAAACGCCGAGCGGAATGGCTTCGACCGGTCAAAAGATTGAATGACCAAACTAGCCTATCACTGGATCGAGCCTTTTGAAGGACGAATATACTTCGTCCTTCTCACCAAATAATATATGCAGGGCGCAATCAACTGCCCGCCAAAATACCCGATCTCGAAATATTCCCTCTCGGCGTAACATACTTGCGCAATCTCAGATATTCGCCATACTTGCCGAAATTTACTGAGATGAGACTTCCTGAATGACTTCCTCCCCCATACCTAAGGGCTTTCGCCCTTACGAATCGCGCGGCCCTTATACGGAAAAAATCGGCCCCCTATATACGAAGTCTGAAGGCGGCAGCACGATCTTTGGATTCCTTGCCGATGAGAGCCATGCCAATAGTAACGGCATTGTTCATGGCGGTATGCTGTTAAGCTTTCTCGATGAGGCGATGGGTCAGAATGTATGGATTTCCGTTGATAAAAAACGCTGTGCGACAATCACGCTCAACAGCGATTTCGTCGCGTCCGCCAAGCCGGGAGACTGGATAGAGGCGCGTTCGAAAATTAGCAAAAAAGGTCTCGCCGTTATATTCGTTCGCGGTGAATTACATGTTGGTGATCAACGTATTCTGGCTGCCGACGGGATATGGAAAATCATTGGAAAATAACAGGTCATGACAACACAATTCACTTATGCGGATATTAAAGCAGCCCAGCAGAGAATTTCCTCATACATTCGCCGAACCCCGCAGATGGACCTGAAACTCGACAATGGGCTTCAGATATTCGCTAAACTTGAAAATCTGCAACTTTCCGGCTCCTTCAAGATACGCGGAGCGTTGAATACAGTTCTGAGCCTGGCTGATGAGGAATTAAAGCGCGGCCTTGTAACCGCTTCAGGTGGCAATCACGGTATGGGGGTTGCAACGGCAGGCGCAATTACGGACACTCCGACAACGATATATCTGCCTGAAAACACGCCGCAATCAAAAATTGATAAATTGCGGAAAATAGCGACCGAGGTGGTGGTCAAAGGGGCCGTCTGGGATGACGCGAATGCCTTAGCATTGGCCGCAGCGGAGGAAGGAAAGTGCTATATTCATCCCTTTGCCGATGTCCGTGTTCTAGCCGGCCAGGGAACGCTCGGTATGGAAATCCTCCAAGATGCGCCGGAACTGGACGTTCTTCTGGTCGCCATTGGCGGAGGCGGTCTAATTTCAGGCGTCGCAACAGCCGTGAAAACCCTGAAGCCGGACATAAAGGTTATCGGGGTCGAGGCGGTTGGCGCCCCGACGTTGAAAGAAAGCATTGACGCGGGTACGCTCGTCACACTTGAAAAAATTGAGACAAACGCAGGAACGCTCGCTCCGCGCCGGTCAGCGGAGATTAACTTTCGGATCATTTCAGAACTCGTCGATGATATTGTTCTGGTAACGGACCCTGAAATGAAAAGTGCCGCCGAGTGGCTTTGGGAAACCGCCGGGCTCGGGGTTGAGCTCTCCGCCGCCGCCGCGATTGCAGCCTTGCGATCCAATCGTTTCAAAGCCGCCTGCGATGCGAATGTGGGAGTGATTATTTGCGGCGCAGGTCCAGATGGATTTACCGCATCCTGAGAATGAAATCTCCACATACGGTTTCCATTGACCCCACTCCCCTTTGCAACGTAACCTGCATAAAACAGGGACGAATATAATGTTCAGGGGAAAACCATGTCAGACTTTCTGTGGGAGAAATCTTACCCCAAAGGGGTAAAATGGGAAATCGAGATCGAGGAGAAACCGGTATATGCCCTTCTTGATGAAGCGGTAAAAAAATGGCCGGACAATTACGCTATCGATTTCATGGACAAACGCATCACCTATGCGGAACTGGATGATATGGTCGACCGGGCCGCAAAGGGATTTCGCGAACTAGGCGTGAAGGAAGGCGTGCATGTTGGCCTTTACCTGCCGAACACCCCACATTACATGGTCTGCTTCTTTGGGATACTGAAAGCTGGCGGGACTGTCGTTAATTACTCGCCGCTTGATGCTGAGCGTGAGTTACGCCACAAGATCGGCGATAGCCATACAGATTTCATGGTTACTTTGGATCTGGAAGTCCTTTACCCGAAGATTGCAGGTATGTTGAAGGAAACCCGGCTGAAAAAGATTATTGTCGGCTGCCTGAAGGAAGTGCTTCCGTTCCCGAAAAACTTCCTCTATCCGATCGTAAAATCAAAGGAAATTTCTAAAGTTCCCGAAGATGACCAGCATATCACCTTCAAGCAGCTATTGGCCAATGATGGGAAAGGCGAGGCCGCGCCTGTTGCAAATCCCTCCGAGAAAGTTGCGGTTCTGCAATATACTGGCGGGACGACTGGATTGCCGAAAGGCGCAATGCTTACCCATAAAAACCTGATCGCCGCGTGCCAGCAGCTTAGGGCCATGCAGCAGGGCGATGAACCCGTCCTTGTTGATGGAACTGAGAAGGTGCTGGCCGTACTGCCGCTCTTCCATATATATGCGCTAACGGTGATCATGAATTTCGGCATTGCCGGTGGCTCGGAAATCATCCTGCATCCAAAGTTCGAGCTGGATGCGGTAATGAAGGATTTGAGCAAGAAAAAGCCCACTGTTTTTCCGGGCGTTCCAACCATGTATATGGCGATTGCCAATCATCCGGACATTGCAAAATTTGACCTTTCCTCCCTTAAGTTCTGCGCCTCCGGGGGCGCGCCCTTGCCCGTTGATGTTCAGGACAAGTTTCAACGCGTGACAGGGTGTCGTCTGCTTGAAGGTTGGGGTATGACGGAAACTTCCCCTTCCGGCACATCTACCCCCATGACGGATAAGCGGGTTGCCGGAGCCGCTGGTGTCCCCCTCCCCGGTATTGAAATCCGAATATTGGATGTGGACGACAAAAACAAGGTCATGCCGATGGGTGAGATCGGAGAGATTGCCATCAAAGGCCCCAATATCATGAAAGGTTATTGGAACAAGCCTGATGTAACGGCGGAAAGCTTTGTGGATGATTTCTTCCTGACAGGCGATACCGGTTATCTTGATGAAGACGGCTATATGCATATTGTCGACCGGACAAAAGACATGATTACATCCGGCGGCTTCAATGTGTACCCCCGCATTATCGAAGAAGCCATTTTCGAGCATCCATCGGTGGCCGAGGTTACAGTTATTGGTATTGCGGATGACTATCGGGGCGAAGCGGCAAAAGCCTTTATCAAACTGTCCCCGAGCGGCAAGGAATTCTCGCTCGAAGAACTTCGTGAATTCCTGAGTGACAAGCTAGGCAAACATGAACTGCCTGCCGCCGTCGAGTTCCGCCCTGAACTTCCAAAAACCCTTGTCGGCAAGCTTTCCAAGAAGGAGCTTGTGGAAGAAGAGCGGCTGAAGCATGAGGCCCGGAAAAAGGCGGAAGCGTAACGCGAACCCACAAGCCGGAGGAGTCTTTAGCGCGGTATGAGCAGTTTTCTAGCAATCGATTTTGAAACTGCCAACAACGCTGCCGATAGTGCCTGTGCGATCGGCCTGGTTCGGGTGGAGAACGGAAAAATTGCTCGCGAGAAAGCGCTTCTTATCCGCCCGCCGAGTCCAGAGTTTTATTTCACCCATATTCACGGCATGACATGGGAAGACGTGGCGGAGGCGCCAGATTTCGGATCGCTGTGGCCTGAAATTGAGCCCTGGCTTCAAGGCGTGGACTTTCTTGCGGCTCACAACTCAGGCTTTGATTCGAGGGTCCTGAAGAATTGCTGTCAGCGATATAGCCTTGAACTACCGCAAACTGTTTTCATCTGTACGGTTCAACTTGCACGTCGTATGTGGGATGTGCGCCCCACCAAACTTCCTAACGTCGCGCATTTCCTGGGGCTGGAGCTCGATCATCATAACGCGCTTTCCGACAGTCGCGCCTGCGCCAATATCGTAATTGCGGCCGAGCGCGATGGCTGGTCGTTCGAGGCCGGATTTGAGAATGTGGGCGAGCGATATATTGCGATTGACCAGCTTTAGCGGCGGCTTTAATTCAGCTCTCTTTATTGCGAATCATTCTTAAAAACTATTGACGGCCTTATTGTGAATAATTAATAATAGTAATCATTCGCAATAAACGGAGCGCAAAATGATCCGAATCAGGAATCTGACCCCGACCTCAATAGCATCCCTTGTGGTTCAATCCGCCGAAGAACAGCTTGCCTCGCGCGCGCAGTGTAAACGAACTCATGAAATCTATCGCGAACCACAAATTTTATTATTAACGGAATCGCAAAAAGAAAGGCGGCCCCAGTAAGCCTGGAGCCGCCCTATCTCATTTACCAAATGCCCTAAGCTGCGGCGCGCGTTGCCGCCTGTACTTTTTTCAGCAGACGACGGGCCGCATGGCGACCATGTGCTTTCATGTTCACTTTGCGTGCAGCGCGTTGCTGATTGGACCGGCTGTTCTTTGTCAGGCCGGTTCCGCTACCGCCACCACCTTTTTTACGGCTTTTGCCGCCTTGGTTGCGGCCATTCCGTGCTGATCTCGCTGTCATGTGACTAGCTCCACTCGCTTGTAACTAAAATTCGAAGCGCCCTACATAATGGGTCGGAGGCAAAAGGTACAGAAAAACTTTGCCTCAAAGCGCATTTTTTCAAAGACGATCAGGAAAAGACGCTCTGCAACTTCATGGCAATGCCCATGTTGCCGGCAATCTTCAATTTTCCCATCATGAAGGCCGTTGTCGGATCGAGCTCCCCTTTTGCAAGCGACTCAAAATTTTCCTTCGTGATCGTAATCGTACAATCCGCTTCCTTGTCTTCGTTGGAAATCACGTTCGGGACCGTCTCCGCATCCAGAAAAATAACGCCATCATCATTGAAATCAAATTTCAACGTTGCGTCCAGACCGCAATCCTCTCCAACGCGGTCTCGCATGCCCTCAGTAATTTCTTCCAGCGTCGCCATCTTTCTTTTCCTTTCGGGATTGAACTACAACCGTCTCTGTCTCTAGTATAATCCTCTTTCAGGTTACCAGATTTGAACTTGACGTTAACGTAAAGGTCAAGCCATGATCTGTCAAATACTGATCCGACATCCAACACGATAATTCGGGCTTTTTTGGAACCGTGATAAGAATAATAACAGCCTGAGAGCAAATCAGGTACGACCGATCCATTTTTTGGCGACGGAGTATCCTGAAGCTCTACGGAAGGGAATAAGAATGATTTACGGACCGGAACATCAGGAGCTGATGCGCTCCCTCGGTAAATTTATCGAGCAGGAAATAAACCCGCATGTAGATGAGTGGGAAGCTGAAGGTGCCTTTCCTGCACATGAGTTGTTCAAGAAAATGGGAAATCAGGGATTTCTCGGTGTCTGTAAACCGGAAGAATTCGGCGGGATGGGCCTTGATTATTCCTTTAGCCTGGCGGTATCGGAAACACTGGGCCAAATTCATTGCGGCGCGGTGCCCATGGCGATTGGCGTACAGACTGATATGGCAACTCCTGCCCTCGCCCGGTTCGGCTCGGACTATGTGCGGGAGAATTTTCTGAAGCCCGCAATCACCGGAGATTATGTTGCCTGTATCGGGGTTTCCGAGCCTGGCGCCGGTTCCGATGTTGCCGCCATTAAAAGTAATGCCCACAAGGACGGCGATGACTATATCATCAATGGCCAGAAAATGTGGATCACCAACGGAGCCCAGGCCGACTTCATGGTCATGCTGGTCAACACCGGTGACGGCGCCATGCATGAGAGCAAGTCCCTGATTGCCGTCCCCTTGGACAGCCCCGGCATCTCCCTTGCCCGTAAACTCGACAAACTCGGGATGCGCGCCTCTGACACTGCACAGCTTTTCTTCGAGGATGTTCGCGTCCCGCAACGAAATCTTATCGGTGAAGAAGGAAAAGGCTTCACCTATCAGATGCTGCAATTTCAGGAGGAACGGCTTTGGGCGGCCGGTGCCGGATTGAAGCCGCTGGAAAAGGCGATATCCGATGTTATCGACTACACACGCGAACGGCATGCATTCGGCAAGCCGTTGATTGACAACCAGTATATTCATTTCCGTCTGGCAGAACTCCTGACGGAAGTGGAGCAGCTCCGCTCCCTCACCTACCGGGCCGTGGAAGACTATGTGGCTGGCGAGGATGTCACGATGTTTGCCTCCATGGCGAAGTTGAAAGTGGGGCGGCTGACCCGCGAAATTGCCGACGCCTGTCTTCAGTTTTACGGCGGAATGGGTTTTATGAATGAAACGCCGATCACGCGGCTTTATCGTGATGGCCGTTTGTCATCAATTGGCGGCGGTGCGGATGAGGTAATGCTTGGTATTATCTGCAAATACATGGAAATCCTGCCAACACAGCGCCGCGGTTAATTCGTAGCGTACATACAATGGGAAAAGGCCCGCCCTTCTGAAAATCAGGAGAAGGAACGGGCCCGCTTACTGTCAGGAAGCCAATCGGCCAGATTAAACAATCAGCCTTTTTTCATATCGCCTTTCCCGGGCCGCAAGTTCGGGAGCTCATCGGCAGACAACACACCGTCGCCGTTGGTGTCAGCGGCTTCAAATCGTTTGCTTGAGGCTGCTTCAAATTCGTCACTGGAAACAGTCCCGTTTCCATCAGCATCCAGCAATTCAAGCATACGCGCGCTGTGACGCTCCTTCCGGTTCTCGTGCCTTTTGTCGCGGAAAGCCTTGGCTTCTTCCATGCTGATGGATCCGCTACTATCCGTATCGAGCTTATCAAAAAATACCTTCTTGCGAACGGTCATTTCCTCAACACTGATAGTCCCATTGCCATCCTTGTCGAGCTTGCTAAAGCGCTCAGTTGATCTCGCTGTCATCTCCTCAAAAGTAATTTCGCCGTCTTTATTGGTATCCAGTCGCTCAAAC
This sequence comes from uncultured Sneathiella sp., assembly GCF_963973085.1. Taxonomy (GTDB): domain Bacteria; phylum Pseudomonadota; class Alphaproteobacteria; order Sneathiellales; family Sneathiellaceae; genus Sneathiella. The sequence goes on from NZ_CAXAXA010000004.1 coordinate 136,170, forward strand.
ATACCAGCTTTATGATGAGATTTCTTTGCGCCGTCCGTGGCAGCGATTGCCAGCACCGGCACTGTTAATGCCGCAATCAGGGATCCGATGATAATTTTACGCTTCATAGTGTAAGTCTCCTTCATTTTCTTGACTCTACCATTCAACGTCGTTGCGGCTGTCGTTCCGTCGGAAAAAACAGAAAAAAGATTCTTATACAATTTGACAAATTCTATTGAACATAGTTCATTTATATGAGTATCGTATATTTTTTTGAGCATCATGGCGATTATATCGGACAAACAGAAGACTCGTGGAGACAGCCTCAAGGCTTTCAAGCGCCGACATATCCTGAGTGCAGCAAAGAGGCTGTTCGACAGCCAAGGAATGGACGGCCTTAACATGCGGGAAATTGCGAAGGAAGCAGGCTACTCGCTTGGCGCGGCTTATGCTTATTTTCGCACGAAGGAGGAAATTCAGTACGAGTTGCTGGCAGGTGTTCTCAATGATCTGACTCGCCAGCTGCGAAGCGCTTTGTCAACGATGCCGATCAATGAGCCTGCTCAAGCTCCCTTCATCCTGTTCCTGAAATATTTCCGGAATCATCCGCAAGAAAAGCAGCTTCTGCTGTTTGTCCTGCCTGATCTTGGCGCTACAGCCCAAAAAATCCCTTATCATGTCCGGACTGTATTGAATGGTCGGCTTCTTGCCCTGATGGGCCTGCTGGCCAACGGGTTGCATCAATCCGGTCACTCTTCCGCAACAATAGCGCAGGAGGAAACAATTGACTTTATCGCCTACCTGCTGGGGCTTCTCATGCTGGAAAACGGCGGTCGGCTTGAGTTGCTGAACCAGCACCCGCAAGAAATGGTCGACCGTTACGGGAAACGAATGCTATTAAGAAGAGATACGAAACAAGAATAACAACAAAGATCGTGACGACAGGAGTTCCCCTTTCATGAGTGGTTATGCTGAGACCTATCGCGGACAGGTGCTCGCGAGCGAATGTAACTTTCTTGGCCATATGAATATCCAGTTCTACGCGGCCCGGGTCAGCCACGCAATCTGGAGCATGAGCTACATGATTGGTATTCCGCCTGAAGAGATAAAAGGTGGTAAAAAAGCACTCGTCTCCGTCCGTCAGGAAATCGACTTCCTCGGCGAACTGTCGGCGGGCGATATTCTCCATATGGAGACAGGCGTCCTGAAAACGACCAATAAAACCCTGACGTTGCACAACAGACTTATCAACAGCGTGACGGATGAAGTTGTCATGGTCAATGAAATGATTGCCGCCTATATGGACGTCTCAATCCGCAAGGCTGTTCCCCTGACGTCGGAGATGCGCGCGAATATCGAAAATTTCATGATCTCGCAGGAGGCCGCGACATGAGCAAATTGACCGCCTGCTATCGCGGCAATGTAAATTCCTGGGAATGCGACCAGATGGGGCATATGAATGTCCAATTCTATATGGCACGCGGATCGGAAGCGTTTGGCCATTTCCAGAATGCCCTTGGCCTCTCGCCCCCTGTGATCCGCGAAAGCAAGAAGGGGCTACGTTTCAAGTCTTTGCGTATCCAATTCAAGGCAGAAGTTCACGCGGGCTCCATCCTGCACGGTCTGTGCGGCATGCGCGAAGTCGTTGGGGATATCCTTCACGGCTTCATTCATCTGTATGACACGGCTTACAACAGGCTCTCTGCCGTGTTTGAGTTCTCTGCCGTCTATACGGATTTTGTCAGCAACGAGGCACTTCCCCTACCCTCCAGCTTGCGTGATACAGCGGAGGCATTATGCGACGAGCATCCGGATATCTATCTTCCCGCGCCGTTTTCCGGCACTCTAATGCCCTGCTCATCCCTGGATCACATGTTTGAAAGCAGTCGCTCTTCCGTCAATACTTGGGAATGCGACAACTTCAATCACATCGAGATGCGCCATATTGTCGGATATTTTTCCGACGCAGCGACCCATATAATCGGCGCAATCGGCTTGACCCGCGCGGAAATAAGGCGGCGCAACCTTGGTTCGGCTGCTCTTGATTATTACACGGAATTTCATGCGCCCATCAAGATGTCGACGCCTATAGTCCTGAAAAGTGGCCTTATATCGGCGGAACGAAAAATATTCCGCTTTGGCCATAACCTTGTGGATCTGGATTCAGGTAATATTGCTGTAACGACAACGGTTGTCGGCTGTTACTTCGACATGAGTTTGCGAAAATCCGTCGCGCTTCCAGACGAATTCACGAACTATCCTAAAGAAAAGTGGCTTTCGGCCCAGCTTTAGCCTGAAATGTCAGGCCATACGGGGGCTGAACAACAGCTTGATGTAAGAGCGCAGCAGCATCACCTGAGCAGCGAGCTTTTCTGGCTCCTTCAAAGCCTTTGACATAATAATACCGCCTTCAACGATCGTGGAAATAAGATCAGCGACTTCCTCCATATCAACGTCATCGTTCGGCGGATATGTCTCGCTAATTTCCTCCAACATCGCGACAAACCTCTCCCGCCATGCAAGGGCGCCGCTTCGGGTCATCTCATGAATGTCCCGATCAAACAGTCGTTCCTGATAGCAGATCGTCGCGACAAGGCAGCCCGGATGCCCCTCCGGCAGGTCCGCCATCATCTCCGCGAAGAGTTTCAGGCCAATCAGAAACGCGTGTAAGGGATCATCATACAACTCTCTTGCGCGCCTGAATATATCGTCAAGGATAACCTCATCCTTTTCGAGATAGCGATGCACGAGCGCCCGGGCGAGTTCAGATTTATCCCTGAAATGATAGAAGAAACCACTCTTGGTGATTTCTGCTTCGGTGATCAGTTCCTCAATTGAGGTCGCCCCGAAACCTTTCGCAAGAATTGCCGATTCAGCGATTGTCAGCAGCCGTTCTCTCGTTTCCGCGCCTTTTCTCATAACAGTCTCGCTTTTTTGCACCGGAGGTACTGTACCCCCGGTACAGTACGGTGGGGAAGGCATTAATTCTAACATTATTTAAGCGTGATTGGAATACTTCAACTTATTGAAATAAAATAGGTATTTTTTAGCAATTCCTGCTGCACCACAAGGCCACTAGTCTCTCTCTATATCAATACATACTTTCCTGCCATCCAAACAGATGGGAGAAAATTATGACACACGCTAAATACAGAGATCACCTCCCGCATAATGCGGGCAATATATTCCTGACCGACGGTGGTCTTGAGACAACCCTGTTATTCCTGGAAGGTTTTGACCTGCCATATTTTGCCGCCTTCAATCTGATGCGGACCGTAGAGGGAAAACAGGCGATCGAAAACTATCTTCTTAAATATGTTGGTATCGCCAAGGAAAATGGTGCTGGCATCATTCTCGACACACCGACTTGGCGCGCAAGTCAGGATTGGGGCGACCTTCTCGGTTACAGTCCGGAAGCCCTCGATGCTGTCAACCGGGAGTCCGTTGAAATGCTGCATGATATCCGCGCCGCGCATGAGACAGATGCGACAAACTGCGTCATCAATGGCGCCATCGGACCGCGCGGCGACGGCTATAATCCGGCGCTCATCATGTCCGCAGAGGAGGCCGCAGATTATCACCGACCACAAGTCACAGCATTTGTTGAAGCTGGGGCGGACATGATCACGGCCGTTACGATGAACTATGTCAACGAGGCCATTGGCATCGCGCAGCTGGGAGCTGAATTCAACATCCCGACGGTCATTTCTTTCACTGTGGAGACGGACGGCAGGCTTCCGACCGGAGAAACACTGGAAGAAGCGATCCGCAAGACGGACGACGCGAGCGGCAATAGCCCCGCCTACTACATGATCAATTGCGCCCATACAACGCATTTTGATGATGTTTTGAGATCAGGCGGTAGCTGGCGCAGTCGTATTGGCGGATTAAGGGCGAATGCTTCGGCGCTCAGCCATGCAGAACTGGATGAAGCAGAAGAGCTTGATGATGGCAACCCGACCGAATTCGGCGAACAGCACGCAGATCTTTCGCAGTACCTGCCCAACCTGTCTGTGGTTGGAGGCTGTTGTGGCACCGATCATCGGCATATCACTGCGGTTCATCAACATCTTCACTGAACAGTAACCGAGCCGGGGACTCCCATCATAAGCCCCCGGTATTATAAAAGTCATATATGGAAAACGACGTTTTTCATATATGACTGGCCGATGCAGAAAGGAACGATAGGAATAATCCGCAAAAACTTGAATAGGCCAGAGAAACGCTATCGCCCTCAATTTATTCGGAAAATCGTCACAATAACGTTATCCGGCTACCATTTGTAGCAATGATGGATAGAGGCCGTAGGGGTTGAAAGGCAAGCTTTTTATTGCGCCTGGCCGCAGTTTTTCATAACATTTCGGGTCTGCCGCCCGGTTCATATGTGAAAGTACTGTTGACTATAAAATGAGCGGACAATCGTTTTCCATATACGGTCGTAAGTTCGACACTATAAATGTCGTTATTCTAACGACTATTGTCGGGACAATTTTGCAGTTTTTCTGCACCTATCTGATGACCCATAGTATGACCGTTGCAGATTACGGGGATTTTAAAGTTATCCGCTCTTTTGGGGAAATCGGCAGTATTCTGATTATTCTCGGCGGCGGGCGGGGCGCACTCTTTTTCGTTCCGGACTGGCAAGCCCAAAATCGATCGGACCTGACTTGGCAATATATTCGCTTTTATTTATCTATAGCGCTCTGCATCGCCGTAATCTCAGTGGTAGCACTAACTATCGTGCAATCCATTCTGAAATCTTTCGAAGTCGATATGGGTATTTACGGCAGCTATGCGTTACTGATTGCCATCTTGGGTTTACCGCTCGCCGGAGCATCACTTCTCAATATCAAAATCCTGCAAATATATGGAAAAGTGGTGCCTGGCCTGATGACCCAATGGGTTCTTTTCCCGCTAGCACTGGCCGCCATACTGATCCCCTACCGCTTCTTTGAAGGGCATATTACAGTTCTTGTGGCCGTCGCCGCTGTTTTTATCGTCCAGTGCACCATTTTTGCATCGCAGTTCTTTCTTTTGCACCGGCAGGATATCCGGCCCAAAAAAATGCAGGATTGCGAATCCAGCTGGCCGCAATGGCTGCGCTTTTCCATCCCCGTCATGATGGCCGGCGTAATGCAACAGTTGGTTATACGTACAGATATATTCATGCTGGAGATATTAGGCGATGAAGCGGACGTCGGATTGTTTGGACTTTGCTCCCTTGGCGCATCCATTCTTCTTGTGATCAAGATTGCCGTCAGCAGTACGACCACACAGTACATGAAACAAGCCTATAAAGACGGTAATGCTGGGATGTTAGAACTCACGGTGAAGGGGAACCGCCGGCTTTTGATGTTCTGTTTGCCGCTTGCCGCCGCTACCATTTTGTTCGGCAAAGATGCTCTCGTCAGTTTCGGCGCGGAGTATGCGAGAGCCGACCTGGCGCTGCAAATACTGATGGCCGGATATATCATCCAGACGCTTTTTTTACTGCCGCTTCTCTGGCTTGAATATACGGGAAAGAAAAACCTGGCTGTCTCGATCATGATCTTTATCACGATTCTGAATATTGCACTGAACGTCGCTTTAATTCCACTTTGGCAGTTGAACGGAGCTGCTGTCGGAACGGCAATTTCTCTAACCGTCGGAGCTCTACTTTCTGCCTACTTCACGTGGAAGCATCTCAAGATTATACCGTGGTCGATCCAGTCGTGATTTGAAAAGCGGCCTCTTGCCTCACCTAGGCTCATCAGCCCTTATAATTCTCTGGCGATAAGTTCTTTCATGATCTCGTTCGTGCCGCCGTATATCCGCTGAACGCGCGCATCGGCATAGGAGCGGGCGACACGATATTCCCACATGAAGCCATACCCGCCATGGAGTTGCAGGCATTCATCAATAACCTTGTTCTCCAGATCGGAGGTCCAGTATTTCGCCATGGCGGCAGTGGCGACGTCGAGCGTGCCCTTGAGCAGTTCCTCGATGCATTTATCAACAAAAACACGGGCAATCTGTACTTGCGTTTTCTGTTCCGCGAGCTTGAAGCGGGTATTCTGAAACTGGATGATATTCTTGCCGAAGGCGCTGCGGTCTTTCGTATATTCGATCGTTTCTTCCAGCACCGCTTCCATCGTCGCCGTTGCGCCGATGGCAATCTGCAGCCGCTCCCAGGCAAGTTCCTGCATCAGGCAGAAAAAGCCCTTTCCCTCGCCGCCCAGCATGTTGCTGACCGGAACGCGTACATCATCAAAGAAGAGTTCCGCAGTGTCCTGCGCCTTCAACCCGAGTTTCTCAAGATTGCGCCCCTTTTCAAACCCGGGTGTACCGGCCTCGACCAGAAACAACGTGGTTCCCTTGGCGCCCGCCGTCGGGTCCGTCTTGGTCACGACAATCACCAGATCCGACATATAGCCGTTGGTGATAAAGGTCTTGGAGCCATTGATGATATAGTCATCGCCATCCTTGACGGCGCGCGTTTTGACCCCTTGCAGATCGGAACCTGCGCCGGGCTCCGTCATGGCAATGGCGCCAATGATTTCGCCGCGCGCCATTCTCGGCAGATACTTCTTTTTCTGCTCCTCGGTCCCGTAATGCAGGATATACGGTCCGACGATTTCAGAATGAAGGCCAAACCCGGGCCCAGAGGTCCCTGCGCGCGCCTGCTCTTCCATCATGATAATGCTGTAGAGCTTGTCGGCGCCCGCACCGCCATATTCCTCCGGGATCGGCATGCAGAGAAGGCCCTGCTTGCCCGCTTCCAGCCAAGCATCGCGGCTAACTTGCCCGTCCTTTTCCCACTGGCTGTGATGGGGAATGATGTGTTCTTCGTAGAAGCGGCGGACCGTCTGCCGAAAGATGTTATGCTCTTCCTCAAAAATAGATCGTTCAATCATTTCGCCACCCTTGTTTTTTATAATTTGTGCGATTTTCCCGGAATTGACAATTTGTCAATTTATATCAAGTTTAGTCCTTTGCTGAGTATTTCTCTACAAAAAACGGCGGGCGACAAGGCCCACCTTTCCTTTTATTCGCGCATTTTCCTAAAACGCCTCTGCGTCAAGTTCCATCATGGTTTTCGATCCGGCGCTCATCTTTACAAGGAGGGAGGATACATCCGGAATCATACGTTCGAAAAAGAAGCGCGCCGTTACCAGTTTCGTCTTATAAAACTCGGGATCATCGGTTCCCTCAGCGAGCTTCGCTTTCGCAATCTTCGCCATCTGCGCCCACATGAAGCCTAGCGCCACAAGGCCAAACATCCGGAGATATTCGGTTGACGCCGCCCCGGCTTCATCCGGGTTTTTCATACCCTTTTCACCGAGAAGCGCCGTACCCTGCTGCAGTTTGGCGAAGGCCTTGGCAAGCGGTAGGATGAATTCCTTCTGCTCCGGATCCATCATATTTTCCTGGATAAAGGCATCCACCGGATGGAAGAACTGACGGAGGTTGCGACCCATGTTCTGCGGCAACTTACGGCCCACAAGATCAAGCGCCTGAATACCGTTCGCGCCTTCATAAATCTGGGTGATGCGGGCATCGCGCACGAACTGCTCCATCCCCCATTCATGGATATAGCCATGGCCGCCATAGCATTGCATGGCCGTCGCGGCGAGTTCAAAGCCCATGTCCGTGAAATAGGCCTTGATCACCGGGGTTAGGAGCGAGAGCGCCTCATCCGCTGCACGGCGACCGTCTTCATCGGGATGTTTTTCCACCATATCAACCTGGAGCCCCGCCCAGAGACCGAGGGCGCGCGCACCTTCTGTGAAGGCACGGATCATCAGCAGGTTCCGACGGATATCCGGATGCACAATGATTGGATCAGCCGGTTTATCCGGCGCCTTGACACCGGAGATGGAACGGCCCTGCAGCCTGTCCTTTGCGTAGATCACCGCATTCTGATAGGCGACCTCTGCTTGGGAAAGGCCCTGAATACCGACACCGAGACGGGCGGCATTCATCATGGTGAACATGGCGCGCATCCCCTTATGGGCATCCCCCAGCAGCCAGCCAGTCGCGTCATCATAGTTCATGACGCAGGTGGAATTCCCGTGGATACCCATCTTATGCTCAATAGAACCGCACTCGACCCCGTTTCGGGTCTTGGGATCACCATTCTCGTCTAGAAGGAACTTCGGCACAATAAACAGCGAAACGCCCTTGATCCCCTCCGGTCCGCCCGGAATTTTGGCAAGCACGAGATGAACGATATTGTCTGCCATGTCATGTTCACCGGCGGAGATAAAAATCTTCGTCCCCGTGATTTTATAGCTGCCATCGTCCTGAGGGACCGCCTTGGTGCGCATGAGTCCGAGGTCCGTGCCACACTGCGGCTCGGTCAGGTTCATGGTACCGGTCCAGTCACCGGTGACCATTTTCGGAAGCCATGTCTGTTTCTGCTCATCGGTGCCGTGCTTGTGAATGGCCGCATAGGCGCCATGCGTGAGGCCCGGATACATGCCAAACGCCATGTTCGCCGCGCTCATCATCTCGGCGAAGGCAATGCCGATGACATGGGGGAGTCCCTGCCCGCCATATTCCGGATCGGCGTCAAGGCCCATCCATCCGGCGCCGCGATACTCATCATAGGCTTCCTTGAAACCGGTCGGTGTCGTGACTTCCCCGTCCTTCCAGGTGCAACCCTCTTTGTCGCCGACCTGATTGAGCGGTTGGATCACCTCGCTCATCAGCTTGCCGCCCTCTTCAAGGATCGCGTCAATCATATCCGGCGTTGCATCTTCGAACCCCGGCATATTGGTCATCTTGTCGAGTCCGAGAAGGTCGTTGAGGACAAATTTGAAGTCTTTTACCGGTGCATTGTAGACTGGCATCTCGATACTCCCTTCTAGTTCCTGAGCGGCTTGCCGGTAGTGAGCATATGCTCGATCCGGTCAAGTGTTTTATGGTTGTGGATGAGGGTCATGAACCCTTCGCGTTCCAGTTCAAGCAGTTTCTTTTCCGTGACCGGCTGGGTGATATCCGTATCGCCCCCGGTAAGAACGCGCGCGACCTGTTCGCTGACCACACCGTCATAAGCGGTAGCCCTGCCCATTGTCACAAAACCGGAGACCGCCATATCGAAGGCGGCAGCTGCCGTGGCGCCAGGCAGATTGACTTCCGACGGTTCCGGCGCCGCATAACCGTCCACCATTTCAAGGGCACGTTTCTTCGCATCGGCGAGCACGCGCTTGCGGTTCATAGTCACCCGGTCACCTTCGCGCAGGATCATCATATCCCGGGCTTCGGCCGCGCTGGTTGCAACCTTGGCGGTGGAAATAGCCTCAAACACACCGGAAAGAGCAGGCATCGCACCGCCCGGGCGTTTCTTGTTCATCATCGCCCGGATGACCAATTCCTTGCAGCCACCGAAGCCGGGAATTACGCCGACACCGACCTCCACAAGACCCATATAGCTCTCCGCATGGGCCTGAACGGCAGCGGCGGCAAGAACGATCTCGCAGCCCCCGCCGAGGGCCATGCCGGCAGGCGCGGCCACGACCGGGAAGGGCGCGTATTTCAGCTTCATGAGCGCGTTCTGACCTTCGGAGATCGAATTTTCGATCACCGGCCACATCGCCGCATTGGCGGCAAAAAGTGCGAGGCCTACATTGGCGCCTACGGAGAAATTATCCGAGTCGTTGCCAATGACCAGCGCCTTGAAGCCTTTCTTGTCAATCTTGCCAGCCTCCTGCAGCATGGCCACCACATCCTGATCGATGGAGTTCATCTTGGTATGGATTTCAAGGCAGGCAACGCCATCGCCAAGATCCCATATGCTAGCGCCCTTGTTCGACGCGACCGGTTCATTGCCGCGCTTGATATCGGCCAGCATCCAGGCACCCTCAGCGATCGGGACAACGGCATATTCGCCGTCAACCGTCATATAGTAGGCATCTTTGCCCTCTTCCTTGTAAAGCGGACGATCGCCAACCTTTTTCAGGAATTCCGGTACCGCTTGACCCTCAGCCTCCAGCCGATCGATGAAATACTGGTTGCCCAGCTGATCGAGTTGCTCAAACGGGCCATATTTCCACGCATAGCCGGTCTTCATGGCCGTATCGATGGCGATGATGTCGTCCGCGATCTCTCCGACTAATGACGCGGCGTAGGAGATTGTCTTCGAGAGAATGACCCAGGCATATTCCGCGCCCTTGTCTTCAGCCTCGACAAGCGCCCGAAGGCCCTTCTTTGCGGCTTTAACAGAACCGAGTTGCGGCTTTTCGGCCTTGGCATATTCACCGGTCCTGAGATTGCGGGCTTCCTTGACGCGCTTGCCGCCCTCTTTATTCATGCGGTAGAAGCCGCCTTTGCCCTTGCGACCGGTATAGCCTTCCTCAATCATCGTCGCGATGGTTTTCACCATTGGATGATTTTCATCATATTCCTTCGAGAAGGCATCGCTTGCAGGCAATTCGGAGAGCATGGAGGCAATGACTTTCGGACCCAGGTCAATGCCGGTCAGGTCGCCAAGACCGAAAATTCCGGTAGAGGGAATGCCCATCGGCTTTCCGCAAACCGCGTCCGCTTCTTCCACGGTGAGGCCTAGATCATAGGCGGAACTTGTCGCAACGGACGACCAGTAAATGCCGATCCGATTGCCGACAAAGCCCGGCGTATCGTAACAATCGACGACTTCCTTGCCCAGCGAGACATCCGCAAATTCCCGCAATTCTTCCAGCGCTTCTTTGCGAGTATGCTCACCGCCAACCAGTTCAAATAACCGCATATAGCGCGGCGGATTGAAGAAATGGGTGATGGCGAAGTCCTTTTGCAGGCTTTCGGGCATCCCCTCCATCAGCGTTTTCAGCGGAATGGTGGAGGTGTTGGATGTGACAATGGAACCTTCTTTGCGCACGTCATCAAGACGCTTGTACAGATCCTGTTTGAGGCCCGTATTCTCGATAATCGCCTCGCATATCCAGTCGCAATCGGCGACGAGATCGAGATTGTCTTCAAGATTCCCGGTGGTCACCAGCCGTGCATTCTTCTTATGCATGAAGGGTGCGGGCTTGGTTTTCAACATGGTTGCGACCGCGCCTTCGGCCAGCATATTCCGGTTCTTTGCATCTTTGGGGACGATATCCAGCAGTACAACCGGAATACCTGCATTGGCAACATGGGCGGCAATTGCTGCGCCCATGACACCTGCGCCAACAACGGCAACTTTCTCAATAGCCATGATTAGCAAGCCTCCAGAACCGTCGCGATGCCCTGACCGCCGCCGATACATTGTGTTGCAAGACCCAGTGCCTTGCCTTCGCGCTGAAGCAGGCTAGCGACCTTGCCGGTGATCCGGGCGCCTGTTGCGCCCATCGGATGACCGAGAGCAATGGCACCGCCATCCAGGTTGGTTTTTTTGAAGTCCATACCGGATTCTTTCAGAACGGCGAGAGCCTGAGCGGCAAATGCCTCGTTCAATTCAATGATATCAATGTCATCAAGGGTGACACCGGCGCGCTCCAGCGCTTTCTTTGTCGCAGGGACCGGACCGATACCCATGAACTCCGGGGCGCAACCGGCAACCGCAATCGACTTGATTCGGGCAATTTTCTTAAGCCCGTTCGCATCCGCATATTCCTCTGAGCAAACCAGTGTCGCTGAGGCCCCATCGGTTAGCGGCGAAGAAGTGGCCGCGGTCACAGTGCCGTTCTCGTCAAACGCCGGTTTCAATCCCGCCAGCGTTTCCATGGTAGTTTCAGGGCGAATACAACCGTCCTGTTCAACGCGCGTGTTACCATCGACAATCGGAATAATCTCATCATTGAACTTGCCGGCATCACGGGCGGCCGAGGCGCGGGCGTGGCTTTCAACGGCCATTTCCTCTTGCTCCTGACGGGAGATATTGTATTTCTTTGCCAGATTTTCCGCCGTAATCCCCATGGAGACATAGGCTTCGGGGTAGGATTTGTAGAGCCCAGGATGCGGAGCCGGATTAAAACCGCCCATGGGCACGCGGGTCATGCTCTCAATCCCGCCGCAAATAAAAACTTCCCCTGCGCCCATTTGGATCGCGCCTGCTGCCATATGAATGGACTGCATGGAAGAGCCGCAGAAACGATTGACCGTTGCCGCTGCTGCTGTCTGGGGAAGCCCGGCAAGGAAACTGACAATACGGGCGACATTCAGGCCCTGCTCGGCCTCCGGGAAGGCACAGCCGATGATCACATCTTCAATATCTTCCTTGTTGACACCCGTCTTCTCAAGGAGACCCCGGATAACCTGGCCTGCCAATTCATCGGGGCGAATTTTGATCATTTCCCCTTTGTTTGCGAGTGTGAAGGGGGAGCGTGCATAACCGGCAATTACGACGTTCTTCATTATCTCGATTTCCTTTCAGATGAGTGTAACTGGACCGGCCTGTTTCCGGTCTTTTTTTCCGTTAATCTGTATATAGTGTCAGAATTTGACGAATAAGAGTCTGCGAAACATACAAACTGGTAAAATTAAGCGATGGTCTTCTTGCAGCCATCTGCGACACTGTCACCGGACGCCAGATGCTCCCGAAGTTGAGCAATTCCATCCTCAAGTTCAGCAATGGCTTCATTGATGTCCGTGCGCTGCGCAATCAGCTTTTCCAGCTGTTCTTCGCATTTTTGCAGCGTGAAGGTCAGCTGGCCCGTCAACTCGCCTTCTGGAGAGTACATATCCAGCATCTTCTTGATGTCCTGAAGGCTGAACCCGAGACGGCGTCCCCTCAGGATTATCTTCAGGCGTCCCCGGTCTTTTCTCGAATAAATACGCGTCGTGCCATCCCGCTCCGGATTTACGAGTCCTTTGTCCTCATAGAAACGGATTGTGCGGGACGTTACACCAAACTCCTCGGCAAGTTCCGTAATGGAGAACTGGACCCGATCGTCCTTGTCAATTTTTGTGCTGGCGTTCATTTGGTTCCCAATCAATATCCTGAGAAGAATATAGTTGACGTTTACGTAAACGTCAACCCTTGAGGGCGGCAGCAGCAAATCTGGATGAGCTTGAGGATTTTCTGTTATGATTATGGCATAAAAGCAGTTGGAGACGCAATAAATGGCAGACAAGATCGCAACATATGAGGAGTTCTGGCCCTATTATCTGCGGGAGCACTCGGAGCCCACCGGACGTCAGCTTCATTATCTTGGGACCACTCTTGCCCTCGCAAGTTTACTGGCCGCAATCATTTTTCAACAACCCTGGCTGATCCTGCTCGCCCTTGTCTCCGGTTACGGCCCTGCCTGGATCGCGCATTTCTTCATTGAGAAGAACCGGCCCGCAACCTTCACCTATCCTCTCTGGTCACTCTACAGCGATTTTCGTATGTATTTTTACTGGCTGCGCGGCAAGCTCCCTGCAGAGCTTAAAAAAAGCCGGCGTCTAGGCCCGATGTAACTCCGTCGGCCACTGATAATCTTCACTAAGATTCTGACGGAAGGTCACTTCGGTGATATATTTTGCAACCAGGCGTTCATTAAAAATCTCATGGGTACGTTTCCAACCATTGCGAGCAATAGTCCGCGCCTCATCGTCATGCTTATTGAAATAGGCGATCTTTTCGAGAAGCTGGTCAAAGTCATCATAAAAGACCAGCTCATCTTCCTTATAAATCTGGTCATAGCCCGTCCGTCGATGGATAAGGGTCATCAAGCCGTTACCCGTGTATTGCGCCATGCGATCGGAACTGTAGAGCGGGAAAATTTCATCACGACTGAGATTAAGCCCCATGCGGGAATTGCCAATACGCCGCTGATAGGTAATGCCGCTAGCTGGTGGCTTACCCGGCATGCCTAGTATTTCCATGGTCTCCTTGCCAAAGCGATCAAGTATCTTTTCTGCCACCTGACGCCTCTCGCTTCCTTCCTTGGCATTACCCATGCCGTAAAAGAGCCGATAGGCCGGGTTCGGATTGTCGAAGGCGCGAACCGTGTCAATGCTGGAGTCCACCAAGTTTGGAAAGAAACTGGCGACATTACGCTTACTCGCAAACTGCTTCAGTCCATCTCCCGCCGTTGTGATAAAGGTTGCATCGGCAAGCATCGCGTGCTTGGCGGTGCGCGCAACTGTCTGCTCCTGCCACAGAGGATCGAAATCATAGACAGCAATCTTGACATGCGGGACTGCTTTGCGGATTTCTTTTAACGTCTGAGCGAAGATCGGATCCGCATGGCCGATAAAAAGCATATCGGGCCAGTAGGTCTTCGCCGTTTTGATTAGCCGCATATTTGCGGGGGCAACACCAAATTTACGTGATCCAAACCAGGTAGACGCCCGCGCAATATCCCGATCGCTGAATTGATAGACCTGATGACCATTGCGGATGAAACCATTGGCAAGCTTTCTATTCGAGTCGTAAAAAGCTCCACCATCATGCTTTTCGTTGAAATTACCCACGTAAAGGACACGCATTTCAGCACCAACAGTTCTATTTCCCAAATTCAGAGGGATATTAGATAACTTGGCGATCAGGTTTTCCACAAGTGGTTTCTTTATTTTTGATGCCTGTATCAAGATGTTCTTCTATGAAACAATGAGGCCAACCGCAGAAAATCGGCCATAAAATCGACCTTTTCCCCGCGTCCTCTTCCCTTTCCCTGCCTTTTCATGTATAGCCAGAAGAATCGGCACCATTCCCCGTCCGAACTACATAAATCTAGAAGGCCAAAGCTGTCGAATGACTGTTTATCTGCCCATTGCCGAAATTTCAGTCAATCTGTTTTTGATCTTGGGCATGGGTGGTTTGGTGGGTTTTTTGTCAGGTATGTTTGGCGTTGGCGGAGGGTTCCTGATGACGCCTCTGCTAATATTTGTCGGCATCCCTCCCGCTGTTTCCGTTGCCTCGGTGGCCAACCAGATTACAGCCACCAGTGTTTCAGGTGTTCTTGCCCATTGGCGGCGCGGAAATGTTGATTTCAAGATGGGCACGGTCATGCTTATCGGAGGCATTTTCGGAACGCTGATCGGCACCTGGATATTTACGTTGCTTACATCGATCGGCCAGGTCGATCTGATGATTTCTTTATCTTACGTGATCTTTCTCGGAACAATCGGGGCGTTGATGTTTGCCGAAAGCGCAAAGGCGATGATCAATACCCGAAAAGGAAACGTTCGTCGGAAAAAGCTACATCAGCATTACTGGATCCACGGTCTGCCCTTTAAAATGCGGTTTCGCAAATCCAAACTCTATATCAGCGCCTTGATGCCGCTCGGTCTTGGGGCTCTTGTCGGCATTCTCTCAAGCATCATGGGCGTCGGGGGCGGATTTGTGGTGGTTCCCGCCATGATATATCTTCTTGGGATGCCGACGTCCGTTGTGATCGGCACATCACTATTCCAGATTATTTTTGTCACCATGAATGTGACGCTGCTTCATTCCATGGCCACGCAGACGGTCGACATCATGCTCGCCCTCCTCCTGATGAGCAGCTCGGTTGTAGGTGCCCAGATCGGCACAAGAATGGGAACCAAGCTCCGCGGCGAACAGCTTCGTATCCTCCTGGCCCTGATTGTCCTGATTGTGTGCCTCAAACTGGCGTTCGATCTGGTGATTACGCCCGACGATCTATATTCCCTCGGCTATGGAGGGAAATAGGAAACGATGACGCTTGCCTTTCGTATCCTCACCCTTTCCCTGACGGTAATCTGTGCCACCTGCTTAATAACGAATGAGCCTGCCCGGGCCCAGTCTTCGCTCGTGACCGACATTTCGTCGCACCTTATTTCCGTCACATCTGATTTCACTGGTACGGAGCTGCTTCTATTCGGTGCGATCCAGTACGAAGATGATGATTTCGGACAAGGTCAAGGTGATGTTCTGGTCGTTGTGCGGGGCCCGGAAAAGGATGTCATTGTACGGCGTAAGGAGAGAGTGGCTGGAATCTGGATCAATACAGATGCGGTAGAATTTTCACGCGTTCCGAGCTTTTACGCCCTTGCAAGCAACCGTCCCGTTGAGGACATTGCGCCGCCAGACGTGCTGAAGCGTTTGCGCCTTGGCCCATCCCGACTGCGGTTCCGGGCGAATGAGCCTGCCAATATCAGTCTCCCGTTTGAGGAGGCAATTGTCCGTCAAAAAGCTCGCGAAGATCTATATAAAGATCAAGCTGCTGCGGTATATTTTCTAGGCGACACCCTGTTCCGGACAACGATTGCGATTCCCGCCAATGTTCCTGTTGGCGATTACATCGCAGAATTCTATCTTTTCAGGGACGGAGAGCTAATGAGTGCGCAGTCCTCCCCCCTCTTTATCAAGAAATCGGGACTTGGCCGGACAATTTTCGATTTCGCCCAAGATTATCCAGCGCTGTACGGTATTGCTGCCATCATCGTCGCTCTGTTTGCTGGTTGGCTGGCGTCGATAATTTATCGAAAAGACTGACCGCACACGACAAAAGAACATTTAATTTTGGTGCCAGTTGGGCTACCCTAGCTGATATGGGCCACCGCCCCTTACTTTCCCGGCAAAAACAAAAAGAACGGAGCGGGGTATTTGACCCAAGCCAGAAAAACAGAGTTTGTCCCGGTCGCAATAGGTGTACTTCTCCTTTGCTTTCTTATGGGGATGGTTGGAAAATTCGCATTCGAGAATTTTCCGAACCTTGTCTCCCCCCTTGGCGGTGAATTCGAATGGTCCCGCGGAACAATCGCATCGATATACTCCGGCGGCGGGCTGATAACCGGCCTGACGGGGCCCATCGTCGGCATCCTTTTTGACCGGCTGGGACCACGCAACGTCTACGCATTGGGGATTGTCTTTGCCGGCATAGGCCTGACACTGGCAAGTTTCGCAACGAACATCTGGCATTTTTATTTCAGTATCAGCCTACTCATTGGCTTCTCCGCCTCCTGCTGTGGCAACGTCCCGAATGCGGCCCTCGCCAGCCGCTGGTTCCGAACGCAGATCCCCCTCGCCCTGGCAATTATATACTCTTCCATGGGAGCGGGCACATTGCTCGGCCTCTCGCTTTCGCAAATATTGATTGAAAGTTATGGCTGGCGACAGGCAGAGCTTTATCTCGGCTTTTGCGTCTTCGGCGTTCTGGCTTTAATCCTGTTCTTGCCATGGCGAAATATAGCCGCCGGTAGCAAGGAACTCTCCCGCCCGCTGACCGACAAGGAATTAGAGGTACCCGAGGTGGAGTGGACCATACCCAAAGCTTTGCGCACGGGCTCTTTTTGGGGATTGGGAGCAGTCTTCTTTTTCACAGGAAACGGGATGTTTTCTATTGTAATCCAGGCTGTCACTTATCTGATCGAAGTTGGGTTTAGCCCGATTGAGGCGTCGGTAAATTTCGGATTGACTGGCCTGCTAATACCCGTCGGAATGCTAGGGGCCGGTTACCTGGCACTCAAAATCGGCCTTTTCAAGACGGCCATGTTCAGTTATGTCATCACTATTCTTGCCGTTATTTTCATCTGGCTATTGGAAAGCTCCGACCGTCTCCTTCCCTTATATGGATTTATCCTCTGTTTCGGGCTTTCCATGGGGTCTCGCGGTCCGATGATTGGTTCAATCGCCTCCCGCCTCTTTCGCGGCCGCAGTTTCGGTGCCATTTACGGCTGTATCTCGGTCGGCGGCGGCCTCGGTATGGCGAGCGGGTCCTTCTTCTCCGGCCTGCTATATGACATTACCGGCAGCTATGATGTGGTTTTTTCCTATTCAATAGTTTGCCTTCTTATAGGGGCTTCCCCATTTTTCCTTGTACGAGGGATACGATCGCAAACATAATGGGGCCGGATGGAAGATAAGGAACAAGAACATGCCTGCCGAATATAACGATCTTTCAATTGATGATTTTGCAAACGCCATCCCCGATGGCGCCAAGCTTGCGATCCCTGCGGATTATGCAGGCGTCACTATGGTGGCGACAAGGGCGCTGATCCGCCGCAAGGCAAGGAACTTGCATCTAGTCGGCGTCCCCACAAGTGGTTTGCAGGCCGAGCTTCTGATTGGCGCAGGATGTGTTGCAACCTTGGAAAGTTCTGCGCTAACCTTGGGTGAATACGGCCCTGCCCCACGCTTTACAAAAGCCGTGCGCGAAGGATCGATCCGCCTGGTTGACGCGACATGCCCCGCAATCCATGCAGGGCTGCAGGCGTCGCAAAAAGGTATTCCCTTCATGCCACTCCGTGGAATATTGGGAAGCGATGTACTTGAATACCATCCGGCCTGGAAGGTCATCCAGAACCCATTCTCCGAGAACGAAGATCCGATCGTCGCTATACCTGCCATTCAGCCCGACATTGCCCTCTTTCATGCGCCCCTTGCCGATCGGGACGGAAATGTCTGGCTTGGCCGGAAACGTGAACTTGTGAACATGTCCCATGCTTCGAAATCCGCCTTCGTTACGGTAGATGAGATACGCGAGACAAGCCTATTCGAGACAGAAGAAATGGCCGCTGGTGTCCTGCCGGCGCTCTATGTCGGGAAAATATGCCATGCGCCAAATGGAAGCTGGCCACTGCCTTTCTGGAACGGCGCGAAGGTAGACGATGCGCATATGCGCGAATATATGAAAATGGCCGCAAGCGATGCCGGATTTAACGAGTATCTGGAGCGTTATATCTTTGGTGAAAGTGTGATGGCATGACAGCCGCGGATGAAAAAAAGGCGCTGATCTGCCTGATTGCCGACCTCCTGCGCGATTGTAATCATGTTGCGGTTGGCGCTGCCTCTCCAATTCCTGGTGCGGCCGCGCTGCTCGCTAAAGCTGCCTGGGGGTCACCGCGTCATGTCAATATTCTGGGATCTGTCGCAAATAATTTTTTCACGGGCGGAGGTGGCGAACTTTTTGATTGTGCCGCGCAAGGGCGGATTGATGCCTTTTTCCTCGGTGGCGGACAAATAGATGGCGAAGCAAACATCAACCTGATGGGCCGCGGGCCCTATCCGACGTCAGCGCCGAGATGGCCCGGAACGTTTGGTTCCGCCTATCTTTATTTTCTGATTCCGAAGGTTATTCTCTTTCGTGAGGAACATACCCGGCGCACCTTGGTCGAGAAGGTGGACTTTATCAGCGCGCCCGGCATATCGGATGAAAAAATATACCGCAAGGGTGGTCCCTATGGCCTGATCACCAGCAAGGCCTTTTTCAGGTTCAACCGTGAAAAGCGGCAGTTTTCGCTACAATCAATCCACCCCAGCAGTTCGTTGGAAGACATCCTTGATAACACTGGATTCGCGTTCGATTATGAGGAGAGCACTCCCGTAACGCCACCGCCGGATCCAGAGCTGTTGAAGCTACTGGAAACAGAGGTCAGTCGGAAAGTATCCGAGGTTTATCCAAATTTTGCTGCTTCCATATTTCCAGTGACTTCCGAAGCCGAGCCAGTAAAATAATATCCAAAAGCGTAACAAGAAAGAATTAAGGACCAACATGTCAAGCAAAGGTGCCCTTGCGGGCTTGAAAGTAATTGATTTATCCCGTGTTCTGGGCGGCCCCTTTTGCACTCAGATGCTGGGAGATCATGGAGCGGACGTTATCAAGATCGAACCGCCACAAGGTGACGAGACAAGAGGCTGGGGCCCACCCTATAACGAGGAAGGCCTCGCCGCCTATTTCTCTGGAACGAACCGGAACAAGCGCTCGATTGCCCTTGATATCCGTTCGGAAGAAGGGAAGAAAATTGTTCTCAAGCTGCTGGAGGATGCGGATGTCCTGATTGAAAATTTCAAGACTGGTAGCCTTGAGAAATGGGGGCTTGGTTATGAAGAGGTTCTTTCAAAAAAGTTTCCGCGGCTGATCCATTGCCGTGTCACCGGTTTTGGGGCGGATGGACCTTTTGGCGGATATCCCGGATATGACGCCGTTATCCAGGCTTGGGCCGGTCTTATCAGTGTGAACGGATCACCGGAATCAGGCCAGGTCCGTATCGGAATACCGCTGGTCGATCTCGGAACCGGCATGAATGCCGCCATCGGTATTCTTATGGCCGTGAATGAGCGGCATGTTTCTGGTAAGGGACAATCGGTCGAGGCCTCTCTCTACGACACGGGCATACAGCTTCAGCATCCTCATGCACCCAATTACCTGATGTCCGGCAATGCCCCGAAGCTGACCGGAAATTCCCACCCAAATATCGCGCCTTATGATCTCTATCCAACGCGGACGACACCGGTATTTCTTGGTGTGGGCAACCATGGACAGTTTACGAAACTCTGTGCTGCACTCGGTGAGCCGGAGCTTTCCAACGACCCTCGTTTCGCGGACAACTCGCTCAGGGTCGCCAATCGCTCAGCCCTGAACGACGCGCTTGTCAAACTCTTTGCTGATACAGACGGGGTTGAGGTTGCAACAAAGCTTCTGGCGGCCGGTGTGCCTGCAGGTGCCGCAATGTCAGCGCCGGAAGCGCTCAACCATCCGCATACCCGGCACCGCGACATGGTTGTCGAGATGGACGGATATTCCGGCACAGGTGTTGCCGTGAAGTTGAGCCGCACGCCGGGATCCGCGAAAACCGCCCCCCCGGCGTTCGGGGCACAAGGACGCCAAATTCTCAAGGAACATGGTTTTGAAGAAAGCGAAGTTGAAAGCTTCATCCGCGATGGCGTGATGTGGGAGCAGCCAAAATAGTCGCCTGATCCGCCCGGAAACCGAAAACAGGACTTGAAGTCCCCCATCGCACTTCTGATAGTATGGATATAGAAACTGCGGCCAACCCAGCCGCCTCAATAAAAAAGAGGAACGAACACAATGGTCAAATTCGGTGTAAATCAGTCGGTTGAACGCAAGGAAGATTTTCGCCTCATCACCGGATCGGGCGAGTACACGGATGATATCACACTGGATGGGCAGCTATATGGATATATGCTGCGATCCCCTGTCGCTCATGCGAAGATACTGTCGATTGATGTTGATGATGCCCGCGCGGCCCCCGGCGTAGTCGATATCATCCTTGGCACGGAACTTGAGGCAGACAAGGCCAACCAGCTCCCCTGCATGATTCCGCTAAAAAACCGCGATGGCAGTGATCGCTCCGATCCCGGTCATGCCGTTCTAGCTACCGACAAAGTCCGCTACGCTGGCGACAATATTGCATATATCGTTGCAGAGAGCCTTGCTCAGGCGAAAGATGCCGCTGAGCTGATCATGTTCGATTTCGACGAATTGGATGTTGTTGTCGATACGAAAACCGCAAATGAAGACGGACAGCCGCTCGTTCATGATAGCGTCGCGAATAACGTGGCGTTCGACTGGGCGCAGGGTGACGAAAAGAATATCAACGATGTGATGGCCAATGCGGCCCATGTCACCGAGATTGACCTGATCAACAACCGGGTTGTCGTAAACTCGATGGAGCCGCGCGGCCTGATCGCTGATTGGGACACAACTGAAGAGAAAATGACAGTCCGCATGGGAACACAGGGCGGCTGGGTCCTTCGGTCCTTGCTCGCCAATTCCATATTGCACGTTCCCGAGGAAAAAGTCCGGGTTATCACCCCGGATGTCGGCGGTGCGTTTGGGATGAAGCTCTTCTTTTATTCCGAATGTGCGGCAACGGTCTGGGCATCCCGCAAGCTTGGCCGACCGATTAAATGGATGGGCGAGAGAAGCGATGCATTCCTCTCTGACACTCAAGGGCGCGACCATGTCACACACGCCAAGCTTGCCTTTGATGCAGACCAGAAGATTACCGGCATGATGGTGGAAACGAACGCCAACCTGGGCGCCTATTTCTCAACATTTGGGCCGCTGATTCCGACGATGGCCGCCGTAAAGGTGATGCCGGGCGTCTATGACATTCCCGATTTCTATTACCATTGCACAGGCGTTTTCACTAATACTGTGCCGGTCGATGCCTATCGCGGCGCCGGCCGACCGGAGGCGATCTATATTATCGAACGGCTGATGGACAAGGCCGCACGGGAGTTTGGCATCGGACAAGATGAAATTCGCCGGAAGAACTTTATTCCAGTGGCCGCCATTCCCTACAAGACAGCGACCGGCTGCGTCTATGACAGCGGTGAGTTTGAGCGGATTATGGATCGCGCACTTGAAACCTCTGGCTGGTCAGACTTTTCGGCCCGTAAAGCAAAGTCGGCGGAAAATGGCAAACGCCGCGGGATCGGCATGTGCTATTTTATCGAAGCGACCGCCGGCAACCCGACCGAGAATGCGACCATCCGCTTCGAGGATGAAAATCGTGTCACCCTCGCTGTCGGCACACAATCTTCCGGTCAAGGCCATTCGACGGCCTATGCCCAGATTGTGGCTGAGCGACTTGGCGTCCCGTTCGAGAATATAGACGTGATCCAGGGGGATACGGACAAGATCAAGACCGGTGGTGGTACAGGAGGATCTCGCTCCCTGACGACGCAAGGCCCCGCCATTCATGCCGCGAGCGACGAGGTGATCAATAAGGGCAAAGAGCTTGCGGGTCATTTTCTGGAGACGGCAGCGGTGGACATTGAATTTTCCGCTGAGGAGGGAGAGTTTGCCGTTGCCGGAACGGACCGCAAAATCGGCATCCTTGAGCTTGCGCATCGCGCCCGCGGTCTTGGACAATTGCCGGAGAACCTTGCCGAGGGACTTAATGCCGAAGCCAGCTTTACAGTTGAGGCCTTTACCTACCCCAATGGCTGCCATATTGCCGAAGTCGAAATTGACGAGCTCACAGGAGCAACCGATGTCGTTCGCTATGTCATCGTTGATGACTTCGGGACCATTGTGAATCCGGCGCTGGTCCGCAACCAGGTGATCGGCGGCGTGGGTCAGGGTATTGGCCAGGCGCTCACGGAACATACCGTCTACAGTGACGATGGGCAGCTCCTGACCGGTTCCTTCATGGACTATGGCATGCCGCGCGCAGATCATGTTCCTGTCGATCTCCTGTATGAAACAATCGAAGTACCCTGCACCATGAACCCCATGGGCGTAAAAGGTTGTGGGGAGGCGGGCTGCATAGCCGCGCCGCCTGCTGTGATTAACGGGATCATTGATGCCCTCCAAGATATTGGGGTCCGGCATATCGATATGCCGGCGACTCCGCAGAAGGTCTGGAACGCCATCCAAATGGCGAGTTAGAAAACAAGAGTTTGACGAGAATCTTCATAGATGCGGATGCCTGCCCGGTTAAAGACGAGGTGTATCGTGTTGCCGGGCGGCACAAACTGGTAACCTATGTGGTCAGCAACAGCTGGATGCGCCTTCCGCAGAGCCTCCTCATTGAGCAAATCGTCGTCGATGACGGCTTTGATGCGGCGGATAACTGGATTGCCGAAAATGTGAAGGCGGGCGATGTCGTGATTACCTCCGACATCCCGCTTGCGGACAAAGCACTGCAAAAATCCGCCGTTGTCCTTGGTCCCACCGGCAAAGCCTTTACCCAGCAATCTATCGGCATGGCCCTCGCCATGCGGGACCTGAACAGTCACCTCAGACAGACCGGGGAAATCGCCGGGTATAACGCCGCCTTCAGCAAGAAAGATCGCAGCCAATTTCTGAATGTGCTGGAGAACACTCTGCAAAAGCTTCAGAAGGGAAGAAGCAGTTTTGATAAATGAATGAGGAAATGGCGCACCGGGGAAGATTCGAACTCCCGACCCCTAGATTCGTAGTCTAGTGCTCTATCCAGCTGAGCTACCGGTGCTTATTGACAACCTTGTCCGTTGACGATAGGGGGCATTATCGTAACTGCCGCCCGCCTGAGGATCGGGAAATTAATCAAAAGGGGGGGGCATTGCAAGCGATTAAACCAGATTTTTGTAAAAAGTTGTTTCGAAATCGGTTCTTGTCGCCACGCTTTTCATTAGATACTATCTTGCACTGTTTTCCGGTTACAAAAACCGCCCGGTATGGTAAAGCGTTTTGTTTCCCGCTGCCGGGTTCTTGCGCGCACAGAAATAAAGAGTGTTGTACAATCATGGTCTTCCACCTTACCCGCCCCATTGCACTATGCGCCGTGTTATTCGTCGCCAGCTGCTCTTTCGTCGATGAAACATTGCTTCCGCCCCTGACCGGAGACCCGGCGCCTGCGAATGCAGGGAAAACTGAGTTGTCGGCAGAGGATAAGGCCGCAATGGGAGTTGACAAGACGGCGACACAATCCATGGCGCCGGCTGCTCCTGCTCCTGCTGGGCGGTATACACTGCCTGAAGTTACTTCGGCCCCTAGTACGGGAACTGTGGTCGGCCAAAGAGTTGAAACTCTGCGGGATAGTTTAAGAGCATTGCAAGCGCGCGTAAATCAGAACAGCGCCCAGTTTGAAGAAATAGAAGCCTCTACTACGGCGACGTCGCAGCGCTATCATGGTACCATGGCCGCCATTAACGCACGTCTTCAAATCGGAACAACAAAAGGCAATCCCATTCTGATCAGTCAGTGGAATGAAGCGCAAGGCGACCTGGAAGAGATCGCGGCCGATGTATCCCGCATGAACAATCTTGCCAACTCCGTCGCGGGGGATGCCGGTGAAGTAGGATTCTTGCTCGAATCAGTGCAATCTGCGTTTGAACTGAGCGGCGCTATTGAGGAAGATCATCGTCAACTGACCGTTCTGGAAGATGAAACCAGTCGAACCTCGGTCCTCACAAATCGTCTGCTGACGCAGCTGACAAACGATATCAACCGTCAGACGGCCTATGTCGGGACGGAGCGGATGAACCTCACCAACACCTCGATCGCTATCAAGAATGGTGGGTTCCTTGGCACGAGTGCCGGCACACGGAATTACCTTCAAACAGCGAAAGCCGATACGGCGACCGGAGAGCGTCAGGCACTTGTCATCATTCGGTTTGACCGCGAAGACGTAGCCTATGAGCAGGCGCTTTATGATGCGGTCAGCCAAGCAATGCAGGAACGCCCGCAATCCAATTTTGATATCGTCTCCATCGCGCCATTACAGGGAAATCTCGCCAATAATCAGGCAACATCCGTGCGCAATGCAGAGCGGGTTTTACGCTCCCTCACAGACATGGGCCTGCCCGCTTCAAGAGTGAATCTTTCGAGTGCCTCAAATGCAAATGTGACATCGAACGAGGTGCATGTTTACGTGCGGTAAACTATTTGCCGAACGAGGACAAAAGAAAAGCGACGGTTTTATCCGTCGCTTTTTTTCAATACAGCCGCAGCAGCAACTATAATCCCTTGCATATCAGAAGAGCATGCCTTCGACATTCTCCACGAAGAAGGCAACGCCGATACCTGCGGCAACCGCCCCGGCAATACGTGGCTTTGTCGCGGTAGCGTCGGAAGCGCGCCACATCCTTTCGACCACAAGACCGGCGCCTATGGCAATCAAATACTGAATAATCGCAAACCCCGCCAGATAGGATACAAGCGGTGTCGCTTCAGCGCCGATAATAGCCTCGCCGTAAGCGCCGCCATGGAAAATTCCGGCGATCGCGAAAATTGCCAAATAGACAGCTGACGGGATTTTCTGGCCTGACATGACCAAGGCGCCCAGCAGAATAACGGATCCGGTAATGATCAACTCAGCATAAGGCAATACCGTGCCATTTGCGATTAAAAGGCAGCCCGCCAACGTTCCGCCCACGAAGACAAGAGGCGCCATATATTTACGTGTGAGGAACACTGCGGCCAGCCCCACCAGAACGATAAAGGCAAGATGATCAATTCCGATTATCGGATGGCCAATGCCTGAAAGGAATCCATCCATAAATGTATTTGGGGTGGCCCCTCCCATGGGGTGATGGGCGAAGGCCATACTCGGCACGGCCGCAGCCGCAAGTCCTGTCAACGCTGCTATTATTTTTCGCATGTTTCTCTCCTATGTTCGTCTCACCCGACGAATTGACTCTATCTTTTCTCAGCGGCAGGTCTCCTGGCTCGCGCAGTACCGGTGTTTTCTGCCTTCCCAGATTTCTCCAGTGGCCTCATCGAAAACCCCTCGACGCTCACAGTTGCGGGGGCAGCTATAGATTTGAACAAAAGTTTGCCCGCACTATATTCCCTCTTAGTCCACCCATAACGGTGGAAGTAACCGCCTTGTGGGAACTTTATCAACTGCAATCCTATATGACCAGCAGCAATTAGCAGGATTCGCGTGAACTTCCGGCACACATTATTGCAACTTCCAATTCAAAGGACACAGCTCCACGACAGCTCCGACACAAGTCGACCTAATATTAAAATAATTCTAAAAATTACTTGCATAAAATAAGTGATGAATTATATGAAGGAGGTCTTCAGAATTATAGAAACATTGGAGTTGATAGAGATGAAAAATATGGAAGGCCAGAAGGTCCCGAACGTCACTTTTAAAACCCGCGTTGGCGATAGATGGCAGGACGTTACAACTGATGAATTGTTCAAGGGCAAGAAGGTCGCATTATTCGCTCTACCAGGAGCATTCACACCGACATGCTCTTCTTCACATCTGCCGCGCTACAACGAACTTGCGCCGACACTGGCGAAGTGCGGTATTGACGATGTCCTCTGTCTGTCGGTCAACGATACATTTGTCATGAATGAATGGAAAAAAGATCAGAATGCAGAGAACATCACTTTTATTCCGGACGGTTGCGGCACTTTCTCTGAAGGAATGGGTATGCTGGTAGATAAGGAAGATCTCGGCTTTGGTAAGCGTTCATGGCGCTATTCCATGATTGTCGATGACGGCGTCGTCGAGAAAATGTTTATCGAGCCGGACGTCGAAGGTGACCCGTTCGAAGTCTCCGACGCGGATACGATGCTTGAATATCTCGATCCATCGGTGAAGAAACCTCAGGCAATCACGGTCTTCACGAAACCGGGCTGTGGTCACTGCGCAAGGGCGAAATCTGCACTTGATAAAGCTGGTCTCGGCTATGAGGAGATTGTTCTTGGAACCGACGCAACAATGCGGTCCCTGCGGGCAGTATCTGGTGCATTAACGACACCGCAGATCTTTATTGATGGTGAAAAAATCGGGGGTGCCGACGAACTGGAAAGTTACCTGGGGTCCGGGCAGAGTGCTGCTGCGTAAACCAAAAAATACCGCGAAGGAGGTTTTTTGCCTGCCTTCTTCAAAAAAGAAACCCGCTGGTGAGAGCCAGCGGGTTTTGCTTTGTAAGCATGAAGCAAGAGTTACTCGCTCCAAGACATCCGGGCGACGTCCGTCACAAAGAATGGGATATCCTGCCAGACGCCGTTCAGACCCTTGCGGACCACAATGACACGTGGCAGTTGGAACAGATACCCATTCACCGCATCCTCGGCCAACATTTTCTGTGCGGTCTGCAGGAGCTCGGTACGTTCTGCGGCCGAAGCTGCGGATTCAGCCGCCGCGACAACCTCGTTGAACTTCGTGTTATTGTAGTTGAAGTAATAGCCTTCACGGGCATAAATACCAATATCCATCGGTTCTACATGCGAGACGATGGAAAGGTCGTAGTTTTTCTTCTTGTAGACCTCATCCAGCCATTTCGGCCAGTCGACATTTTCGATCTTGATCTTGAAACCGGCTTTTTCCAACTGGGACGCAACGATCTGCCCCCCCTTGCGCGCATAATCATCCACTGGCGGCAATTTCAAGGAAAGTTCCAACCCGTCCGGATATCCGGCTTCCGCCAGGAGCTGTTTCGATTTTTCAGGATCATAAGGATAGGTACCAGTCAGGTCGATATAGTCCGGATGATGCGGGGCAAAATGCGAGCCGATTGGCGTTCCAAATCCGAACATCGCGCCATCGATAATTTCCTGCCGGTTGATCGCATGGGCAATTGCCTGGCGAACCTTGAGCTTGGATAACGCTTCATTCGCATTGTTCGTACTCAGGATGGTTTCGCCATTGGTGTTTCCAACCAAAATGTCAAAATCCGCCTTCAAGGCATCATTGCCAATCAGTTCATTCGGAATATCCGCTGAATCCACATCCCCTGTAAGAAGGGCAGCAAGCCGCGCTGAGCCATCGCCAATGAAGCGGAAGGTAACTTTCTTGATCGCCACATCATCTTTATCGCGATAGGTATCAGCAGCCGTCAGTTTCAGGCTGTCGCCCTTTGTCCATGTGTCAAATTTATACGGGCCCGTGCCGACTGGCATCGTCTCGTTGGTCGCATCCGACGCCGGATCAACAATCACCGCCGTCGATTCGCCCAGCTGTTCCAGAAGGTCCGGACGCCGCTCTTTCAGCTTGATGACGACCGTATTCGCATCCGGTGTCTCAATGCTTTCCATATTTGTGAAGCGGTCCTTGCGCTTGTTCTGGCTATCTTCGGCGGCATTGGCCTCAAACGTATATTTGACATCGGAGCTGTCAAAGTCCGTTCCATCATGAAATTTCGCGCCTTCAACCAACTTGAATGTGTATGTCAAGCCGTCATCACTGATTGTCCAGCTTTCGGCAAGGGCAGGGTGAACCATGCTCTTTTCATCAACGCGAGTTAGCCCTTCATACACATTGTAAAGCGTGGTCAATGAAATGGCCGCAGCGGCACCCGTTCTCGGATCGAGCCCGGGGGGCTCAAGCCGCTGGGCGAACGTCACGCTGTCATTCGCAGCCAAAGCCATTTGCGGCGCCAACATTGCACCGGCAAGGGCTGTAGCAATTAGTAATTTCTTCATTCGCTTTCTCCCTAATATAAAAGCCTCATTATTACGATAAGTAACCCGGAATTCCGCCCAAACTTGTGGCGTTATAAACTGCCCGGGCAATGGATCTAGCGACACAATCTGCAGCCATCGCTCCGATCCTGGCCACACCCATTGCCCTTGGGCCCGACAGCTCTATTTTCTCGGTCGATAATGCAAAAATACTATCGCCGTCGAATGGGGTATGTACAGGCCTAATTGCACGTGCCAGACCATCATGCGCCATAATGGCGATACGCTTTGCTTCCGACTTGGTGAGGGTGACGTTTGTCGCGACAACACCAATGGTAGTATTTTCCGCTAATCTTGACTCCGCTGGCATGTCCAAAGGTATGTCTGCGGAAATTTCGGGAGCGCCGAGGCCCCCAAATTCCCCTTGTTGTTCCAGCGCCCAAGCCCAAAAATGCCGTGTTCCCGGGACAAGAACGCTACCAACCGGATTGACCGCGAAGACGGCGCCGACCT
Source organism: uncultured Sneathiella sp. (assembly GCF_963973085.1). Taxonomy (GTDB): domain Bacteria; phylum Pseudomonadota; class Alphaproteobacteria; order Sneathiellales; family Sneathiellaceae; genus Sneathiella. Next base: position 165,116 of record NZ_CAXAXA010000004.1, read on the forward strand.
GTATGCCATCATCACTCACAAGTGACGCACTTCCAAGTCCGCCTTTAATCCGTCCTGCCGCCGCACCGTATCCGGCCCCAATATTTCCGAGTAAAAAATCTTCCTCCACATTCCCGACCGCGGTCATTCCAAGGTTACGATAGGGCGGCATGTCTCCCCAATTCTTGTCTCCTGCATTCGCGAGATCAAAAAGAATGGCGGAGGGAACAATCGGAACATGCAGTCCCCTGACATCAAAACCGCGACCCTGTCTGGCAAGAGCCATTATAGCACCGGAGGCCGCCTCCAGCCCGAAAACCGACCCCCCACTCAGCACCACGGCATCTACCCTTTCCACCAGGCAATCGGGATTTAGCACCTCGGTCTCACGTGTGCCCGGGCCACCACCACGAACGTCAACCCCGGCGACCGCAGCGGTGTCGGGAACGATTGCCGTTACGCCGGTCATTACATGCGCGTCCTCAGCATTGCCTATTTTTATACCGTCGACATCTGTGATAAGGTTTCTCGCGCCAAGTTTATTCATGGTTATCAACTTTTGTTATTACTTACGCAACGTTAGCCTTGGCATAGGCAGGGGTCAACTGATCTTCGTGACCTACGCGGTGTCAAAAAAGGAAGCGAATTTTATGCCCATCGCCCAGCCCTTACTAATCCGTTCATGCGGCCTCATCATGTTGATGACCTTGACTTTCCTGTTCCATAGAGGGCCGGTCCAGGCTCAGGAACCGCCGAAGTTCATGATTTCCGCGGCCAATCCACTGGCTGCCGAAGCGGGGCGGGATATGCTTGCGCGGGGTGGCAGCGCGATTGACGCCGCGATCGCAACGCAGATGATGCTGACCCTGGTCGAGCCACAATCCTCCGGCATCGGCGGCGGGGCGTTCCTGCTGTATTTTGACAAGGGGACAAAGCAACTCGAAACTTACGACGGACGGGAAAAAGCCCCATCGGTGATAAAAGAAACCCATTTCCTGAATGCGGATGGCAGCAAGAAAAAATTCTATGAGGCTGTTGTCGGCGGCGGATCCGTTGGCGTGCCAGGCGTCGTTGCAATGATGGCAAAGGCACATGAAGTGCACGGAAACTTGCCCTGGAAAGATCTATTTACTCCTGCCATTGCACTTGCGACTGAAGGGTTCCTGATTTCCCCACGTCTCCACTATCTTCTCGATCGCGACGAATACCTGAGAACCAAGCCTTCGGCGGCGGCTTATTTCTATGAGACCGATGGATCGGCAAAAGCAGCTGGGACGCGGCTAAAAAATCCGGTGTTAGCCAGAACATTGACGCGTATCGCGAACGAAGGGCCGGATGCGTTCTATCATGGTACGATTGCCGAGGAAATTGTCGAGACAGTCCGCAGCGACAATATGAACCCCGGCGTTTTGTCCCTGGCTGATATGGCTAATTACAAGGCGGTCAAACGGGAGCCAGTTTGCGCGCCCTATCGCGCACATCGGGTGTGCGGGATGAGCCCACCCACCTCGGGCGGCATCACATTATTACAGACGCTACGAATACTTGAGAACTGGGATGTGCCTACACTTAAACCGGGAAGTACTGAAGCGATTGACCTCATCGCGCAGGCAAGTGCGCTGGCCTTTGCCGACCGGGGGAAATATCTCGCGGACGGAGACTTTATTGATATTCCAATCAATAGGTTATTAAGTCCTGATTACACGAAAAGCCGGGCAAATCTCATCTCGCCCGGCGAATCACAACTGCCGTTCGAGGCTGGCGTGCCGCTGCAAAAGCAGGGATCGCTCGGCCTTGATAACGCCATTGAGCTTCCGTCAACCAGCCATTTCAGCATTCTGGACAGTTTCGGAAATGCAGTATCCATGACAACGTCAGTTGAGAATGTATTCGGTTCGCGGTTGATGGTTGGCGGTTTCATTCTCAACAATCAGTTGACGGATTTTTCCTTTGCCCCCGAAACGGAGGACGGACCGGTTGCCAATCGCGTTCAACCGAACAAACGCCCGCGCAGCTCCATGTCGCCAACGATAGTGTTTGATGCAGACGGTAATTTAAAGATGGTTATCGGCTCGCCTGGTGGCAGCCGGATTATCGGCTATGTGCTGAAGACAGTTGTTGCAACACTGGACTGGAAAATGGGAATGCAGGAGGCAATTGATTTTCCGCATTTCGTCAACCGGAACGGAGCCCTTGATCTTGAGGCGGATACAGCCGTTGCGGATCATCAGGAACCGCTGGAGGAAATTGGGTACAAAGTGAATGTCCGCAGTCTCAACAGCGGCCTTCATGGCATCCTGATGACGCCGAAAGGATTGGAAGGGGGAGCGGACCCCAGGCGGGAAGGCATCGTCCTTTCACAATAAACGCCTGATCAACTTCCTCAATCCTCCGGCAACTGTACGACAATAAAGAGGCGGGAAAACGGATACAGGGTCGATCCATCACGACGTACCGGATAAGCCTCCATTAGACGCTCGGCATACTGGCTTTCAAAAGCACCGATCTCATTACCGTCAAGCGCGGCAAGAAATGGTCTCAGAGCCGTTCCCCGTGTCCATTCAAGGACGGCATCCCTGCCCTTGAGTACCTGAAAATAGGTTGTTTCCCATATGTTGATTTTGTCGGCCAGCGGCGACAGCAAATCAAAATACCAGTTTATATTATGAACCGGTGCGGGTCGGACAAGTGATCCCAGCCTGTCTATCCATTCCTCAGACTGTGCAAGATCGTACAACGCTTCATGGGAAGGCGCCGAAAAATTGTTTGGCATCTGCACGGCCAGAACGCCCCCCGGGCGGAGCTGCTCCAAAAGCTTCGGGAATAGCTTCTCATGGTCATCCAGCCAATGCAGCGCCGCATTACTGAAAATAAGGTTGCCCTTACTTGTGGGAGAAAATTCAGCGATATCGCCGACCTTCCATTCAATGGATGGATGCTCCCGTTTCGCTTTTGCAAGCATATCCTCCGAGCTGTCGATACCAATGACAACTGCTTCGTTCCAGTGTTGCGACAAGAGCGCGGTCACATTGCCGGTGCCACATCCCAAGTCATAAATCACCGACGGCGCGTGAGATGGAACCTGAGACAGAAGATCGATGGCCGGACGTAGCCGATGGTCAGAAAAAAGAGAGTATTGTTCAGGGTTCCATGTCATAGCCAGCCGTGCCTCCTCACCGGGTCATTCTGACAAGGTAGCAACATTATCCGGTAAATAAACAGGCCATTTTAAGAAAGCTGGATAACGGGCGTATCTATTCTTTAACCGTCGGGTCGGACTTGGCGGATTGAACAGGGGCAAATTCCATAACCTGACTGTCATTTTCGATTGACGAAGCGAGTGCTGGCGCCTTTCTGACACGCACGGAACGTTCGGTATGGTAAGGGTTTTCTTCTGCATAGCAATTTACGGAGCCAAGTGTTTTATAGCAGTAGACCAAGGGTTGCATATGAGCTTCCTTCTCGGGCGTACAAAAATCATCTCCACTGGAAAGATTGGTGAAGGAGCATGACTCGCCGAACCATCCGGCAACTTCCCGATCAACTTTCTTGAACACATCGCTGGAACAGCCGCCGGTAACGAGTGCGGCACCCAGTAGAAGGCTTATTTTTAAACACCGCATTTTCCGCATGCAGATCATCCTGATTTCCGGACACTACGACCGGGCTGGTTTACAGGCATGAAATGTAACGGATGGACAGTTTAAATAGCGTTAATCAGGCATTTCAATGCAGAAGACCGTCCCGGAGGCTCCGGTTCGCTCCAGCGTAATTCGGCCACCATGAGCGACTATCAACTCGCGGGAAATCGACAGTCCAAGGCCGGTCCCTTCTGCCCTTGCGGATCCAGAGAATGGTTCGAAAAGATGCTCTTTCGCTTTGACGGGAAGTCCCGGCCCGCTGTCACAGATACGAATGAGGGTTCGCGTTCCGGCCCGCAGGGCGTGAACTTCAATTTTTCCCACCCCCTCCATTGCCTGCACGGCATTGCGGGAAAGGTTCAACAATATCCTGTAGAACTGGTCCCGGTCCGCGTTCAACATGAGCCCCGCCGGAATCCGGTTCTGCCAGGTTATGCCGTTATTTTCCCGCAAACCAACAGAGGTTTTAACCTCATTCACCAATGGCTCCAGAAGGAAGCGTTCCTTTTTGGGTTCCCGCTCATCGGCCCGCCCGTATTTGAGCGTTTGCGTACACAGGTCAATCGCGCGATCGATACTGGTCATCAGCCGAGGTACGACTTTTTGAACCTTCGGGTCTTTTATCTCAGAAAGGCTATCACTCACGATTTGTGATGTGGAGAGGATATTGCGCAAATCATGGCTGATTTTGGTAACAGCGATCCCGAGCGCGACCAGATGCTGTTTCTGTGTCAGGGCAGAGCGAAGGCGCGACTGCATGATCTCTAGCTCCCGCTCAGCGACACCAATTTCATCGCGCCGCCGCGACGGGACAACCGCGGTACTCACGTCCTCCGGCGCCCGGCGAAAGGCAATCATGCTCTCGCTTAGTCGCCGCATCGGGCGCACCAACAGCCAGTGCAACGCCAGATATACAAGTATTGCCGTCAGCGAGGAAATCATCAGTGAGAGCCAAAAAATGTTCCAGGCATAGTCATACATGGCATCGATCAAGGGCGCCTCATCAATGACCACCTCAAGCGATGAGTTTGGCTCGTTTTCAATCGGACTGATAATACGGATAATCCGGTCAGGCCCCACCATCAGGCTCATAAAGGCATGTTCAATCAGAAGCGCCGGATTCTGGTCCGCAAGGTTAAACTCCGCGTCAATGCTGATAGGCATATTTTCGCTCAGAATCAAAAGCCGGGAATTCGCGCCATGTAGAACAACACTGCGCGCGCCAACCCGAAACAACAATTCTTCCCGAAGTTCATCGGATACCATGTTGTCCGGTGACGCCAAGAGAGAGAGGGTAGCCAAATGGGCAAACTCTGTCTTTTTGACCAGATAGTTCAGCCGGAAGAAAGCAATTGACGGGACAAAAATAAGGACTTCCGCCAGCATGACAAAAAGAAGCGTCAGTATCAGCAATCGTGCTGATAGACTGCGAAAAGGCGCCACAATTTTTCCAATAAAAGCCATTCGTTAGAATAGATCAAAAAAACGGGCCGGTATCAACTTAATGATACCTACCCGTTTTTCGCATGCGGCGCCGATGGCGCCAGATCCGTCAATGCCCCGATTGTTAGCTTTTCTTGGCTGCGCAAGGATTTGCCTTGCAAGGGTTGCAAGGATTGCAGGTCTTTTTGGCTGCACATGGATTACATGGGTTGCATGCCTTTTTCGCCGCACACGGGTTACAGGGGTTGCACGCCTTTTTTGCTGCACATGCATTACAGGCTTTCTTCGGGGCACAAGACGCGACGGCGCCCGGAATGACAGCGGTTGACGCCATTGAGGCAATCGCCGCGGCCGTTAAAACTTCCTTGAACATGATTCTCTCCTGTTTTGACTCGTTAACTTCAAAAAGCAATCGATTGCTTTAGGGGAGAATGCGCTTGAATCGTGCAAAATCCGAATCAACTGCGATAACGAACGCGTTATCATTTCGTGTTAACCAAAAAAGGAGAGGAACTTGACGATCGCCCGGGTTCTGGAACTGAAAAGGCTTGGTGTATAATAGCTTCCCGCGACCCGTTTACTTATTTCACCATATGTCGGATAGGGCGCAATATAACTTGCCATGGCGCCGATTTTCAGCTTTTCCGAAATGGCCAGGCCCCAGGGATGGATTAACTCACCCGCGTGCGGGCCAACAATGCCCGCACCCAGTATCCGGCCTTTACTCGTCGTGACGGCCTTGATCATACCATCGGTTTGCCGTTCCGTACGGGCGCGGTCGATATCCGAGAACGGGAAGGTAAGGACCTTGATCTTGTCTCCATATTGCTCCCTTGCCGCAGCTTCATTCAAGCCGACATTGGCAAGCTCCGGATCCGTAAAGGTCACCCAGGGAACAGCGCTGTAATCTACCTTGGCCGGCAACCGGAATAGTGCATTCCGGATAAAGATCCCGGCGTGATAATTGGCAATATGGGTGAATTGATATCCGCCCGCAACATCGCCGATGGCGTAAATCTTCTTGTTTGACGTGCGAAGCCTGGAATCCACCTTCACACCTTTCGGCGTATACTCAACGCCCGCCCCTTCCAAATTAAGAGTCTCCACATTTGCCTTTCGTCCCGCCGCCACCAGCAAATGCGATCCCGCTAACGTTTCTGCGGTCTCTCCTTCTCCCAAAGAGATATGATAGGTTCCCGTTTTATCTTTCACCACATGCGATATTTTCACCTCTTCGCGAATATCGATGCCGTCGCGGCGCAGCTCCTCCAAAACAATTTTACTCAAGTCGGAATCATCCCGTCCAAAGGCCTTGAATGCTTCAAGCACTGTGACACTGGAGCCCAGTCGGACATGCGCCTGCGCCATTTCAAGACCGATTGGTCCGCCACCGATAATGATCAGATGATCCGGCTTGGTGCGATTCTCGAATATTGTTTCATTGGTGAGATAGCCTGCTTCCTCCAGCCCCGCAATGGGCGGTGCCGTGGCCCGGGATCCGGTAGCGATGACAAAGCGCCGCGCCTTAATACGGACATCATCGACTTCCAGTTCAAACTCCGAGACAAAACGTCCAAACCCTTGCAATACTTCAACGCCAAGCCCTTCAAACCGCTCCACCGAATCATGCGGCGCAATTGAGGCGATAACATCCTGTACATGATCCATGACTTTTGGAAAATCGACCTCCGGCGCGGCACCACTGACTCCAAAGTTCGCTGCATCTTTCAAACTTGCTGCTTTTTTTGCGGCGGCTATCAGCGCCTTTGACGGAACACAGCCGTAGTTGAGGCAATCCCCGCCCATCTTGCCGCCTTCGACAAGAACTGTTTTCGCACCCATCTGGCTCGCGCCCGCAGCAACGGAAAGACCACCAGATCCCCCCCCTATTACACAAATATCCGTCTTTATCTGTTTTGCCATGGGGCGAAATCCTGTCCTTATATCTTTTGCTTGCGAAGTTTCTTTATAACAACTGGCAAAAGGGCAATGACCCCCAATGCACAGAAAGAGAGAATAATTTCCGGCGTCACCAGGGACGTGATCTTGAAATCAAGAACACAATCCGTTCGCCCTGCATCCACGCATGCCTGATATACAGACTGTTGTTCCCGGATAATGCTGTCCAGCCCTCCCCCAAGATAAGCGAAAACAAACGTTCCCGGAATAATTCCAAAGAATGTCCCGACGATATAGGTACGGAGCTTCACACCCAGAAACGCAGGCGCAATATTGACCAGCCAAAAAGGAAACAGCGGAACGAGACGTAGAAACAATAGATAGCTTAGCGCATTCTCGGCAAATCCCTCTTCCAGCTTTTTCAGTTTTGGTCCCGCCTTCTTGCGAAGCGGCTCTCCCAGAGAGGTTGCAGCAATCAGGAACAGCAATGTCGCCCCGATCGTGGCGGCGAAAACAGTCATCAGTCCCGCGGCAACCCAGCCAAACAGAAAACCACCGGTTACGGTCATCAACGCGCCCCCGGGCAGCGATAGTGCAACGATAACGACATAAAGCCCCATATAGAGGAGTGCCGCCGCCACATAGTTCGCCGTCACAAACTCAATCAGCCGGTCCCGGTTCTCACTTAACGCACGGAATGTCAGATATTCATCCAGGCCGAAAATAAAAAATGCAGCGATCGCCATCAAAATCAACAGAACGGGGAACAGTTTTCTCACCGAGAACCCTTTTCCAGTCGCTTGCTTGCGGTCAGTTAACTTATCCATTTATGATTCGACCTTTACCCGCGATGGCAAGAATTATGTGCCTGAGCCTAGCACAAACTCCGCTTCTGCGACAAAATGTAGCGTACAATGGCATATCCTCTATACAAGTGTCTTTCACAACAAAACTTATCGAAACTTATGGATCATCGATAGTTTCGAAAGTCCCATTCACCCAAAAGTGAGCCGAAGTGACCCCCCTCATATCGGAAACTGTCAAAATTCATCTCCTGCATTGACTTCATGTGGGAGAAACCTTATACAGCGGGGCTTGTTTTCCCTTCGCGCAACACGGCGCGGATGATCGACGGAGAAGTCTCTTGAAACGTACATATCAGCCGAGCAAACTTGTTCGCGCACGCCGCCATGGTTTTCGTGCCCGCCGGGCAACGGTCGGCGGACGCCGGATTCTTGCAAATCGCCGCACTAAAGGCCGCAAGAGCCTTTCAGCTTAATCCATGCCGGTAGGCGTCGAACGACTGAAAAAACGCGCGGATTTTCTCCGCGTTGCGTCTGTTCGTCGCAAATGGGCCGCGCCGGGGATGGTGCTGCAAGCAGCAAAGCGTTCCGATGCGCCCGGCACCGACGGTGTCCGTGTAGGATTTACCGTGACAAAAAAGGTTGGCAATGCGGTTATCCGAAACCGTATCAAGCGTCGCTTGCGGGCCATTGCACAGGAAGTCATACCGGCTTATGCCGACGATGGATGGGATTTGGTTCTAGTCGGGCGCAATGCGACCAAGGAGCGGAATTATGAAGACCTGAGGCGGGACCTTCGTAAGTCGCTCGGCAAGGTTGGGGCTAACGCGAAAGAGCAAAGGGGGAGCGAATGATAAAGTCTCTTCTAGTGACGCTTCTTAGCACTCCGATCAGATTATATCGCTATATTATCTCTCCGCTGATCCCAGCGAACTGCCGCTACTATCCGAGTTGTTCCTCCTATGCTATTGAGGCACTTACTGTTCACGGCCCTGTCAAGGGCAGCTGGCTGACATTGTGCCGCTTGGGCCGATGCCATCCGTTCGGCGGGGAAGGGTACGATCCGGTACCACATAAACACGGAAATTGTCATCATGGCGCGCGGGGCTCGATTCGTCGCGCCCGCATCGATTAAAACGTTAGGGCTGTAAATAATGTCAGATCAGAAAAACCTGATCATTGCGATCGTTCTTTGTTTCCTGATTATCTTCGGGTTTCAATACTTCGTTGAAGGCCCGCAATTAGAGCAACAGCAGCAAACGACAACGTCCAGCAGCGACAACACATCATCCCAAGTTCCGGCAGCCACGCAAGGAGCCAGCATACCGAGTGCTCCAGGCTCAGCCGAACAGGATTCGCTGACGCGTGCGCAAAGCCTTGAGAAAGTAGAACGGGTCAGGATTAACACACCGGCTCTTCATGGCTCAGTTTCTTTGACAGGCGCCCGGCTCGATGATTTGACCCTGATTGACTACCGCGAGACAATTGACCCTAACAGTGCCGAAATCAAACTACTTTCTCCGGCGGGAAGCCCGAACCCCTATTATGCGGAATTCGGTTGGAGCCCTGCGCCCGGCGCCGACATCAAGCTCCCGAATGCTCAAACCCTCTGGAGTACAGAAGCGACAGAGCTTACGCCTGAAAAACCGCTTAAGCTGACATGGGACAATGGCGACGGCTTGATATTCCATCGGACAATCTCGATTGACGAACATTATATGTTTGCGATCGAGCAGATGATCGAGAACCAGACCGACACCGCGATCACCCTGTTTCCCTATGGCCTCATTTCTCGCCATGGAACGCCGGAAACCACTAACTTCTATATTCTCCACGAAGGTCCGATCGGCGTCCTCAACGATACTTTAGAAGAGATTGATTACGACGATCTCGAAGAAGGTAATAACGAGAGTTTTTCCTCTGTTGGCGGCTGGCTGGGCATCACGGACAAATTTTGGCTCACAGCCCTCATTCCCGACCAGAATACGAACATCAAGGCCCGCTTCTCCTACGCGCAAAAAGGCGCGCGCTATCAAACTGATTTCCTGAATCAGGAAGGTATTAACGTCCCGAGCGGGGATACCGTTGGCATTACCAACCACCTCTTTGCCGGCGCGAAGGTCGTTGAGGTGCTGGATACTTATGAAGAAGAATATAAAATCAGCCGTTTTGACCTCGCAATTGACTGGGGTTGGTTCTACTTCCTGACAAAGCCAATATATTTTGCACTGGCATTCCTGAACAGCTGGATCGGCAACCTCGGCCTTGCCATCATGGCGCTGACTGTCATCATCAAGACAATTCTATTGCCTCTCGCCCATAAATCCTATGTCTCGATGAGCAAGATGAAACGCCTGCAGCCGGAAATGGTCAAACTCCGCGAAAAATATGGCGACGACAAGCAAAAGCTCAATCAGGAAATGATGGCGCTTTACAAACGGGAGAAGGCCAATCCGGCGGCGGGTTGTTTGCCTATTCTGCTGCAAATTCCCATTTTCTTTGCGCTGTACAAGGTTCTGTTCGTAACCTTGCTGATGCGGCATCAGCCTTTCTATGGCTACATCAAGGATTTGTCCGCGCCGGACCCGACAACCGTTTTTAACCTGTTTGGCCTTATTCCTTGGGATCCGCCTCAAGTCCTGATGGTTGGCTTCCTGCCACTTTTGATGGGTCTTAGCATGTTTCTACAACAAAAACTCAACCCTCAACCAGCTGATCCGGTACAGGCGAAGATCTTTTTGTTTATGCCCATCTTCTTCACTTACCTGCTGGCAAGTTTCCCGGCTGGGCTGGTCATATACTGGACGTGGAACAATATCCTCAGCATGGCCCAGCAATGGCTGATCATGAAGCGTATGGGTGTTTCCGTAACTCATCCTGGTGAAAAAAGCTGACCCGGCCGCGCCCATGACAGACGGGACGGAACCGAACAGTGAGGATGTGTCGGCAGAATTTATCGAGGCTGGACGACTTCTTTTTGCCAAGGAGTGCAAGTTTGTCGCCGGTGCTGCAATCGAGGAGATGCTGCCAGAGCTTGAACTGACAGAGGTAGCTTTTGCTGGCCGATCGAATGTGGGCAAGTCTAGCCTGATCAACGCACTGACCAACCGGAACACTCTTGCGCGCACGTCCAACACTCCGGGCCGCACTCAGCAGATCAATTTCTTTGAACTGGGCGGACGCTTGCATCTGGTCGATCTTCCAGGCCACGGCTATGCCAAGGCATCCAAGGAAAAAATTGATATCTGGACAGACTTGGTGAACAGTTATCTCAAAGGCCGGTCGACATTGCGCCGGGTCCTGCTTCTGGTCGATGCGCGTCATGGTCTTAAAGTTACGGACCGGGAGATAATGGACATGCTGGACGTCGCCGCCGTCAGCTATCAGATCATTCTGACAAAGGTTGACAAAAGTAATAAAAGTGACGTGAAATCGCTCACGGAAAAGATAAAAATGGAACTCGCCAGACGTCCGGCGGCCCATCCGGAGATCATGCTGACCAGTTCCACAAAAGGGATCGGGATCGAGGAACTCCGGGCTGAACTGGCTGCGATGGCAGAAGAGATTGGGTAAAAGAATATGAGTGACAAGCTCCTGACCGTCGAGGAACAGCTCGCAAAAGCGCGGACCTTATCTGAAGCCCTGCCCTATATGCATCGGTTTAGCGGACAGACCTTCGTGATCAAGTATGGCGGCCATGCCATGGGCGACGAAAAACTGTCGCAGGATTTCGCGCGGGATGTTGCCCTGATGAAGCAAGTTGGCATCAATCCGGTCATTGTTCATGGCGGCGGCCCTCAGATCGGCCGCATGCTGGAACGGCTGAAAATCAACAGCTCATTTATCGATGGCCTTCGGGTAACAGATAAAGAAACAGTGGAAATCGCCGAGATGGTCCTGTCGGGTTCTCTGAACAAAAAAATCGTCACCTCCATTAATTCCGCTGGCGGGCTTGCCGTCGGGCTTTCCGGGAAAGACGGCAATTTAATCGAGGCTCAAAAGCTGACACGCACGAAGCGCGATCCGGACAGCAATATAGAGCGAATTCTGGACCTTGGTTTTGTTGGCGAACCGTCCCGCATCAATCCAGAGATTCTGGAGAGTTTTGAGGAAAACAACCTGATCCCGGTGATTGCGCCCATTGGCGTGGGTCCAAATGGGCAAACTTTCAATATTAATGCGGATACAGCTGCCGGGCATATCGCCGCCGCAATTGGGGCCTCCAAGCTGATCATGATGACTGATGTCGAAGGCGTCCTGGACAAGGACAAGAAACTGATCAACCGCCTTACCCCCGCAGAAGTCAGGAAATTACAAAAAGATGGTACCATAGCGGGAGGAATGATCCCGAAACTGGAAACCTGTCTTTTTGCCCTTGAAGAAGGGGTTGATGCCGCGACCATTCTCGATGGCCGTATCCCGCATGTGTTGTTACTTGAAACCTTTACCGAGCATGGTGTCGGCACCATGATCACGGACGAGCAGCTCTAGAAGAACTAGCTCTCGTAGAAAGACAGCTGCCAGTCCATTTCTTCATCAGTGAAGGGGTACTCAATGCCGTTTCTGGCGTTGATAATCTCCCGGCGAGGAACCTTGGCAATGACGGTCTGTATCTTGAACGCTAGCCGCATGGACAACCCTGCTTTCCAGCAGAGGGATGTAACGACCTTGCCGTTACGAGAGGCCAGCATCGCCTTCACCCGTTTCAGACTATATTTGCAAAGCAACGACAATGCCGTGGCGACGAAATCCTGATCTTTGGCGTCTACCGCATCTGTAACCTTCTCTTCATCCAGCGCCCCGTCGGCAAACAACCTTTCCGCATGCGTCTTGCCGGTTTCCAACGGTTGCTCAGAGAATGCCGTTGTTTGATCAATTCGGCTGCGGACAATGCTTTTCAGTTCTTTCTCCGTTGTTTTGGGAAGATTGTGTCTGCTCACGAGCTTTTCAACAAGCGATGATCCGACAAACCCGGCTATTCGCCGCATCGCGCGAAGCGAGAGATTTAGGCGCATCGCAAGTGGTTCGTGAAGAGGCTCGATTCCTTCCGCCTGATCCATGATCTCATCCAGAGTTTCCTCGCGAATTTTCGCCGATGGGTTTGCCAGCAAGGCCGAAACCGCAGGCACTTCCAGCTGTGCAACGACTGCTTCGGACACATCTTCGCCCAGCCCCTGACGCCGCGCAATCGCAGGAAGGGCCCCCGCGGCAATCCCACTCGCCATAATTTCAAGCAGATCATTGTCCGATAACAGTGGCGAGTATTCCAGTATCGGGCTTGAGACAATTTCCTCTATATCCTGCGCGAGGGCGATTACGATGTTCTTCGGCGCATCGACACTGTCTTTAAGGCTTTCAGAAATTATGGCTCTAACTGCTGTTTCCTGATCCCGCGCGAGGATATCCAGCACTTCAATCGTTTTTTCAAGAAGTATGGCCGTTTGCTCTCTGGAAAGATCCGGTAGAAGGCGGCAAATTTTCCGCGCAAGCTCTATTCGGACATCATCGTCGTCATCCTGCGCCAGGATCAGGTTGGCCTTGACCGGCGTACAGGGGTTGATGGCGAGATTCTTGCGAACTACACCGGATGTGTCATCCGTCAGATAGTAGAGTATCTCCGGTTCGGCATCTTCGCGCGCCGCGAGATCGGCGCGCACAGCAACTTCCGTGCTTAATGCACGAGCTTTATTATCTTCATAGCTCGTTGGCGCGGTCTTTTTGGGCCTGGCTTTCATGTTCACAGACCTGATCTCCGCTGGTATATAACTACGCATCTCATAAGGCGCTATTATAAAAACTTTTGCTTAACGGGGCCTTAAAGTCATTGTCCCGGCTTTCGGCGATAAATTTGTTCCCCATGCTAGATTAGCGCTTGTCGTCCGTGTCAAAGGACGGCAAAGTCATCTCATGGCAAAACTTCCCCTCTGGAAAAATTTCAAACATATTGATTGCTGGATTTTTGATCTCGACAATACGCTGTATCCATCAAAATCAAACCTTTTTGCAAAAATTGATGTGAAAATGGGAGAATTCATTTCGGAGTTCCTCAATGTTGACCTTGTTGAAGCAAAGAACGTCCAGAAGAAATACTTCGATGAACACGGAACAACCCTGAACGGATTAATGCAAAATTATGACATCGATCCTTCGGATTTCCTGAATTATGTTCATGATATCGATGTCTCAGATCTTTCGGCCTCACCGGAGCTCGGCTCCGCGCTAGAACAGCTGCCCGGACGAAAAATCATCTTTACCAACGGCTCCCACTATCACGCAACGAATGTTTCCTCCCAGCTTGGAATCGATCATCATTTCGAACATATCTTCGATATCGTGGCGGCGGATTACAAACCAAAGCCGCACAAGCCTGTTTATGAGAAACTCATACGAGAGCTTGATATTGATCCGGAAAAAGCGGTTCTGTTTGAAGATATGGCCGTCAATCTCGCGCCGGCTCACGACATGGGCATGACAACCGTCTGGATACCGAACGACGCTCATTGGTCAACCACGGGTGCGGAGGGGGAACATATTCATTACCAGACCGACGATCTGGCCCGATGGCTCACCGAATTGCTTGCGGACCGAAGTAACATCATATGAAAAATACGGTTTCGGCTGATTGACTTCTGCCGGAGGCCGGGTATGTTCTCGCGAGCGAATATTAACCAGAATTCAGGAATAAATCATGACATTAGCCGAACTGCAACCGGTCGTTGACGCCGCCTGGGACGACAGGGATACCATTTCCACTACCACGACAGGAGAGGTGCGCGATGCCGTAGAAGCAACCCTGAATGCGCTTGATAGCGGCGAGTTGCGGGTTGCGGAAAAAGGAAGCGATGGCTGGGTCGTCAATCAATGGGCGAAGAAAGCGGTGCTGCTGTCCTTCCGCCTCAATGACATGGAAATGATCTCCGGTGGCCCCGGCAGCAACTCTCACTGGTGGGACAAGGTGCCGAGCAAATTTGAAGGCTGGGATGACAACAGGTTTCGCGAGGCCGGCTTTCGCGCTGTTCCAAACTGTATTGTCCGCAAGAGTGCCTATATCGCTCCCGGAGCTGTGCTGATGCCAAGCTTTGTCAATCTCGGCGCATATGTGGACAGCGGTACAATGGTTGATACCTGGGTGACTGTCGGCTCCTGCGCCCAGATCGGCAAGAATGTGCATCTGTCAGGGGGCGTAGGTATTGGCGGTGTCCTTGAGCCACTTCAGGCCGATCCGGTTATCATCGAGGACAACTGTTTCATCGGAGCCCGTTCCGAGGTTGTCGAAGGTGTGATCGTTGAAGAAGGTTCTGTTCTTTCCATGGGTGTTTTCATCAGCGCCTCGACCAAGATCATCGATCGCAATACCGGCGAAGTGCATATTGGCCGTGTTCCCGCCTATTCCGTTGTGGTGCCGGGTAGTTTGCCGGGAAAACCGCTTCCTAATGGATCAACCGGACCAAGTCTCTATTGCGCCGTGATTGTGAAAACTGTCGATGCGCAGACGCGATCGAAAACTTCCATCAATGACCTGCTACGGGATTAAAAATTCGGAACCGGCAGGGGTTATCCCTGCCGGTCTATTCCGTGCTTCAGATTCTCCCGGTAAATCATATAAAGTCCGCTTCCGGCAATCACAACGACGCCAATCCAAACATTAACGGCTGGAAAATCACCGAATATGAAAAAGCCAAGCAGCACGGCCCATAGCAGACCCGTATATTCGAATGGGGCAATCACACCCACCTCCCCCATCGCGAAAGACTTGATCAGGCAAATATTCCCCGCGAGAGACAAGATCGCCATCAAGACCACGAAACCAATATCCTGAAGTGGCATTGGTTCCCAGGTGAATAAAGCGATAGCGCCCGTAATAACCATAAGACCAATATTGCTGTAGAAGACGATTGTAAACGTCGTCTCTGTCCGACTTAAAACACGGCCCGTCAGCATAATCCCGCAGTAACAGAGACTTCCGCCAAGAACCATGAAGGCTTCGATCTCCAGTAACCCAGAGGTCGGCTGCATGACGAATAAAACTCCCATAAAGCCGACGATAATCGCGCCCCAACGATGAACACCCACCTTCTCTTTGAAGAGCGGAACCGAAAGTGCCGTCATCACGAAAGGGGAAATAAAGAAAATCACCGTCGCATCCGCGAGCGGTAGCTTTCTGAGTGACAGGAAGAACAACAGCGGGGCCAGCACGCCAAGTATAATTCGAAGCGCATGGCCTTTATATTGCCGTGTCTTTACTGACCCCAGACCACCATGTGTAAAAAGCCAGACACACAAAGCCGGCATCAGGACAGCACCGCGAATAGCCAATATCTGGACGACAGAGTAGTCTGCCTGGACCAGCAGCTTCGCCACTGCGTCCATCGTGCTCATAAAGAAAATTGCGACAACCATAAACAGGATCGCCCGAATATTTCTGGAATTTATGGCGGCATCGGGCAACATCGTATTTCTCTCTTATTATGTCCGGCTGTCTTATCGCGAGAACCATGAAACCGCAACAAGAGATCATATATATTTAGGACAGGCATAACCTTCCCCATTGACCATTGCCCCCGGCGAACGGTAAAGGACATCTATGAATAAAATTGCTGACGATATGGATGTTATCTCGCTCACTCAGTCCCTGATGCGATGCCCGAGCGTTACCCCAAAAGACGCGGGAGCACTTGATGTTCTTCAGGAAGCACTTGAGAAATCAGGCTTTGTTTGTCATCGCCTGACATTCAGTGATGACGATACGCCGGACGTCGAAAATCTCTATGCCCGCTTTGGAACTGGCGCGCCCAATTTCTGCTTTGCCGGGCACACTGATGTGGTGCCTGTTGGCGACCCCGGCACATGGAGTGTCGACCCCTTTGATGGCACCATTCGGGATGGCATGATCGTTGGCCGCGGCGCCGCCGACATGAAAGCGGCTGTCGCCTCCTTCGCTGTCGCATCGCAGCGTTTTATTCATGAAAATGGCGGAAAGTTTGATGGCTCTATAAGCCTTCTGATTACCGGGGATGAAGAAGGCCCCGCTATTAACGGCACGCGCAAGGTCCTCGACTGGATGACCGCCAATGATGAGAATATCGATCATTGCATCGTCGGTGAACCGACCAACCCAGCCGAGCTCGGAGATATGGTCAAGATCGGACGCCGGGGTTCCTTTACGGGGTACCTGACAGTTATCGGAACTGAAGGTCATGTGGCCTATCCGCATCTGGCCGATAATCCCGTTCCGCACCTAGCAGCTATGGTAGGGGAACTTGACAAGCTCATCCTTGACGATGGGACAGAGCATTTTCAGCCCAGCAACCTGGAATTCACCACCATTGATGTCGGCAATACGGCGACCAATGTCATTCCGAAGAGCGCGAAGGCGACCTTCAATATCCGGTTCAACACCCATCACAGCCTTGATTCCCTCGAAGAAACGTTACGCGCTGTGCTGGACAAGATCGCTGGGGTTCGTGGATGTACCTATGAACTGGATTGCCGGAAAAATTCATCTCCGTTCCTGACACCCGAGGGAGATTTCAGCGCCCTTGTCGTCGCGGCTATTGAAAAGCGGCTCGGGCGAAAGCCGGAACTTTCAACAACGGGTGGCACATCCGACGCCCGTTTCATCAAGGATCATTGCCCGGTTGTCGAGTTCGGACTGATTAGTCAGACCATGCATAAAATAGACGAGCGCGCCAGTGTCGCAGATGTAGAGGCCCTGACGGATATCTACACGGATATTCTTAAAAGCTATTTCCGGAAAAGTGGATGGTAAGTTTCCGGGAAATCACGAGTTCCCTTTATGGTGCCTATATGCTTGCGCGCCGGAACCCCGATGCACTCAACCATTTCAATATTTCGACTGAAGGATTTTACCATTCCTTCGCTGCGATGATCCTTGCTGTTCCTTTTTTTATCTTTGAAAACGCCATCGATTATAAATCTTTGGAAACGGAAACCGCATTAATTCCCTTCATGCTCCTTTTATGCGTCACCCTGTGGGTAAGCTGGGGGGCGTATCTTGCGGTCATGGCCATTTTTGCACGCTTCATGGGGTTCTCGGATCAATACAGCGTGTTCGTCATCGTCTATAACTGGGCTCAGCTTGCTCTGATTCTTGTCTGGTTTCCGCTTTCCATCATCTCTAACGGGATCCTGCCCGTGGAGCTTGCGTCGGGGATAAACCTCGTGTTTATTATCGCAACCTATGTATATCTTTGGTACATTTTACGAATTACGCTCAATGTGACGGGCGGAATGGCCGTAGGGTTTGCCTTCATTGAATTCCTGGTGGTGATCCTGATACAGGCATCTTTTTCAAGCTGGCTATTCACAGCCACCTCCTAGCTATACTCTACCTTTGTAAGATAAAGGCCGTAGGGTGGTGCATTTGGCCCGGCTCTCTGGCGATCCCGCGCCGCCAACGCTGCGGTCAGGTCACCCTCGGACCACTGACCAGTGCCAATGAGCGACAAGCTACCAACCATGGACCGCACCTGATTATGCAGGAAGGAAAGCGCGGATGCCCGGATCCTGATTTCCTCTCCCTGCCGAGTGACCTCAAGCTTATCCAAATTCCGGATGGGAGAGTTTGCCTGACAGGCCGCAGCACGGAAGCTGGTGAAATCATGCCGACCAACCAGAACTGTTGCCGCGCGCGCCATGGCATCACTATCGAGCTCTCGCTTCACCTGCCATGCAAGACCCGCGTCCACTGTAAGCGGCGCCCGACGATTGATGATCCGGTAGAGATAATGTCTTTTAGTGGCGTCAAAACGGGCGTTGAATTCCTTATCCACCTCCTCGCACTCGAGGATCGCGATAGGCGCGGGCTTCAGATGCTGGTTCAGCGCATTCATGACAACTTGCGGTTTGCGAACGGAATTAAGTTCAAAACTTGCGACTTGCCCCAAAGCATGAACACCGGCATCAGTTCGGCCCGCGCCCTGGATGCGTGTCTCTTCACCGCAAAAAGCGAATATCGCTTCCTCGATATGCTGCTGGACCGACGGACCGTTTTTCTGTCGTTGCCAGCCAACCAGTTCTCGCCCGTCATATTCAATTGTGATGCAATATGACGGCATCAGTCCAGCACCTCCCCTTGCCGAATGGGATGGCCATTGAGGAATGCCACCGCGCTCATCCGGGCCTTTCCTGCCGGTTGCACTGTTTCAAGCTGTAAAGCACCTTCACCGCAGGCGATAGTAAATTGCTCATTGAGAACTTCTCCCGGTTTTCCAAACAAGCTTACGGGAGCCGCGTCAAATATTTTAATGCGTAACCCGTCATGCTCAAAAAACGCACCGGGCGCAGGATTAAGCCCCCGTATCAGTCGGTCGAGTTCGACAGCGCTTTTGGTCCAGTCAATCTTTGCCTCGGATTTCAAGATTTTCTCGGCATAGGTAACACCCTTTTCGCTCTGGGGCCGGGCAACCGTATCAGGATCCCCAAGACGTTCAAGCGCCTTGAGCAGTAGTTCCGATCCTTCTTCTGCAAGAAGATCATAAAGTGAGGCGGCAGTGGTCTCTCCGGTGATCGGCAGACGGGCCTCACTCAGGATAGGTCCTGTATCTAGCCCCACTTCCATCTGCATCACGGCAATTCCTGTCTCCCGGTCGCCCGCCATAATGGCACGCTGGATGGGCGCCGCCCCGCGCCATCGCGGCAGCAAAGAAGCGTGCAGGTTAAGGCATCCGTACTTTGGAGCTTCAAGGATCGGTTTGGGCAGAATCAGTCCGTAGGCGACAACAATAGCCGCATCGAGCTGTAACTTCGCAAAATCCGCCTGAATTTCCGGGGTCTTCAGAGATACCGGTGTCCGGACCGGCAATCCTCGCTCTTCCGCCAGTTGTTGAACAGCCGACGGCAGCATTTTTTTTCCTCGGCCTGCCCGGCGCGGCGGTTGCGAATAGACACAAACCACATCATGCGATGAACCGATCAAAGCTTTCAGGATATGAGCGGAGAACGCCGGCGTTCCCATAAAGGCAAGTCGCAGTCCCGCCATATCGGCTCCTTCAGCTTGCCAGCTTTTTCTGTTTAAGCAGTTTTCTCAGGATCATGTTGCGTTTGAGGGCGGACAGATGATCAAGGAAGAGGATACCGTCAAGATGGTCCATCTCGTGCTGAACACAGGTAGAGAGAAGGCCGTCCGCGTGAAGGCTCTGTTCCTTGCCGTCTACATCCAGATAGCTCACTTCAACTTCGGCCGGACGCACTACATCAGCATAATGATCCGGCACAGAAAGACAGCCTTCTTCATATGTGGCATCATGATCCGAAACCCAGGTAATTTCAGGATTAATAAGCGCGAGCGGTTGCGGCACTGCATCCTGGTCTCCCTTGCCCACAACGTCAACCACGAGCAAACGCTTCTGCACACCAACCTGAATAGCGGCAAGACCGATGCCGGGGGCGGCGTACATTGTCTCGAACATATTATCAACCAGCTTGCGGATTTCAGCATCGACTGTTTCCACCGGTTTGGAAACGGTTTTCAAAAGTGGGTCTGGTGCCGTATATATGGGCAAAAGGGCCATGGTCTTCCGTTGTTATTCACATTACGATATATCACAGACTAGGTATTATGCTTGTTCGCGTTCGTCAAGACTGTTGACCTGTGCGACACTAGGCGTTCTGGAGTATATTAATGGAATTTGCCCTCATTGCTGTCATCGCACTTTTACTGATTGGTATTCTCGTCCTGTTCGCCAAGATGTCGAAGGCTGAGAAACTGGCGACGACCGCTTCGGTCAATAGTGAAACGCTGACACGCCTGACGGAAAGTCTTATCAATCAGCAGGCCCAGCTGGAAGGTCAGCTCAAACAGGTGTCTGCCGATACGGCGGCAAGTCGGCAGGAAATAAACCAGACTTTGAGCGAACGGCTGGATACGGTTTCAAAGCGCCTTGGTGACAGCCTGAGCCAGTCGGCGGAGAAAACCGGGCAAAGCCTTTCCGAATTGCAAACACGTCTCGCGGTTATCGACAAGGCCCAGTCGAACCTGACCGAGCTGTCCAATCAGGTAGTCGGGCTACAGGACATTCTCGCAAACAAGCAGGCACGCGGAGCATTCGGCGAAATTCAGCTGAATGATCTCGTCAAATCGGCCCTGCCGCCCTCTGCCTATGATTTTCAGGTGACGCTTGGCAACGGGCGGCGGGCGGATTGTCTGATCAAGCTACCCAATCCGCCAGGCTCCATCGTTGTCGATGCGAAATTCCCACTGGAGAGTTTTCACTTGTTGCGGCAAGCAGAGACAGAAAGCGACAAAACTATCGCGATACGCGCCTTTACCGGCGCCATGCAAAAGCATATTGCAGATATTAGCGACAAATATATTTTGGATGGAGAAACAGCCGAATCGGCGCTGCTATTCCTCCCATCCGAAGCGGTATATGCAGAGCTTCATGCCAATTTTCCCGCCATTCTGGAACGTTCCTATAAGGCGCGGGTCTGGATTGTCTCCCCCACGACCCTGATGGCGACACTCAATACGGTGCGGGCAGTCCTGAAAGACAGCCAGATGCGCGCTCAAGCAGGCGTTATCCAGAAGGAAGTCGGGATTCTTCTAAAGGACGTCGAGCGACTGGATGACCGTGTTAGCAAACTTGGCAATCATTTTCAGCAGGCGAGCAAGGATATCGAACTGATCGAAACCTCCAGCCGGAAAATCAGCAGCCGCGCCGAGAAAATTGAAGAGCTGCAATTGGGGGAAGAAAATGAAGAACTTCTCTCTGGGCCGCCTGATAAAGCGCCAACCCCAGAAGGATAGATACTAATCCATTGAACGTCGGGATTTTAGGGCGGCAGAGAGCGTGCCATCATCAAGATAGTCCAGCTCGCCGCCCACCGGAACCCCATGAGCAAGTCGCGTCACCCGCACGCCCATTTCATCCAATCTGTCAGAGAGATAGTGGGCCGTGGTCTGACCATCCACCGTTGCATTTAAGGCTAGTATAACTTCGCTGACCATCCCGTCGCCCGCCCGATGGATAAGCGATTCTATATTCAACTCATCCGGACCGATGCCGTCCAGCGCAGAGAGGGTGCCGCCCAGTACGTGATATGTGCCACGAAAGGCATCTGATCGCTCCAGCGCCCATAGGTCTGACACATCCTCTACCACGCACAAAAGGCTGGCATCACGCCGAGCATCCCGGCAAATATTGCAAGGATCAATAATGTCAAGATTACCACACTGGCCGCAGACCTTCACATTATCCGCGGCCGCCTTCATGGCGCTGGCAAGAGGCGTTAACAGACTTTCGCGGCGGCTGATTATATAAAGCGTCGCACGTCGTGCCGACCGTGGTCCCAGTCCCGGCAACTTCGAGAGTAATTGTATTAGATGCTCTATTTCAGACTGACTCATGCGAGATGATTGACCGTCCAGATATCAGAACGGCAACTGCATGCCCGGCGGAAGGTCCAGACCACCGGTCATTTCCTTCATCTTTTCCGCCGAGTAGGCATCCGCCTTGCTGCGGGCATCCGCATGCGCAGCAACGATAAGGTCTTCCATGACCTCCTTGTCTTCCGGATCAACGAGAGAAGAATCAACCTGGAGCTTTCGCATTTCGCCCTTACAGTTCAGCGTTACGGTGACCATCCCGGCGCCTGATTGCCCTGTCACCTCGTGATGTTCCAGCTCGGCCTGCATGTCCGCCATTTTGCTTTGCATTTCTTTGGCCTGCTTCATCAGATTGCCAAGGTTCTTCATCAGAGTATATCTCCATCATCGAATTCATCTTCACCGGATATGTCATCGGGAAGCGCTATGTCAAGTGAAGGCCCAAGATGCCGGACTTCCCGGACTGATGCCGCAGGAAAAAGCGACTTGATATTCTGGACAAGTGGGTGGCTTTCAAGCGCCGCGATTTCTGCCGCCTTGTCACTTTGGCGTTGCTCTGCAACCGTTGCTGCTCCTTCCGCCTGGGCAGTCATCCGGACTTCCCATTGCTCACCGGTTATATCTCGCAGGCGCTTGCCCAGCCGCGTTGCAAGATCTGCCTTTGCCCCGAGAGCCGGGCTAAACTCAATCAGCCCCTGTTTGAATGTCACCGGGCGCACAAAATTAAGCACTTCTGCCTTGAGCTTGATATCTTCCCGCTCATTCAATAGATCAATGACATCCTCAAGAGATTTAGGGTGGCTCGTTTTCTGTATGGGCGGCTCGACAACAGGTTCGGGCACTTCGTCATTTTTTGCCACCAGTGATAGATGCGCCCGGGGTTCTGCCTCTGTGTGTTGTGCAGGCGACTCTGCCAACGCCACGGCTGCCGATCGCTTGCCCGAAGGCGATATCGCGGCCGCAGAGCGCGCACCCGACCCGGGGCCGCCGCCATTACTCTGCCGTGGTGCATTGGTTTCCTGCGGGTTATCAGAGCCTTGACGCGCCAGATCATGCGGCGTGGGCAGTTCGCTGACATAGGCAAGGCGCACGAGGACCATTTCAGCCGCCGCAAGCGGCATCGGCGCGTGACTAACTTCATTTAACCCTTTGAGCAGCATCTGCCAACAGCGGGCGAGAACGGGCATTGTCAGCTTTGCCGCCATTTCCTCACCACGCGCGACCTCACCTCCTGCCATGGCAATATTGTTCGCCGCTTCCGGCGTGACTTTCAGGGAGGTGAGCCAGTGGGTCAGTTCCAGCAGGTCCTGAATAATCACCACGGGGTCTGCGCCGCTATCATACTGACCCCGCAAAAGGGCCAGCGACGCCTTGATGTCCCCCTCCATCAGCAGTCCCAGCAAATCGAGGATTCGGGTTCGGTCTGCCAGTCCAAGCATGTCGCGCACCTGAACCGAGGTAACCTTGCCGTCGCCATGGGCTATAGCCTGATCCAACAAAGATAATCCGTCCCGCACGGACCCTTCGGCTGCACGGGCGATCAGGGCCAGGGCGTCGTCTTCTATCTCGGCACTCTCTTTTTCAGCGATCGTTGCGAAATAAGCCGCAAGTGTGTCTCCATCAACCCTTTTCAAATCGAAACGCTGGCAGCGAGACAACACCGTGACGGGGATTTTTCGAATCTCTGTCGTTGCAAAAATAAATTTCACATGTTCCGGAGGTTCTTCCAGTGTTTTTAACAGCGCATTAAACGCGTTTTTGGAAAGCATGTGCACTTCGTCGATAATATAGATCTTGAAACGTGCCGCGACCGGGAGGTAACGGACACCATCAATCAACTCGCGAATATCATCAACCCCGGTGCGGCTGGCGGCGTCCATTTCCAAGACGTCCTGATGACGATCTTCTGCAATGGCCACACAGTTCTGGCAAACACCGCAGGGCGCAATCGTCGGCCCGTCGTTGCCATCAACTCCGGTGCAATTGAGGCCACGGGCAATAATGCGGGCTGTCGTTGTCTTGCCGATACCGCGGGTGCCCGTCAGAATAAAGGCATGAGCAAGGCGTCCGGCATCCAGGGCATTGGAGAGTGTCTTCACCATAGCCCCATGGCCGATCAACTCATCAAATGTTGAGGGCCGGTACTTTCGGGCAAGGACACGGTAGGGACTTTTGGTTTGATCACTGCTCATGGTGCGATCATAGCAGAGAACATCTTTACAATGCCAGATAAAGGAAGCGGTTTTATGGGGGAAATGCAGGAATTTGTGGCGCAATGAAGAAGACTGACAACGACCCGCGCCGAAACTCGTTGCGGCTGCTTCCTTCCGGATCTGACCGGGTTCGCGAGGAGCACGCCCATCGCCAGCCTTCCACCGCCTATATCATGCAGATACTTGCATTTAGCAAGCCCTTTTTGCCGCTTTTTTCGATCTCGAATTAGAACAATCATTCAAAAACCGGTATCTTGACGATTGCGGGAACGAAAAACTTGTGACAATCTGCCGCTCATGAAAAAACCGATTGTCTTCGCTGGCGGCCGCTTCGACCGCGCATCCCACCTCCGCACAGATCCAAACTGGGTCACGGAAAAGCTAAAAGATCCGAGCAGCCGGTTCTTGCCAATGCACCAATTGAAAGCCCTGGTTAGTCTTGCTGGCAATGCCGCCATAGACTGGCGTGGTGTGGACGATGTGCGTGAATTTATTGACGCTGGCGCGCCCTTTATTTTTCTCGGGATCGAGGATAACGCCTGCCATTTCGCGATAGATGTTTCGGCAATTGAAAACCCCAAGCGTCCGCCTAATTCCGATTGGGGTAAGTTTATCGATGTTCGCTCAATCGCGCCGCAACTTAGCTCAGGAGAAGCGGGCGCTTTGGCGCAGGCGCGATCCATGATCGACTGGCATAACCGGCACGGTTTCTGCGCGGTTTGCGGCGCCGCAACCCATTCCCAGGAAGCAGGTTATTCCCGCATATGCGAAGAGTCTGCCTGCAAGGCAACACATTTCCCGAGAACGGATCCGGTTGCTATCATGATGGTAACCCATGGCAACAAATGTCTTTTGGGACAGGGTATAAACTTTCCGTCGGATTTTTACTCCTGTCTGGCAGGATTCATTGAACCCGGTGAAACCATTGAGCAGGGGGTTCGGCGGGAAGTTTTGGAAGAATCCGGCATTAACGTTGGGGATGTTCGCTATCACCAGTCACAGCCCTGGCCCTTCCCCTCTTCCCTAATGATCGGCTGTTTCGGCGAGGCGCTCAATGAAGAGATCATCGTTGATAAGACAGAGCTTCACGACGCAAGGTGGTTCACCCGCGATCAGGTGCGCGGCATGCTGGAACAAAGCACCAAGCCCACCGGACTGCGTATGGGTGGTCCGATTGCCCTTGCCCATCAACTGGCAAAGGTCTGGGTAGACTAGTTTAGCCTGCGTGGTTAGCGGGACGCCGGTGCAAGCGTAAGCGGGTCGGTAATTCTGATGAGGCCGCGAAACGGCAAAATCAGGACGGCAACCATTATCAGCTTTGCGCCATAGTCACCAATCGCCCAAGTGTGCCATGGAAGACCGGTTCCGGCGAATGCGAGCACAAAGAAAATCACTGTATCAACGGACGACGCAATGATCGACGAGGCGACCGGCGCCTTCCACCAGCTTTGACGCCGGAGACGGTCAAAAATTGTCACATCCAGCAACTGAGCAATCAAAAAGGCCGTTCCGGATGCAACCGCGATGCGCGGGTCCGCGATCAGGATCGACATGATAACGGCAACAATAAAGCCGACGAAGACAACTTCCCGGGCCAACCGCACACCCAGCGTGCGGTTCGTAATATCAGTCACCAGAAAGGCTATGGGGTAGGAAAGCGCACCCCAGGTCAACCAGTCATTGACCGGATATTCGACGAGGATATTGGAAGCCGTTACAACAGCCGCCATGGCGAGAATGCCTGTTAGCAGAAAAATTCTTTGGCCAGAATTAAGACGGGCCATTTCAGCTGTGTATTTCTTTAACATTTCTGTTTTTATCCACTTTTGGCGTGTGGACCTCAGTAAGGTGTAACAAGTTGCGCCTGCTTATATTCAATCCGGACGCCTCAATCAAGGCGAATCAGGTGCCATACTGCCGACGGTAAGGATTAGCGGGATATACACCAAGAATTTTAAGTTTTGCCGAGAAAAACTGCAATTCTTCGATTGCCCGGGCCACCCGGGCCTCTTCAGGGTGTCCTTCTATATCGATGTAGAACTGAGCAGCCTCGAAACTCGCGTCGGTGATATAGCTTTCCAGCTTCGTCACGTTGATCCCATTTGTTGCAAAGCCGCCAAGCGCCTTGTAAAGCGCGGCTGGCTGGCTTCGGACCTGAAATACGAAACTGGTCATGCAGCTCCCCTCCTTTGGGTCCGGGTCCTGACGCTGTCGCGACATGATAATGAAGCGCGTCGTGTTACCAATGCGATCTTCGACCCGGTCCCGCAACACATCAAGACCATATATCTCCCCGGCAAGGCTGGAAGCGATTGATGCCTGCGACTTGTCACCGAGTTCCGTAATCATTTTCGCGGATCCGGCTGTATCGGCATGGATTATCGGTTCAATTCCAAGGTCACGGATCAAGCCGCGACATTGGGAAAGCGCTTGCTCATGACTATGAACAGCCTTGACATCAGAAAGAGTGGCTCCAGCCACACCAAGGAGCTGATGCATTACCGGCTGAAAATGCTCCCCAATGATATAAAGGCCTGATTCCGGGAGCAAATGATGAATATCGGCCACCCGCCCCCCAAGGGAATTTTCAATGGGAATCATGGCTATTGAAGCCTCTCCGTCCCGAACAATGGTCAGCGCATCTGCAAAGGTATCGCAGGCAATGGCTTCCATATCCGGATAGACTGTACTGCAAGAAAGGTGACCATAGGCCCCAGGGACACCCTGAAAGGTGATACGATTTTCAGGCTCGATTTCAGACATCTTTACATTCTCAAATTTTCAGGAAACAAACATACGGCGGATACGTGCCAAGTCTTCGGGAGTATCAACACCAAGGGGAACCGTGTCAACGACAGCGGCATCAATCCGCATACCGTTTTCAAGTGCCCGCAACTGTTCAAGCCGCTCCCTCTGTTCCAGAGGTGCTGGCGGCAGTGCGACGAACCGTTCCAACGCCGCCCGGCGATAAGTATATAACCCTATGTGATGATAGTGCGGCCCTGGTCCCCATGGCGATTTCAGGCGGCTGAACCATAGGGCACGCCCGATCCTCTCGTCCTGCTTTAGCGAGACAACAGCCTTAACCGCGTTTTCGTCCTCCAGTTCCTCCGGATCTGTAATTTCAGCGACAAGAGTCGCAATATCGACTGCGACATTTTGAAGCGGCTGAAACACAGCAGCAATGGCAGCAGGCTCAAGCGCGGGCAAATCCCCCTGGAGATTAACAATGGCATTGTAGATTCCATCAGGATCGAATTTTTTCACCGCCTCGAACACCCGATCGGACCCAGAAGGATGATCTGATCGGGTCAGGATTGCATTTCCGCCCGCGTCTTTTACGGCAGCGGCGATCTCCTCTTCCCCACAGGCTACAATAGCTGGGCCTATATCAGCTTCTTCCGCCCGGCGGAGCACCTGAACAATCATCGGCAATCCGGCAATATCGGCGAGCGGCTTCCCCGGCAATCGAGTGGAGGCCATTCGCGCTGGAATGACAATCAATGGTTTTAGTGTCGAAGTACCCATCAAGTTAGGTTCCAAACGTTAATTTTAACCGCTACGGGCATATATACGTCTTGCGCTCCACATGAGAAAGCGGTTAATTTCCCCTCGCTTTTTTTTATCGCGGCTGGTAAATGTACCGGCAGGTTTGATAGCTGAGGTCAGCAATGAATACTTTTGAGTTCAACAAAATTGCCGCCGCCGTTCTTGCGGGCGTCTTAATCATTATGGTCATCAATGAAGTTGCGACGCTTGCAGTTCATCCGACATACCCGGAGGAAACCGCCTACGCCATTGATACAGGTGATGTTGCCAGCTCGGAAGTTGCCTCCAATGATGTGGTTGCCGGACCTTCGATTGGTGAATTACTCGCTTCCGCTGATCCAGCCGAAGGTGAGGCGGTATTTAAGAAGTGCGCTGCCTGTCACACTGTTGAACAAGGCGGCCCCAACAAGATTGGTCCGAACTTATACGGAGTCCTGAACAGTCCCAAGGGTGCTCACGACGGATTTAGTTACTCCGATGCGTTGGTGGAGAAGGGTGGCGACTGGGGATATAATGATCTGAATCTCTTTCTGACCAAACCGCGCGATTTTATCAAGGGCACGAAGATGTCATTCGCCGGAATCAAAAAAGACGAAGATCGGGCAGACCTGATTGCCTATCTCAGAACCCTTGGAAAGAGCGACGTTCCTCTGCCGCCTGCTGAATAATTTAACGTGCGGCTTTCGTGAACAAGGATTGCCCGCAAGAATTTATTGACCTTGCGCATCAGATGGCAGATGCCGCAGGTGACGTGATCCGTCCCTACTTCCGGCAAAAGATCGACATCATCGGTAAGTCTGACAGCAGTCCGGTTACGATTGCGGATCGAGATGCCGAAACGGCAATGCGAAACCTTGTCGAGGCCGCTTTTCCGGAACATGGGATTATCGGCGAAGAGCATGGAGAGGTGCGAACCGACGCAGAATATGTCTGGGTTCTGGATCCCATAGACGGCACGCTTTCCTTTATTTCCGGCAGCCCGACATTCGGGACGCTGATTGCGCTTACTCGAAATGGCGTACCCATTATGGGAATTCTGAACCAGCCCATCTCAAATGAACGCTGGGTTGGTGCGAATGGAACCTCAACACTCAACGGCTCCCCAATTTCGACCCGCGAATGCGCGCAACTCAACGGGGCAACCCTTTTTGCCTGGGGGGCTGAATTAATGCAAGGAAGCCATGAGCAGCGTTTTCGGCGACTTTATGGCGCCGTAAAGAGAAAGCGCTTCGGATATGATTGCTATGCCTATGGACTGCTGTCACTGGGCTTTGTCGACGTCATAGCCGACTGCGATATGAAGACCTTTGACTATTGCGCCCTTGTCCCGATTGTCGAAAATGCAGGGGGGAAAATGACCGACTGGAGTGGGAACCCCTTGACCCTTTCTAATCCCGGCTATGCCCTTGCCACTGGCGATAGTGGCCTTCATTCGCAAGCCGTTAAAATACTAGAATAACCCAAACGAGATTTGAAACGCCTTTTCTCCTTGATGTCGCCGGGTTAACCTCCCATCTTGGAAAATGAGCCGAGACAAGCGCAATCAAGTGAGGACATTTATGGGATTCGTTAGATCAGCCGTCGCCGCATTTTTTTTAATAAGCCTGCCCTTGTCTGCAAGCGCCGATGAGGTCAAAACGATCAAAAGCCATGGATTGTCGCTGGCAGGCCCCTTGAAATATGGTCCGGACTTTACGCATCTTGATTATGTAAACCCCAATGCGCCCAAAGGAGGCGACGTCAAACTGTCTGCCGTTGGCGGCTTCGATAACCTGAACCCCTATATTTCCAAAGGACAGGCAGCAAACGGACTCGGGCTGACGTTCGAGACCCTGATGACCCAGTCCTTTGATGATCCAAGCGCAGAATATGGGCTGGTTGCTGAAACCGTGGAAGTCGCCGAAGACCTTTCTTTTGCGATTTTTAACCTGCGTCCCGAAGCCCGCTTTCATGATGGCACGCCGATTACCGCCGATGACCTGATCTTCAGCTTGGCTGCCGTGAAGGAAAAGGGCACGCCCCTCTTTCGTTATTATTACGCGGATGTGGAATCCGCCGAAAAACTGGACGATCATCGTATCAAGTTCAATTTCTCGGGGCCGCCAAACCGGGAACTGCCGCAAATCGTCGGTCAACTCCTGCCCGTCTTGTCCGAAAAATATTTCGAGAATGCTAATTTCGAGGAAACCACCCTTACCCCAATCCTTGGCTCGGGCCCTTACCGCGTGAAGGACTTTGAAGCCAATCGCTATATCACCTATGAACGGGTGCCCGACTACTGGGGCGCCGACCTGCCGATCAATTTGGGCCGATATAATTTTGGTACACTCCGCTATGATTTTTACCGCGATACGGCGGTCCTGCTGGAAGCGTTCAAGGCTGGCGAGTATGACTACAGGTCGGAAAACAGCGCCAAAAATTGGGCGACAGGATATGACTTTCCGGCTGTCAAAGCGGGGCTTGTCATCCTGGAGGAAATACCAAATGAGCGTTCCGCCGGTATGCAAGGCTATGCGTTTAATCTTCGGCGTGAAAAATTCCAGGACCCGGCCCTGCGAGAGGCGTTGACCTACGCCTTCGATTTCGAGTGGCTGAACCGCAATATTTTTTATGATCAGTATAGCCGGACCAACAGCTTCTTCGAAAATTCCGTGATGGCGGCAACCGGCGAGCCGTCAAAAGAGGAACTCGCGATATTGGAGCCGTACCGCGATCAATTGCCGCCCCGTGTATTCGGCCCCGCCTATCAGGCGCCGGTGACCGACGGTTCCGGCCAGGACCGCGCGCCCCTTCGCGCGGCGCGTAAAATTCTCGCCGATGCGGGATGGGAAATCAAAAATGGCAAGCTCATCGATCCAAAAACGGGAAACCCGCTTACCATCGAATTCCTGATGTATGATCCCAACAGCCTGCGGATCACAGGTCCCATGATCAAGAATTTGAAAAAGCTGGGGATTGATGCCTCTTCGCGTGTTGTCGATACGGCGCAATATACCGAACGGCTGCGCAACTATGATTTTGACATCACCACCTCCGGCTTCGGCCAGTCCATCAGCCCCGGCAATGAGCAGCGAGAATTCTGGGGCAGCGCGGCGGGCAAGCGTCCCGGAAGCCGCAACGTCATGGGCATCGACAGCCCGGTGATTGACGCATTGATCGAAAATCTGATTGCCGCACCGACATATGACGATCTGATCCCTGCCGTTCGGGCGCTCGACAGGGTTCTGACCTGGAATTTCTATGTCATCCCGCAATTTCATGCCGCCTATGACCGCATCGCCTATTGGAACAAGTTCGGTCATACGGATGTCAATCCGTCGCAAGGACCGGATATCCTGAGCTGGTGGGTCGATCCGGAAAAAGAACGGCAGCTGCAAGAGGATATCAAGAAAATACGGCAAAAGCAGTAGAACGTACCGCGGGAGGGGAGAGTCGGGATGAAAAAGACGGTCGCACCACTTGTCGCTATTCTTTTAATGCTGGGCACCGGGGCAACCGCCGAACCCAAGACAAGTTATGGTCTTTCCCCTTTCGGAGACTTGAAATACGGCCCTGATTTCAACCATTTCGACTATGTTAATCCGGACGCGCCCAAAGGCGGCACGATCAAACTCCGCGACCTTGACAGCTTCGATACCGTCAACCCGTTCTTGCTGAAGGGCAATCCGGCGGTCGTGAACGGTGACAAGGGCGGCGATCTCTACTTTAATTTCACCCAATTGATGACCCCGTCATATGACGAACCCGTTGCCGTATACGGCCTGCTTGCAAAAAGCGTGACCCTTGATGATCAGGGCCAATGGGTGGAGTTTACCCTCCGCCCCGAGGCACGATTTCATGATGATTCGCCTATCACAGCCGAGGATGTGGCGTTCACGTTTAACGCCCTAAAGGAAAAGGGGCACCCGAGATATGGACTGCTGTATCGCGATATTATCGCCGCGACAGTGCTGGATCCTCAAAAAATACGTTTTGAATTCCGCAAGGGCGCGCTGACCCGGGATCTGCCCTATCAGGTAGCGGTCATGCCCATCCTCTCGAAGGCATCATTTGAGACGCGTGACTTCGCTGTCACCACCATGGAGCCGCTTCTAGGCTCCGGTCCCTACGAACTCGCCCGCGTTAGTCCGGGGCGCTCCATCACCTACGAGCGGGTCAAAAACCATTGGGCGGAAAATCTGCCGGTCCATCGCGGCCGGTTTAATTTCGATGTGATCCAGGTGGATTATTATCGGGACCGGACCATCGCCCTGGAAGCCTTTTTTGCCGGTGAGTATGATTTTCGCGAGGAATTCACGTCACGGAGCTGGGCGACGGAATATGAAAGCAAGCCCGCGGTCAAACAGGGTTTTATCAAACAGGACGTGCTGGAGGACGCCAAGCTGACCGGATTGCAGGCGTTCTTCATGAACAGCCGCCGACCACCGTTCGATAACATCAAGGCGCGGGAGGCATTTGGATTGCTGTTTGATTATGAATGGACGAACCGGAACCTCTTTTACGGGCTCTATGACCGGCTGGGCTCGGTTTTTGAGAATTCTGACATGAGGGCGACGGGTCTGCCCTCACCGGCTGAACTTGACCTCCTAACGCCCTATAAGGATCTGCTGCCAGATGCGGTTTTTACCGAAGAATTCACGCCTTCCAGGACCGATGGCTCCGGGAATATTCGAACCCAAATCCGCTCGGCCCTGGAGCTTTTCAAGCAGGCTGGCTGGACCGTTCAGGGCAAGAAGCTGGTGAATGCAGCGGGCCAGCAAATGAAGGTCGAATTTCTCCTTTATGAACAATCCTTTACCCGCGTGATAAACCCCTATGTCGCCAATCTGAAGCGGGCCGGGATTGACGCATCGGTCCGCGTCATTGATAGCGCCAGCTGGCAAAACCGGGTCCGGGAATTTGATTTCGATATTGTTGTCCGGCGTTTCCCCCAGCCTCAGGTGCCAGGCGTGGAGCAGCGTGACTGGTGGGGATCTTCCTCCGCCGATGTCACTGGCGGGCTGAATATCGCGGGCATCCAAAATCCGGCTGTCGATGCCCTGATCGAGAAAATTATCGAAGCTCAGTCCCGGAGCGAACTCGTCACAGCCGCGCGCGCGCTCGACCGGGTACTGATGTGGAACTACTATTTCATACCGCAATGGTACAAGAGCAGTCACTTTATCGCCTATTGGGACAAGTTTGGCCGCCCAGCGTCACAAAAGCCGGGTTTTGATCGTGCGGTTCTGCAAAGCTGGTGGTATGATCAGACCAAAGCCGAGGAACTGGCCACCCGTCGGGGTAATTAGTTTTGAACCTGCGGACAAAGGAGTAGTCATTGTTAGCCTATATATTGAGACGTGTCCTGCTCATGATACCGACATTATTTGGCATCATGGTTCTCAATTTCGTGGTTATCCAGTTCGCTCCCGGCGGCCCGATCGAGCAAATCATCGCAGAAATTCAGGGAACGGCAGTTGGCGCCACCGCCCGCATCGGTGGCAGCGGGACAGGCGACACCGGCGGCGGCTCCTCTTCTTCGTCATTGGGCTCGGAGAGTGCCTATCGTGGCGCGCAAGGGCTCGATCCGGAATTCATCAAGGAGCTGGAAGTCCAGTTCGGTTTTGACAAGCCGGCCTACGAACGCTTCTTCCTGATGATGAAAAATTACCTGATGTTCGATTTCGGCACGAGCTATTTCCGCGATGAAAGCGTCGTTAATCTGGTCATTGAGAAGCTGCCCGTTTCCATATCCATCGGGCTTTGGACGACGCTTCTGGTCTATCTTATTTCTATCCCGCTCGGCATTGCCAAAGCGGTGCGCGATGGTACGAAATTCGATATCTGGACCAGCAGCCTGGTGATTGTCGGCAACGCCATCCCGAGCTTTCTGTTTGCCGTCGCGCTGATCGTGCTGTTCGCGGGCGGTTCCTATTTCAACTGGTTCCCGCTGCGCGGCCTGACGTCGGAAAACTGGGAGCAGCTGAGTACCTTCGGCAAGGTTACGGACTATCTTTGGCACATAGCATTGCCGGTGACAGCGCTGGTGATCGGCGGCTTCGCGGCTCTCACCCAGCTCACTAAAAATTCCTTTCTCGATCAGATCAGCCAGCAATATGTGCTCACCGCCCGCGCCAAGGGCCTCAGTGAGCGGCGGGTGCTTTATGGCCATGTCTTCCGAAACGCCATGCTGATTGTAATCGCCGGTTTTCCAAGCGCCTTTATTGGAATCCTGTTCACCGGCTCGCTCCTGATCGAGGTGATCTTTAGTCTTGATGGTTTGGGTCTTCTTGGTTTTGAAGCCGCAATCAATCGCGATTATCCTGTTATCTTCGCCACTGTCTATGTATTCGCCTTACTCGGCTTGATCATGAATCTGGTGGGCGACCTGACCTATACGCTCGTTGATCCGCGGATCGATTTCGAAGCGCGGGAGGCTTAACTCATGCAGCTTTCTGCCATTAATCAGCGTCGGCTGAAGAACTTCAAGGCCAATCGTCGCGGCTACTGGTCGATGGTCCTTTTTGTCCTTCTTTTCATGATATCACTTTTCGCGGAAGTCATCGCCAATGACAAACCGCTCGTCGTCTCATACAAGGATCAGCTTTATTTCCCTTTTCTTATTGCCTATCCAGAAACAGCCTTCGGCGGCGACTTCGAAACCGAGGCCGACTATCGCGATCCCTTCGTCGCCGATCTAATCAACGAAGATGGCTGGCAGATCTGGCCGCTCATCCGCTATAGCTATTCGACCATCAACTATGATCTCACCTCTCCCGCGCCGTCGCCGCCCGATGCGGAGAACTGGCTTGGGACCGATGATCAGGGACGCGATGTACTGGCCAGGGTTATCTACGGATATCGCATTTCTGTCGCGTTCGGCGTAATCCTGACGATTTTCAGCTCCATTATCGGTGTGTCCGCTGGCGCCGTTCAGGGATATTTCGGCGGTTGGGTAGACTTGATATTCCAGCGGCTCCTCGAAATCTGGGGTGGAATGCCTAGTCTCTATATCCTGATCATTCTTGCCGCCCTTATTGAACCGAGTTTCCTGATCCTGCTTGTGCTGCTTCTTTTATTCAGTTGGCCAAGTCTTGTCGGTGTTGTAAGGGCAGAGTTTCTGCGCTCCCGCAATTTCGATTATGTACGCGCCGCCCGCGCCCTCGGTGTGCGCGACAGAGTCATCATGTTCAAGCATCTGTTGCCAAATTCCATGGTCTCCGCTCTCACCTTCCTGCCCTTTATCCTGACCGGCTCCATTGTCAGCCTGACGTCCCTTGATTTTCTGGGCCTCGGCCTGCCGCCGGGCTCTCCCTCTCTCGGGGAGTTGCTCGCGCAGGGCAAGGCCAACCTGCAGGCGCCCTGGCTCGGTATCACGGCCTTCTTGACGCTGTCGATCATGCTGACCCTTGCCTTTTTTATGCAGGAAGGAATCCGAGATGCGTTTGATCCAAGAAAGACATTCCAGTAATGGCGCTAGTTGAGATTAACGATCTTTGGGTTACCTTTAAGTCCGACGGAAAAGACATTCCGGCCGTTAAAGGCGTCACCTTTAATATTGAGAAGGGTGAGACTATGGCCCTTGTCGGGGAGAGCGGATCGGGCAAATCCGTGACCGCACTCAGTATCCTCCAGCTTCTGCCCTACCCACTCGCCAAACATCCGAAAGGCTCCATCAAAATCAAAGGGCAGGAGGTTGTCGGACGACCGCAAAAGGAAATGCGGAAATTTCGTGGCAATCAAGTTTCGATGATCTTTCAGGAGCCAATGACATCGCTCAATCCGCTGCATACGATTGAAAAGCAAATTAACGAGACTTTGCTCGTCCATAAGGGGATGAGCCAGAAAGAAGCCTCGGTGCGTGTTCGGGAACTGCTGGATATGGTCGGACTTGACGCGATTGACGAGCGTCTCAATGCCTATCCACATCAATTATCCGGTGGTCAGCGTCAGCGCGTAATGATCGCTATGGCGCTTGCCAATGAGCCGGACCTGCTCATCGCGGACGAGCCAACGACCGCTCTCGACGTGACAATCCAGGCCCAGATACTGGAACTTCTGCTGGATCTGCAAAAGCGACTCGGCATGGCAATATTGCTGATTACACACGACCTTGGCATTGTCCGAAAGATGGCTAAGGACGTTTGTGTCATGACTGATGGCGAGATCGTCGAGGCAAACTCCGCGGCTGAATTATTTCGTCGACCGCGCCACGCCTATACAAAAATGCTGCTAGAAGCCGAACCGAAAGGGCTTCCCCTGCGCAAGAACGATGCCCTGCCCGATGTCGTTTCTTGTAAAAACCTGAAAGTCTACTTCCCGATCAAAAAAGGGCTGCTGAAACGGACCGTTGATTATGTCCGCGCAGTGGACGACATTTCACTGTCGGTCAAACAGGGGCATACCGTCGGGATTGTCGGAGAGAGTGGCTCAGGCAAATCAACGCTTGGCCTTGCGTTGTTAAAACTGACCTCTTCTGAGGGAACGATTCTGTTCAACGGCAATCCCATCCAGCAACTTACGTGGAAGGAGCTGCGGCCATTGCGTTCTGAAATGCAGATTGTTTTTCAGGATCCCTATTCCAGCCTCAGTCCGCGTCTTTCCGTAGGACAGATCATTGAGGAGGGCGTAATCGTCCATGAGGGCCGCGGCGATCGACTGGAGCGACGAGAGCGAATTTCAGAAATTCTGAAGGAAGTCGGTATTCCGCCAGAAGCGCAAGACCGCTATCCTCATGAATTTTCCGGCGGACAGCGGCAACGCATAGCCATTGCCCGCGCGCTCATCCTGAAACCGAAATTCATTGTGCTGGATGAACCAACGTCGGCATTGGATATGTCGGTCCAGGCGCAAATTGTCGATCTCTTGCGAGACCTGCAGAACCGGCATAACCTGACTTATCTGTTTATCAGTCATGACCTGAAAGTTGTCCGCGCCATCGCTGACAGTGTTATCGTTATGCGCAACGGCAAGATTGTCGAGCAAGGCTCGTCTGCACAAATCTTTGACAATCCTGAAACAGACTATACAAAGGCACTTATGAAAGCGGCGTTCGACCTAGAGGCCGTTACGGATGGTATTGTAAACAATTAAGGTATCGGAATAAGGTACCGGAGAAGAAAAATGGCCCTGTTATTCAAGAGTAATATTGACCGCGCTGACTGGTGGCGCCGTGAGCTTGGCAAATACATCCCTGATCTTGAGGTTCGGATTTGGCCCGATATTGGTGACCCGGATGAGATTAAATATGCGCTGTGTTGGAAAATGCCGCATGGCGAGCTGGCAAAGCTGAAAAACCTGCAAGCCGTGTATTCACTGGGAGCCGGTGTCGATCACTTGCTCGCCGATCCTGATTTTCCGCGCCATCTGCCCTTTTCTCGCGTTGTCGACCCTAACCTGACCGGGCGAATGACGGAATATGTTGTACAGCATGTTTTAAACCATCACCGCTTCTGTCACGCCTATGACGCTCAGCAGCGCGAGCATGTCTGGAAGGAGCATTTCGCACCTTTCGCAAGTGAGCGAAAGGTCGGCATTCTAGGCATGGGAGAGCTCGGCGGCGGTGCGGCGGAAGCACTTAGCTTCCTTAAGTTCGATGTTGCAGGATGGAGTCGATCCGAGAAAAAAATAGAAGGGGTGAAAAGTTTCTTTGGAGACGATCAACTGGATGATTTCCTTGCCCGATCAGAAATCCTTGTCTGCCTGCTTCCCCTCACATCAGCCACCGAGAATGTCCTGAATGCAGAGTTGTTTTCCAAGCTACCAAAAGGTGCCGGTATTATCAACGCCGGTCGCGGGCCGCATCTGGCAGAAGATGATCTCATTCCGGCACTGGATAGCGGGCAACTTTCGGCCGCCACGCTGGATGTATTCCATACCGAGCCCCTCGCGGAAGATCATCCCTTCTGGGACCATCCGAAAATCCGCATCACCCCCCATGTCGCAAGCATTTCCGATCCGGAAAGCGTCGCGAAGCTGGTCGCGGAGAACATTATCCGCACCCAAAAGGGAGAGGATCTGCTGCACGCCGTGGATGTCGAAAAAGGATATTGAAAACTAGCTCGGGTATCGTTTCTCAATCAGGGAAAACAATGCACGCATGGCAAAGGCTTCCCCGCCGATGGGGCGGCCGGGTCGGCTTCTTACGTTATAGGCCATAATGTCGAAATGAACCCAGCTTGCGACATTTTCGACAAATTCCTTCAGGAACAGCCCCGCAGTGATAGCGCCCGCATATCCGCCGCCAGAACCTGAATTATTAATATCTGCAATTTTACTATCGATCAGATGGCGGTAATCGTCCCAAAGCGGCATCCGCCAGACGGGATCTTTTTCAAGCCGTGCATTTTCTTCAATTGCTTCAAACAATGCATCATCATCAGTGAAGGTCGCCGCAATCTCAGTGCCGACGGCAACACGCGCAGCACCCGTCAAGGTCGCCATATCGATCAGTAAATCCGGCGATTCCTCGTCGGCGGCGGCCAAGGCATCTGCCAGAATGAGCCTTCCTTCCGCATCCGTATTGCCGATTTCAACGGTTTTTCCATTCCGGCTGGTCAGGACATCTCCCGGATGAAAAGCATTTCCGGATATCGCGTTTTCGACAGCTGGAATCAGCACACGCAGCCGAACTGGCAGGTTTGCGTCCATAATCATATGGGCCAGCCCTAGAACCGTTGCCGCCCCGCCCATATCCTTTTTCATCATCAGCATTCCCGCCGCTGATTTGATATCAAGACCCCCACTATCAAAACAGACGCCCTTGCCGACCAGTGTGACTTTCGGGGCATTCTTGTCACCCCAAACGATATCGATCAGACGTGGCGCATCCGCGGCCGCGCGGCCTACCGCATGAACCATTGGAAAATGGTAGGTCAGCAAATCATCTCCGATAATATTGGTCTGTTCCGCCTCGAACTCGCCGGCGACTTGAGATGCAGCGGCTTCCAGAGCAGAAGGACCCAGATCGCCTGCCGGCGTGTTGATAAGATCCCGCACCAGCGTCATCGCTTTCACTGTGCGCGCAATTTTGCTTTCATCCGCCCCGTCCGGCAGGATCAATGTCGCGTAATTCTTCTTATTCTTTTTATAGCGATCGAAATTATAGGTGCCGAGTGACCAGCCCGTTGCCAGATCTGTGGCCTCTCGTTCGTCGAGCTCAGTTTCAAGAGAGTACGAACCGGCCGGCAATTGCCCCGGCAGATCTGCCAGAGACCAGATATCCCATGCGCTGTCTTTAACATAAAGAACGGCTTCAATCCCATGGTCTGTCCCGGGGAGGAGTAGCAATTTCCCATCCTCAAGCTCAAAGTCATGGGCGGCAATCCAGCTTTTATATGCGTCCGACTGCGACGCGAGCCAGTTGTCGAAGTTCGTTCTTTCGACAACGATAATTGGTTTGGGGGTCGCTTCTGATGTCGTGGCGATAAAGGGGGGCACGATCTACTCCTATAACTTTTGACAACCCTATCAAGGCTATCGACGAGCGGCAACTGCTGTTAATTCTAATGATGAAAACAGCCTATAAAAATTCTTGTCGACTTCCTAGTCAGTAAGAACCCTTACCTCACGATAATATCGTTCTGCCCCTGGATGTACTGGTATGCCAACGCCTTTAAGAGCTGTTTCGGGAAGGATAAGTTTTCCCTTTGCATGCCCCCGATCCAGCAAATGCCGATTTTCCGGATGCCATAGAGCGCGCGTCATTTCATAGACCAGCTCTTCCGACATATCGGCACTTACGATCCATTGCGTTGTGACAGCGAGCGTTGGTACAGTTCTCAGATCCAGATAGGTGTCCGCCGGTATTTCAGAGGCGGAGTAATAGGGATGGTCAGCAAGGAATTTTTTCGCAACTTCTCCCTCAATTGGTAATAGTTCGATTTTTTCTGCATCCGCGAGCTCGGAAACAGCGGTAACCGGGTATCCCGCCACAAAGAAAAATGCATCCAGAGAATCTTGTAGCATCAAGGTTACGGCTTTATCAGGATCTGCGGTTACCGCATCAATATCTTTTATCGAAAGGCCATAAGCTTTCAGAATCTGCTTCGCGTTTTCACGCGTCCCTGATCCCGGAACGTCAATTGAAACCCGCTTGCCTTTCAAATCACCGACGCTATTGATGTTTGCCTCCCGGCGTACAACCAGATGAATATCTTCTGGATAAAGATTGGCAATTACCCTGAGCGACGTCACTGGATCATTCTTTCGGAAAATGCCTTGACCATTATAGGCCGCCGCCACCATATCCGACTGCGCCAAAGCTGTATCGAAACTTCCATTTGCAACGCCATGAATATTGGCAACGGATCCGTGGGTTGTCTGGGCTGTCGCTATTAGCCCGGGAACCCCGCAGGATCCCCCCGCCTCACATGGGCGGCTACCCGGAGGGTTAGAGATTACTGATGCGATCAGAGTGCCGATGGGGTAATAGGTTCCTGCCGTCGACCCGGTGCCGATACGCAAGAAAGTGATGCTCTGAGCGCTAGCGCTTTCGATAGAGAGGAAAGTGATAAAGAGTAAGGAAAATAATACTCCGCCACGCATTAGCGATTTTGCGATAAAAATGAGCTCACCCTCCTGAACTTCCTGCACTAAGGTTTCAGTATTAATAATAGTCCTCAAATTCCAGGAACAAAGTATGAATTAGTCAAAAGCCGGACTATTTATTCCATTTTCTGAAGGAACGCCATGTTTTTGCTGTTTTTGTTTATCACGCAACCGGCTTGTTACATCCCGAATGTCAAAGGCGAGGCTCGCAGTATGATGTACTTCGACGCAAGCCTTGTGAATAGCATAAGGAATTTGTGACAGTAATTCGCGGTCCTTATCAGACAGAGACCGGCCATCAATATCGATAGACCGTAAAAGATCACTCAACGCATCGCAGAGAGATATGACATGCTCAAGCTTCGTCCCTTGGACAGCTTCTGCCAGTGCGCCGTTCCGCTCCCGCATTGCTGCGATTATCGCCTTTCTATCCTTAGCCGAGCCCGTTGTGCCAAACAGAAGAATCACGGCGGAAGAGAGCCGCATTAGCTGCTCGGTATAAATCGATATCTTCCGTTCTTTCACGACCTTCATCGCAAGCTGAATGGTTTCGGGTGTCGCGGAAAGCTCTGGCCGGTTTTCCGCTTTTGCCTTTAAGGAATTTGGAACAATTATTGCTGGCATGGCGCTGGGGGCTCTAATCGCCAGACGCCTGTCCGGACCGACATAGTCTGCAGTGACGACAAACGGCTTGCGCGACACCACTAACCGTTCGATACGAGAGATTATCTGACTGCGAGACATCGGGCGCGTAATCAAGTCGTCTGCACCGGATTTCATCACTTTGTCCACGACTTCAGGGGCGGAATTCCAGAGTGACACCACAACATTCACGAATGGGTCCCAGCCAATCCGATTGCTACGAATTTCATGGATGATCTGATGGGTATCTATGTCAGCTAAACCTGTCTCCGCGAGGATCAGATCAAATTTACCTATCTTGGCTTTATCTCCAAATTCAACGGGATCAGCACAGGCGACGACATCGCCAAAACCTGCATTCAATAGCGCGCTTCGTGTGTTGTGGCGCATGGCTGGATCAGGATCAAAAAGTAACACCCTGACGGCCTGGAAATGCGGGTCTGCCATCACGAAACTGTATTGTCAAATCCGGGAATGAGTTCCTGTAATTTTTCGAGGATTTTTGCAGGGTCTTCCGAAAACTGCAGACCTATCTTGTTTCCACGGCGCCAGACTAGGTCACATCGAAAGGCGCCAAACTGCGCTGTCTGTAGCAAGAGATTATTCTTTTCAAAAAACAATCCTTCGACATCTATCCGTGCGCCATTGGCCGATATATCCTTGATAATTCCGCTTACCTCACGTTCTTCTTCGTGAAGGCAGGCATGGCCCCGTTCCGCGCGGATAGTCGCAGGCCAGCGGACATCGGCTCGACGGAAGCGTCGATCTTTCGCGCTCCCGGTTTTCATGTGATCGCTTTCGACTTCAAGCGCTCTCAGCATTTTCTTGATATCTTTCGCAATGATCATCTCAGTTCTCTGTCTTCCGAAGGCTGAATTTTCAGCTGGAACAATTCTGTTCTCTGACCTTGAGTACCTTAATCAAGAAAATCTTAATAATTCGCAAATAACTAGATTCAATGCTTACCAATCTGCGCATGTCGCCTGTGTCGCAGCATAAGCAGCGGGTGTATCAATCAAGTCATTTTCTTCCATCCGTGCCCGGTTAAAGTCCTCCAGCACGGAATCGAGTTCGAACATTAATCGATTCACAATGGAGCGCCCCGCGTCTTTTGAATTTTTTGTATAAAACGGCCTGACCCCGGCTGAACGCTCTTTCAGTTCCTCCGTAATGATTGGAAGATACTCTTCGATTACACGCTCGTTTATTCGGACATGCTCCAACTCATGTGCAAGGATCGCCTTGTAGGCACATGTCCCTTTCCGGTATTTCCGATCGATGTAAATGTTTGTTTTTCTTGCACCAAAGGTAAGCTTAACCCAATCGAGACGCAGACATTTTTTTCCGCCCTCTAACACTTTGTACTTGGTCGCTACGCCGAGACTAGGTCCTATTGAAGAATGCGTCAGGCCCAAAAGGCTTGCGTGACGTAACGATTTGGAAAAGCCGCTTTTCTTTGCGATACGCTCAATCTGCTGAGATGATTTGCTATGATCAAAACGCGGTTTGATCGATACAACTTCAATTTTCACTTCCGGCTTTTTCCAAATCGCAAGACATGCCTTATCTGCCTCAGCCATTGCATTAGAGGGCCAAAGGAAAAGGCTTGCGGCGAAGAAAGCGTAACCGCTGAGAATGCTTTTTATATTTATAGCCTTCCAATTTTGAAATATGGAGGGAATTAGAGCAGAACTAACCGAACAATGCATTAATTTCATCCTGATCGATATTAGCCGCCTCTGTCTCATTTGCAGCATCAGTTGACTCAAATTGCGTATCCCGGAGTTTTCCATTTATGATAGCGCCGGCATTGTCAATTAACTCCCGAATGATCTTGCATTTATTTTCCGCCGCGACGCGGATTTTTTGCCCGCCATCAGAGCCTTCGCTAGTGCCGAAGCACCTTTGTAAAGAGACTATTTCGGAATCCAGTTGTCGAATGGTGATTTCGAAGGGCTGCTTGTACTCAGCCGGGGAAAAGGCGAAGGCTTCTATCGCCAGTTCTCTGTCTGCTATGCCACTGCCAGCGAAGTGGTCTTTGTAACTGCAAGGAGACCAATCGATAAAATCATCAAGCATGTCGGGCATATCCATGACCAGTTCTGCGAGCATCAGGGCTTCGTTGAAATGGTTGAGATAGTCCGTCGCCAGGAGAGTGACGTCATTTACGTTCGTATTTCGGGCGCGCATGCGATAGGCTTTCAGCGTACCTGTTTCACTACTCATCCGAAGTCGTGCCTCACTTATCTGGTCAATCATATCGACCTGTTCAAAGCAGGAATTTACACATTATTTCATTAAGGAAGTGTTCTCTCGCCTAAAAATGCAAGAATTCAGCCAATCTGGCGCATTGGATGTTCCTACTCGAGAAGTGCTGTTTTCTCGATCGGCGGGGTATTTTTGTCTCCTCGCGGGGGTTCCTGAACGAAGAACGAAACGGAAAGAAGAACAGTCAATACGAAAACCGCTGAAGACAATTAAAATTTGGAATAGCAGCTCTTAGCGGAAAGTGCTTTGTTAAAATCGCTAAACATCATGCCCATGTCGTCCCCCTTTATCGTTTTGCTCCCCGCGAGCATCACTTTCGCCTGCTGTTAGAAGCAGTATATGGAAGGACGGCACCCTCAACTAGCGTTTTGGTTGCTATGTGTTATTTTTATGCACTTTTAAGGACACGTTGTATCGCGCGCATAGAATTGTATTTGCACACCCACCAGATATGGTTGGTATCGCGATAAGGG
This sequence comes from uncultured Sneathiella sp., assembly GCF_963973085.1. Taxonomy (GTDB): domain Bacteria; phylum Pseudomonadota; class Alphaproteobacteria; order Sneathiellales; family Sneathiellaceae; genus Sneathiella. Next base: position 208,901 of record NZ_CAXAXA010000004.1, read on the forward strand.
CAACAATTCATATCAATCTCGGTATGCCATTCATGTCAAATTATGCCATCTAGGGGCGAATCGGATGGCTCAAACACACCCCCGTATCAGGCTAGATAATATCATGGAATCTTTTCAGAAGGTCGATTAGCTGAGCATGGTCCTTCGCACCAAGACCGGCAATTACTTGCGCCTCGATCTCTTCAGCCTTTTCTTCAAGTACCGCGAGTTCCTTCTCCCCCTTTTTCGTCAATCGAACAGCGTAGGCGCGCTTGTCGCCCTTCACCGGCGCGCGGTGAATTAATCCGTCCTTTTCAAATTTATTGAGAATGGGAACAAGGGAAGAGCGGTCCAAACCTGCCGCTTCGGCAATTGCGCTCTGGGTTCTGCCCGGATTTTCATTGATGATGGCCATAACGGAGAATTGGCCGGTCACCAGCTTACGTCCGGCGGCGGTCGCAAACCTGCTTTGCCCGCGCAAGATGGCCTTGCGCATATGAAAACCAACAATACCTTCCAGAGCAGTCATCTGAATTTCGCCAGAAAGTTGCTTTTCGGTTTTGATTTTTTCCGCTGTCATTGCGCTCCGCCGGGCTCCTGATTTCACCTCATACTCGACAACTCCCTTGTCGAGAGTATTGTTATAGCCACAGAATATAGCGAAGCACAAGGGAGCGCGAATTTATTCCATCACCCCATAGAAATGAGCAAGCCCGGCTTCGGCGCACTCCATGTCTTGTGCAGGCGTGCCCGAACTTAACCCGATACCACCAACGACCTCTCCATCCACAATCACCGGCAGTCCCCCGCCAACGGAGGAGAGACGCCCGCCAACTTCAGTATGAATTCCAAACGCCAGGTTCCCCGGAACATTCACAGCATTATATTCGTGGGTCGCTTTCCGTGCTGCGGCGGCGGTATAAGCCTTATCGGCAGAAATCGTAATACTCGTTACCTTGCCGCCGTCCATCCGCTCGAACGCAACCAGATTTCCGCTCTCGTCAACAATCGAAATACACATTGGTACGCCGATGTCATTTGCCTTCTCCCGGGCGCCATGAATAAGAATGAGTGCGTCCGCGTGGGACAGGCGTTTAATATTGAGCATCTTGCCCTCCAATTGAGAATGTTAATAACCTTTTTCCAGGCGGCCTAAGCGACGTCATTGGGCCTTAGCCTCTAGACGACGGGCATGCAGTATAGGCTCGGTGTATCCACTCGGTTGCGAACGCCCTTCAAACACAAGATCACAGGCCGCCTTGAAGGCAACCGACGTATCAAAATGTCCTGCCATCGGCTCATAAAGCGGATCGTCGGCATTTTGCGCATCGACAACCCCTGCCATGCGTTTCATGGTTTCCATGACGTCGTCTTCACTGCAAATTCCATGGTACAGCCAGTTTGCAATATGCTGGCTGGATATGCGCAATGTCGCCCGGTCTTCCATGAGACCGACATCGTTTATATCCGGTACTTTGGAACAGCCGACACCCTGGTCGATCCAGCGCACGACATAGCCGAGTATGCCTTGTGCGTTATTGTCCAGCTCTGCCTGAACCTCTTTTTCGGAGAGGTTTTCCCCATTCAACAGCGGCGGAGTCAAAATGCTATCAAGGCTTGCCCGGTCCCGCTTGGCCAGCTCCGCCTGCCGATCCTTGACGGAGACTTCATGGTAATGAAGCGCATGGAGCGTTGCCGCAGTCGGTGACGGAACCCACGCACAGTTAGCGCCCGCCTTCGGATGACCTATTTTGGCCTCCATCATTTTTGCCATCTCGTCCGGCATCGCCCACATACCTTTGCCGATCTGCGCATGGCCCGGCAGTCCCGTTTCAAGACCAATGTCGACGTTCCAATCCTCATAGGCGGCAATCCATGGTTCACCCTTCGCATCGTCTTTCCGCATAAAGGGGCCAGCTTCCATACTGGTATGGATTTCATCCCCTGTCCGGTCAAGAAAGCCCGTATTGATGAAGAAAATCCGTTCCGATACGGCGCGGATGCATTCCTTGAGGTTGACCGTCGTCCGACGTTCCTCATCCATTACACCCACTTTGATCGTGTTGCGCGGCAGGCCAAATCCATCTTCCACCGCAGCGAACAAATCGTTGGTGAACGCGGCTTCTTCAGGGCCATGCATTTTTGGTTTCACGATATAAAGACTTCCCGCGCGGCTATTTGAATAGCGGCCATAGCCATTCAGATCATGCAGCGCCGCCGCTGTTGTCATAACAGCATCCAGTATCCCTTCCGGAATCTCTTTTCCCTCGACATCCAGCACGGCATTTGTCGTCATCAGATGGCCGACATTGCGAACGAGGAGCAAACTCCGCCCGTGCAAGGTCATCTCCCTCCCCGCCGGATCCAAGTAAACACGATCCGGATTCAACGTGCGAGAAATCTCTTTGCCGCCTTTCTCGAACTTGTCTTCCAAATCGCCCTTCATCAACCCGAGCCAATTCCGATACACAAGGGCTTTGTCCTCAGCATCGACGGCGGCGACTGAATCTTCGCAATCCTGAATGGTGGACATCGCCGATTCCATCAGAATGTCCTTTACATCCGCGGGATGGTCCCTGCCGACCGGATGATCGGGATCGATCTGAATATCAAGATGAAGACCGTTTTTCTGAAGAAGAATTGAGGTTAGCACCTCATCTTCAAGATATCCCGCGAACTGTGTCGGATCAGCGAGTCCCGTCACGGAACCATTCGCCAATTCTGCCTCCAACTGCTTTTGTCCGTCTGTTTCCTTTAACCGATAAGCACGAACATCCTTGTGACCACCTTTGGCGAGCGGGGCGGCCCTGTCAAGAACGCCGAAGCCATATTCAATGACCGCAAGTCCGCGTTTGGGATTATAGCTGTTTCCTTTTTCGCATCCGCTTTCTTCAGAAAGAACATCCGTGCCGTAGAGAGCATCATACAGGCTCCCCCAACGAGCATTCGCCGCATTCAAGGCATATCGGGCATTCATCACCGGCACCACGAGTTGCGGTCCGGCAACGTCTGATATTTCCGGATCGACATTGTCAGTCGTTACTTTGAATGCAGGGCCTTCGGGGATGAGATAGCCAATCTCCTGCAGGAATGATTTATACGCCACGGGATCATGCGGCCTACCTTTGGCCGCAAGATGCCACGCATCGATTTTCTCCTGCAACTCTTGGCGTTTTTCAAGAAGCTCTCGATTGCGCGGCCCGAAATTCGCGACAAGATCAGCAAGAAGCGCCCAAACCGCATCTTCTTTAAGTCCGAGGCCCGGCACGATTTCCTTGTCAACAAGGTCGGCAATTTCCGTCGCAACCTGAAGGCCGTTTTTTGTCACGCGATTTGTCATCTGTCCCGTCTTGCCCCTGATCATAAAGATTTATCAACGGCCTGCAAATTCCTGCCCGCCGTTATGTAATTAGAGCGATATTGACAGTTACAGGAAAGAGAATAAACTCATAATGGAAACATTTTCACAATATGGAATTTCAATATGGCGGCTAATGCGCCTACCACACAGACAGTCAGGACGGGGCAGGTTCAATCTTTGACGCGAGCGCTGTCGATACTGAATGCGATTGCCGACAATCCCCCGGGCCTCTCCCTAACGTCAATTTCAAAATTGCTCAAACTGGCACCGTCAACCACCCACCGGCTTCTAACGACGTTGCAGGAGCAGCATTACGTTCAATATGACCGGGATGGCAGCCTCTGGCAGATTGCCATGCGTGCGTTTGTTACCGGGAACGGATTCCTAGCATCCCGTGACCTGGCAACTGTCGCACGACCATATATGCGCCGACTGATGGAACTCAGCGGGGAGACCGTCAATCTTGCCATCGCTGATGAAGACAGGGTTATTTACCTTGCGCAAGTCGAAAGCCGGGAAATGATGCGCGTCTTTTCTAAGCCTGGCAACCATGTCCCGATGCATTGTTCCGGCGTCGGTAAAGCCATACTGATGGCGATGCAGCCTCAGGACGTTGAACGAGTCATTGCGGCTCAGGCTCTGGAAAAGCTGACGGATAAAACGATAACGGATATGCAAACGCTCCTTTCAGAATTGGCGAGGTCACGCAAGCGCGGCTTTGCCCTTGATGACGAAGAGCATGCGGTGGGTTTACGATGTGCCGCCGCGCTGGTTTATGACGAACATGCTGAACCGCTGGCCGGATTGTCGATTTCCGGACCTGCGGCACGGATATCCCAAGAAAGGCTGATGGAGCTAGGCAGCATAACCGTGGATGTCGCGGCCGAAATCACTACCGCACTTGGCGGCAAACGCCCGTGAAAAAGAAACCCTGTGTCTAAATTCCTATGAACCTCATGCTGCCAGTTTCATGATCCCGCTCATAGACCAGCTCTCCAGCTACATAAGTCGCACGTGTTACCCGATCATCCCCAAGCATTATCAATGCGAAAAGCTGTTCCTCCAGTGTTTCGGCATGTTCCAGACGATAGTCAAGAATTGGTGTCGCCTTAAGGTCCAGGATAGTAATATCGGCCTCATATCCTTCCGCAATGCTGCCAATGCTGTCTCCAAGATACAACGCCTCTGCGGCCCCCCGTGTAGCCAGATAAAAGGCTTTATGTGCATCCAGCGCGAAGCCGTTTAATTGCGCAGTTTTATAGGCTTCATTCATACTCACGAGCTGGGAAAAATTTGTGCCCCCGCCAAGGTCAGTAGCAAGCCCAACCCGCACAGAAGGCACACCTGTCATGGCCCTTTCAAGCTGGAACAGCCCGCTTCCCAAAAACAGGTTGGATGTCGGGCAATGCGCTATTGCCGTACCGCTTTCGGAAAAAATGCGAAAATCATCATCCGAAAAATGTACGGCATGCCCATAGATTGCCCTTGGACCAAGTTGGTTGTAATGGCGGTACACATCTACATAATTTTTGCGATTCGGATAAAGTTCCTTTACCCATTCTATCTCAGCCTTGTTCTCTGAAATATGTGATTGCAAATAGGTTCCCGGATGTTCCTGCCATACCGCGCCAGTCACCTCCATTTGCTCTGCCGAGCTTGTCGGAGCGAAGCGCGGTGTTACAGCATAAAGCGCACGGCCCTTACCATGCCATTTTGCAATAAGTTCTTTCGTTTCATCATATCCCGTCTGCGCCGTATCCTTAAGCCCGATTGGCGCAAATCTGTCCATCAGGACTTTACCGGCGATATTCCGCATATTGAGTTTCGCTGATTGTTCGAAAAAAGCGTCCACGGACTGGGGGTGAACAGTACAGAATACGGCAGAGGTCGTCGTGCCTGCGCGCAACATTTCCTTCAGGAAGATTTCTGCCGACTTGAGAGCATACTCCTTGTTCGCGAATTTCTGCTCGGTGATAAAAGTATATTTATTCAACCAGTCGATCAGCTGTTTTCCGTAAGCGCCGATCATTTCCGTCTGGGGATAATGGACATGACAATCGATAAATCCCGGACAGATAATGGCATCTTTATAATATGTCACCGCGACATCCGCACCAACATCGCGTTGCAAAGCTAAAGCGGGACCATAGGCGACAATATTTCCTGCCTCAATGACAACCAAGCCATCCTCTTCATAATGCAGGCAATCCGAAAGTGGTTCCGTAAAGGGATTGCCGCGATAGGAAAGACACCGCCCTCGGATTGCCTTTTTCATGGCTCTTTCTTTCCTGTAGTGTCAGAGATCGCCAATGTAACCTCATCCTTCACAACCTCCATGACCACATAGCTATGGGTCTGCATCACATGAGGCAATTGCGAAATAGCCGCGCCCAATAGCTCGCGGTATGATGCAATATCACGGGTCCGTATTTTGAGCAGATAATCATAACCTCCTGCAATCATCATGCAGGATTGTATTTCCGGAATCTGCCGCACCACTGTGTTAAATTCCTCAAGTGCCTCGGCCGTTGTGGTTGAGAGCTGCACTTGCACCATGACCACATGGCCGGCGTCAACAGTCTCAGGATCAAGCGCGGCAAAGTAGCCCCGGATTATGCCCGCTTTCTCCAGTCTTTTGACACGTTCAGCGCAGGGTGTTTTGGTCAGATTGACGCGCCGGGAAAGGTCCACCAGAGAAATACGACCATTCGCCTGAATTTCTCGAAGGATTCTATAATCTGTCCTGTCCAACGCCTGTATTTGCAACCTGAAGCATTCCTTAATCTCGGATAGATGAGTTTATAGCTCAAGTCTAAGCCGTTTCTTTCGCAAAAGACCAGAAATTTCCCCGCGTTACCTCATCATGAGTCGATCTCGAAAAGTTGTAGACGTTTGACCAGTATTATGCGGACGTATCGGTGCAACTTGGTTAGGATGGCCGAAAAACAAGCTTTGACCTGATGATCAGTGGACCCGGAGACCATGATACGTAATTTGTTTATCACTTCCGCATATTGGGGCCGCCTTGCCGCCTTGATAACTATTCTTGCCATCCTGTTTCCCCTCATGACCAAGGCCGAGGACAACCCCACCTTCAAGAACTGGGAAGAGGTGGTTGATGCCGCGCGCGGCGGAACGGTGAACTGGTTCATGTGGGGCGGCGCTGACAATATCAACGAGTATGTGAGCGGTTTTATTGGAAGCGAGTTAAAGGACCGCTACAACATCACATTGAAACGGGTCGGGATAAACGACACAGCGGAAGCCGTCAATATTGTCATCGGAGAAAAGCAGGCAGGGATTGATGATACGGGTGCCGTTGATATGATCTGGATCAATGGTGGGAACTTTCGAACTATGAAGCAAGGTGACTTGCTGTTTTGCGGTTATCATGACCTGCTTCCAAATAACAAACTTGTTAACTGGCAGGATCCGTCTATCGCCAATGATTTCGGCCTTCCGGTAGAAGAATGCGAGGTTCCCTGGAACCGCGCGCAGTTTGCCTTCGCTTATGACAGTGCGCGCACGGAAAATCCACCAAAGAGCATTCCGGAACTCATTGACTGGGTTAAAGAAAACCCCGGAGAATTCACATATCCTGCGGCGACGGATTTCAATGGCAGTGTTTTTATACGACATGTCTTCTATCATGCAGCAGGAGGTCCGGACGCTCTGCTCGGGGACTTTGATCAAGAAAAATTCGATGAAATTGCCCCGAAAGCCTGGGCCATCCTCAATGAAATGGAACCCTATCTCTGGCGGGAGGGTGAAACCTACCCCAACGCCATTGCAAGTCTTGCCCAGCTTTTTGCCAACAGGGAAGTCGCGCTTTATTTCGATTATGATCCAGCGATATTCGGCATTAATGTCGAGAACGGCATATTTCCGGAAACAACACGTTCATATGGGCTGCAAGACGGGACCATTGGCAATACGAACTATGTTGCCATCCCCTTTAACTCCCCGAATAAAGCCGCCGCGATGGTCACCGCCAACTATCTGCTCTCCTTCGATGCGCAATATGAAAAGGCGAAATCCAGCGTATGGGGGGCTGCACCGGCAATTGACGTCAGTAAACTGGATGACGAGGCGGGGGCTCGTTTTGCGGCCTTACCCCGGCATCCTGCCGTTATCGCCCCTGAAGCCCTTGCCCGTAAATCCCTTCCTGAACTCCATCCCGACTGGATCAGCGCAATCGAAAAAGGGTGGCAGGAAAATGTTGGGAAATAGTGCGCCTATACTATCAGCTCATTTAATAACGAACTAACCGGGACACGTCCTATGTTTGAGCGGTGGAAAATTCCGTTGATGCTCTCCCCAGCTTTGTTGATTGTCTGCGGGCTTTTCATCGGCGGGCTCGCTCTCGGATTGGTGGGAAGTTTCGGTTATATGCCCCTCATCGGGCAGGATAATATAAACCTTGATGCCTATCGCCAGATTCTGTCATCTGAGCGGTTTTTTCTCTCTTTTCTACTAACATTCCATATCGCTTTCACGTCTACGGTCATCGCTTCTCTTTTGGCGCTAGGAGCGGCCTTGATCCTGCGCAAGAGTTTCCTGGGTCGATCCGTCATCAATTTTCTCTTCCAGATCAACCTGACAGTACCGCATCTGGTGGGCGCCGTTGGCATCCTCTACCTTTTTTCCCAATCCGGTGTTTTCGCGCGCCTTGCCTATGAATTTTCCCTGATTTCCAAGCCCTCGGAGTTTCCAGCTATGATCTTCGATCCGCTGGCCATCGGGATTATTATGCAATATGTCTGGAAAGAGGTTCCTTTTATCGGCCTGATCCTGCTGGCAAACATGCAGACAATCGGCCGAGATTACGAGGCAGTCGCCCAGTCTCTCGGGGCCAGCCGCTGGCAAAGTTTTCGCCATGTTCTTCTGCCCCTCTTGATGCCCGGCCTGCTGACCGCCGGAATGATTGTCTTTGCCTTCACTTTTGGCGCCTATGAAATTCCGGCGTTGCTTGGGCAGAGTTACCCTGCCGCCCTGCCGGTTCTTGCCTATCAATCCTTTACCGATGTTGATCTGAATGCGCGCCCGGAAGCTCTCGCCATGGCGATGATTATTGCACTGCTGAGCGCCGTCATGATCTATGGCTATACCCGGCTCACACGGCGCTATATCCGAAAATGAAAATGGCTGTTCAAGAAAATAACAAAAGGGGAAGCCGGAACCGAGGATTATCAGGACTGGCCTGGCTCTCTCTCGCGCTGCTCATAAGCTGGTTGATACTCCCCCTCATTCCGCTGGCGCTCTGGTCGGTGAGCCGGAGCTGGCTTTTTCCGGACATTCTACCCTCCTCTTACAGTTTGCGGGCATGGAATTACGTTTTTTCGACAACCTCCGAAGTGCTACCCGCGCTTGGGCAGACTGCTTTGATTGCGCTCGGGGCAACTTGTATTTCCGTAGTTATTGGCATTCCAGCGGGACGCGCGCTTGGCCTCTACCAGTTTCGCGGCAAGGCCATCATTGAGATTCTCATATTGGCACCGATGATCGTGCCCGGTATCGCCGTTGCACTCGGTCTTCATGTTGTGTTCTTAAAGCTGGGACTTGCGGGATCCGCTATCGGGGTCATGATCGTTCATTTGATCCCTACCCTGCCCTATATGGTTCTGGTTATGTCGGGGGTTTTCTCTAATTATGACCCGGACGCGGAAGCACAGGCCCGAAGCCTTGGCGCCGGTCCTTTTCAAACCTTCTATTACGTAACCCTGCCGGCCATTCTGCCCGGTCTGCTGATCGGGTCGTTATTTACATTCCTCGTCTCCTGGAGCCAATACATCCTGACACTCCTGATCGGTGGCGGACGGGTTGTGACCCTGCCGCTGTTACTGTTTAATTTTGCAAGCGCGGGACGCAATGATATTACCGGTGCGATTAGCATGATCTACATTCTGCCGGGCGTCCTTTTGCTTCTAGTCGCGGCACGGCACTTGACCGGACGCAACAGCAATCTTGAGGGAATGCACCGGATATGAGCGATCTCATGCTCGAACATCTGACGAAATACTATTCCGGTTCAGAAACGCCTGCCGTCGATAACGTTTCTCTTGAAGTTGAAAGCGGCTCTCTGACGGCTTTGCTTGGCCCGTCGGCCTGCGGGAAATCGACAATTCTGAAAATGATCGCAGGATTGCTCACCCCAACTTCAGGCGATATCCGCTTTTCCGACATATCCGTGCTCAAACAGCCGCCGCAATCGCGCGATGCGGTAATGGTCTTTCAGGATCATCTTCTGTTTCCCTACATGTCCGTAGGCGAGAATGTGGGCTTCGGCCTCAAAATGAGAGGACGTCCAAAAGCAGAAACCACCCGTGCCGTTGGAGAAATCCTGGAATTGGTGCAGTTAAATGGGCTGGACCATCGCAAACCTTCGCAGTTATCCGGTGGTCAGCAGCAGCGGGTTGCCTTGGCACGGGCCCTCATCTTACGCCCCAGAATACTCCTGCTGGATGAACCATTTTCAAATCTGGATGAAAGCCTGCGTCTGGAAATGCAAACGCTGCTGAAATCCCTTCATGAGGAAATGAAGACTACTATGCTTTTCGTCACCCATGATCAGGAGGAGGCGATTGCGCTTGCCGATAAAATAGCCCTTCTGCTCTCAGGCCAGCTTCGCCAGTATGACATCCCTCAGAACCTGTATAACCGTCCAAAAGATCGTGACGTCGCAAAATTCTTCGGAGCACAAAATTTTATTTCGGGAAGAATTGTATCAGGAAAATTCTGCTGCCCATTCGGTCAAATTGCCCTTCCGGAAAACGCGCCCGCTGACGGCAAATTTTTAACTATCCGCCCTGAGCATATTGTTATCGGTTCTGAAGCAACTTCGGAGAATAGTTTTCCCGCAACAGTAATATCCAAGAAGTTTCTCGGTAGCCAGACGCGTTTGAAACTCAGTGTCGCAGAACAGGAAATAAGCGCCCTGCTGTCACCAAATACAGCGGAACCGCTTCAATCCGGGATGGACGTTATTGTGCACTTCTCTCGTCAGTCACTCTGGATTCTGCCTTAACGCAGGTTATCCATATATTCGATGAGCCGGCTCGCCACCTTATCCGGTGCGACATCTGCACTCCTGATCAGTCCATCAAAATGGCCCGTCAAGGCACGGATATGTTCCACTGAATTTACCATAAGGTACATGTTGCCGATATAGATGGCCGCCCGGAGCGGGCCAAACAAAGTATAGGCCGCCGAATAGTGCTTACGGGCATCAAACAAAAAAAGACGGAACGTCGGATAAAGTTCCTCTGTCAATATGATCATATGCTCCATCTGATCTTTACGAATATGCCGGGGCACCTGACTCCAATTTCCCTCGCCTTTCGCAAGTTGCTCAATCGACTGGAATGGCATGCAGACTTCCATATCCGTCTCCGGCCGTCTTGAATAGCTGAGTTGATCGTGCATCTGCCGCTCTTTCGCCTCGCGCTCGATTTTCGTAAAATCACCGAATTCATAACTTCCGATCTCATCCGTCCTTAAAAGATCGGGCAACGTCGTTGGCACATAGCGGATTTTGTAGCCCATCGCTTCGCGATGCCATTTCGCCAGCTTGACGCTCGCGGAAGCTTCAGTAACCCGCTCAATCTCGATCATCGGGACAGCCTCACTCGCCACTTCGTCATTGGCGATCAGCCCCATCAGCCAGTCGACTGAAACACCATAGGTGCGGGCAATCGTGCAAAGCGTCTCCGCACGCGGCAGCCGGGTTGAGCCCGGCGCAAGAAACTGACTCAACGCTGAACGATCGATGCCAACACTTTCGGCGAACTGACTCAGGTTGAACCCTTTCCGGGCCAAAAGAAGGGCCATTCTGTCCCGGAATATTTCAGCAACGTCCCGCTTATCAACATGTTCTTTGTCAGATTGTTGTGTATTCACATCAAAACTCATATTAATTTATATATTTAAACTTAAGTTTTATATTAACATAAAAATGCGCGAACTGTCGCATTGTATATGCCCGTCCTTTACTGCCATAATTTTGCCACAAAACTTCAACGTAAAAGGACGGCATTTAGTGTTGCTGCGAGAACGACAGGAAATCAGGACTCTAGGATTAACTGTCTTGTGCTACGGGGTATGGGGGATACTTCTGTTTGTGCCAACTATTTTGCCAAGCTGGCTGATTGCAACCCTGCTTGTACCAGTGATTGCGTTCCATTCCTCGTTACAGCATGAATGCATTCATGGTCACCCATTCTCCGACAGCCGTCTCAACGATCTTCTAATCTATTTTCCTGTCGGAATTTTCCTGCCTTATCCGAGGTTCAAGGAGAACCACCTGACCCATCATCAACATGCACGCATTACAGACCCGATCGAGGATCCGGAAAGCTGGTATGTTGTGAAAACGAAATGGGAGCAGCTTGGCAGCGTAACAAGACTATTATTGCGCATAAACAATACCTTGATCGGCCGGATTTTAATCGGTCCGACACTCAGTGTTTTTACCTTACTGACGTCCGATACGAAGAAGATTTTCAACGGCGATCGTCGTATTTTCTACGTCTGGATCATCCACCTCCTGCTTTGCGTGATCTTCCTTGGCGCGCTATCGCTCTATGGTTCTTTTCCCGTTTTTGTCTACCTCATTTCAGCTTATTTTGGTATGTCTCTCCTGATGATCCGGACGTTTCTGGAGCATCAGGCGCATCCGGATCGTCGGGCCCGCTCAGTTCTGATTAGTGATCAGGGGGTGTTGCGATATCTATTTCTGAATAACAATCTCCATGCGGTGCACCATGCCTTTCCCTCCGTTGCATGGTACCGGTTACCCAGCCTGTTTCGCCTGCACCAGAACCGCTTCCTTGAGATGAACCAAGGTTATTTTTATAGAAGCTATCTTGACGTGATCCGAAAATATGCCTTTGCCCGCAAGGAACCGGTGGCCTTCCCTCTTGATCCTCGCTGACAGCGGGCGCAGATTGATCTGATGAAAAATCCCATAGCGCTCCTTCCGATGTATGATTGGCCGGAAATCCTCGACGCGACAAATGACTATTGGAATGCCCTTCGCGAAGCCCTCGCCGATCAAGGGTTCGCCTCGCCGCAACTTCTGACACGTCCTGAAGATCCTTTTCTCCTTTGGCGAAGTCCGGAGCTTTTAATTGCGCAGACATGTGGTCTGCCATATGTGGAACAGCTCTCAACGGAGGTTTCCCTTATCGGCACCCCGGCCTATGATATCGATTGCGGTGCAGGCTCCTATTTCAGCGTTATCGCCGTGCATAACGACAGCAACATTGAAACTTGCGCTGACCTGAACGGCGCTACATTTGGTTATAACGATCCATTGTCACAGTCTGGAGCGGCGGCATTTTTCTCCCATCTTCACACCTCCGGCATTTCGGTAAATAAAATCGGCGGATTTGAGAGGGTTATGTCTCATCGCAATGCAATTCGTCAGCTATCCGAGCGAAAGGTCGATGTCATCGCCATTGACGCCGTCTCATGGGAGCTCGCCAAGCGATATGAGCGCAACGTTGCAGCGTTACGCGTCATCGGCCAGACGACTCCGACGCCGGGCCTTCCCTATATTACGTTCCATCGCCCCAAGACTGAGGTTGACCGTATCCACCATGCCGTTATCGAGGCAATAGCCTCTCTGCCCAGCTCAAAGCGGGAAGCCTTGTTGCTAACCGGGTTAGCAGCAACAACAATAGCGGATTACCAGTGTATCAAAAGCAGGTTTGATATGGTCCGCGATACAATGAGCGCCTGCCTCCGTTAAGACGGCATCAGGACAAGACGGATCAGCATTGCCACAGCACCAAGCGCCAGAACACCGGCCGCCCATAGGGCAACAAACCAGAGTAACTGCCGCATTCGCCGGGACATTTAGTGATATCCCTCATTTTCGCCGACCTTTCCGCGAAACACCCAATAGCTGTAGGCAGTATAACAAAGGATGATCGGGATAAGGAAAGCCGCACCGATCAGCAAAAAGCCGAGACTCTTGTCGGGCGCTGCAGCTTGCCAGATGGTCAGGTCAGGCGGGATCATGCGCGGATAAAAGCTGATGCCAATGCCGATATAACAGAGCAGGAAGATTCCATGCGCCGCGAAAAAAGGGCGGATATCCTTTTTCTGTTTCAGTCCATAAAACAGAATGGCCGCACACGCCGCCATCAGGAACGGGACAACAACACTGTAAATAAGGTTGGCCCCCTCAAACCAGCGGTAATGATACTCCGTATCAAGGAACGGTGTCGCAATGCTGACGACACCAACAAGTCCAAGAGTTATCAAGCCGGTAATCATCGCATATTTCCGCGCCATGTCCTGTAACTCTCCCTCCGTTTTCATGACGAGCCAGGTGGCACCCAAAAGGGCGTATCCAAAAATAAGTGAGACGCCGGTCAGCAGGGAAAAGGGCGTCAACCAGTCAAGACGGCCGCCTGCATAGCTGCGATCAGCTATATCAATCCCCTGTATCAGGGCCCCTAAGCTCACACCTTGAGCGAACGCCGCGAGTAAAGAACCGAAAGCAAATGACCAGTCCCACCATACGCGATTTCTGCGTGACACCCGCCAGCGGAACTCAAACGCAACCCCGCGGAAGATTAAACCCAATAACATGGCAATTATCGGTATGTACAAGGCTGGCAAAACCACGGCATAGGCCAGCGGAAATACTGCCAGCAAACCGCCGCCACCCAGGACAAGCCACGTCTCATTACCATCCCAGATCGGAGCAACGGAATTCATCATGATATCGCGATGGCCCGATTTTTCGGGCGCCAGCAGGAAAAGAGCTCCGATTCCAAGGTCGAATCCATCCAGCGACACATAAGCGAGAATTGCAAAAGCAATCAACGCGGCCCAGATGAGGGGTAAGTCAATTTCCATCTTTATCCTCCCTTCCCGGCATCAAGTCTTTGGATCATCTAGATTAGATGAAGCGCTCACCATACCCGTAGCACGCTTCAGTGTTTCCATCTTCTCAGGTGTTTTCTCCGGTGTTACTGCCATCAGCCGCAACATGTAATAAACCCCCACACCGAACAAAGTGAAATAGACGACAATAAAGGCGAGCAATGTTGTGCCAACCTCGGCAGCGACAAGAGGCGAAGCACTTTCAGACGTTCGCAGCAATCCATAAATGGTCCAGGGCTGACGCCCTGCCTCCGTCGTTACCCAGCCACACAATACAGCGACAAACCCGATGGGCCCTGCCAGGGTAACTGCTCTTGCCAGCCAGCGATCGTCGTACAGTCTACCTTGATATCGTCGCAGCAAGCTCCAAAAACCAATGAAAAGCATAATAAATCCAATGCCGACCATTATCCGGAATGTCCAAAAAACAAGAAATGTATTGGGCCAGTCTTCCTTTGGAAACGATTCCAAACCCTGCAACTCCCCGTCCCAGCTGTGAGTCAGGATCAAAGAGCCCAGTCTCGGTATAGAAATTGGATACAGAACCTCTGCTTTTTCGTTGTCAGGAATGCCAAACAGAATTAGCGGTGCGCCTGTAACATTTTCATAATGCCCTTCAATGGCCGCAATCTTTGCGGGCTGATGCTCCAGAGTGTTGAGTCCGTGCTGATCTCCGGCCAATATCTGCAACGGAGTAACAAGTGCGGCCATCCACAATGCCATGGAAAACATCAACCGCGCGTTCTCGTTCGCTTTGTCTTTCAAAAGATGATAGGCACCAACCGCGCCGACAACAAAGGCCGTCGTTAAATAGGCCGCCAGCACCATATGCACTAGACGGTAAGGGAAAGATGGATTGAAAATCACCGCCATCCAGTCATCAGGAATGAATTGGCCTTGTGCATTCATCGCATGGCCAACAGGTGTCTGCATCCATGAATTCACCGACAAAATCCAGAAGGCCGAGAACAGCGTTCCTGCGGCAACCATTAATGTCGCGGTGAAGTGAAGTTTCGCACCAACGCGTTTCTGTCCGAACAACATAATCCCAAGAAAGCCTGCCTCAAGAAAGAATGCCGATAGAACCTCATACCCCATCAACGGGCCGATTACCGGCCCCGCTTTGTCCGAAAAAACGGACCAGTTTGTGCCGAACTGGTACGCCATCACAACGCCCGAGACGACGCCCATACCGAACCCGACCGCAAATATGGTTTTCCAGTAATTGAAGACCTCCATATAGCGGTCTTCTTTCTTCCAGAGCCAGAGCCCCTCAAGAACGGCGAGATAACTGGCAAGGCCAATCGAAAAGGCCGGGAATATAATGTGAAATGACACCGTGAAAGCGAACTGCATCCGGGCCAGATCTAATGCACTGATATCAAACATTCTGCCTTATAATGCCTCCATTCATCCCCCATTAGATTAGCATTCACTGCTAGAATGTCATGTATTTTAAGTGACATGCGGCAAATCACCGCTCAAGCTCCTAACTCCTTGCATGAGCCAAATTTGAATTACCTAAGCCCACAGCTCGTCATCTTTACCTATTTCGTTGAATTATCTTAAAGCACATGCACTATCGCCTATATCAAACTTTCTGACCCAACTGGCCAATATCCAAAAGGAATGTCGTGAACGCAAAAGAAACCGCCATATGGCTTTGCCTTGCATGGCTTTGGGGAAGCTCCTTTCTGGCGATTGGCATTGCCGTCGAAACGGTTAGCCCTGTGGATGTCGTCGCAGGACGCATGGGAATCGGCGCCGCCTTCCTTATCCTTATTCTGCTGCTTGGTAAGGGGTCCTTAAGAATGGGGTGGCGCGCATGGCTGATTGCCACGGTCGTCGGTCTGTCCGGGAATGTGCTGCCGTTTCTATTGATCAGCTTTGCTGAACAGCGCGTAGATAGCGGGCTTGCTGCCCTCATCATGGGGATCGCACCCGTCGTTACGCTTGTCATAGCGCCACTTGTTCATCATGAAGAAACTCTCGGACGACGGAAAATAGTGGGCGCCCTGATCGGCTTTTGTGGGATAGGCGTCCTTGTCGGGCCCAACGCATTCGAGGATATGGGATATGAAACCCTTGCCCAAATTGCATTGCTGGGCGCCGCCTTCTGCTATGCCTTTACAGCTTTGTTCTCCCGCCGTTTTCCCCATGAAAAACCGATGCAGACGGCAGCAGCATCGGTTCTTATCGGTGCCGTGGTTATTGGCATAATCAGTATCGCGAATTGGCAGGAACAAACAGCTTCGGCCAGTTCGCTGTTGGCCATTGTCTATCTGGGAATTGGCCCGACTGCTCTTGCTGCGGCCATTTATTTTTACCTTATTCCCCGTATCGGCGCCGGAAGACTGCAACAGGTAAATTATGTCGTTCCGGTTTTGGGCACTTTGTTGGGAATCTTTGTTCTGCATGAACAGCCAACTCTCAATACGTGGATTGCTATTCCTTTTATACTGGCCGCTGTCTACATCGTTACAAGAAAAGCATGAGTTGAAGGCGTTTGGCCACGATCTCCCCTATCGCCGATCACATTTAGCCTTTATTATGGTGCGTAAAGCGTTATTCGTTTCAAGTTTTGAAAGTATCCCGATGCTCCCCGCTAAGTTTCCTCACTGATTTCCGTCTGTGTCATCACACCTTCAAAATAATGCCGCTCTGCTGCGCAAAAACAACCTGACCGGAATATTCTGGATGATTGTGTACACCCTTGCAATGTCCGGCATGCATGGTTCCGTTCGCCACGTATCTGAAAACCTCCATCCCTTCGAAATAGCTTTTTTTCGTCTCATATTTGGTCTCCTTGCCATCCTTCCCTTTTTCTTCAGGCACGGTTACGGAATTTTGAGAACGAGCCGTCTGCCCATGCATATCTTGCGCGGTGTTATTAATGCCGGATGCATGATGGGGTTTTTCTATGCGCTCGCTATCGGACCGCTGGCCCGCGTAACGGCGCTTGGATTTTCCGCGACGCTGTTTACAATTGTACTGGCCGTCTTCTTTTTTGGAGAAAAAGTCGGGCTCAAGAGATGGACGGCAATCTTTATTGGCTTTGCGGGAATGCTCGTCATTGTCCGCCCCGGATTTGCCGATGTCGGGATAGAAAGCATCATAACTCTGGCAGCTGCATTTGGTTGGGCCGTCTGCATGATCATTATAAAAGACCTTGGCAAGACGGAATCCGCAGCAACAATCACCACCTATATGTCCTTGACCATGGCGCCCATTGTACTGGTACCCGCACTTTTTGTCTGGACCGCGCCAACCCTTTATGACTACGTCTGGTTGGTTATCATTGGGCTTTTAGGGGGCCTCGGACAATTTGCCATGGCGAATGCCCTAAAGTTCGGAGAGGCGCAGGTTGTCCTTCCGGTCGAATTCTCCCGTTTGATCTGGATTTCCATTATTGCCTACTTCGCCTTTGGAGAAGTTCCTGGTATCTATGTTTGGATTGGCGGCGGCATGATCGTAGCGGCGACCACATACAACACCTTACGTGAAAGCAGGCGTATATAGCGGTATAGGAATTACTCATTCATTATATGAATGACTGAATAGACTTGTTGTGAGCCAGTAACCAGAACTCTACATAGTTTTAGACTTGTTGGCACTTTCTACCTAAAATGGCCAGCTATGTCTTAGGATAAAAGCGCCCCCATTGAATTTGGAGAGTACTGTAATGAAAAAACCAAATACTCGCCATGCGCTCAGTACTTTGTTACTTTCGATCCGATCGAGGAGGCGCACGCACTCTGCATTTGAAAATGACGTCCAATGGGAGATAGCGCTTTTTGTAATAGAGGCATCTATCGTGGGAAAATCAATAGATGTCAGCGGCCTTGCGCATGTTACCGGCAGGGCACGAAATACAATTGCCGCGCAAGTAGGAATTATGGAAAATGAAGGCTTTTTGAGTTCTATAACTGATAGCAAGGATCAGCGTCGGAAAGTTTTTCAGCCAACCGAAAATTTGTGGCGTGAATTCGACTCTTTTGCCAAAGCTATTGCACCCGACATTGCCCGTGCGAGCTACAAACTACAGGTATCTTGAAATTTTTTGATGTTTTTTTCAAATATGCGCAATTTTGAGCATATTTAACCTTGATAAATGCTTATACTTAATTCAACATACCGTTGAACTAGTAAAACGGGCTTTATCGATAGTGTATCAACCACAAGAAATTCAGACAAGCATCTGGGCGAACCAAGAATATTCCATTGAGGAAACACAGGTTACGCTTGAAAGCGCGAGTTCTCTATGTGAGGACGTCGATAACCTTATTGGTTATTTGTACACGAGCGATGAACTGAGCGTCGCGAGCAATATACCGTCAATCGAAATATTCAGAAACCGTTTCCCGGAAATACTGTTTCATCGTATTGATGTTAATCATGAAAATGCCTTCGCGTTCAAAGTACTTGAATACGATTCGCGAACACAGATGCATAATTACACAAATTACAATGGACTGGTCCTTGGAGATTGGGAAGACCAGCTATCAAGAGACGCCATTACGTCAGCATATACCTTCCCGCATATTTCTGGTCTTCCCCGTTTATCAATGGTGACTAAAAGCAGCCTCGACTCTCGGCGGTACACTCACTTGATTTGGCCGTTGCGCGAGAAAGGCAAGATCACAGAGTTGCTTGTCGCCGCCTGTTACCAGGACGTCGTTATCCCGGCTGGCATTTTTGAGGGAGGAGCGCAAGTCGGTCCAGACGAAGAAAGCTTTCCGTTTGTCGCCCGTGGGAGGGAAATATTCCGTTCCGTCAAAACAAAGCTCGGATCCGGCATGTCCGTATACGCGGAACGTAAACCCATTGCCATGAAGATCCGCCAGATTATGGGAGACTATGAAGTCAATGCCCTGGTCAATTGATATAAGCGCAACCAGGCGCGGCAACGCCCAGGAAAGGCCGGATTTACGATGATCCTTTCGAACACACAACCCTCCGCGATACAATATGGCGCCACGCATCGCAAAACTCGGCGGCAGGCAAAGCTGCAACCGATGATGCGCAGGATTGTCAGCCCATACATGGCCTGTTCGCATAAGCTCGACAAAGTCATCCGTATCAAATCGCCGCGCTGCAATAACAGCACAGACTTCATTTTCTCTGTTCGTCGCCTCAATCCAATAGCTATCCGATTGGTCGCACACAGCAGGATCAAATGTCGGCATCACAACGGTATGGTTAGGATCCATCGCAGCGCGAGCGCGCGCCCATCCATCCATATCGTATCTGATACTGTACTTAAAACCGCTCCGGTTCATCGCCTTTACAATGGGACGCATCATGTCAACGAGGTGACCGGATCGGCATAAATCTGTCGTGAATTCAAACTTTTTCATTTTTAACCTCTTTGGTTGGTTGGTTAGGTGAAAAAGTATAGTGCAAGTCGGATTTAACGGCATCGTGATGAGGAAGGTTTTAGCCTTGTTGAAATTGGGGATAGTAGCCAGGACAGGCACCAGGTAATGACTACTATCCCCAGCCCCGCTGCTTTATTTCCAAAGCTAAAGCGGCGGGTCAACCCTGTATGTTCTCGCATGACATGCATGGACATGGGGAAACTAATTGGTGTCAGTTTAAGGTGCCAATGTCAAACTGTCGGAAAAAATTTAGCACCATATATAATAATAGAATTAGTCGAAACCCATGAAATTGCGACCAGAACTGCGTTCGCATAAACAAACCGGCCGACCCCGCTTGAGAGCTCATTCCGGCAGCGCAAACACCAATTAATTTTATATATTTATCGGCATAGCTCGCGTAGATGGCGGTCGGTGAGAGATTCGAACTCTCGAAGGGCTTGCACCCTTACCGGTTTTCGAGACCGGCGCATTCAACCACTCTGCCAACCGACCGCACTGATAAAAACTTTTTTTGAGTCGCTTTAAACTGCGCTAAAAATAGTCTTCATTACAGGGAACAGGCTTGTAACGCATGGGTTATGACGGCGCAAGCGTAGAATCAGGCAAAAACTTTGAAACAACACCTGAATCATGTTGACTTCACCCGGACCATAGATATATTGCGGCCTTCAATCACGGTGCGCTAAGAAAACGGTCTTTGCGGCCTATTAATTATGTTCGAAACGGATCAGCCATGTTTGCAGTGATCAAAACCGGCGGCAAGCAATATAAAGTCGCCAAAGATGATGTCATCAAGGTAGAGCGCCTCGCTGGCGAAGCTGGCGATAATGTGCAGCTGGATCAGGTTCTGGCTATCTCAGGCGATGACGGGGCTCTATCTTTAGGTGCTCCGCTCGTTGAAGGCGCAATCGTCTCCGCCACTCTTCTGGAACAGGCGCGGGCTGACAAGATTGTTGTTTTCAAGAAAAAGCGCCGCCAGAACTATCGCCGCAAAGCAGGACACCGCCAGGATCTCACGGTTCTCCGGATAACGGACATCGCAGCGAAGGGCGCAAAGAAGGCCGCGCCAAAAAAGGTGGCGGAGCCCAAAGCCGAAACCGCTGTAAAAACGGAAAAGGCAGAGGACGCACCAAAGAAAGCTGCCCCTAAGAAAGCTGCCCCAAAGAAAGCTGCCCCAAAGAAAGCAGCGCCGAAGAAGGCCGCCGCGCCGAAGAAAGAAACAGCAAAGAAAGTGGCGCCGAAGAAGGCCGCCGCCAAGAAAACCGAGGAGTAAGCTAAATGGCACATAAGAAAGCTGGCGGTTCATCCCGCAACGGTCGCGACTCAGCCGGTCGCCGCCTCGGCATCAAGAAATATGGTGGCGAAAAAGTAATCCCGGGAAATATCATTCTGCGCCAGCGCGGCACCAAATGGTACCCGGGTGAGAATGTTGGCATAGGCAAGGATCACACCATCTTCGCCGTTACCGATGGTAATGTTAAATTTACCAAGAAAAGTGGCGGAAAGATCTATGTATCCGTGGAGCAGCAGGCTTAACGCCCGCCTCCAACGGTTAAAGGATTTATGAAGGGGAATGGTCAAGCCATTCCCCTTTTTTATTTGAATCATGTGACGGACGGTGCTCCGCTATATTAGGACACAGGCAGTAGAGAAATGAAGTTCCTCGATCAGGCCAAGGTATATCTTCGTTCCGGTAATGGCGGCCCCGGGGCGCTGAGTTTCCGGCGGGAAAAATTTGTAGAGTTCGGAGGTCCTAATGGCGGCGACGGCGGGCGCGGCGGCTCAGTCGTTATTGAATGTGTTGACGGGCTGAACACCTTGATCGATTACCGCTACCAGCAGCATTTCAAAGCCAAAAGCGGTGGGCATGGCATGGGTCGCGACCGCAGTGGCGCGGCGGCTAACGACATTGTTATGAAGGTTCCGGTCGGCACCCAGATTCTTGAGGAAGACAATGAGACTCTTATTGCAGACCTTACTGAAGTTGGTCAAAGAATCACGCTTTGCAAGGGCGGAGATGGCGGGCGCGGCAATGCGGCATTCAAAACATCAACAAACCGCGCGCCGCGAAAGATTGAGCCCGGCTGGCCGGGTGAAGAACGCTGGATCTGGCTGCGCCTGAAACTGATTGCCGATGTCGGGCTAGTCGGCCTGCCAAATGCCGGCAAGTCCACCTTCCTGAGCGTCACCAGCCGGGCAAAGCCAAAGATTGCCGATTATCCCTTTACAACCCTTGTGCCGCAGCTTGGAGTTGTTGCGGTCGGATCGCGGGAGTTTGTTCTTGCCGATATCCCCGGCCTGATCGAAGGAGCATCCGAGGGGGTTGGCCTAGGGCATCGTTTTCTGGGGCATGTGGAGCGCTGCCGGGTCCTTCTGCATCTGATTGATGCGACGGCAGAGGATGTCGTCGAGTCATACAGTACAATCCGCAACGAACTCGCCGCTTATGACGATGGCCTTGCCAACAAGGAAGAAATTATCGCACTGAACAAGATGGACTCTGTAACAGACGATGAACTGGAAACGAAGGTGAAGTCGCTCAAGAGCATCTCAAAAAAGCCTGTGCATGCAATTTCGGCCGTAATAGGAGAGAATGTCGAGCCATTGCTCTTTGCGCTTTTGAAAATTGTCGACGATAGCAAAGCAGCCGAAAAGGCTGTGCAGGAGGCTGAAGAACAATCACTTGCCGGGGAAGAACCGTCCACATGGCAACCCTGATCAGCAGATTCACAGACGCAAAGCGTGTCGTTATCAAAATTGGCTCGTCCCTGCTTGTCGACAGTAAGAACGGCCGATTACGACGAGACTGGCTTATTGCTTTAAGTCAGGACATTGCAAAAATGCGCCGACGCGGGCAGGAGGTCCTCGTGGTCTCGAGCGGTTCCATTGCATTGGGGCGCAATATACTGGGATTGAAGAACGCGCCTCTGCGACTTGAAGAGAGCCAGGCCGCGGCGGCCACCGGACAGATCCAGCTTGCGCACGCCTATCAGGAAATTCTCGCGCTTGAGAATATACCGGTTGCACAGATTTTGCTCACTCCCGGGGATACCGAAGAACGTCGCCGTTATCTCAACGCGCGCAGCACAATAACCACTCTGCTCTCTCTTGGCGCGTTACCGGTCGTAAACGAAAATGATACTGTCGCCACAATCGAAATTCGCTATGGCGACAACGACCGTCTCGCTGCACGGGTTGCCCAGATGATTTCAGCAGACTGCCTGATCCTATTAAGTGACGTTGACGGGCTGTACACGGCAGATCCGAAAAGCGGCGCGGAAGCCAAACTCATTCGCGAAGTATCCGAATTACATGACGATATCCTCGCAATGGCAGGAAAGACGAAAACCGATGTCGGCCGCGGGGGGATGGAAACCAAGCTCAAGGCGGCGCAGATTGCGATGGCCGCAGGCTGCAACATGTTTATCGCCAGCGGCACGATCCCACATCCGCTGCAGGCGCTTGAAGACGGCGCTAACAGCACCTGCTTCATTGCCTATGACACGCCGCGCAAGGCGCGCAAAAAATGGATTGCGGCAAGCCTTTCAGCCCGAGGCCGGCTCGTTATTGACAAGGGAGCAGAAAAAGCCCTGAACTCCGGCAAGAGCCTATTGCCGGCGGGTGTTATAAAAGTTGAAGGGCCATTCGAGCGGGGCGACCTCGTAATGGTTACGAACTGTGAGGGACAGGACCTTGGCCGTGGACTTGTCGCCTATTCATCAGAAGACGCTGAATGCATCATAGGCCATAAAAGTGGTGAGATCGAAGAGATTCTCGGCTATTCTGGCCGCAATGAAATGATCCATCGTGACGAACTTGCGTTAAACTAATCCCAGGAACGGGGAAACTCTTAATGACCGCACAGCCTCATATCACTGAAAGAAGCCCCATCGCCCAGATGATGGAAGAACTGGGCCGTAGCGCACGCAAAGCCGCGAAAACAATGTCTCTTGTTCCGACGGATGCCAAGAACAAGGCTTTGAGAGAGGCAGCAAATGCCTTGCGCATCCGCAATCTCGATATCCTTGAGGCCAATGCAAAAGATATGATGGCGGCCCGAGAGAAAAATATTTCGCCAGCGCTGCTTGATCGGCTGGAGTTGAATGACTCCCGTATTGAGTCGATGGCAACAGGGCTCGATGAAATCGCGAAATTGAAGGATCCGGTAGGTGACGTAATCGCGGAATGGGACCGCCCAAACGGCCTTGAAATATCACGTGTTCGCGTCCCGCTCGGTGTTATTGGAATCATATATGAATCTCGCCCCAACGTCACCGCAGATGCCGGAAGCCTTTGTCTGAAGGCGGGCAATGCCTGCATCTTGCGCGGCGGATCGGAGAGTTTTCATTCCAGCCGGGCGATATGGACTTGCCTGCAAGACGGGCTAAAGGCAGCCGGGCTCCCTGTTGAAGCAATCCAGATGATCCCGACAACCGATCGCGCCGCTGTCGGCGAGCTGCTCAGCATGAGCGAATTTGTTGACGTGATCGTTCCCCGTGGAGGACGCAGTCTGATTGAACGCGTGCAAAAGGAAAGCCGCATTCCGGTTTTCTCGCATCTTGACGGGCTGGTGCATATATATATCGACGAACAGGCTGATTCGGCCAAAGCACGTGAAATTGTCTTAAATTCGAAGATGAGGCGGGTAAGCGTTTGCGGTGCACTCGAGACTCTTCTGGTAAACCGCGACGTTGCGAAACAAATGCTTCCTGGTATTTTGGATGATCTGTTGACGGCAGGATGCGAGGTGCGCGGAGATGACGTTGTTCAGGCTCTTGATTCCCGCGTCAAGCCAGCAACCGAAAGTGACTGGCACACCGAATATCTTGAGCCCATCCTCTCGGTTCGGGTTGTCGATGATCTGGCGGCGGCGATCGAGCACATCGATACATATGGCTCGCATCATACCGATTGCATCATCACTGAAGATGATGCTGCCGCAAATGTTTTTATGCGGGAAGTAGACAGCGCCATTGTGCTGCAGAACGCCTCCACCCAGTTTGCAGATGGTGGGGAGTTTGGCATGGGCGCAGAAATCGGTATCTCCACCGGCAAGATGCACGCCCGCGGCCCGGTCGGCGTCGAACAGCTGACAAGCTTTAAATATATTGTTAAAGGAACTGGCCAGACGCGGCCTTGAGTATATTATGAGAGCCCTGAAAATCGGACTGCTGGGCGGCTCTTTCAATCCTGCTCATGACGGGCATCGCCAAATAAGCCTGGCGGCGCTCCGTCTGTTGGACCTGGATCAGGTCTGGTGGCTTGTATCCCCGCAAAACCCAATGAAACCTGAAAAAGGCATGGCGGGCTTTGCCGAGCGGTTTGAGGCCGCAAAAGCAATTGCACGGCACCCCAAAATACTGGTTTCCGATTTTGAAGCCCGTATAGGGGAGCAAAGGACAGTCCGAACGCTTGCCGCGCTAAAAAGGGTACACCCGCACCACAAATTCGTCTGGCTCATGGGTGCGGATAACATGGTCCAGCTACCCAAATGGCGGCAGTGGGAGAGCATTATGTCACTCGTTCCAATCGCAGTATTCAATCGCCCGGGCTATACCTACAAAGCATTGAACGGCAAGGTGGCCATAAAATACCGTCGTCAACGCATTATCGGCGGAATCAAGGGGGCTGACCTCCGCCAACTGGCCGATATGCCACCGCCTGCTTGGGCGTTTTTACCAGAGACAACGATTGAGTTGAGCAGCACCCAAATAAGAAAATATCGTGACAATGCAGGAAATACTTGCTCTTGAGCCAAAAAATTCCCAAATTATAAGAGTAAGGTTGTGAATATGATCACTGTAAACTGGAGAATAATTGATCCCTATTATGAAAGCTAACAAAGCTGTAGTTGCTAAACTCCGCGATCTCGTTGAAAAAACATTGAACGACGACAAAGCGGAAGATCTCGTCTCTATCGACCTTGCCGGAAAAACCTCCTTCGCTGATTACATGATTATTGCCAATGGTCGCTCCACCCGTCAGGTGGCGGCGATGGCGGATCATTTAAAAACGCGCATCAAGGAGGAAGGCTTCGGCACTGTGCGGACAGAGGGCCAAACCGGCGGTGACTGGATACTGGTCGACGCCGGCGATATCATTATTCATCTCTTCCGCCCGGAGGTTCGGAATTTCTATAACCTGGAAAAAATCTGGGCACCGGATATTCCGATGGAGATGATCAGCTAAAACCCCGGAAGGGGCTTTGCTTCTACGGATGAGGAGTAGTGGATGCGCCTTGTTGTCGCCAGCGTCGGCAAGTTTCGGGGCGGACCGCTGCAGGAAATGTATGCGGATTATGCAAACCGCCTTCCTTGGCCGATTGAACTGAAAGAAGTCGAAGAGAAAAAGCCCCTCAAAGGAGAAAAGCGCAAAACCCGCGAGGCCAAGCTTCTGATGGGCGCTATACCGGATGGCGCCATCCTGATTGCCCTTGATGAGTCGGGCAAGAGCATGACAAGCCCCGATTTTGCCAAGATGCTCGGTCAATATGCGGACGATGGACTACAGAACCTGGCATTTCTGATTGGCGGCGCTGACGGACATAGCCAGACCACCCTCGACAAGGCCGACCGGCTCCTGTCTTTGGGGCCCATGACGTGGCCACATATGATGGTCCGGGGGTTATTGGCGGAACAGTTATACCGCGCATCGTCAATTTTAGCGAATCACCCTTATCATCGCGTATGATAATAATAGAATCTTAAGTTTAAGAGGTCTATAAAGACGGCTATGAAAAACCATCCCGATCAATCACCCCCCCGACCAGTAATGCTCTGCATTCTTGACGGCTGGGGATATAGCAAAACCACCGTTGATAATGCCATCGCCGCTGGCAAAACGCCGAATTGGGATCGCATGATTGCCACTCGGCCACACAGCCTGCTTGGCACATCCGGTGCGGATGTCGGCCTGCCTGAGGGGCAAATGGGAAATTCCGAGGTTGGTCATATGACAATCGGTGGTGGCCGCGTCATCCTTCAGGACCTTCCTCGTATCAATCATGAAATTGAAGCGGGAATCCTGTCAAAAAACCCGGAACTTCTTGATGTTATCACCAAGCTGAAAGCCTCCAAAGGAAGCTGTCATATTGCGGGTCTGCTATCCTCGGGCGGTGTTCACTCTCATCAGGACCACATGGTCGCGCTTGCGCAAATCATGGATGAAGCCGGCATTCCTGTTCATATCCACGGGTTTATGGATGGCCGTGATACGCCGCCGAAAGGTGGTGCCGGCTATGTAGCTGAATTTGAGAGCAATATCTGTGAACTGGATAATTGCCATATCGCGACGCTCGTAGGCCGCTACTTCGCGATGGATCGGGATACAAACTGGGACCGCGTAGAACAGGCATATAGCGCCATGTTTGACGGAACTGGTTCGAGTTTTACAGACGCAGTCGATGCCCTTGAATCCGCTTATGCGGCAGGCGAGACGGATGAGTTTGTTAGCCCGCGCGTAGCCGAAGGATATGACGGCATCAAGGATGGCGATGCCTTTATCATGGCCAATTTTCGCGCTGACCGGGCTCGGGAAATCCTGACAGCGATTACCGACAAAGGCTTTACCGGCTTCACCCGCAAAAATCGGCCACAGCTCGCCGCCATAAAAGGAATGGTTGAATATTCGGCGACCCTCACCGAATTAGTTCCGGCCCTGTTTCCGCCGGTTGATGTCAAAAAGACACTCGGTGAAGTTGTCGCCAGTTCCGGTAAAACGCAGCTTCGTATCGCGGAAACAGAGAAATATGCTCATGTCACTTTTTTCCTGAACGGAGGCGAAGAGCGGGTTTATCCGGGAGAGGAACGCATCCTGGTCCCCAGTCCGAAAGTGGCAACGTATGACCTCAAGCCGGAAATGTCCGCTTATGAGGTTCGGGACGAATTGGTAGAGGCAATCAAATCCGAAGAATTTGATTTGATTGTCGTTAATTTCGCCAATCCAGACATGGTCGGCCATACTGGTGTGATGGAGGCGGCTATCAAGGCTGTCGAAGTGATCGACGAATGTATTGGCGATCTCTCTGAAGCGATGGAGAGCGTCGGCGGAGCAATGATGATTACAGCAGACCACGGCAATATCGAGGTGATGCGCGATCCTGATACCAAAGCACCCTATACATCCCATACGACAAACCTTGTTCCCTTTGTGTTGGCAGTGGGCGCGGATGATGCCATTGTCAGTGATGGCACGCTTGCCGATCTCGCCCCTACAATATTGAAACTGATGAAGCTTGAAGTTCCAACAGAAATGACGGGCAAAAGCCTGGTTAAGGAGAGGGAGGGGCTGGGAACCAACCGTGTTGCGTCTTAAGTTCAGTTCGCGTCATTGCGTTTACCTATACCCCATAGCCATTGGCCTGCTTGGGGTTGTTCTGTTGCTGTCTCCGGCGACTTCCGTTGCCTCACCGAATGATGATCTCAAGGCCTTGCAAGCGGCGCTGAGCGCCGCAGAAAGTCGGCAGGACGACTTCACCGCGCAGATTGAAAACCTTGGCGACGAGATCAAGTCCCTGAAACGGCAGTCTGTTTCAGCGGCCCGAAACCTGACACTACTCGATAAGAAACTCGTCGATGTGGAGGAGCGACTGGATCAGATACGGCAAGTGGAGGACGATACGCTTCAGGATCTGAAAAAACGAAATGCTGATCTTGCCGTAACACTGTCCGCTTTGGTAAATCTCAGCCGCCAACCGGAGGGAACTTTGATGGGAAACCCGACCGGGCTGGTCGATAGTTTGCGCGCCTCGACCTTGCTGCAATCGATTTTGCCGAAACTTAAAACTGATGCCGATCAACTTTCAATGCAGTTAAATACCCTGGCGAGTCTCCGCGCAGAATATGCTGCGGAGAAAGAAGAATTCAGTGCCTTGCGGGACGAACGCATCGCGGAACAGGAGGCGTTGGACCAGCTTTTGGCGAAGAAACGCACTGCACAAAACAAAGTAGAGCGCGAGAGGCAGGACGAGCAGCAACGACTCGAAAAGCTCGCTGCCGAAGTTCACGATACGACCGCATTGCTATCGCAGCTGGAAAAGGATAAGGCACGACAGCTCGCCGCCGAGAAAGAACGGCTTGAGAGAGAGATTGCGGCAAAGGAAAAAGAAAGAAAAGCTTTAGCCGCCATCGAACCCACCAATGACGCAACTCAACTGCCCGCGGCGGAAAAGACAGCAGAAGTTTCGCGTAAATTGACAAATCTTGGTCCGGGTCGTCAGTTCACAGATGCGAAAGGCTTGCTTCCATTACCAGTTGGCGGCAGAATCGTCACACGATATGATGAAGGTGATGACGTAAGCCATAAAAAAGGAATAGTAATCGAGACGCGTCCGGAAGCGGCCATTATATCGCCTTTTGATGGCCAGATCGCCTTTGCCGGCCCTTTTCGCCATTATGGCCTGTTGTTGATCATTGATCATGGTGATGGATACCATACATTATTGGCGGGTATGGGGACCATCGACGGAACGGTCGGCCAATTGTTACTCGCCGGGGAACCGGTTGGCCGAATGAAAAGTAGTAGCAAAGAAAAACCAAAGCTCTATATGGAGCTTAGAAACAACGGTGCCCCCATTGACCCCGCCCCCTGGTTAATGGCGGAGAATAGAAAGGTTAGCGGATAATGAGACATGTTGTAACAGGAGTGTTGGCGGCGTTGGTGCTCATATTATCGATCGCCATTATTGCCACTCCGGATAAGCGTGTGGAAGCCAGCTCCGAAACTTATCGGCAACTAAACCTCTTTGGTGATGTATTTGCCAAAATCCGTGAGGATTATGTCGAGGAAGTTGACGATGAAAAGCTGATCGAAGCGGCCATAAACGGCATGTTGAGTTCACTCGATCCGCATTCAAGTTACCTCAATCCGAAAAATTATGATGGCATGAAAGTGCAAACGCGCGGCAAGTTTGGCGGATTGGGCATTGAAGTAACCATGGAAAATGGCTTGGTGAAAGTCGTTGCCCCAATTGACGATACACCGGCGGATAAAGCCGGGGTCCTCGCAGGCGACTATATCACCCACCTTGACGGAGAACCGGTTCTTGGGCTGACTCTTGCCGAGGCAGTGGAGAAAATGAGGGGGCTGGTCGATACAGACCTCAACCTGACGATCCGTCGCGCCGACCAGAAAGAACCCGTCGAAATTACACTGACTCGCGCCATCATTACTGTTCAATCCGTGAAGGGTCGGATTGAGGATGGCGATATACTCTATGTCCGTATTTCCAGCTTTACGGAACAGTCAGACAGCGGCCTGCGCAAGGCCATCGAACAATTGAAAACCGAGGTAGACGGCGATTACAAAGGCCTCATCCTGGATCTACGAAATAATCCCGGCGGGCTCCTTGATCAGGCAATTGCAATCTCTGACGATTTTCTGGACAAGGGGGAGATCGTCTCAACCCGCGGACGCAATTTCGATGATGCTCAGCGCTACAACGCGAAACCGGATGATATTGTCGATGGCAAACCCATCGTCGTTCTGATCAATGGCGGTTCCGCCAGCGCGTCGGAAATTGTCGCAGGCGCCCTTCAGGACCATGGTCGCGCCGTTGTTCTGGGGACCAAAAGCTTTGGTAAAGGCTCTGTCCAAACGATTGTACCGTTACAGGGGAATGGTGCGATGCGTATGACTACTGCGCGCTACTACACACCATCCGGGACCTCAATTCAGGCAAAAGGCATCGTCCCGGATATCGAGGTGGAACAAGCCAAGCTCGAAGTACTGGAAACGGCCAGCGGACGCTCGGAGGCAGACCTTCGAAACCATCTTGAGAATAGTGATGAGTCAGATACCTCGGATAGAATAAGTGAGGAAGGGATTGAGGCGGCTGACATCCTCGACTATCAGCTGCTGCGTGCGAAAGATCTGTTGAAAGGTGTCTGGCTGTTTGCGAAAAAAGAAGTTAAGTAACGAAAACCTAGCTCTTTCGGCGGATTTCAATAGAGTGCGTAATTAACCGCCTCGTCGGAAGGATCGACTTTATCGGCGGATTACTGTGGGAAATTTGATTAACGACCAAAAAACAAAACCGGCTCCCAAAAACAGGGTGTCGGTTTTGTTTATTGTGTCCCTTGCAGTAATACTTGCCATAATTGGCGTCACCAGCTGGAGCTATTTTAGCAAGCCTGACCTTCCAAAAGCGCCAATTGCCACCGCCAGCACTGAAATCAACGCGACAATAGAGATTCCGGCGGCACCGGCTGACGTTGTTCAAGAACCGGAACTACCAAAGCCACAAGCAGAGCTTAGTGAAACAACGGAACCCCAGGGGACGCCGGAAGAAGCCCCCTTGCCAGAAGTTGAGCCACAACCTGAAGCCGTGCCCGACACAGCTCCGCCGGAGCTTGAAGAAATTGCAGAGGAACCAGTGCCAGGTATCACGATGGATACCCCGGCTCTGGATGATCCACCAGACAGTTCACCTTCAGCCTTATCGGAGCACTTGGGTCAGGAAGAACCGAAAACTCCACTGAGCCCCCCAAATGTTGGCCCGCCCGCTGATAAATCGATACAGAAGGACGACACCACGCCCTTCACTCCAATTCCTGAAGATACGGCACTGCCGGAACGTCCCAGCAATACGCCAGAAGAAATGGCGTCGGTGAAAGAGCAATCGACGTTGGCTGATGAATCAAATATGAGCGCTTCAGTTGAAACGGAGGCCGCCCCTGCAGAAATGCGTCCGGGCAAAACACCAAGCGAGCAATTACCACAAGTTGTTAAACCTGAATTACAGAATACTGCCTTAGCCGATGAAACGACTGCTGAAGAACCGAAGACGCCGCTGCAAGAGTTTGCCGTTAAATTTGATATAAGCGACAAGCGTCCCCGTATAGCCATCATTCTCAGTGATGCCGGCATTAGCGCGGCACATACCCGCGAGGCCATTGAAGTTCTACCCGCAGCTGTCACTTTTGCTATCAATCCATATGGCAGCAATCTCCAGAATTTCGTCGACCAAGCGCGGAAAAAGGGCCACGAGATTTTACTACAACTCCCCATGGAGCCAAAAGGCTATCCACGGATCGACCCAGGCGCGAAAGCTCTAAGAACAGATCTTGAAGAATCCGAGAATCTTGAGCGCCTTGAATGGGTACTTGACCGTATCACAGGCTATGTTGGACTGACGAACCAGATGGGCTCAAAATTTACAACAGAGCCAGCAGCTATTACACCTGTCCTCAAGGTCATCAAAGAAAAAGGGCTTCTCTATCTCGATAGCCGAACGGCAAGTGATAGCGTGGCTGCCGACATTGCAATCGGGCTGGAAATTCCGGTCGCCATCAACAACCGGTTTCTGGATCATAAAGCTGACGGTGATATTATCGATGCACGGCTGGAGGACCTTGAAAATATTGCCCGGCAGGCTGGCTTCTCCGTCGGCATTGCCTATCCTCATACGGAAACATTTCAACATATAATTGACTGGGCCAGCACCTTGGACAAAAAGGGTTTCGCTCTGGTGCCCGTATCAGCCCTTATCAAAAAGCAGGAAATCGAATGACTGAGAAAATCTCACCTGAAAGCCTTCCCTACCGTCCCTGCGCCGGAATGATGATCCTGAATAGGAAGGGACAGGTCTTCGTCGGACGGCGGCTCGATATGGTCAGCGAATATTGGCAAATGCCGCAGGGCGGCATAGACGATGGGGAGGCGCCCCTTGAGGCGGCGCTTCGCGAACTTGAGGAGGAAATCGGCACCCGCGATGTTGAGCTTATCCACAGTCTGGATGAATGGCTGACATATGACCTTCCGGACGATCTGATCGGTAAAGTATGGAAAGGGAAATATCGTGGGCAGAAGCAGAAGTGGTTTCTATTCCGGTATCTGGGGGAAGATCAGGATATAAATATCGTAACCCGGCATCCTGAATTTTCGGAATGGAAATGGGCGACAGTATCAGAAATTCCACAGCTGATCGTCCCGTTCAAACGTGATCTTTATGAGACAATCATACAAAGATTTGCATCGAGCCTCTAAATTTCAGGAGTTGCAAATTTTACCTACGCCGCAATCAGTAGTATAGATTGCCGGATAATTTTATATATTTCCCAATATATAGTAGTTCGCGTCTCTTTAATTAAAATGAGGCTAATAGGTTGTATTTCCATTTACCTTCCGATTATAATCTTAACTAATTGTTAACTGTGGGTTATTTTTATAGTTAACAAATTTGGTTAATTTTTGGTGTATGAGAAGCTTGTCTTATTTGTTCTTGTCGATACTAAAGAGACCAAAAAATTAACGGCTTGCAAACATGGTGCATAGCCAATAGCCTTTCTAGGATGTCTTAGTAGTCGTTTAGTGAGCGTAGAATGAAACATTATGAAGAGCTTACCGGAGGAGAGGGCAGACGCGTCTTTTATCGCGCTGAGCGCTTCGATGCCAAAACATTAATGAGTAGCATTTCGCCCGTCATAAATGTTGACGACAAATCCTTTGATCTTTTTGACATCAGCATGAGCGGCATTAGTTTTGTCAGCCCGCAGAATTTTTCATGGCTTGAGGACATGAACAAGGATGTCCCGCTCAAGCTCAAGCTTGGCTCGACGGAAATATTTGCTGGAAATGGCAAGATTCGCCGGATTGAGCCCCACGAAAGCCAGCATAAAGTCGCAATTGAGTTGACAAAAGGCTTTCTTGATATCCAAAAAATTCTTGATCAGCATGATGACCTCGCACTTCAACAGGCGGTCACGGTAGGATTGGCGGATCAGTCTCATCTGGTCCCGGCCGCCTATAAGGAAGCGATCAGCGATGCTGTTTACATGCTCCGATCCATTCACACCGTGCTGGACAAAGTTGAAAACGATCTAAATCGAGACGATTCCAGACGAGATGAGCGGATAAAAGATATTATCCTGGCGTGTGAGACGAAGGCCTTGGCACGATGGAAAGAGATTTCCAAACGATGCTTGGAAATCTCGCAGTCCCTTGGGAACAATGAGACGGCAATTGCGGCCACCAAGAGATATACAGAGCTGGTTCTGACCCCAGAGCTACTGCCCGGCGCTAGCTGGAACCGTGCATATTTGAAACCGCTTGGATATCCCGGTGACTATCAGGTTATGAATTTCGCCTATAACCTCAATCTGGAAGGCGACACCGCATACGCAAAATTCTGCCACCGTCTTGGTACGTCAACGGGGGAGTTTATTGCGACCCGCATGACGATGACAAAACAGACCATTGCTAACCTGAGCGCAAAAGCCGCCAGTAAAGGGCAAACTCGCTTCAAAGTCGCTAGCCTCGGTTGCGGGCCGGCGCAGGAAGTCGCGAATTATCTGAAAACATCAAAACTGCCGCTATCGATGGAGTTCACATTGATAGATCAGGATCACGATGCCCTTTCCTATGCCTACAACAGTACTTATCCTCAAGTCGCACGGCTTGACGGCAAGGCGTCCGTCAAATGCCTCCATGCTACTTTTCTCGAATTCCTGGCGACAGGCAAGCTATTCAGAAAGCTGGAAAAGCAGGACTTGATTTATGCAGTTGGTCTTGCCGATTACCTTGGAAAGAAGCGTGCGACAAAACTCGTCAATGATCTATATAGCAACCTGTCTCCCGGCGGGACTTTGCTTATCGGTTGTATGCGTAGCTCTGAGGAGAGCCTTGAATGGCAGGTGGAATATGTCTGTGACTGGACGCTGGTTCACCGCAACGAAGAGGAAATGCTTGAGCTCGCAAGAGATATCGATGAAGACGCAACGCGTAACATCGCAATTGACTCAACCGGGCACTGCCACCTCCTGATCATCAACAAGCCAGAGTAATCTGCCTCAGGGTTGCGGGCTCTATTGGCTGGAAGTCACCCGCGAGCCTGCCGGTGACTCTGCGTATCGTCAGAATCATGGCTAACCAGCCGCTCTTTTGGAAACTCTACAATGGCGACTGTTCCTTCACCTAGATGGCTATCCAGCGTGATCGAGCCATCGTGCAATTCCATAATATTTTTTGTAAGCGGCAGTCCAAGGCCAGTCCCTTCATAATTACGCGACATTGAACTTTCGATCTGAACAAACGGGGCAAATACTTTCTCAATATCTGCGGGATCGATGCCGATACCCGTATCCTTGATCCGAACCCGGAGACCTCCATTTCCGACCTCTTCAAAGCTAATCGCCACCGAGCCACCCTTATGGGTAAATTTAACTGCATTGGAAAAGAGGTTTAGAAATACCTGTGCAAGCAACCGTGGATCGCCAATCATTTGATAGTCATGCGATGGCACGTCAAAGGCTAGGCGAACGCCCCGCTCCGCGGCATGATCGCGAATTATACGCAATGTTGAGTTAACTGTATCGACAATCGACACTTCCTCATCCTGCAAGACCAGCTTGCCTGCCTCTGCTTTCGAAAGGTCTAGAATGTCATTAATAATACTGAGCAAATGCTGCCCGCTGACATTTATATCCTTAGAATATTCCTTGTAACGGTCCTGACCGAGCGGGCCAAACATCTCCTTTTCCAATATTTCTGAAAAGCCGATGATGGCATTGAGCGGAGTCCGTAACTCATGCGACATAATGGCCAGGAATTCGGATTTGGAATGGTTCGCCGCCTGCGCCTTTTCGGCAAGCTCATCGCTCTTCACACGTTCCTCATCGAGCTTCATCATGTTAATAAAGTCTTTTCGTCGTGCAAGTTCCTGAATGTAACTTGCAAAAATGCTCATAGCCGCAGCGACAACCAGAAAAAATCCGTTCTCAAGCAAATCGAGAAAAGGCAACGGATTGAGGAAAGTGGTAACAACGAAATATAGAAATAACAGAATTATGGTTACTACCGTCGCATAGAGAAAGCGGACCGGCGGAACGCAGCAGGTATAAATAAAAACCGGGACCAATCCAGCAAAGTAGATAGATCCACCAATCGGATCCGCAAGTGCAATCATAGCAATTACGCCGGAACCACTCGCTAGCACACACACAGCGGAGATAGGTTGTGCAAATGGTTGAGTCTTTAACCAGAATGTCGATAGGGCCGCAAGAATAAAGAAGGGGCAAATTATCAGAAAGCGGATAGCCCACGCTTCATAAACGACTTCCGGAATGGCGTAGATATCCAGGATAGCAAAAATTGCATAAATGAGGACGGCGCCAGTAAGCGACAATCGGATTACAGGCAGAGCCTTCTTCAGCTCAAGTGCATTATGAAGCTTCTCCACATCTTTTTCTTTGAAGTGGAGAGAATACATATCAATTTTGAACTTACCATCGCCGAAATGGTTGGCAATACGTTCAAGATTCCACATTTACACCTGCTAAGCTATCCAATTAGCCAAATTATGTATTTCACAAGGTAATAAAAATAGAATGTAAAGGTTAATGACGTCTTAATCAGGGGTATTTTGCCAATATTTTATTGAACTTAAATGCAGTTTATAGGGTACTGTCTAATGCTTCATAAATGTCCGATAAAGCATCTTGGGAGTGAGTAATTTAGTAGGCGGCTCAGCGAAATGCATGACACGGTAAAACTGTTTGGCAACCTCGGGATCATTTGACGCCATAACTTTATCCTTGAACCATCTTGTGAGCGCAAACGTTACAGGGCGCCTTCCTTTGGTGGTCCGGTATTTAAAATCCTCACCAACGGCCATTTCCCAAGACACGTCCAGTATCTTTGCAATGTCTTTGAAGAAAGGCCTGGCGATTGCCATCGGAATACTATCCCCAGATCTACTGATTTTCTTGAGGTTTTTCTCCAGAGCAAGGGCTTCCAGGGCTGCGACAGTTATGCCTTGGCCAAAAAAGGGGTTCGCTCGACAGACAGCATCTCCCAGAACCACCAATCCTTCCGGGAATTTCTTTAACTCTTCAAAATG
Organism: uncultured Sneathiella sp.; assembly: GCF_963973085.1. Lineage (GTDB taxonomy): Bacteria > Pseudomonadota > Alphaproteobacteria > Sneathiellales > Sneathiellaceae > Sneathiella. The sequence continues at coordinate 245,349 of NZ_CAXAXA010000004.1, forward strand.
TCGTCGTATCGCTTTTTTAAACTTAAACGAATGTATCTCTCCAACCAGCTTTGCGTTTTTTGCAGCTTCATGAACTTCAGGCTCCGGTAGGGATTTTAAAAATCCGAGAAAGTCTTCAGGTGTCGTCGGCGGATAGTCGCCACAATATCCCGCCGCCGTTACCATCCATTTCCCGGCTTCTACAGGAACAAACGCACCGGCTCGTGTCTCTTCCGGCGCCTTGGGATAGATAAGCACACTCTTATAGCGCCCTTGCCAGTCCTCTGGTATCTCCATGAGGCAGCTTGAATAGGCAAAATCCGGTTCTACTATACTCTCCCGCGGAACCGGATAACCAAAAGTAGCCAGTTGTTTTATTATATCAGTTGAAGCACCGGAGGTGTCTACGAACAGATCGGCGTTTTGCTCGCTTTCCTCCCCTGACTTCACATCTGTTAGAACCACCGACGTAACTTTGCCGCCATTTTCGGAAAGCCGATATTCTTTGTTTTTCGTCCCGTATGTAAAAGATATATTTTTCACCTTTGTAACACGGTCGCGCAAAACAAGCTCAAGCATTGGTCGTGTCTGAAAAAACGTTGTCATGCCTCCTTCAAACGAAGGCATCCACTTTCCGGTGACACGCCAGCGTACATCATTACCAAGTACGGCTGTCTGGGAACCAGCCTCCTGCATTTCCGATTTTATGCCAGGAAACAAGCCTTCCAGTATTTGTTCACCGGCGTTCAGCAAGACATGAATGTGACGGCCCTGGGGAACGCCCTTTCGTGGCACGGGAGCTGTCGGTTCATGGTCTTTTTCGACAATCACCACCTGCTGAAAGTAATCTGACAATACGCGTGCCGCAAGAAGCCCGGCAAACCCGCTTCCCGTCACAATGGCTCTTTGATACTGTTTTTGATCGGGCACTGAAGTCCTCAAGGTATTTTCATATTACGAATATTCCGGGAATATTAGGCGCCCTAAATCACAAAGTCAGCAGTTCATGCAATAAAAAAGGCGATTATATACTTGACAAACCCACTCCTGATTCATACATAAGGATCAAGGAGTTGGAACAATGTCTGTACTATCAAAAGAATACTTTCATAACGAAGAAGCCGCAATAGCTCACCTAGAGAGCATCTTGTGGGGAGACGAGCCGATTTGCCCGCATTGTGGCAGCGTAGGCAACTCCTACAAGATCGGCGGCAAGAGTGCCCGTCCGGGCCTTCGGAAGTGTGGTGACTGCCGCAAGCAGTACACGGTAAAGGTCGGCACGGTGTTTGAAAGCAGCCATGTACCGCTCTACAAGTGGCTACAGGCAACCTTCCTGATGGTATCCAGCAAGAAGGGTATCAGCGCCCACCAGTTGCACCGCGTTCTGGAAGTGACGTACAAGACGGCATGGTTCATGGCGCACCGCTTGCGTGAGGCAATGCGGGACGGTGGTCTTGACGTATTCGGTGGCGAGGGCGGCACGGTTGAGGTTGACGAAACTTTTATCGGCCATGACAAGGATATTAAGCCCAAGTACCAGAAGAAGGGTCGCGGTTACGCTCACAAGCACAAGGTGCTGGCGTTGGTTGACAGGGATACGGGCCGCGCACGGTCAATGGTAGTGGATAGCTTGAAGGCGACCGCACTGGTCCCGATCCTGAAAGAGAACATCGCCAAGGAAACCCGCGTTCTGACGGATGAAGCCGGTCAGTACAAGAAACTGGGTAACGATTTTGCCAAGCATGACTTTGTACGTCACGGCATCGGTGAATACGGTCGCGGCGAAATCCATACGAACACGATTGAAGGCTATTTCAGCATCTTCAAGCGCGGCATGAAGGGTGTCTATCAGCATTGTGCAAAGCGTCACCTGCACCGCTATCTTGCAGAGTATGACTTTAGGTACAATGAGCGGAAAATTACGGACAGCGAGCGGTCAGATATTGCCTTAAGGGGTATCGTTGGCAAGCGGTTGACTTACGCAAATTAAAAGAAACAATGAAGTCACGTTGCTAAAATTGCTTACTTCAATCTTTTCTTTACCGCAAATTAATAGGAAGTATCCTATATAAAGGAGATGGTAGAAAAGGCCCTCGAAGGCGGTGGTTATCCACTGTGTCTACCATAACCGAATAAGGGGCGGATTGCTCCGCCCCTTAAAGTTTAATCAAATGCCAGGCAATCTGGGCTGATCGTTCTGATCATGTTTAAGACGTATACGAAACGCCTTAAGACCATATTGCCAAGCAAAGATACGCCTACCGTTACGTAGACGGATTGATGCCCGGTAGATATACCGGTCTTCTAAAGTGTCCATAGGGGTTCTCCTCTATTGGACGGTTGTACCGCTCTCCACGCCGTTGATCTTCACTCACAGGCGTGGGGGCGGCTCTTCTCGGCACTAACTCACTATGAATTAATACCCGAAGTTCTATACCTGTGAAGTACTCTCACTGGGTCTTGATCCTTATTGTCCGGGCGATGGTTTTCCACCGGGGCAAACTCTTTTAATCGGTAAACATTGCCATCGTAATGAAGTGTTCCATCATTCTTAAGTCTACTAAGTAAACTGGAAACAGATTTGACATTAATATCTATACCCTGTTGTGTTGCCAGTTCGCAGGCAATGTTTCCATTAAGCCCTTTAGCACCGCGTTGATCCAATAGCTTGAATACCAAGGACTTAATATTAGATCGAGGTGCTCGTTGTTTCGGTTTTGAAGATTCTCCCGAAATGTTATCGTACACATCTTGCAAGGCTTTGATTTGAAGAGTTAAATCGTCAACCTGTTTCTTTTTTTCGTTTATTGAAGCCAGCAGGGCTTTCATTGTTTGGTCCTTTGCCATAAGATTCTCCTGTAGAAAATGGCGATATATTCTAGCCCCAGTGGGATTCGAACCCACAAGCCCTCGAAGGCATCGGTTTTAAAGACCGCTGTGTCTACCAATTCCACCATGGGGCCAGAGTGATATTATATTCGATGCAACATGTAAGTGTGAGTCTTTTCTGCGTTATAGCGTTAAAAAACCTATTGACATGAAAATAAGGTAACGTTTTCATATGGATGCAAATAAAAAAAGTCAGAAAAATAAATTTAAGGAAGCCGCTCGCGTACACGAAGTTGACGAAGACGAGAGGTCTTTTGACGACAAACTAAGACGAATATCAAAACAGCAACCCAAGAAGGAGAAACCCGCCGATTGAGCGGGTTTTTTATTGGAGAAATCAGATGAAGCATTTAATTTTACATTATGTTGCAAAAACGCTCGGGCTTTTGGTTCATATCAATGGATTGCCATATGGGGCAAAGATAAAAAGAGAACCGGGCGTATCTGGTTCTACTTATACCAGCGGTCCTGAATAAACTTGGATACGTCATCCGGCAGGTTATGCCACGCCGCCATATTATTTGTAGCATCAACAACATAGACTGAATCATTGGCGTCACACGCCGCCCATACAATATCGCAGGCCTCGTTTGAGTCCTTTGTAGAGTCTACATACCAATAAGATTGGTGGATTCTAACCCAGTTACTACCAAGCGATTTAATGGCGTCGGAAATTTCTTCGTAGTTCTGACCCGGCGAATGCAGGTCGTATGAGATGTGTAAGTTATTAGCCATATTCCCCTCCCGTTGGCGATTACGGGAGAAAGTCTGACTCAGATTCTACCGTGAGTCAATGACTGGGTGTGTAAAGTATATAATCGCCATAAAAAAGGGGCCAGATGCCCCTTTATCGTAGTCATAGTCTTAAATCAGCTAAACCATTGCATCAAGCAGTTGTTGCAAATGGTCCTTGTTCTCTGCGGCCCGTCGACGGGTTTCGTCGTCTTTTGCGTCTTCCTCATCTTCACGTGCATTCTGAATGCGCTGCTCCAGGTTAGTACGATCAAGATCTGCAACATAGACCGCCTCTTCCGCCAAAACCGTCAGCTTGTCATTGGAGACTTCTGCAAAGCCGCCATTGACGAAAATGCGGTCCTTCTCCTTGTCATCTTCATAAATGCTAATTACACCGGGTCGTAATGTTGATGTAATCGGCGCATGACCCGCGAGAACGGCAAAGTCACCTTCTGCTCCTGGAACGACAATCATCTCGAAGCGATCCGACAGCAGTAGCTTTTCGGGCGATACCAGATCCATAGTGATCATTTCAGCCATCTCGACACTCCTTCAGGCAGCAATGCTTAAGCAGCTTCCGCAGCCAGTTTCTTCGCCTTTTCAAGCACTTCTTCGATACCACCGCACATGTAGAATGCTGCTTCCGGCAATTCGTCATATTCGCCGGCAACGATTTTCTCAAATGCGTCGAGCGTATCTTCAAGCTTCACAAATTTACCGGGAGAACCGGTGAACACTTCGGCCACATGGAATGGCTGGCTGAGGAAGCGCTGGATCTTACGCGCGCGGGCAACGATAAGCTTATCTTCTTCAGAAAGCTCGTCCATGCCCAGAATTGCAATAATATCCTGAAGCGACTTGTAGGTTTGCAGCGTTTCCTGAACTTCACGTGCAATTTCATAATGCCGTTCACCAACAATCGCCGGATCAAGCATACGAGACGTCGAATCGAGCGGGTCCACAGCCGGATAAATACCAAGCTCTGCAATCTGACGAGACAAAACGGTCGTCGCATCCAAATGGGCAAAGGACGTAGCCGGAGCCGGGTCGGTCAAGTCGTCGGCCGGAACATAAATGGCCTGAACAGAGGTAATCGAACCCTTGTTGGTCGATGTAATGCGTTCCTGCAGCGCACCCATATCCGTTGCCAGCGTCGGCTGGTAGCCCACGGCAGATGGAATACGACCAAGAAGCGCAGACACTTCCGAACCGGCCTGAGTAAAGCGGAAAATATTATCGATAAAGAACAGCACATCCTGGCCTTCGACATCACGGAAATATTCTGCCTGTGTCAATCCAGAGAGAGCAACACGCATGCGTGCTCCGGGTGGTTCGTTCATCTGGCCGTAGACAAGCGCCACTTTCGACTTGTCACCTTCCAGATCGATAATACCGCCTTCAATCATTTCATAATAAAGGTCGTTACCTTCACGAGTACGCTCGCCAACACCGGCAAACACGGAATAGCCGCCATGGCCCATGGCAACGTTATTGATCAATTCCATGATCAAAACCGTCTTACCCACACCGGCGCCGCCAAACAGGCCAATCTTACCGCCTTTTGCATAAGGAGCGAGCAGGTCGACTACCTTAATGCCGGTGACAAGAATTTCCGCTTCGGTCGACTGATCAGCGAAGTCAGGGGCTGGAGCATGGATCGGAGCGGTTTTATCTGTCTTGATCGGGCCGCGCTCATCAACAGCTTCGCCTACCACATTCATGATGCGGCCAAGGGTTTCCGGACCGACCGGCATGCGAATGGCATCCCCCGTATCCGTCACTTCCTGTCCGCGGACCAAACCTTCGGTCGCATCCATGGCAATTGTCCGGACAGTGTTTTCACCCAGATGCTGCGCCACCTCCAGCACAAGCCGCTGGCCATTATTCTCACAATGCAGTGCATTCAAGATATAGGGGAGTTCTCCCTCAAATTGTACGTCTACGACGGCGCCCAATACTTGGGTGATTTTGCCGACATTCTTTGCCATTTTCATGCTCCCTACAGGGTCACTTCAGTTCTTAACAATCGATGGAAAAGCTAGAGAGCTTCTGCACCGGAGATAATTTCAATTAGTTCGCTCGTAATCGCTGCCTGACGTTCACGGTTATATTGCAGGGTCAATTTATCAATCATTTCCCCTGCATTACGGGTCGCGTTTTCCATGGCCGACATACGTGCGCCTTGTTCAGAGGCCGAATTTTCGAGAAGGGCCCGGAAAATCTGCACCGACAGATTGCGAGGAAGCAATTCTGCAAGAATTTCCTCTTCGTCCGGCTCATACTCGTAAACAACATCACCTGAATCCGGCTCCGCACTCTCTGGCACGGAAGCAGGGATGATCTGCTGCCCTTGGACTTCTTGCGTCATGACAGATACAAATTTGGCGTAAAAAATGGTACAGACGTCGAATTCGCCTGCATCAAACATAGCCAGAACACGCTGGGCGATTGGCAAAGCGTCATTGAACCCAATCCGCTTGGAACCAGAAAGATCCACCAGGTCAATGATCAGGTGACCATGTTTCCTTTTAAGGGCATCGCGCCCCTTCTTGCCAACACAAAGGATTTTAACATCCTTGCCCGCCGCAACAAGTTTATCGACCCTCAGCGAAACCGCTTTGGCGATGGAGTTGTTAAACCCACCGCAAAGCCCGCGCTCACCCGTTGCCGCAATAATCAAATGCCGTTGGTCGGAGCCCGTACCTGCCAGCAGTTTCGGCGCATCATCACGCCCTACCATCCCGCTTGCAAGGGACGCCATCATACTGTCCATACGTTCGGCATAAGGCCGTGCAGCATTCGCAGCTTCTTCCGCATGGCGGAGTTTTGCTGCCGCCACCATCTTCATGGCCTTGGTGATCTTCTGCGTCGATTTAACGCTGCTGATCCGGTTTTTGAGTTCCTTAAGGTTCGCCATGTTACGGCTATCCCTTTCCTAAGCTCAATTTTTACGCAAACGTCTTCGAGAAGCCGTCAAGAATGTCGTTCAGCTTCGCTTCGCTTTCGCTGGACAGCGCGCCTTCCTTCAGGATTGTATCGAGGAGATCCTGATGCTTAGCGTGCATTTCCGAAAGAAGCTGTTTTTCAAAGTCGCCGATCTGACCAACTTCGATCCGATCAAGATAACCCCGCACACCGGAAAAGATCACAACAACCTGCTCTTCCATGGTCAGCGGGCTGTACTGTGGCTGTTTCAACAGTTCCGTCAGGCGGGCGCCGCGAGCCAGAAGCCGTTGCGTTGCCGCATCAAGATCGGAGCCGAACTGCGCAAAGGCGGCCATTTCACGATACTGAGCAAGTTCCAGCTTAATTGAGCCGGCCACCTGTTTCATTGCTTTCGTCTGCGCGGACGAGCCCACACGAGACACCGACAGGCCCACGTTAATGGCCGGACGAATACCCTGATAGAAGAGCTCAGTTTCCAGGAAAATCTGTCCGTCCGTAATCGAGATAACGTTTGTCGGGATGTAGGCCGACACGTCACCGGCCTGTGTTTCAATAACCGGCAATGCGGTCATCGAACCCGAGCCATTCTCTTCATTCAGCTTGGCCGAACGTTCCAACAAGCGGGAATGGAGATAGAAAACGTCACCCGGATAAGCTTCACGTCCTGGCGGACGGCGCAGCAGCAAGGACATCTGGCGATAAGCAACAGCCTGCTTGGACAGATCATCATAGATGATCAGGGAGTGCATGCCGTTGTCGCGGAAATATTCCGCCATTGCGCACCCAGTAAACGGGGCAAGATACTGAAGCGGCGCCGGGTCCGAAGCAGTCGCCGCAACCACGATGGAATATTCCAGAGCGCCGTTTTCTTCAAGTGTCTTCACCACTTGAGCAACAGTTGAGCGCTTCTGACCAATAACCACATAAACACAGTAAAGCTTCTTGCTTTCATCATCCGTCGCATTGACAGACTTCTGATTGAGGATCGCGTCAACTGCAACAGCCGTCTTACCGGTCTGACGGTCACCAATGATCAGCTCACGCTGACCACGCCCAACCGGCACAAGGCTGTCAATTGCCTTAAGGCCCGTCATCATTGGTTCATGCACCGATTTACGTGGCATAATGCCCGGTGCCTTCACGTCAACGCGACGGGTTTCCGTTGCATCAATCGGCCCCTTGCCATCGATGGGGTTTCCGAGGCCATCGACAACGCGGCCCAGCAAGCCCTTGCCAACACCTGTTTCGACAATGGCACCTGTCCGCTTAACCGTATCGCCTTCACGAATGTCACGGTCAGAGCCGAAGATCACGACACCGACATTGTCGGTTTCCAGGTTCAAGGCCAGCCCCTTAATACCGCCTGGAAATTCGACCATTTCACCGGCCTGAATGTTATCCAGACCATAGACACGCGCCACACCGTCACCGACGGAAAGCACCTGGCCAACTTCTGAGACTTCAGCTTGCGTATCAAAACCCGCAATCTGTTGTTTAAGAATTTCGGAAATTTCTGCGGCGCGGATGTCCATCACCCAACCCCTTTCATCGCAAACTTAAGATTCTGAAGCTTGGTTCGGATCGAGCTATCGACCATTCGTGAACCAACTTTAATTACCAGGCCCCCGATCAGGCTCTCATCAACATTTGATTCGAGACTGACATCACTGCCAATGGCAGATTTGAGAGCCGCTGACACAGCGTCAAGCTGACTTTTAGTGAGTTTCTTCGCAGAGCTGACACTTGCCACCACCTCACCGCGTTCGGCAGCAAGCAATTGGCTATAGACAGCAATCATATCGGAGAGCGCAAAGAGCCGACGGTTCTTAGCAACTGTTCCAATGAACCGCCGAACCAAATCACTTACGCCCATTTTTTCAAGAACGGCGCCCATCGCCCGGGCTTGGTCATCCCGGCTGATGACCGGGCTTTTAACCAGACGAGCAAGATCTGCGTTCTCATCCATCATTGATTTGATTGTCGCCAGATCGGCGGCGACGTCGTCCAGTTGTTTGGCAGATGCAGCCAAATCAAACAAGGCCGTCGCATAACGACCCGCGATACCGGAAACTGTTATGTTCTCAGCTGACAAGAAACGATCCCCAGGCCTGAAAATAATGACGCGAAACGCGTCAGACTAAAATGAATTCCCCCTCTGCATGGTGACCTTTTCAGGCCCCCATCATTGAGGCAACGGGTTATTAGCACAGGGAATTCCGGGTGGCAATATGCTGCACACCAGTTTATTCACCAATTTTCCCTATTTGCGCCTTTCAGGCCGCAAAAAGTACATTTCTACATAAAATTATACGGATCGATATCTATCTGCAGCCTGATATCATTGGGTACTTTGCGCCCTTGCAACCATTTTCCGATAACAGACTGGATATTGATATCTTTGTCGCACTTCACCAAGAAGCGATAGCGATGTCGGCCCCGTATCATGGAAAGAGGTGCCGGAGCCGGACCAAGGACCGTAATTTTTTCTCCCATTGGCGCCCGCCGCGCCAAGTCATGGGCAAAAGCGGCAACTGATTCGGCTTTTACACCCGAAAGAATCAACGCCGCAAGCCGCCCGTAAGGAGGCATCCCGGCATTCTCCCGTCCTGCTGCCTCTAGGGCAAAGAAATCGGAGCTCTGCTGATGGACAATTGCTTCTATTACCGGATGTTCCGGCAGATAGGATTGCAGATAGACTTTCCCCAAAAGAGATTCGCGCCCCGCCCGACCGGTCACCTGTGAGAGCAATTGATAGGTTCTTTCAGCAGCGCGGAGATCTCCGCCCGCAAGCCCCAGGTCCGCGTCAATAATGCCGACGAGGGTCAGGTTCGGGAAATGATACCCCTTGGCAACCATCTGGGTGCCAATCAAAATCTCGATTTCACCCCGCTCCATCGCACCGACGAACTCTGCTGCCGCCCGTGGACTGGAAACCGTATCACTTGCCATCATCGCTATTTTGCGGCCTGGAAACAGACTTTCCGCTTCTTCCGACAATCGCTCGATGCCGGGGCCGCAGGCCTTGAAGCTTCCTTCCGCCCCGCACTCGCTGCAGCTTTTCGGCAAGGTCGTGGTGTAACCACAATGATGACATTGCAACCGGTTCGTCAGCCTGTGTTCGACAAGCCACGCACTGCAGTTCGGACATTGCAACCGATGACCACAGGTGTCGCAGAGGGTAAGAGGTGCATAGCCGCGGCGATTGAGAAAAAGCATAACCTGCTGCCCCTGAGCAAGTGTGTCCTCAGCAGCGAGCCTGAGCGGTTCCGAAATCCAGCGTTGCGATCCGGGAGGGTGTTGCTTCAGATCAACAACCTCTACGTCAGGCAGAGCCGCGCCTCCATAGCGTGAGGCAAGTTTAAGATGGCTGTATTTCCCTGTTTGAGCGTTCATCAGGCTTTCCAATGAAGGCGTAGCCGAAGCAAGAACAACCGGAAAGTCACCAATTTTAGCGCGTACTACCGCCATGTCACGGGCGTTATAAGGTACACCTTCATCCTGTTTGTAGGAGGCCTCATGTTCTTCATCCACAACGATCAGGCCCAGCATCTTAAATGGCAGGAAAAGAGCGGACCGGGCGCCCACTACGATATCGGCACGGCCTTCTATCACGGCACGCCAATTTCGGCGGCGCTCGGATTGACCGAGATCCGAATGCCATTCCACCGGTCGCGCGCCAAATCTCTCCTCAAACCGTGCGAGCCATTGTGCCGTCAGGGCGATCTCGGGAAGCAGGACAAGTGCCTGACGACCGGCTTTAAGACACGCGGCAATTGCCTCAAAATAAACCTCCGTCTTACCAGACCCGGTAACGCCATCAAGTAAGGATACCGCGAATGCATTTTTCTCTACCTCTGAGATAAGGGCGTCTGCCGCCAGTGTCTGGCCCTCAGAAAGCTCAAAGGCAGCGTATTGCCAATTCGCGGGAATGATCGGCCGCTCCGCCGGCAGATCAACGGCTTCCAGCGCACCTTTGTCGGCAAGCCCTTTGACAACAGAGGTACTGACTCCGGCAATAGCTGCCAGATCACTCGCAGTCTGTGTCCCCCCCTCTGCCGCGATTTCTAAAACGCGTTTACGGGCGGCGGTCATTTTCCCCGGTTGCTCACCCGTGAACCGATATCCGGTTCGCGGCGCTTTGGGATAAAAGGCTTCCGGGACACTGATCGCCATTTTCAAAACCCGGCCGCGTCGCTGCATGGTGTACTGAGCAACCCAGTCAATAAAATCCCGGCTTTCCGCCGGCAGCATCGCGACGGGCAGAACGGCCTGAATGTCCTTCATCCGATCTTCGGCGAGACTGGAATCTGTCGCTTCTTCCCAGACGACCCCAGTCACTTCCCGATGGCCAAGCGGAACCGTCACAAAGTGCCCGACGTCAACGTTCAAGGATGCAGGGGCACGATAATCATAAACGTCCCCGATAGACAGAGGCAGAAGAACACGGACACGGCGATGTTTAATTGTGCTGCTCATATCTATGCGATAGACTATTCTGACATTTTGAACCAGTTGTAAGCGTTAGGATTTAAGAATTACTCATGAAATTTTTTGTTGATACAGCGGATACTGAAGAAATCCGTGAGCTCGCCGACACCGGCCTCCTTGATGGCGTAACGACCAACCCGTCCCTTATCGCCAAGACGGGCCGGGATTTCTTCACGGTTATACAGGAGATTTGCGAGCTTATCGATGGTCCAGTCAGCGCCGAAGTTGCCGCAACGGACTTCGAAACCATGCTGGCAGAAGGAAAAAGGCTTGCCGGGCTCGCGGAAAATGTCGCTGTAAAGGTTCCGCTCACCATGGCGGGCCTTAAAACCTGCGCCGAACTGAACCGCGCGGGCACGCAAGTAAATGTCACCCTCTGCTTTTCCGCGGCACAGGCAATCCTCGCAGCCAAGGCCGGAGCGGCTTTTGTATCGCCCTTCGTTGGTCGACTGGATGACATCGGCCAGACAGGCATGGATTTAATTGGGGATATCGTCCAGATTTATGACAACTATCCGGCTTTAAAAACGGAAGTCCTTGTCGCATCAATCCGTAATCCCACTCATATTGTCGAGGCTGCGTTGCTGGGAGCGGATGTCTGCACTATCCCGCCCCAAGTCCTCAAACAGCTGGTGTCCCATCCTTTGACGGAAAAGGGTCTCGCGGCGTTTCTTGCGGATTGGGAAAAATCCGGCCAGACCATTCTCGGATAACAGTTAATGTGTGAGTAGATTTCGTGGAAAAAAAATCAGGCAGAAAAGTTAAAGCAGGCACCGACAATTCCTCTCCTTCCTTAAGTGAAGAAGACGTGCGGAACTGGCTGATCAAGAATCCGGATTTCTTGAATAATAATGCGGACCTGCTGACGATGGTCCTGCCGCCCGAACGAATATCGGGTGACGGGATTGTTGATATACAGTCTTTTCTCGTCAGTCGTCTGCAAAAGGAAGTGACGCATCTGACCGTGCTGCAGGATGACTTTGTCGAGGCTGCCCGAAATAACATACATACCCAGGATATGGTTCATGCCTCTATTCAGGCGATTTTGAATGCGACAAGCCTTGCCCATTTCGTCCATATCATGACACAGGATTTGCCCGAGCTGCTGGAAATTGATGTCATCACACTGTGTATCGAAGATGGGCCCGTCAAACTTCCGGACATAACCGGCCTGCGGCGCCTGAAAGCGGGCAGTATCGATCGGGCCCCATGGCGCAGTCGGAATATAATCTTGCGACCACAGGCTCCCAAGTCAAAAGCCGTTTTTGGCCCCGCAAAAGATCTCGTCCATTCGGATGCGCTGATCAGACTGGACGTGCCCTTCCTCCATACGCAAGCAATGGTCGCTTTCGGCAGTCGGCAGGAAGCGCATTTTCATGAAGAACAGGCGACGGATCTGCTCCAGTTTCTCGCCAATTGCATGCAGGCATGCCTGCAAATGTGGCTGGAGCAAAAGCCAGCGTAATCATGGGTAGCCAACCGCCTCTCGCCCGCATTCTTGAAGACTGGATCGATTGGCTCGTTCATGAGAAGAAAGCAAGCCGCCATACCGTCGAAGCGTATGAGCGGGACTTGCGGGATTTTCTCGCTTTTCTGACTGGTCATATCGGAAAGGAACCAGATGTTAGTGATCTCGCTGAGATGCGTACAGCGGACTTCAGGGCCTATCTCGCCCATCGCCGGCAGGAAGGATTAAGTGCAACGTCGCTCCGTCGGGTGCTGTCTTCAGTTCGCAGCTTTTTCAAGCGTCAGGAACGAAACGGCCTCCTGCATAATCCCTACCTGAAAACCCTGCGCACACCGAAAGCAGGAACACGCCTTCCCCGCCCCCTTCCTGCAGTCGACACGCAGAAACTACTCGAAGATAAAGTAAATCCGCAGGAGGCGAACTGGATCAGACATCGGGACCTGGCCGTCCTCACCCTGCTCTATGGCTGCGGCCTTCGGATCGGGGAGGCTTTATCGCTGAATTTCCGTGACAGGCCCGTTTCGGACACCATGACGCTGATTGGCAAAGGAAACAAGGAGCGTATGGTTCCGGTCCTGCCCGCCGTTCGCGACGCCATTAATCTGTACATGAAGGAATGTCCCTTTTCACTTGGTGATAACGATCCGCTTTTTGTCGGGATAAGAGGGAAAAGGCTTACCGCCCGCGCTATTCAACTTAAAATGCAGACCCTTCGGCGAAACCTTGGTCTTCCGGAAACGGCCACCCCTCACGCCTTGCGGCACAGTTTTGCAAGCCATTTACTGGCGGGCGGGAGTGATTTGCGCTCCATTCAGGAACTGCTCGGCCATGCCTCTCTCTCCTCCACCCAACGCTATACTGATCTGGATACGGAGAAGCTGCTCGCGATGTATGACCAGACCCACCCAAAAAGCTGAAATCGCTATATTAATTGCGTGTCAGGCGCAATGCGAATGGTCCCAGCAAGGTGATCGCTCCCATGGAAATGAACATCAGGCCCCAACCCATCGTGGACTCCGGCCCTCCTGCCTGATCCAGAACGATACCGGCAACAACGGGACCGATCATACCACCTCCGAAACCAAGAAAGCTGTGCACGGCCATTGTCGCCCCGCGAAGATCTGCGGGCGCACTCCCGACTGCACCAGCCGTAATTGAGGACGAGTCTGCCGTAATCATCACGCCGTAAAGCGCCGCCATGGCGACAACAAAAACAAACGGCATATGGGCGGTAAATCCGATCGTGAAAGAAAAGAAGAGACAAATAATCATGACAAGAGTGATTGATCGTTGCCGACCTATCCTGAGCGATAACTCATTTCCCAGCACGCTGGACGGTAGTCCCAGAAATACGGCGGCGGCTGTAATAACGGAAACGTCCATCCATGCTGGCGCCTCGGTAAGGGAATGGGAATAGGCCAGAAAAGCGAGCATAAAGGACCGCATCGCCACCAGTTCCCAGGTATGACAAATATAGGCCAGAATATAGCCCATGCTGAAACGATTGCTGAGTACAGGCATGTAGTTGAATATTTGCGACCAGGGCCGCCGCGTGTCCATCAGTTTGCGCGATGTCGACAACAGAATGATTGCGATGGCGATCGGCGGGCCTGCGATGGCAGAGATGAGCGCCAACTCCCAGCCTAGCCAAAGATTGACCTGACCGACGAGCAGAAAGGAAACGGCGGAGCCTGTGGAAAAGCTGGCGGTGTAAAATGCGATGGCGCGCGACTGATCCCCGGGCGGCAATCGGTCGGTCAGCAGCTTTAGACCCGGCATATAAGTACAGCCAAGTCCGGCGCCGGAAATAAACCGCCAAGGGAGCGCCGAGAAAAAATCATCGGCATGAAACGCGAACCCATAGGCCCCGATAAGGGCCATGAGGCATCCCGCAAGAAAGACCCCGCGCGCATCAATCCGGTCGGTCAGGGAGGTGGAAAGTGGCCCCACCAACGTAAATCCGAAGAAAAAGGCGGCGTTGATCCAACCCGCATCTTCCCCTGAAAGGTTCCAATGGTCGAAAAAGAACGGGGTTAACGCCGGAAAAGATGCAAAGGTCGACATTGCCATAATTTCCGCAATGCAGAGCGCAAGCGTCAGCCGGGGTCCGGACGGTGCCCGCCTCATATTTTAGGCGGGAGCTGTCTGCGCCAGAGATGGCCTTGCCGAGAACTTCTCATACCATGCGGCGAGTGCTGGGCGATTATTTCGCCATTGCTCAGGCCCAAATCGAAAATCGTGATACCCGAGCGCGCAGCCGACAGCGATCGTTCCAATGTTCAGTGTATCGCCATAACTTTCCGCCTGTCTCTCCATCTCATCGAGGCAATTTTCCATGGAGATTTTCAGGCGACCGTTCCAGCTCGGCGAGCCTTCGCCCTCAGGCATGATACTGTCTACGCGCCGTTGATAGGCCGCTTCCGTCATCCCATTTGCCATGGCATGAAGCGTCAGCACTCTCGCGCGCTCCAGCCCACTTCCCGGGAAAAGAGACGGGCCGCTGCCAACGCTGTCGAGATATTCACATATGACAAGAGAATCAAAAAGAACATCGCCGGTATCCAGTGTCAGGCTTGGCACTTTTCCGAGCGGATTGGCCGGGTTAATTCCCTTGAACATATCGCTATGATCCGAATCGACTATCTCAATCTCGTCCATAAGATGCTTCTCGATCGCTGTGATTCTGACCTTGCGAACGAAGGGGGACAGGGCGCTGTAACAGAGCTTCATGACGTCTCCTTTAGGGAACTGGCGACATAAAAAAAGAGGGGCGGAAAATTTCCGGCCCCTCATTGTGGTAGTTTTATGTGAAAAACGTCAACTGTTTATTGTGCGTCCCGCCACGGCAAGTGCCGCTTCCTTGACGGCTTCGTTCAAGGTCGGATGGGCATGGCAAGTTCGCGCTATATCCTCCGCAGATGCCCCAAACTCGATCGCCAACACACATTCAGAAATAATCGTGCCTGCGTCAGGTCCGATAATGTGAACGCCGAGAATTCTATCGGTTTTCTTGTCCGCGAGTATTTTAACGAACCCGTCCGTAAACCCGTTCGCCCGGGCACGGCTGTTGGCCATGAAAGGGACCTTGCCGACATTATATTCAATGCCTGCATCCTTCAACTGCTCCTCGGTCTTGCCGACTGTCGCAACTTCCGGCCAGGTATAGATGACGCCCGGAATGGCGTCGTAGTTGATATGGGGCTTCTGCCCTGCCATTTTTTCGACACAGACAACACCTTCATCTTCTGCCTTGTGCGCGAGCATCGGCCCTTCGATAACGTCACCAATGGCATAGATACCATCAACGCTGGACTTAAAATTCTTGTCCACGACAATCCGGCCCGCCTTGTCGGTTTCGACACCCAGGTCTTCAAGTCCCAGCCCCTCGGTATAGGGGCGGCGTCCGATTGCGACCAGAACCACATCGGCTTTAAGGGTTTCCTCATCCCCACCTTTCGCAGGTTCCATGGTCAGCGTAACGCTTGCTTTCGTCTTTTTCGCACCCGTGACCTTTTTACCGAGCATGAAATTAATGCCCTGTTTTTTCATAATCCGCTGGGTGTTTTTAGCAACTTCATTATCGGTTCCAGGAAGAATACGGTCCAGAAATTCGACAACTGTGACTTCGGCCCCAAGTCGGCGCCAGACGGTTCCCAGTTCCAGACCGATAACGCCCGCACCAATCACAACAAGCTTTTTCGGCACTTTCGGCAGATCCAATGCCCCCGTTGAGGACACAATCTGCTTTTCATCAATCTCCACGTTCGGAAGTGCCATTACATCGGAGCCGGTAGCGATCAGAATATTTTTCGCCTTAAGGGTTTGTGCCTCATCCCCGCTTACCTCAATACGGCCGCCGCCCTCAAGCGTGGCTGTTCCCTTGACGTAGGTCACCTTGTTCTTTTTGAACAGAAACTCGATCCCCTGTGTCAGGCCATCGACGGTGGAGTCCTTCTGCCCCATCATCTTTTTCAGATCAAGCTTGAGTGAACCCGTCGAAATCCCGCGTTCTTCGAAACTATGCTGTGCCTCTTCGAACAATTCCGATGACTGCAAAAGTGCTTTGGACGGAATACAGCCGACGTTAAGGCACACGCCGCCCAGTTTCCCGCGCTTTTCAACGCAGGCCGTTTTCATCCCGAGTTGAGCCGCGCGAATTGCCGCCGTGTAACCGCCCGGACCGCCGCCTACCACGACAAGATCGAAAGTTTCGTCGCTCATTTCATGCCTCGTTTCGAATTAAAATGATCAAAGATCCAGTAGCAACCGTTGCGGATCTTCCAATGCGTCTTTTACACGCACCAGGAACGTCACGGCTTCCTTGCCATCGATAATCCGGTGATCATATGTCAATGCCAGATACATCATCGGACGGATCTTGATTTCGCCTTTGACGACCATGGGCCGTTCCTGAATTTTATGCATGCCGAGCACGCCCGCCTGTGGCGGGTTCAGAATGGGCGACGACATCAGGGAGCCATATACGCCCCCGTTTGTAATCGTAAAAGTTCCGCCCTGCATATCGGCCATGCTGAGTTTACCGTCACGGGCCTTCTTACCGAGTTCCGCAATGCCTTTTTCAACGTCCGCAAAGCCGAGCTTGTCCGCATCGCGCAACACCGGCACAACAAGTCCGGAATCCGTACCGACGGCAATGCCCATATTGTAGTAGTTCTTGTATATCAGATCGTCGCCATCGATTTCCGCATTTACCGCCGGGGTTTCCTGAAGCGCTGCCACGCAAGCCTTGGTAAAGAACGACATAAAGCCCAGCTTGACACCATGCTTCTTGAGGAACAGTTCCTTGTATTCAGAGCGGAGGTCCAGCATCGCCGTCATATCCACCTCATTATAGGTGGTCAGCATCGCCGCCGTATTCTGGGCATCTTTCAGTCTCGCAGCGATACTCTTGCGAAGGCGCGACATCTTCACCCGCTCTTCGCGGTCTTCCTCAGAACGCGGGCCGGATGATGCGGCAGACGCCTCTTTAGCGGCAGGCTTCGGCGCTTCCTTTGTAGCTGACGAAGACTTGGACTTGCCACCATTTTCAAGGGCTTCCAGAACATCCCCTTTGGTGATACGTCCATCTTTACCCGTACCCGTGATTTGGCTGGCGTCTAGCCCTTTTTCATCAATGAGCTTTTGCGCCGCCGGCAGCACGTCCACCGAGGAAGAGTCAGGTGAAGGCTCTTCGGACTCGGTTTCAGGTTCCGGCGATGCTTTCGCAGCGGGTTCCGGTTTTTCCTTTGCCTCTTCCTTAACGGGTTTGGAAGCGGCACCTCCCGCGCCTTCTGCCAAATGCCCAAGCAATGCTCCGACTTCTACATCCTCGCCCTCGGCGACGATAATCTCATCAAGCCGGCCTGCTTCCGTCGCGTTCACCTCGAGAGTGACCTTGTCGGTTTCCAGCTCCAGTAACGGCTCGTCCTTCTCGACGGCATCGCCAACGCTTTTAAACCATTGCCCGACCGTTGCTTCAGTTACAGATTCCCCGAGTACGGGCACGCGAATTTCAACCGTCATCTTGATATCCTATTCCGATTTCACGCCAAGGGCGTCATCTACCAATGCGTTTTGTTGAAGAACATGCTTTTTTAGCAGTCCCGTCGCCGTTGACGCGGACGCGGTACGTCCAGCATATCTAGGGCGTTTGACTTTCTTCATCTTCAAATTTTCAAAGACTTTTTCCAGGTGCGGTTCGACAAATGTCCAGGCCCCCATATTCATGGGCTCTTCCTGACACCAGACGACTTCTTCGACATGCCGGAAATTCTTCATCTCTTCTTCCAGCGCCTGATATGGGAACGGGTAAAGCTGTTCGAGACGCAGGAAGTAAGTATCCTTTATCTCCAGTTCATCCCGCCGTGCATGCAGGTCATAATAAACCTTGCCAGAACACAGAACGACGCGTTTTACATCCTTGTCTGCGCATAGCTTCTCATTGTCATAAAGCACTCGGTGGAAGGTTGATCCGTCCGCCATATCCTCCAATGTTGAAACGGCGAGTTTGTGCCGCAGGAGAGACTTCGGCGTCATGACAACAAGTGGTTTGCGGAATTTTCGATGAATCTGGCGGCGCAACACATGGAAGTAGTTCGCGGGCGTCGTGCAGTTGACGACTTGCCAGTTGTCTTCGGCGGACTGCTGCAAATACCGTTCAAGCCGGGCAGAAGAATGCTCCGGCCCCTGCCCCTCATACCCATGCGGAAGCAGCATGACCAATCCACTCATCCGAAGCCACTTAGATTCACCGCTGGAAATAAACTGGTCAATGATAACCTGCGCTCCATTGGCAAAATCACCAAATTGAGCCTCCCAAAGGACCAGAGCGTTGGGCTCCGCCAGTGTATAGCCATATTCATAACCAAGGACGGCCGCCTCGGACAGCAGGCTGTCAATTACCTCAAAACGTGCCTGCTCACCACCAAGATTATCGAGTGGGACATAGCGATCTTCTGTCACCTGATCAACGATGACAGAGTGGCGTTGAGAGAAAGTACCGCGACCGCTGTCCTGTCCAGACAAGCGGACCGGAACCTTTTCCTTCAGAAGTGATCCGAATGCCAGTGCCTCGGCTGTTGCCCAATCGATATTCTCGCCTGTATCGATCATCTTCTTCTTGGCTTTCAGAACGCGCTGGAGCGTCCGGTGCACATTCAGACTTTCCGGAACTTCTGTGAGCTTCGCGCCTATGGCTTTTAGTTCATCAAGCGGTACACTGGTTGTCCCGCGACGCGCGCCCTCATCGGCCCGCTCGAAGCCCTGCCAGCGACCTTCAAACCAGTCGGCTTTGTTAGGTTTAAAGCTGTTGGCCGTTTCGAACTGCTTTTCGAGATATTCCTTGAAGTCGGCGATCATTTTCTCGACTTCTTTTTCCGAGAGGACATCTTCCGCAATAAGCTTCTTTGCGTATATCTGCATGGTTGTCGGATGCTGTGCAATCGTCCGATACATCAACGGCTGAGTGAAAGCCGGCTCATCGCCCTCATTATGACCGTGCCGACGATAGCAGAACATGTCGATAACGACATCAATCTGGAAAAGCTGCCGGAACTCTGTCGCAATTTTCGCCACATGGCAGACAGCTTCCGGATCATCACCGTTCACATGGAATATCGGTGCCTGAACCATCTTGCCCACGTCCGACGGATATGGGCTGGAGCGCGAGTATTTCGGGCTGGTGGTAAAGCCGATCTGGTTATTGACGACGAAATGAATAGTACCGGACGTCCGGTACCCTTTCAGTTCCGAAAGGCCGAAGCATTCCGCAACGATTCCTTGTCCGGCGAATGCGGCATCACCATGCATCAACAGTGGCATAACCTTACCGCCAACATCGGGGCCAATCTGAGCCTGCTTTGCCCGCGCCTTCCCCAACACAACAGGGTCTACCGCTTCCAGATGGGACGGGTTTGCCGTCAGTGACAAATGTACTTTATTGCCGTCGAATTCCCGGTCCGAAGAAGTACCCAGATGATATTTGACATCGCCCGAACCCTCAACGTCCTCTGGGTTGGCAGGTGTGCCCTGAAATTCCGAGAAGACAGCCCGAAAAGGTTTGGCCATGACATTTGTCAGAACATTAAGGCGCCCGCGATGCGGCATACCAAGGACAATTTCCTGTACACCCAGCTGACCCCCACGCTTGATGATCCCTTCCATCGCGGGAATAAGGGACTCCCCGCCATCAAGGCCGAAGCGCTTTGTGCCTGTATATTTGACATTGAGAAAATGCTCGAAACCTTCTGTTTCGATCAGCTTGCTCAGGATGGCAATCTTACCTTCCTTGGTGAAGGAAACCTCTTTATGGCGGCCTTCGATTCGCTCCTGTATCCAGGCTTTCTGGTCAGGCTCCTGTATATGCATAAACTCGACACCGATGGTCGAACAATAGGTCCGTTTTACGATGGCGAGAATTTCGCGAATGCTGCCTGTTTCGAGACCGAGTACGTTATCCAGAAAAATCTGCCGATCCCAGTCTTTTTCCGTAAAGCCGTATGTCGCTGGATTTAGCTCCGGATGCTCTTTCGGTATTTCAAGCCCGAGCGGATCAAGATTGGCTTTCAAATGCCCCCGCACGCGGTATGACCGGATCAACATCAAGGCACGGATCGTATCGATTGCCGCCGCCCGGACATCCTGTTGCGAGGCGCCTGACTTTGCCGCTTTCTCCGTTGCGCGGTTAGCGGCATCGCCGAGAATTTCATACTCATCCACAGGCTCAAGGCCGTTGGAAGGTGTCCAAGGCGCGCCGCGGGTTTCCGCTACAATTGTTTCCGCATCATCACCGAGAGACTGAAAATACTGACGCCAACTGTCATCAACGGAGTTGGGGTCATCTAGATAGCGCGCGTAAAGGTTCTCCATAAATCCGGCGTTGGATCCAAAGAGGAAGGAAGAATTATCCAGTTGTTGAGACATTTTGAGTAATCGGGCGGGACTGCCCCGCCCCCTTTAGAGCCAATTTAAAATTAATGGTTAACTCTAGCCCGTCAACCTTTCAAAACTCTTACCAAAGTCGAGCCTAAAGCGGACGGACTGTCAGAGACTGTAATCCCTGCACTGCGCATGGCGTCCATCTTGTCTTCAGCGCCACCTTTGCCGCCAGAAATAATCGCCCCGGCATGGCCCATACGTCGACCTGGAGGCGCGGTAACACCCGCAATAAATCCGACCACCGGTTTCTTCGTTTTCGAAGCCTTGAGGAATTCGGCCGCTTCTTCTTCCGCCGATCCGCCAATTTCCCCGATCATGATAATCGACTCTGTTTCATCATCCCCGAGGAACAGATCAAGACAATCGATAAAGTTGGTGCCGTTAACCGGGTCACCGCCAATGCCGATGCAGGTTGTCTGACCGAGGCCAGCCGCCGTTGTTTGCGCCACTGCTTCATACGTAAGTGTACCCGAGCGAGAAACAATGCCCACATTGCCGCGACGATGAATATGGCCGGGCATAATACCGATCTTGCATTCATCCGGCGTGATAATGCCGGGACAGTTCGGGCCGATGAGGCGAGAACCGCTGTCCTTCAACGCCCGCTTGACACGCACCATGTCAAGAACCGGAATTCCTTCGGTAATACAGACTATCAACTCGATTTCCGCGTCGATTGCTTCTAGGATCGCGTCTGCTGCGAACGGCGGCGGGACATAAATCACACTTGCATTGGCGCCGGTCTTTTCCCTCGCTTCACCGACAGTGTCAAATATCGGAAGGTCGAGATGTTTTTCCCCACCCTTGCCCGGCGTCACGCCACCAACCATCTTCGTGCCATAGGCTATTGCCTGCTCGGAATGGAATGTACCCTGTGAGCCTGTGAAACCCTGACAGATGACCTTTGTGTCCTTATTTACGAGAACGGCCATTACGCTGCCTCCTTCACTGCTTTAACAATTTTCTCCGCCGCATCCCCGAGATCATCTGCGGACAGAATGGGCAACCCAGATTCTGCCAGAATTTTCTTGCCCAGATCCACATTCGTACCTTCCAAGCGCACCACCAACGGAACGCTGAGCGCAACTTCCTTGGCCGCAGCAACTACCCCTTCAGCAATCACGTCGCAACGCATGATGCCGCCGAAGATATTTACAAGGATACCTTCGACATTTTCATCCTTCAGGATGATCTTGAAAGCTTCCGTGACTTTTTCCTTTGTCGCGCCTCCGCCAACATCGAGGAAGTTGGCCGGCGTACCGCCGTTCAACTGAATGATATCCATCGTCGCCATGGCCAGGCCTGCCCCATTCACCATGCAACCGATATTGCCATCGAGCTTGATGTAGTTGAGGTCATACTGCGCCGCTTCAAGCTCAGCCGGATCTTCTTCATCCGGGTCCCGCAATTCCGCTATCTCATTGTGACGGAAAAGCGCATTGTCATCAAAATTCATTTTCGCGTCCAGCGCGATAACATTACCGCTTCCGGTGATGACGAGAGGATTGATTTCAACAAGACTAGCGTCGGTGTCGACGATGGCCCGATACAGCGCCATGATAAATTTAACAGCCGCACCTACCTGCTTGCCTTCAAGTCCAAGTCCGAATGCAATCTTACGTGCATGGAACGGCATGATGCCAGTCGCTGGGTCAATGCTGACCATCAGGATTTTTTCCGGTGTTTCCGCCGCAACTTCTTCAATTTCCATACCGCCCTCAGTAGACGCCATGAAGGTTATGCAGTCCTTGGCGCGATCAATAATCGCTCCGAGGTAAAGTTCCCGCGCGATATCGCAGCCTTCTTCAATATAGACGCGCTTGACTTCCTTGCCTTCCGGTCCGGTCTGATGCGTTACAAGTTGCATCCCGATCATGGATTTTGCGGCAGACAGTACTTCTTCAGTGGATTTGACGACCTTTACGCCACCACCCTTGCCGCGTCCACCAGCGTGAATCTGGGCCTTCACCACCCAGACCGGCCCGCCAAGTTCCTGTGCAACTGTCTTGGCTTCTTCAGAGGTATAGGCAACGCCGCCCTTGGGCACCGTCACACCATATTTCGCAAGCAGGCTTTTTGCCTGATATTCATGAATATTCATTGTATTCCGTTATTGTTGATATTCAGAGACATGGATTTACATCGGTTTGGTATATTTTCCGGATTTTTCAAATCGTACGGTATAGCACCATAAAAAAGGGCACAACCGCTTATTGTTGTGCCCTTTCATTTTGCCCTCTAGCTTTTTAGGCTCGGATCTATTCCAACACAGGCCTCTATAAGGCCTTTCACCGCATCGACAGAATGATCAAACATCGCCTTTTCATCGTCGTTCATGTTGATTTCAACGATGCGCTCAATACCGTTTTCTCCGATGACCGTCGGCACACCAACATAAATGCCGTCCAGTCCATACGGTCCATCTACATACGCCGCGCAGGGCAGGACCCGCTTTTTGTCCTTCAGGTAGGCTTCCGCCATCGTGATAGCGCTAGATGCAGGGGCAT
Source organism: uncultured Sneathiella sp. (assembly GCF_963973085.1). Classification (GTDB taxonomy): domain Bacteria; phylum Pseudomonadota; class Alphaproteobacteria; order Sneathiellales; family Sneathiellaceae; genus Sneathiella. The sequence goes on from NZ_CAXAXA010000004.1 coordinate 268,797, forward strand.
AAAACGCCGAACCCGTTTTCAACAAGGCCACCACCTCAGCGCCGCCATTACGCGTGCGATCAATGATACCGTCAATTTTTTCCTGTGAGCTCCAACCCATCTTTATCAAGTCAGGTACGGGAATACCAGCTACTGTCGAATAGCGGATCAGCGGCACCATGGTGTCGCCGTGCCCTCCCAGGACAAATGCTGTCACATCTTCAACCGATACATCGAACTCTTCGGCGAGGAAAAGACGAAAACGCGCACTATCCAGTACACCGGCCATGCCGACAACCATGTTGTGTGGCAGGCCGCATTTTTCGCGAAGCACCCAAACCATGGCATCCAACGGATTGGTGATGCAGATAACAAAGGCGTTCGGCGCGTATTTCTTGATGCCTTCACCAACGGACTGCATAACCTTGATGTTGGTTCCCAGCAGGTCATCGCGGCTCATCCCGGGCTTGCGGGCAATCCCTGCCGTAACGATGCAGACATCCGCACCTTCGATTGCGCTGTAATCATTTGCACCGGAGAGGTTTGAGTTGAAACGATCCACGGGAGAAGAGGACGCGATATCAAGCGCCTTGCCTTGCGGCAGTCCTTCCGCAATATCAAAAAGAACAATGTCGCCTAATTCTTTCAAGCCGGCGAGATGAGCAAGGGTACCGCCAATATTCCCGCTGCCGATCAGGGCAATTTTTTTTCGAGCCATTACATTCTCCGAAGCAATAAGATGGGAGGGCTCTCTGAGAAGACAGAAAGTCCTCTTGTGAATATTATCGTGGGTACTAGCGCGTTTCCCAGCCGAGAGCAAGATTGTCAGGAAAATTATTGCCAATTTTTTGCAGTCCTGGAAAATTAATCCTCTGATTAGAGGTAATGACAATTCCAATTAGGAAATTACGCCAGACTAACAGCGATCTAAGGGCCCAAAAATGATACAAAAAATGAATCAAAAGCCGGACTGGTCGTTGCAAGAAAGAGATCATGTCTATACAGATCAAATTCAGGCGCCAATTCAGGCGCCCGTAATAATAATAGAAGTTTCTGCGCTTTCATGACTGATGTATCCGGCCCGCTAGACGCCTATCGAAAACTGCTCTCGCTGAATGAGCTGCAACCCGACCCGATACAGCGTCTGGCGATCGAGAAACTGCAGACCCTGCATCGGCGCCTCATCAATTACGACCCAAGCACAAGCACAAACTGGACGCATTTCTTCCGTCTCGGCCCCCGCAAACCCCGCGTTGAACCGCCACAGGGCTTATATATTTACGGAGATGTCGGGCGGGGCAAATCCATGCTGATGGATCTGTTTTTCGAGACAGCACCCATTGCGCACAAACGGCGGGTTCATTTCCATGCCTTCATGCTGGAAGTTCACGCCTTCCTGCATAAACAACGACAGAAAACAGATAAGGATGATGAGGATCCAGTGGTTGCTCTCGCCGATTCCATTACTGAGTCGGCGTGGCTGCTGTGCTTCGATGAATTTCAGGTAACGGATGTTGCAGATGCAATGATCCTCGGCCGCCTGTTTGAATTTTTGTTCGATCGGGGCGTTGTCGTTGTCGCAACGTCAAACAGGATTCCAGTTGATCTTTACAAGGATGGCCTCAACCGGCAACTTTTCCTCCCTTTTATTGCAATGCTGAAAGAGCAGCTGGATATCCTGCATCTTGACGGAGGTCGGGACTATAGACTTGAACGGCTGGCAGAGCATCCGGTGTATTTTTCGCCGCTTGACGACCATGCCGCTGCCGAAATGGACCGTATTTTCGAGGAACTGACGGAAGGACGAGAAATCGCTCCACAGACCCTGACAACTCAAGGGCGTGAACTAAAAATAGAGATGGCGGCCCGCGGGGTCGCTCGCCTCTCTTTTGAAGAACTCTGCGCACGGGCGCTTGGCGCCTCTGACTATCTGACCCTGACGGAACATTTCCATACCCTACTACTGGAAAATGTTCCGCAATTGTCACCCGCACGCCGAAACGAATCCAAACGGTTTGTGACGCTCATCGATATCCTTTATGAAGCAAAAACCAATCTGGTGATTTCCGCCGAAGTACCAGCTGAAGATCTTTATCCGAAAGGCGACGGCAGCTTTGAATTTGCCCGCACCGTCTCACGACTGATGGAAATGCGATCAGAAGACTATCTGAAAGGATAGGTCGCAAGGAACCTGACACAAGCGTTTCTTTTTAAGCCTGACCTGTTATAGTTTTGTCAGGCAGCAAAAAGGATCAAAAAGATGACTGCACCCGCATTTCCCGATATGGCCAACATAAAGAAGCGCCTTTTAATCGACGATGATATTGTCGCCGCGGTTTCCAGCTTAACCGCGGGCTCGGACGATCCACGTATCCTGATCTCCATTTCTCGCTCACTGATGGCCAACTCCTCCGTTGTTGAAGAACTGCAAAATCAGTTGCACGGCCAGATCGTTGGCGCGGTCAGTATCCTGACCGAGCATACGCCATACGACAAGGTATTCGAGCTTGTCGATGAAATTAAGTCCAGCAAGGCAACGCATCTTCTTTCAATCGGCGGCGGAAGCGTTATTGACGGTGGGAAAATAGCGCTCCTCGTGGCCAACTTGCAGGTCAAGGACGCCGAGGCGCTCGAAGAACTTGCCGGCTCCCTTGGAAATACAAAGGACATCGAGACCTGGCCAATACAGCATATTGCGGTACCAACGACACTTTCCGGCGCCGAGTTTACGCCGATTGCCGGAGCCACCAGCAGCATTACCGGCAGAAAAACGGGGTTTTCCCATGCTTTCCTGCTGCCGGATAATATAATTCTTTGCGCACCTCTCTCCCTGCACACCCCCGAAAAGCTCTGGCTGTCGACGGGTATTCGCGCTGTCGATCACGCTGTGGAGACGATCTGCGCCCCGGGCGTTGATCATGAAATCGCTGAATTTTGCGCCAATGGTCTCGCACTGCTATATCGCAGCATGATTGAAACGCGCAAAGATCCCGAAAGCCTTATTTACCGGGAGAGTAGTCAGCTTGGCGTCTATTATGCAACGGCCGGGATATCCCGTTACAGAATGGGAGCAAGTCATGGTCTTGGATATCTTCTAGGGGTTCTGGGTAACGTCCCGCACGGCATCACGTCCTGCGTCTTCCTGCCCGCAGTCCTCACGTACAACCTGCCCGTAACGGAAGACCCGCAAACGCGGATTGCCGGGGTCCTGGATGTTGACTCCGCATCGGATGTTTCCCCGGCGTTGAGAGACTTCATCGGCGCCCTCGGCCTGCCGAACAAACTAAGCACGCTGGGAATTTCCGAAGAGGCAATTGCCGAGATCAAATCATCGGCACTTATCCATCCCGTGGTACAGGCGAATCCGCGTCCCATTAAAACAGTTGAGGATGTTGCCGAAATTATGGCTCTTTCCGGCTAATCCGGCTTGGCGGCGCAATTAATCCTAAAGCTATTTGGCAAAGTGGCGGTGCCGTGTTTCCTTATAGACAAAAATAGCTACGAGCAGGGAAAGCCCAGTCGTTCCGGCAACCCAATATGCGGGAACGACCGGATCACCTGTTGTCGTAATCAGCCAGGTCACAATCAAAGGGGTTAATCCACCAAACAGGCCGACCGCTATATTATAGGAGACCGCATAACTCGTGCATCGGACAGAGGCGGGCAGCATTTCCACATTTGCCACCGTCACTGAACTCGAAATACAGGCAAAGCCAAATACAAACCCGAGCTGGCCAAGGAAAATCAGCATCGTCTCTGCAGAATGGATCATTTCAAAAAAGGGTACGGCACCGAAACATAGGACCATATAACCGAGAATAATGATCGGTTTGCGGCCAAACCGATCAGACAGGATGGACGTAATAGGAATGAGCAGAAGCAGGATAATCATGCTGCCGGTATTTATATTGAGCGCCTCTTCTTCCGGAAGCTTGTCGATCACCTTTAAATAAGTCACGAGATAGACAAACGCCACGTAGAATGTAACGGCATAACCGATATCCAGCAGGATGACTTTGATAACGTCACCATAATGCGTGAAAAATGTATCCCGCACCGGCGTTTCGGAACCGATATTCTGCTCCTCGGCATGAATTGCCCTACGGACCAGATAGCAAGTCAGCGCAACAAGCGCACCCAACAGGAAAGGTGCGCGCCATCCCCAGTCAGCAAGCGCCTCGGATCCAAAAACTGCGGCCGCACCCGCGCCTATTCCAGAGCCAAGCATAATGCCGAAAATTGCGCCCCACAGACTCCACATGGCGAAAAAGGAACGTCGGTTTTCCGGCGCCTTTTCAACCATGAACACGACCGAGCTGGTATATTCACCGCCGACAGAGAGGCCTTGGATCATTCGCAGGATGACAATCAATATCGGCGCTGCAATTCCGATTGCCGCATAATTCGGCATGAGCCCGATGAGCACTGTCGGAATGGCCATAGAAAGAACGGATAAGGTCAGAACCCGCTTGCGCCCAAAAACATCGCCAATCCTGCCAAAAAGGATTCCCCCGATCGGTCGCATAAGAAAGCCGGCTGCAAAAGCCCCGAACGCGGAAATGAGCGAAACAGCCGGGTTTTCAGACGGAAAGAACTGAGCGCCAATAATACTAGCAAAATAACCATATACAGCAAAATCATACCATTCCATGATATTGCCAACCAGTCCGGCCATTATCACCGATCTCCATTTGGATATCGGCATTCTGGATGGCGCGTTGTTGTCTGCAGAAGTATCCGACATTACTCAACCCTCAGTCGCTCAATTTTGCTATGCCGAGATATTTGCCGCATATTGGTGTGAGGTCAAGATATTCAATTAAAGGTTACCTTAATTTTAGCGATATGCTATTTCCATAGCTCACCAATCGTTGCCTGAATAGCCGCCTGATCTTCCGTCGATTTATTCTGACCGAGCTTGGCCTTACCCTCGATCCGCTCTATCGGAATTTCAAAAGCGGTAATGCCGCGCATCAACCCGTCAAGACGTTTTGAATCGAGCTGGTCGGGGTTCCATGGCTGAGACAGTTCTTTCTCATTGTCAAACGTCAATCGCTCCAGTAACCGGCGGACAGAGCCCGTATCCTCAATAATTTTAGGCATACCGTAAGCATGGACAGCTACATAGTTCCAGGTCGGGACGTTGGTGTTTGACGCATAATAGCTGGGTGAAATATAGGCATGGGGTCCTTGAAAAATCACCAGCGCTTCACTCTGCTCCAGGACTTTACCATGCGGGTTGGCCCGGGCCATATGGGCGATTAGTGTCCCATTCTCTCCCCGTGTTTCATCATAGGAAAATGGCAGGTGGGTTGCGAGCGGTACCCCATCCTCCCCCGTTGAAACAAGGATTGCGAAACTTGCTTCTGGTAAAAGCCGTATCAGGGTTTCCTTGCCCGGAACAGAAAAATGCGGAGGGACATACATTGGTTTTATTCCATAAAAAAGGCCGCTTCAAAATGCGGCCTTACTTTATTGATAAATTGGACCCAATCCAGCGCCAATTCCTTTTAATCTATAGGGCCACTCTACCGGCGTTCCACCATCATCTTTTTGATCTCGGCGATCGCTTTCGCCGGGTTCAGGCCCTTGGGGCAGGTATTGGTGCAGTTCATGATCGTGTGGCAGCGATAGAGCCGGAACGGGTCCTCAAGATTATCGAGACGTTCCCCGGTATGCTCATCGCGGCTGTCGATGATCCAGCGATAGGCCTGCAACAGGATAGCTGGCCCCAGGAACCGATCCGAGTTCCACCAGTAACTTGGGCAGGAAGTCGAACAACAGGCGCACAGGATACATTCATAAAGCCCGTCGAGCTTCTCCCGATCCTCTCTTGATTGCAGACGCTCCTTTGATGGTGGTGGTGTTTCCGCCTGAAGCCAGGGCTGGATCGACGCATATTGCGCATAAAAATTGGTCAGGTCCGGGACCAAGTCCTTCACTACCGGCTGATGCGGCAGCGGATAGATGTTGATGTCGCCGTCCATCTCATCCATGCCTGTGGTGCAGGCCAAAGTATTCGTCCCGTTGATATTCATCGCGCAGGAGCCGCATATTCCTTCCCGGCAGGAGCGACGGAACGTAAGGGTCGGATCAATCTCGTTCTTGATCTTGATCAGGCCGTCCAAAATCATCGGACCGCAGGTGTCCAGGTCGACATGATAGGTATCAATGGCCGGGTTCTTGTCGTCATCCGGCGACCAGCGATAGACATTGAATGTCTTGAGATTGGTTGCCCCTTCAGGTCCCGGGTATGTCTTGCCCGTGCCGACCTTCGAGTTTTTTGGTAATGTCAGTTCAACCATGTCTAATCCCTAACGCGCCTAGTACACACGTGCTTTTGGTTTAATATAATCAATCTCATCTGTCAGCGTATAATCATGAACCGGACGATAGTCGAGTTTCACGCCCTCCGTATCGCTGTGATAAGTCAGCGTATGCTTCATCCAGTTTTCATCATCGCGATCAGGGAAATCCTCATGGGCATGTGCTCCGCGACTTTCCTTGCGGTTTTCTGCCGCTGTCATGGAGACGACCGCCTGCCGGATCAGATTGTCCAGTTCCAGCGTTTCCACCAGATCTGAGTTCCACACAAGAGACCGGTCCGTCGTCTTGATGTCGGGCATCTGTTCCCATACCTTGTTGATCTTCTCAACGCCTTCAGCGAGGGTCTTACTGGTCCGGAACACGGCGCAGTCATCCTGCATCACCCGCTGCATATTGTCGCGCACGGTTGCCGTCGAACTGCCGCCATCGGCATTACGAAACTTGTCTAGACGCGCAAGAGCTTCGTCACAGGCATCTGCGGGAAGTGGAGCATGGGCAGCCCCGGGCGTCACGACATCTTTCGCACGAAGCGCCGCAGCGCGGCCGAAAACCACAAGGTCAATCAGAGAGTTTGACCCCAATCGGTTCGCGCCATGCACAGACACACAGGCCGCTTCACCAACGGCCATCAGGCCGGGTACGATCGCATCGGGATTGCCATCTTTCAAATCGACAACTTCCGAATGATAATTTGTCGGAATACCGCCCATGTTGTAATGCACCGTTGGCAGCACCGGGATCGGTTCCTTATGCACGTCAACGCCGGCAAAAATCCGGGCGCTCTCAGAAATACCCGGAAGACGTTCGTCAATCATTGCCGGATCGAGATGATCGAGATGCAGATAGATATGATCATTGCGAGGTCCGACACCACGACCTTCACGAATTTCCAGAGTCATGGAACGACTCACCACATCACGGCTAGCTAGATCTTTCGCATGAGGCGCATAACGCTCCATAAACCGTTCGCCTTCCCCGTTCACAAGGAAGCCGCCCTCACCGCGCACACCCTCGGTAATCAGGCAGCCCGCGCCATAAATGCCCGTCGGATGAAACTGAGTGAACTCCATATCCTGAAGCGGTAGTCCGGCGCGCAGCACCATACCACCGCCATCGCCTGTACATGTATGGGCAGAGGTACAGCTGAAATAGGCGCGACCAAACCCACCCGTCGCCAGCACGACCATATGTGAGCGGAAAAGATGCAGGGTGCCATCCTCAAGACTGAGGCAAAGCACGCCCTTGCAGGAGCCATCCTTGTCCATGATCAGGTCAAGGGCAAAATATTCAATGAAGAATTCAGTATCATGCTTAAGCGACTGACTGTACAGCGTATGCAGCATCGCATGTCCGGTCCGGTCCGCAGCCGCGCATGTCCGCTGTGCAGCAGGACCTTCACCAAACTGCGTTGTCATACCGCCGAAAGCACGCTGATAGATCTTTCCTTCTTCCGTACGGCTAAAAGGCATTCCGAAGTGTTCAAGCTCCAATACGGCAGCGGGCGCTTCCCGGCACATATATTCGATAGCGTCCTGATCGCCGAGCCAGTCTGACCCCTTGACGGTATCATACATGTGCCATTGCCAGTTATCTTCGCCCATGTTGCCAAGCGAGGCCGAAATACCACCCTGCGCCGCCACCGTGTGGCTTCTGGTTGGGAATACTTTAGTAACAGCGGCCGTTTTCAGGCCGGCCGCGGCCATGCCCATGGTCGCTCTCAACCCCGCGCCGCCAGCGCCGACAACAACCACGTCATATTTATGTTCTGTAATAGGATAGGCTTCAGACATTTTTTGTACTTTAACTCCCAAGCGCCAGCTTCAAAACGGCCAGAGCAGCAGCCAATCCAACGGCCGCACATAAGAAACTGTTAAGCAGCAAGAGAACGAATTTCGTGCTTTCAGTATGAATGTAATCTTCAATAACCACCTGGAGACCAAGCTTCATGTGATAAAACATGGCGACGATCAGCAATAGCATGACCAGCGCGGCAAAAGGAGTACCAAGAACGTAGCGCACATGGGTGTAATCCGCGCCGACAAGGCTCATCACATAAGCAAGCGCAATGATAAACAGCGGGATCATGGCAATCGCCGTGACCTTCTGATGCCACCAATGGGTTGTTCCATCCTTGGCAGAACCAAGACCCCGAACTTTTTTAAGCGGTGCTTTCATTGCCATGCTCAGGCCCCCATTCCGTAGGCGATTATCCATGTGAGAAGCGTCAGCACGACAGAAGCAATTATCGCTGCCATACCGGTTTTCCTCATGGTCGGCAATTCAAACCCCTTGCCCATATCCCAGAACAGATGACGAATACCATTGCAAAGATGATAAAACAGCGACCAGGTAAAACCGAACAGAACCAGTTGCCCAAACCAGGAAGAGATAAATGCACTGACCGTCGCATAGGCCTCTGGTCCGCTAGCAACAGCAATCAGCCACCAGGTCAGCAACAAAGTGCCCACACCCAGCGCGATGCCCGTTGCACGGTGCGTAATTGAGGTAATCATCGTGATCTGAGGTTTATAAATCTGCAGATGCGGCGACAACGGTCGTTCAATATTCGCCATGAGAAAATCTTTCTCGCTTATTAGTTTTGATACCTGTTATTCATTTGGGGGGAGTTTAATCCTCCACCTATCCAAGTCAACATAACCTTTAATCTATTTATAACGAGATCGTCTTTTTTGGCAAGACAACCCAGTAATCGAGATCGAGAACGACAGCGGGATCGCGCTTGCCATCTGCCGTTTTATCCGGGAAGCCTTCACAGGGCGTATCCTTCGCCGCCAACGTACGGATACGAAGCGCGCCTGCGGTCTGACAATCCGACAGTTCGGCTTTCTCCAGGACTTCACTCCAGGCATAAATCGTATGTCCGGCAAAAGTTGGCGCAGTATGGGAGCCCCCGTTTATGGCGGCAACAAGCTGGGCATTGCCAAGGCCGTTGAAAGATAGCGCTCGTGCCATGCTTATTATATGCCCCCCATATATCAATCTGCGGCCAAAGCGATCATTCTGCATCTGGTGCTGATTGAAATGAACCTTGGCTGTATTCTGATACAGCCGCGTCGCCATCATATGTTCGGCTTCTTCTATTGTCATGCCATCCACATGATCGATTTTTTCCCCGACTTCATAGTCTTCAAAAAAATGAGGAGAACCGGCCAGCGTCGCATCATAGCCCGAAAAATCCAGACCGCCGGGTATCGAAAGGAGCGCTGGATCAACGCGCTCCGGCAAATCCGGAACAACTGCTTCCGGTGCAGCGGCGGATTCATCTTTCTTGCGAACCATTACCCAGCGGACATAATCAAGAACAGTCGCCCCCATCTGGTTGGTGCCCGTAGAGCGCACATAGACTACCCCCGTCTTACCGTTGGAATTTTCCTTCAGTCCGATAACCTCAGAACTTGCCTGAACTGTATCGCCCGGGAAGACTGGCGCCTTGAACTGCACATCCGCGTAGCCAAGATTGGCGACTGCATTCAGGGACACATCGGGCACGGTTTTACCGAAAACGATGTGAAAAACGAGAAGATCATCGATAGGAGCGGCATCAAGACCACATTCCATCGCAAAACTGTCCGCTGACTGCAGGGCAAAACGTCCGCCATAAAGCGCCGTATAGAGCGAGACGTCCCCCTCGGTGATCGTGCGGGGTGTCGCATGATTGAGAACCTGGCCGACCCTGAAATCCTCGAAATAATTGCCGGGATTTGTTTTGCTCATTGTCATCCCTTTCCCTTACTCGGCCGCCGCCGCAATTGCATCCGCCAGAGCAACTTTTGCCTTGGCAATTTCCACATGAAGATTTTCAACGAGCTTGCCGTCCACAAGAACAACGCCCTTCCCTTCTTTCTCAGCCGCCTCGAAGGCTTCGATGACCTTCCGGGAGTGCGCCACCTCTGCTTCGGATGGCGCAAACACGTCATTGGTCGAGGCCAGCTGTTTCGGGTGGATCAGGGTCTTACCGTCAAACCCCAGCTCCAGCCCCTGAACACATGAATCGTGAAATCCGTTCTCATCGTCAAGGTCCAGGTAAACTCCATCCAGAACCGTCAGCCCATATGCACGCCCCGCCAGCAAGCACAGACCAAGCGACGTTATAACCGGCAAGCGAAGCGGCGTATGCTGCGCCTGTAAATCTTTTACCAGATCCGATGTTCCCATGACGAAACAATCGACCCTGGGACTGGAAGAGGCAATTTCTTCTGCCTTCAAAATACCGAGCGGCGTTTCCATCATACACCAGATTGTCGTTGTTTCAGGCGCACCGGCCGCTGTCATGATCTCTTCAAGTTTCTTAACCTGATCCGCGCTTTCAACTTTGGGCAGCAGAATAGCATCCGGCCCTGCCTTGGCGGCGGCGACAATGTCATCCTCTCCCCAGGGCGTATCAAGTCCATTGACCCGAATGATGATTTCGCGTTTTCCATATCCTCCTGAGGCGGCATTGGCGCAAACAATGTCACGGGCTTCCGCTTTCTTGTCCGGCGCAACGGCATCTTCAAGGTCAAGTATCAGGCCATCTGCCGCAAGAGATTTCGCTTTTTCCTGTGCGCGGGCGTTGGAGCCGGGCATGTAGAGGACTGACCGACGGGGGCGTATTGATTTTGTCATTATTGATCCCTGGGCTTTGATGCCCTTACTTTTTTCCTGATACTAGGTGAGAATTTCGAGCATATCATAATAGGTTTCTGCTGCGATGCAATAAGCAGATCAGTCTCTATACTCAACCGCCCCGGCATCCGCGCATTTACCGATAGGCCGCGGATTGCCAAAAAAATCGATATCCACTTTTTGATCTGCGGCGCAAATGTCGATTGCCTCGCTGCCGTCCGGCAACCTGTAGTCTCCGTCATCAATATCAACAAAGACATCATCAAAATCGGCATCCATAAAATTACCGACAACAACCACACCTTCAGAATCGCCGAAAATATCATTGGCGATATTATTGGCGATTAGACTGTTTTCTACAGGCGGACCGCCGTTCTGCCGCCGGATCGTAATGGCGGCGGGTCCAGGCTCAAAATAGTCAACATCCAGAACCGTGTTATGCTGGATACGAACATTGCGCGCGCCTAAAACGGTAATCCCATGGAAGTTATCCACGATGACAATATTATTCTCGATGATCCAGTCCTCATAAACACCACCGAACATCCCTATTCCTTGGAGTTCACACCGGTATGGTTGGTCAAAATCCTCGAAATTGAGAATTAGATTGCGGCGCAATATGACGTCCTTGACGACCCCCGCCGCAATCACGCCGTCGGCACTCATAGACCATGACTGAAATCCATCCGCATGATTCCGGTTCACCTGATAGCAGTTTTTGACGACATTCCCCTCAAACAAGGCGTGATCGCCAAGTCCGCGCAACCCGTCCCCGGAAAAATTTTCTATATGATTATTCACAACCGCGCTGTTGTCTCCGTATATCGTTATTCCAAAATTGACGTTTTTGATCCGGTTATTTTGGAATTCTGTATAATCCCCGGCAGAGAAAATGCCATCGATTGCCTGTTCGTTCCAATCCACATCCGACCAGTCAGAAATATCCGCGACGGTATAGATGGAGAAGTCATTAACGGTAATATGCTGTGAATTTTCATCAACCCGGACGTGATAACGATATTCCTGTTTCCTTTGTCCGCTTGACGTCACCGTAAGTCCCTGCAAATGCCAGTTTGAGCTGCCCAGAATGTCGACTATCTCGAACACAGGTTTCTGATCCTGACCTGCCAGAATCGTTGTTCTCTCGAACATCTTTTTATTTTCAACAAGCAGTCGGCCGTAATTGCCGGTCGCTAGGATGACGCGATCTCCGGCCTTGACAATATCATCATCGATAATCTGTTGCAGGTCTCGCCAGGGAGTGTCCGCGTTCCCATCACCGGAAAAGTTCGTGGCTGCGCCCGGATCCACATAATGATCCCGCGCCATTGAGAGAGACGAAAATGCAGGCAAAAGCATAAGAAGCGATATCAGCGCGACTAAATTAAAAAAAGCTCTTGTCATTTCCGCCTCCGGCTATCAGTTCACAAAACGGCACAGCGTCAGGATACAAGAAAGATAGCAGACGCGGGAGATAAGTTTAGGGCAGTCGCCACGCATGGTCACGACTGCCCCATATTTTAAAGTATTCTCTCGCGTATCAGGCCGCTTTTTTCAGGTATTCCCTGCCAATCAGCTCCGCGATCTGTACCGTGTTAAGCGCCGCGCCTTTACGAAGGTTATCTGACACGCACCAAAGATTAATACCATTCTCGATGGTTGGATCATCGCGGATACGTGAAATAAACGTCGCATAATCGCCAACGCACTCAACCGGCGTCACATACCCGTTTTCTTCCGGGTTATCGACAACCATGATACCGGGAGATTCCCGCAGGATATCCCGGGCCTGATCTGCTGTGAGTTCGTTTTCAAACTCAATATTGACGCTCTCCGCATGGCCAACGAAAGTCGGAACGCGAACGCAGGTCGCTGTCAGCTTGATTTTCGAATCAATGATCTTCTTTGTTTCGACCGTCATCTTCCACTCTTCCTTGGTATAACGGTCGTCCATGAACACATCGATATGCGGGATAACGTTAAACGCAATCTGCTTGGTGAACTTTGACGGTGTTGGCGTATCGTTTACATAGATACCCTTGGTCTGTGTAAAAAGCTCATCCATCCCTTCATTTCCCGCACCTGACGTCGACTGGTAAGTCGAGACGACGACGCGCTTGATAACGGCCGCGTCATGAAGAGGTTTCAGCGCGACAACGAGCTGCGCAGTCGAACAGTTCGGATTGGCAATGATATTTTTACGCGTATAGCCGGCGGCGGCTTCCGGATTAACTTCCGGTACAACAAGCGGGACATCCGGATCCATGCGGAAATGCGAGGAGTTGTCAATGACGATACACCCTTGCGCCGCAGCCCGTGGGCCAAATTTCGCAGAAACAGTGCCGCCCGCAGAAAACAATGCGAAATCTATTCCGGTGAAGTTGAAATCATCCAGCGCCTTAACTTTCAGCGTTTTGTCGCCAAAAGAAACTTCGCGCCCCACTGACCGTTTTGACGCTAGCGCGATAACCTCTGTTACGGGGAACTGCCTTTCGTGCAGTATATTCAGCATTTCACGGCCCACATTCCCGGTGGCGCCGACTACGGCTACTCTATATCCCATTTTCCTATCTCTTTGTTGCCCCGGAACAGGCGCTCCGGGCGTTAAATAAATCGGTCTTTCCGCAAGCTTATCCGTTTGCCGTGTCCAACTCCCGGATGATGGCATCGCCCATTGCTGTCGTCGATACCTGCGTCATGCCCTTGGACATGATATCGCCAGTGCGGATGCCACTTGCAAGGACTTTTTGCACAGCTGTCTCAACAAGGTCCGCTTCGTCGCCCATATCGAAGCTATATCGCAACGCCATGGCGTAAGAAAGAATAGTCGCTATCGGGTTAGCGATCCCTTGCCCTGCAATATCCGGTGCTGATCCATGAACCGGCTCGTAAAGAGCTTTACGGCGTCCGGCTGCATCAACATCACCCAACGAGGCCGAGGGCAACATCCCCAGAGACCCGGTCAACATGGCTGCACAATCGGAGAGGATGTCTCCAAAGAGGTTATCGGTGACGATCACGTCAAATTGTTTCGGCTTACGCACCAGTTCCATAGCGGCCGCATCGGCGTACATATGGCTAAGTTCCACTTCCGGAAATTCAGCATCATGGATTTTCGTCACTTCCTCGCGCCAAAGCACTCCAGATTCCATGACATTGGCTTTTTCGCTGGAACAAACGCGATTATCACGCTTTTTCGCCAGTTCGAATGCAACGCGTGCAACACGATGAATTTCCGGCGTCGTGTAGACCTGTGTGTTGATCCCCCGGCGCACGCCATTTCCCAGATCTTCGATCCCGCGCGGCTCTCCAAAATAGACGCCGCCCGTCAGTTCCCGGACAATCATGATATCCAGACCACTCACCAGTTCCGGTTTCAAACTGGATGCATCCACCAGCGCATCGAAACAGACCGCCGGTCGCAAATTGGCAAACAGCTCAAGGTCTTTACGAAGGCGTAACAGGCCGCGTTCCGGTTTGATGGAGAAATCAAGATTATCCCATTTCGGCCCTCCAACCGCGCCCAGAAGCACGGCGTCCACATTCTGTGCCTTGTCGACCACTTCGTCGGTGATCGGTATGCCATGCGCATCGATGGAGGAACCGCCGACAAGGTCTTCTTCAATTTCGAAGGAAACGGCGCGGTTATCTTCCATCCAGCTGACAATACGGCGTACTTCGCCCATCGCTTCCGGGCCAATGCCGTCACCCGGCAGGATCAACAAGGATTTATTAGATGCCATCGTAAAACACTCTCAAAGAATAGAAGGAGATTTATAGCCAGGGCTGGCTGAGTTTGCGGGTTTCTTCATATTCGGCGACCTTGTCTTCCTTCTTCAAGGTCAAACCGATTTCATCAAGACCCGTCAACAGGCAATGCTTGTTGAAATGATCGATGTCGAAATGAATAACGCCGCCGTCGGGCCCCCGGATTTCCTGTGCTTCCAGATCTATAGAGATTGTCGCATTTGATCCGCGATCCGCATCTTCCATGAGCTTTTCAAGATCTTCATGGGAAACCTCAATCGGCAGAATTCCGTTCCGAAAACAGTTGTTATGGAAGATATCCGCAAAGCTTGTGGAAATCACACAGCGAATCCCGAAATCGAGCAACGCCCATGGCGCATGCTCCCGACTGGAACCGCAACCGAAGTTATCCCCTGCAATGAGAATTTCCGCGTTCCGGTAGGCCGGCTGGTTCAGCACAAAATCTTCGACTTCCTCGCCATCATCCCCATATCGCATTTCTGCAAACAGGTTTTTACCCAACCCCGCGCGCTGAATGGTTTTGAGATATTGTTTGGGAATGATCATATCTGTATCGATATTGACCAAGGGCATCGGCGCGGCAACCGCCGTGAGTTTATTGAACTTTTCCATTTTCTTGTTCCTCTATCCCAAATCCCGAACGTCTGTCAGGTGCCCAGTTACCGCCGCCGCCGCCGCCATTGCCGGGCTGACAAGATGCGTACGCCCACCACGGCCCTGGCGACCCTCAAAATTACGGTTGGAGGTCGAGGCACAACGGTCTCCCGCGTCAAGCTTATCCGCATTCATAGCCAGGCACATGGAACAACCCGGCTGGCGCCACTCGAATCCGGCGTCGGTAAATATCTTGTCGAGACCTTCTGCCTCTGCCTGAATTTTAACGAGGCCGGACCCTGGAACGATAATCGCGTTCACACTGTCCTTGACTTTCTTGCCTTCAACAACCTTTGCAACAGCCCGCAAATCTTCGATCCGTCCGTTCGTGCAGGACCCTATAAAGACGTGGTCAACTTCAATATCGGAAAGCTTCATGCCGGCCGTCAGCCCCATATATTTAAGGGCCCGCTCTGCCGCGCCACGCTTGCCTTCATCGGCAAAATCGCTTGGTGCTGGAACATATCCCGTAATCGGCAAGGCATCTTCCGGGCTCGTTCCCCAAGTAACGTAGGGGATCAGCTCAGACGCATCTAACTCGACTTCCTTGTCAAACTTGGCGCCCTCATCGGAATTCAGCGTTTTCCAATAAGCAACGGCCTGCTCGAATGTGCCGGCTTTCGGCGCATATGGACGACCTCTAACATATTCAAATGTGACATCATCGGGCGCAATCAGGCCAGCGCGGGCGCCTGCCTCAATCGTCATATTACAAAGGGTCATCCGCCCTTCCATGGAAAGGGCACGAATTGCATCGCCAGCATATTCAATCACATGGCCGGTTCCGCCCGCAGTTCCAATTTTACCGATAATAGCAAGCGCGACATCTTTCGCCGTAACGCCCGGAGGAAGATCACCATGAACCGTCACCCGCATGTTCTTGGCTTTTTCCTGAACCAGTGTCTGGGTTGCCAGCACATGCTCGACTTCCGATGTTCCTATCCCATGGGCAAGCGCACCAAATGCACCATGGGTCGAGGTGTGAGAATCACCGCAAACGATTGTCATGCCCGGCAAGGTCAGCCCCTGCTCTGGACCAATGATATGAACGATGCCGCGCCGATCGTCGGTCATTGAGAAATAAGGTACACCAAATTCCGCAGTGTTGGCTTCCAACGTATCGACCTGAAGCTTGCTTTCAGGATCAGTAATGCCTTT
This sequence comes from uncultured Sneathiella sp., assembly GCF_963973085.1. Taxonomy (GTDB): domain Bacteria; phylum Pseudomonadota; class Alphaproteobacteria; order Sneathiellales; family Sneathiellaceae; genus Sneathiella. The sequence goes on from NZ_CAXAXA010000004.1 coordinate 285,309, forward strand.
CTCAATGTCCTTGGTTGGAACATTATGATCGGCAACCGCAAAAGTCGCATCAGGACGCCTTACTTTACGGCCCGCGACCCGCAAACCTTCAAAGGCCTGCGGACTGGTAACTTCGTGAACAAGATGGCGATCAATGTAAAGAATATAGGCTTCGTCTTCCAGTTGATCCACAACATGGCTGTCCCAGATTTTATCATACAAGGTTCTAGGGGTTCCCATTGTTCTTCCTCGCATCCCGTCAATTAATCTTGTTCCAAACTTACCAGAAACCTGGCCTTCCGTAGGTCCCGTGCCCGCTATTCCTAGCTAGCAGTTTTCCCGCTGTAACGGTCTTCCCGACGCTCGCGGATACGTGCCTTCTTACCACGCAGTTCGCGCAAGTAATAAAGCTTCGCCCGACGGACGACACCCTGACGGACAACTTCGATATGATCGATGCGTGGCGAATAAAGCGGAAAAATACGCTCAACACCTTCACCGTAGGAAATCTTCCGTACTGTGAAGTTGGCATTGATACCGCCGCCGTTTCGCGCAATGCACACGCCTTCAAAGGCCTGAATACGTTCACGCGTACCCTCGACAACCTTTACATGGACCCGAAGAGTATCCCCGGGGCGGAACTGGGGAACCGGACGCTCCGCCACCAGTTTCTCGATCTGCTCTTGTTCTAGTTTTTCAACCGTATTCATGGTCTTCACCCTTTTATCAAAAATTACGCTTCCGACGATCCCACAGGTCCCGCCTTCGTTCCTTTGTCAATTCCTCGGACTGGCGTTGCCGCCATTCCCGTATTTTCTCATGATGGCCCGATAGTAAAACTTCCGGGACCGAACGGCCTTCCCAGACCGGTGGGCGGGTATAATGGGGATATTCCAGTAACCCGTCCGCAAAACTCTCTTCCTCCAGCGATTCCCTGTTGCCCGTAACGCCGGGGAGCAGGCGAACCACCGCATCCAACAATGCCAGTGCCGCTATCTCGCCACCCGACAGAATGAAGTCACCAAGGCTGACTTCCTCCACATTTCGGGTTTCCAGAACCCGTTCATCCACTCCTTCAAAGCGACCACAGATCATGATCGCTCCCGGTCCCTCTGCCAACTCCCGCACAAAGGCCTGATCCATGGCCCGGCCACGGGGGCTGAAATAAATCACCCGCGCCGCCTTTTGCGCCGACGCCAGCGCCGTGTCAATTGCCGGTCCGAGGACATCCGGTCGCATCACCATTCCGGCCCCGCCGCCAAAAGGACTGTCATCAACTGTGCGATGATTGCCTTTAGCAAAATCGCGTATATCACTGACCTTCAGGTCCCACGCCCCCTCTTCCAGCCCTTTACCAGCAAGGCTTAACCCAAGCGGCCCCGGAAACATTTCCGGGAATAGGCTCAAGATATGGGCGGTCCAGACCATCCGCTTTCCTGCCATCCGTTCTTCCGCGCTAAGACTTTGCCGTCTCTGGCGGAGACTCCGGATTTTCAAAAAAATCCTCACTCAATTCAACGACGATCCGGCCTCCCGCAATATCCACCTCGGGCACCATCTCGACGGTAAAGGGAATCAATACCGCCGAATTATCGCCTTTGTTTTCCGGCACAATCTCCAGCATGTCGCCCGCACCAAAATCATGCAGCCGCAGGATTGTACCGAACTTCGTCCCATCCCGAAAGAATACCGGCAGACCGATCAGATCGGCATGATAATATTCTTCCTCTTCTTTCGTATCGGGCAACCGGTCCCGCGTAACATAAAGTTCCGTTCCTTTAAGGGCCTCAGCCGCACTGCGGTCTGATATACCCTTTATTCGCACCACCGGCAAACCTTTGCTAAGACCGACAACTTTCAGCTTATAAGTTGCCTTCCCCGATTGATCCTGCAAGGGACCGTAGGCAACAATATCTTCGGGGTTTTCAGTGAAACTTTTCACCTTCAACTCGCCTTTGATACCTTTCGCTCCGACGATCACGCCCAGCAGCAACATGCCTGCCTGCGGCATAGCAATATGCCCTTAAGCTTCTGCCTTTTTATCAGATTCATCAGCCGAAGGCTCTTCCGCGGCTGCTTCCTCTGCTGGCGCTTCTTCAACCGCCGCCTCTTCAGCAGGAGCTTCCTCTGTTGGAGTTTCCTCAGCTGGTGCTTCTTCGGCCACGACCTCTTCAGCTGGGGCTTCTTCAGCCGGCGCTGCCGCAGCTTCAGCAGCTGCATCTGCCGCCGCCTGCTTGGCTTCGGCCTGTTCGCGCAAACGCTCCTGTGCCTTGGCTTTCGGCTTGGCTTTTTCCGGATTGCTGCGAACTGGCTTTTCAGCAAGTCCGGCACTAGCCATCAGACTGGCAACGCGATCTGTCGCCTGTGCGCCATTGCCAATCCAATGCTGAATGCGTTCGGCGTTCAGGGATACACGATCTTCGCTATCCTTCGGCAACATCGGGTTATAGGTGCCAAGACGTTCAATATACCGTCCATCACGCGGGCTACTGGCCTCTGCCACAACGACACGATAGAAAGGGCGCTTTTTAGCGCCCTGACGGGTGAGGCGAATTTTCAATGCCATATTAAGTTCTTTCCTTTAACAGACTCAATTTCAGTTACAATTTCATTCCCGGCGGCAAAAGACCTTGCATGCCGCCGCGCGCAACACCTTTTTTGCCGAGTTTCTTTACTTTTTTCATCATGCCCGCCATCTGCTTGTGCTGTTTCAGCAAACGGTTGACATCCTGAACGGTCATGCCGGATCCTGCGGCAATCCTCTTCTTACGGGACGCGGCAATAATTTGCGGATTACGCCGTTCTTTTGGCGTCATTGACTGGATCATCGCTTCCTGACGAACCAGAAGCTTGTCGTCGAGGTTCGCGGAATCCAGCTGCTTTTTCATCTTGCCGACACCCGGCAACATTCCAAGCAAGCTGTTCATGCCGCCCATTTTACGCATCTGTCGCAGCTGGCTGGCCAGATCATCAAGATCGAATGTGCCCTTCTGCATCTTGAGGGCGAGTTTATCGGCCTCGTCTTTTTCAATAGTCTCCGCTGCTCTCTCAACCAGCGAAACGATATCGCCCATACCAAGGATGCGGTTCGCGATCCGATCCGGATGGAACGATTCCAGCGCGTCAAGTTTTTCACCCGTGCCCAACAACTTGATAGGGCAGCCGGTTACCTCGCGCATGGAGAGAGCCGCACCACCGCGTCCGTCGCCATCGATGCGGGTCATGACAATACCAGTCACATCAACACGCGCCTTGAACTGCTCGGCCACATTAACCGCATCCTGACCGGTCAGGCTATCGACAACCAGCAGGGTTTCCGTGGGATTGGTATTGCGATGGACGGCGTCCATCTCCGCCATAAGCTCTTCATCCACATGCAGGCGACCTGCCGTATCCAGAAGGACGACGTCAATACCCTGCAACCGGGCGGACTGAACGGCGCGATTCGCAATATCCACCGGCATCTGCCCGGCGACAATCGGCAAGGTGACAACACCCGTTTGCTCGCCCAGGATTTTAAGCTGCTCCTGAGCGGCAGGACGGCGAACGTCAAGAGAGGCCATCATGACCTTCTTGCCCTTTTTCTCCGTCAGCCATTTGGCGATCTTCGCTGTCGACGTGGTTTTACCGGAGCCTTGCAAGCCGACCATCATATAGACAACAGGTGGCACGGCGACGAGGTTCAGCTCTTGTTGCTCGGATCCCAGCATCTCGATCAACTGGTCATGCACAACCTTGATGACCATCTGCGCCGGATTAACGGATTTCAGGACATCCGTACCAACAGCCTTGGTTTTGACCCGTTTGATAAAGCTTTTGACAACGGGCAGCGCGACATCCGCCTCAAGAAGGGCAACGCGCACTTCGCGCATCACCTCCGAGACGTCTGCCTCTGTAAGGGCGCCCCGCTTGGTCAATCGACCCAGGACATCGCCCAGTCTGCCTGTCAAACTTTCGAACATTCGGTAACTAACCTGTTCAAACCACTTAATAATTCCATCTCGCGGCAACTGTTTCAAACAATGCAAAAAAGCGCCAGGGCGCGAAACTCGCGGGCTGACGGATACCAAAAAGGTACTTCTATGTTGCGACTCAGTTGTCTTGAGTGGCCGGAATTAGCCACAGACACCCGCATAAGTCAAGCAGAACTCTTGGCTGACCGCCGATAAATATGCTGGACCGCAAGCCTACAAACGCCTATATCGCGGGTTATGGAACCGATACCCTTCATAAAGATGCATGGCCTTGGCAATGATTTTGTCATCATTGATGGACGCGAGCGGCTGCCCGAACTTTCGGGAACCGCCTTGCGAGCTATTGCCGATCGGCATCGTGGTGTTGGCTATGACCAGCTGATCGTGATGGAGCCCGGCAATTCAGCCGCCGCGATATTCATGCGCATCTATAACGCCGACGGCAGCGAAGCCGAAGCCTGTGGAAACGCAACGCGCTGTGTCGCACATCTGCTAATGCAGGAAAGCGGCACGCAAGATGTCATTATAGAAACGCGCGCCGGACTACTCGTCGGCACAAGGAATGATCACGGCGACATTGTCATTGATATGGGAAAGCCGAAATTGGAGTGGCAGGAAATACCGCTGTCGCAGCCCGAGGACACGGCACATGTCCGCTTGGAAGTTGGCCCCCTCGCCGATCCGGTTGCTGTCAATATGGGCAATCCCCATGCGGTCTTCTTTGTTGATGAGGCGGAGGCTATCAATCTTGAAAAATGGGGTCCGGTCGCGGAAACCCACCCGCTATTTCCGGAAAAAGCCAATATCAGCGTCGTCAGTAAGATGAATGAGGGTGAATTTCGACTGCGGGTCTGGGAACGCGGCGTCGGGATCACGCTCGCCTGTGGTTCGGCGGCTTGCGCCACCATGATCGCGGCCAATATCCGTGGTTTGGCCGACAAAGCCGCCAGGTTACATCTTAACGGCGGACCGCTTGATATGCGTATCGACGAAAACGGTCACATCTTTATGGGCGGCGCCATCGCAACTTCTTTCCGCGGCTTTCTGGATACCGACTTATTCAAGGGAGCCGCCTGATGGGAGAGATTAAACCGCTCGCCATACCGGAGGTTATAACTTTCGGGTGCCGCCTGAATACCTATGAGTCCGAAGTCATGCGCGGACACGCCACCGCAGCTGGCATGAACAATGCCATCATCATCAATAGTTGCGCCGTTACCAATGAAGCAGAACGTCAAGCACGGCAGGCCGTTCGAAAGGCCCGCCGTGACCATCCGGAAGCAAAAATCATCGTAACGGGCTGCGCGGCCCAGACGAATCCTGATCAGTTTGCAAAAATGCCCGAAGTTGACCAGATTCTTGGTAATCTTGAAAAGCTGGACCCGCACTCCTTCGGACTGGAGCAGAGCGAGCGGGTACAGGTAAATGACATTATGTCTGCAGAAGAAACGGCAGGTCATCTGATCGAAGGATTTGACGGTCGTGCCCGAGCCTTCCTGCAAATCCAGAATGGCTGCGATCATCGCTGCACCTTCTGTATTATCCCTTATGGCCGTGGCAACAGCCGCTCTGTGCCGCTTGGCGCGATTGTCGAGCAGGCGCGCGCGCTCACCCAGAATGGATACAAGGAATTCGTCCTGACCGGCGTTGATATCACTGCCTATGGCGAAGATTTGCCGGGCCGTCCGACTTTGGGTCAGATGTGCCGCCGCCTTCTTAATGCTGTACCGCAAATCGAACGACTGCGCTTGTCCTCGCTCGACCCCGTGGAAGTCGATGATGACCTGTGGCGTCTGATCGAGTCGGAGCCGCGTCTAATGCCACATCTACACATAAGCCTGCAAGCCGGGGATGATATGGTATTGAAACGGATGAAGCGGCGGCATCTGAGGAAAGATGTATATGATTTTGTTGAAAAGGCTCGCAAGCTCCGGCCAGAAGTTGTGTTTGGCGCGGATATCATTGCCGGATTTCCCACCGAGAGCGACGAAATGGCAGAGAATAGTGTCAGGCTGATTGAGGAATGCAATATCGTCTATCTACATGTTTTTCCCTATTCCGCGCGTCCGGGGACACCCGCCGCAAAAATGCCGCAGGTTCCGGGAGATATTCGAAAGACGCGCGCCGCTACCCTTCGCCAGGCAGGAGAGATTAATCTGTCCCGGTTTCTTGAAACGCTGGTCGGAACCAAGCAGTCCATTCTGGTGGAAAATGAGACAACGGGAAGAACCTTGCATTACGCGCCGGTCAACCTTGATTTCCCGGCCAACGGGGGCGACATTGTCGACGTTAGAATTACGGGCACAGATGGCAGAAAATTGTTTGCCGGGCATTTGGAATAAACAGCGTAATGAGTGAAACTAAAGAGAAAAAGGGCTGGTTCCGTCGACTAAGCGATGGCTTAAAACGCTCTTCCGGTGCAATATCGAGCGGTATTTCTGACATCTTCACTAAGCGCAAGCTCGATGATGATGTCGTCGAAGAGCTGGAAGAGCTTTTGATCAGCGCCGACCTTGGTGTCTCAACTGCAGCCCGCATTTCAGCAAACATAGCTAAATCCCGCTATGACAAGGAAATCGCGCCGGAAGAGATCCGCAGCGCCCTGGCAGATGAGATCACCCTCATTCTCGATCCGGTCGCAAAAGACTTTGAACTTCAGGAAAGCCGCAAACCCCATGTGGTTCTGGTTGTCGGGGTAAATGGATCAGGAAAAACAACCACTATCGGTAAATTTGCTAAACAATACAAGGCTATGGGTAAGAACGTAATGCTTGCCGCAGGGGATACATTTCGCGCGGCCGCCGTTGAACAGTTACAGGTTTGGGGCCAGCGCACGGGTTGTGAAGTCGTGACTACCAAAGTTGGCGGAGATGCAGCCGGCCTTGCCTATACGGCCCTTGAGAAAGCAAAGATTGACGGCGCGGATTTATTACTGATCGATACCGCCGGGCGACTGCAGAATAAATCAGACTTGATGGCGGAGCTTGAGAAGATCCTTCGCGTGATCAAAAAGCTCGATCCGGATGCACCGCATTCATGCCTTCTCGTACTGGATGCGACAACGGGACAGAACGCCATTAACCAAGTGGAGATATTTGGCAAAATCTGTAACGTGACAGGGCTGATCATGACAAAGCTGGATGGAACGGCCCGCGGCGGTGTGCTCGTCGCAATCTCGGATCGCTTTGGCCTGCCGGTTCATGCCATTGGTATCGGTGAGGGCGAAGATGACCTCCAAGCCTTCGCCGCGAAGGATTTCGCCCGCGCCCTTTCCGGTGTCGGCGGCAACTAACAGGACGCGTGTAGATGACAAGCAGCAATCCAATGCCCAAGGGACTAAAACCGGCAACAGAGTTAGGCCCGATATTGATTTTCTTTGCGGCCTATTATTTTGGTGATCTGTTCATTGCAACCGCCGCCATCATGATCACAACCCTTCTTGCGCTGGCCATTTCCTATTACTACACACGAACGTTGCCGATGATGCCTTTGGTTACGGCAGTGGTCGTGACCATTTTCGGCGGGCTTACCCTATATCTGAATGACGAAACCTTCATAAAAATGAAGCCAACGATCATTTACGGGATTTTTGCCGCGGTTCTGTTCGCCGGGCTGATGCTCGGGAAGTCCTTTATCAAAATCCTGTTTGATAATTTCTGGAAACTCGATGATACGGGATGGAGAAAGCTTACTATTCGCCTCGCGGTTTTTTTCCTGTTCATGGCCGTTGCCAATGAAGCCATATGGCGGAATCTCTCAACCGAGATATGGGTGAACGCGAAGGTGTTTGGGTTCACCGCGGCGACATTCCTCTTTTTCGTCGCGCAGGTGCCGCTGATAACCCGGCACGGAATTCAGGAAAAGCCAAATCCGGACGCATGAGCCTTCTCTACTTCCCTCTAGATGGTACTGATTTTCGCCTGAGTATGGGCCTTCAGGCCCTGCGAGGCCGCTCCTGGATCGACACGGATCAAAATCATGGGCGGGATGTAGCCGAAAAGAGCAGGCTCATTCAAGATCATCGAAATCAGGTCTTTGCCGAAACATCCGGGAGTTTGTCCGCGCAGCATAAAATCCTTGATCTTGTCAGAAATGAAGTGGCTGCCAACCACCGCAACATTACACCTCTCGCGTCAATAAAAGAGGAGCCGAGCCCGCTCATTCAGGCGGCCCTGGCCGTGCAGGAGGATCTCGTCCTCATGAGAGAGACGGATGACGGATATATCCTTGCCGCGGCTTGCGTCTGCTTTCCGACGGGTTGGAACTTGGCCGAGAAAGTCGGCAAGGTCATGCAGACCATTCACCAGCCGGTGCCGGGGCTTAACCCGCGCCTCGGGAAGCCCATCGACCGGTTTTTCCGCAAACTGAGGGCCGGCAAACAGGTGGAGCGGTTCAATTGGGGCCTATATGACAGCGATGCCCTGTTCCAGCCCGGATGGTGGCGAAGGAAACGCGCCGTTGATACGTCCATCAACTGTCATAATGTCGGTGAAAAGATTTTTTTCCGGGTCGAGCGGCAAACCCTTCAAAGGATAGATGATGACCCGGATATTCTTTTTACCATCCGGATTTTCAACAACAGCCTAGCCGAGGTATGCGAAGACAGAGCTCGTGCGAAACGTCTCCTGCATGGGCTTCAAACCATGAACGCCGATATGCGCGGCTACAAATCGCTTCCGCGGTATGAACAGTTAATCGCGAAGTATCTGGAGCAGGCCGCAAGCTAATTCCCGAAAACGGTGGTCAGGATTTCCGTTGTCCGCTTGACCGGATCATTGCGAATGGCGGCCTCTTCATCGGCGAGGTAGTGAAACAATCCTTCCAGCGTCATGTCCGTGGTGTAGTCGGTCAGGTTGGTTTTGATATCCGGAACCAGCGGATAAGTCTTGTATTGCGAAACCAGACTGTCATAGAGGGAAATTGCGCCGACATCCTGCAGAGATTGTTCGATAATCGGGCGGATAGTTTCGGTCAGCTCCCCCGTTGACACCTTCCGGAAATATTGGGTAGCCGCGTCATCCGGCCCGCTATAAATGGACTGCGCATCCTCAACGGTCATTTCGGATATCGCATTTATGAGGATTTCCTTGGTTTTCGGCGCAGCTGCTTCCGCTCCGCGGTTAAGGCGTTCCTCAAGGTCATCCGCCATGCCGGAAAGACCGAACTTTTTCATCAACGACTGTGCCTGCTGCATCTTTTCAGGGAGCGGTATATGAATGGCCGGGTCATCATTATACCCGCCAGTAGTTCCAATCTGGGCGACGACCGTTTCCGTCCCGACCTGCAAAGCTTCCTTCAGACCCTCAATAATCTGGCTCGTCGAAAGATTGCTCGTGCTCCCACTCTCAGAGCCGCCGGTGACCGAAGATGCCGAATCCGTAATTTTCTTTTGAATATTATCGAGTAATCCAGCCTGTACGTTTGTGCTAAAGCCAAGCGCTATAAGAGCGCCCATGACAAGAGCCGCCACTGTCTTTTTCATACTGATTTCCTTTTTTCCCGCCGATCAGCGTCGTATTATTTCGAGTGACTTCTCGAGCATGTCACCAACAGCGTTCGAAAAGGGAGTGAAACTCTCCCTATCCTTGATCTCCTGATACTGATGTAGCGCCCAATAGACCGTTGGAAAGGCAAGATCGTTCCAGGGTATTTCAGCCCAGTCAAACAACTCGACTTCCAGCGATTCAGGTCCCGCTGAAAATTCCGGCTCTTTCAGGATGGATCGATACATGATCTGTACCTGACTGATATGCGTTACGCTATAAACGGCGAGCAGGTCGCGAATATGAATTTCCGCTGTCGCCTCTTCATACGCCTCACGAATTGCGCCATCCGCGGTCGTCTCATTTTGCTCCAGGTATCCGGCAGGAAGGGTCCAGAATCCCTTGCGCGGGTGAATGGCACGCTTGCAGAGGAGGAATTTATCTTCAAAGGTAACGACAGATCCCACAACGATTTTCGGGTTGTCGTAATGCACCCAGCCACAGTCCGCGCAAACGTGGCGTTCCATATTGTCGCCCACCGGAACCTTGCGCTCAAACGCATAATCATCTGGATTTGTTGACGTCAACGGCCATTATCTTTCTACTGTTCAATATGTAACGGTATCAATTTTTATTCTTATCGGAAAGGCTCTTTATGGCGGCTCCCGCAGCGTCATACACAGGAGTACCTGCTTCCGTCACCGCCTGCAACCGCCGCCAGAAATCTATGGCCCCTGCATCATTTCCTTCCGCTGCTTCGGCAACACCCAGATACCAAAGAGCCTGGGGATGCTCAGGGTTTTTATCAAGCAACATGCGATAGAGCCCGATGGCTTGCGCGGGCGGTATTCCATTGTCTTCCGCCATTTGGACATAGGCGAAGGCTTCTGCCTCAATTGCTGTCGAATCTTCCGATTTCAGCATTCGGGCCCGCCCATAGGCATTGGCCGCTTTTTCATGCTGCTGAAGCGTTGAATAAGCCTGACCCAGACGCATTAACCCGGCATAGTCCGGTGCTTCCTCCATGCGCGACGCCAGCCCTTCAACCATGGAGGCAATCATGTCCTGCCGCTCCTGCGACGACATATCGGCTGCTGCGGCTATCTCCGCATCCGACGGTCCCTTGGGTATATCGGGCACATTTTTGCGAGAAAAGAGATCTCCAAGATCTGTTCCAGTCAGTTCAGCTGTCTGCTCAATGCGTTGCTCCAGAACCGGCATGAAGGGTGCTTCAGCCGGACTTTCTTCATAAAGCAATATCCATTTCTGAAGTGCACCAGCGTTATCACCGGCCTCCGCATCTCTCAGAGCAAGATAATAACGGGCACCCGGATTTTCCGGCTCAAGCGCAAATGCTTTTTCAAACGCTTCTTCAGCCGCCGCCGTCACATTCCCATCAGCCGCAAAATAATAGTTTTCTCCCGCCCCGATATAAAGCTCCGTCGCTCTTGGCGCTAATAACGTTGCTTTCTTGTAGGTTTCTGCGGCCTCTTCATATCTCTCCATCCGGCTCAAGGTGCGGGCCAGAAGAACCCAGCCTTCCAGATTGTCCGGCTGTTCCTTTAATGCTTCGATAAGACGCTGGATCAAAGGTCCTGCATCCCTTGCTTGTAGCGCTCTCGTGTCTGCCGCGAGGTCACGCCCGGCCAACGGGCGAGCGAGTTCATTCGGAGAACCAAGTTCGTTATAAAGGCCGAAGCTGACAGCCGGAATGACAACCGCAAGCACGGCTGCGATACGCCAATGCTTCCCGGTATTTAGGGATGAAGAGGCTTCATTTTCAGAGCGGTCCAACCGCAACATACGCCGCTTGATTTCAAGCGCCATGGCCTCCGCCTCGGATTTATCGATTGTTTCACGTGTAACATCTGTTTCCAATTCATCCAGCTGTTGACGATAAACAGCCAGCCCCTGATCCGCATGACGACGGGCCATACGGTCCGTTCGCAGAAACGGCCAGGCCAGAATCGCGAGTGCCGCCAGAATGATCAAGGAAACAATGAACCAAATCATGGTTTATGCCCGGATACGTCCGTTTCGGAATCAAGCAGGGTTTTCAATTCGGCTTCTTCATCTGCCGTGAGTTCACTTGTGTCTTCCGCGTCAGGTCGCCTATTCCGGCCACGAAGGAACATAAACGCCGCAATCGCGCCGATGATGAAAATCAGTACTGGTCCCAACCAGAGAAAAAGCGTGCTGAGTTTGAATGGCGGGTCCAGCAATACCCAGTCCCCATAGCGGGTCACCAGAAATTCGCGAACCTTGTCGTCGCTCTCGCCGAGCGCGACACGTTCCCGGACAATCTGCCTCAGGTCTCTTGCAAGATCGGCATTGCTGTCAAGAATGGATTGGTTCTGGCAAACCAGGCAGCGGATATCTGCCGAAATATCCCTTGCCCGCGCCTCTTGTTCAGGATCATCCAGCCGTTCCTCTAGGAAGACAGCCGACGCTGACAGGAGGATCATCGGTACAAACAGCAACGCGAGAATAAAAGAACGAGCTCCAGTCGTCACGATCCTGCCTCATTCAGCAACGGCCGGATGCGCATATCGAACATGTCCTTGCTGACCGGGCCGATGATTTTATCCAGTATCTTGCCGTCCGCACTGATGACAAATGTTTCGGGTACGCCATAAACACCAAAGTCGATACCGACGCGCCCTTTCAAATCCATCCCTGTCCGTGCGTAGGGATTGCCATGGCGATCTAGCCATTGGGCGGCGGCATCCGGCTTGTCCTTATAGTTGAGCCCGTAAATCTCAACGACATTCTGTTTTGTCAGCTCCATAAAGAACGGGTGCTCGGCCATACAGGCAACACACCAGGAGGCAAAAACATTCAGCAGCGTCACCTTGCCCGTTGCCAGATCCGCTTGCGCGAGGCCCGGTCCGTACCCGGGTACCGGCTCCAGCGAGAATGCAGGCGCAGGCTTACTGACCAGCTCAGACGGAATTTCTGTCGGGTTGAGATTGAACAGGGCGTACCACAGGATCACGGCAATCGCCGCGAATGTCAGAACAGGTGCCAGAAACTTCAATTTCATTACCCTATCCTTTCACACTTGAAGGAACAGGTGTCGCCGCAGAAGCATGCTTTGCCGATCTCGGCGCGCCAAGACGCAACCGCCTGTCACTTAAGCTGATCGCACCGCCTGCGAACATCACAAAGGCGCCGATCCAGATCCAGGAAATGAAAGGCTTGTGGTAAATCCGGACCGCATATCCGCCCTTTCCGTCCGCTTCGCCAATAACCGTATATAGATCAGCACTTAGCATCGGTCGGATTGCTGCCTCCGTTGTCTCCATCGGTGGATCTGTATAACGCCGCTGTTCAGGATAAAGATAAATGCCCTTGTTATCGCCCGTATAAGCGAGAAAGGTGCCCTGAACGGCGTCATAATTCGGACCAGTAATCGTCTCGGCCCCGTCAAAACGGAATTCATATCCGCCAACCGTCACGGTTTCACCGGGGCGCATGACACCAAGATGCTCACTTTGCCACGTTTCAGATGCCGTGATTCCCAGAATGACAAGGGCGACACCGATATGGGCAACTGTCATGCCATGAGCGCTTCGCGGGAGCTGGATCATTCTCTTCCAGCTACTTGCCAGCGGGCCGCGAAACAGCTTGATGCGTGCTGTCCATTCGAGGATGGAGCCAACCAGCAACCAGGCAAAAAGGCCCATTCCAAGCAGGGCCATTATCGGGGCACCCGTCTGCCACCACCAGAGAAATCCTGTGAACGCAAGCGCCGCAAACAGTGCAAATTTGAGGCGCGAGACAACGCCCGCAAGGTCACCTCTTTTCCAGGCAAGAAAAGGCCCAAACGCCATCGCCACGGCTAAAGGAATAGCAAGCGGCAGAAATGTCGCATTGAAATAAGGCGGTCCGACAGAGACTTTTGCGCCCGTGAAGGCATCAAGGAAAATCGGATAAAGCGTTCCAAGGAGAACCGTCGCCGTGATGGTGGAAAGCAGCAAATTATTCAGAACCAGTGCTCCTTCCCGGCTGATCGGGGCGAACAAGCCGCCCCCTTTCATCTTCGGCGCACGAATGCCGTAAAGCAATAGCGACCCCCCGATGACGAATATCAGGAATATCAGGATAAAAACACCCCGCGCCGGATCAGACGCAAAGGCATGAACCGAATTCAGAACGCCGGACCGCACCAGGAAAGTGCCCAGAAGGCTCAGGCTAAAAGCAATAATCGCCAGCAGAATGGTCCAGTTTTTAAGCGCATCGCGCTTTTCCACAACAATCGCGGAATGCAGAAGTGCCGTTGCTGCCAGCCAGGGCATGAATGAGGCGTTTTCAACCGGATCCCAGAACCACCAGCCGCCCCAGCCGAGTTCATAATAGGCCCACCAGGAACCGAGCGCGATCCCGATGGTCAGAAATCCCCAAGCCGCCAGCGTCCATGGCCGCACCCAGCGCGCCCAGGCCGGATCGACCCGTCCCTCAATCAAAGCCGCAATCGCAAATGAAAACGTAATCGATAATCCAACATATCCGAGATACAGAAAAGGCGGATGAAAGGCGAGGCCGGGATCCTGCAATAACGGGTTGAGTCCATTGCCATCAAGCGGCGCAGGACTGACCCTCTCGAACGGATTGGAGGTGAACAGGATAAACATCAGGAAGCCCACACCGATCAATCCCTGTATGGCCAGAACCCGCGCCTTCAAGCCGTCCGGCAAATTACGCCCGAAAAGAGCGACAGCCAACCCGAAGAGCGCCAGTATCCAGCTCCAAAGGAGAAGGGAACCCTCGTGATTCCCCCACACACCACTGATTTTATAGAGCATCGGCTTGAGAGAGTGCGAGTTGTTCACAACGTTTAGAATGGAAAAATCACTGGTGACGTACCCAATAGTCAAGCAGGCGAATGCTCCGGAAATGGCGGCAAACTGGACAAATGCCGCATTATCGCCAAAACGCATCAAGGGACGATTGTCACGTGCCGCACCGACTAGTGGCAAGGCACCTTGCAAACAAGCCGTGACCAACGCCAGAATTAGAACAAATTGACCGATTTCCGCAACCATCAGTCACTCCCCTCAGGTTTCCATTGCCCCGATTTTTTCAGAGCCTCCGCAACTTCGGGCGGCATATAATTCTCATCATGCTTGGCCAGAACATTTGTCGCGACGAATAACCCCTCTTCGGTCAGGGAGCCTTCGGCAACAACCCCTTGCCCTTCACGGAACAGATCGGGAAGCAATCCGTCAAACGTAACCGGAACCGCCTCATTCAAATCCGTTACCCGAAAGCGATGTGTTACCCCTTCGCTGCCAACGCTGCCCTCTTCAACAAGTCCTCCAAGACGAAAATTCCGTCCTGCCGGGATTGGCTTTTCCAAAAGGTCGGACGGGCTGCGAAAAAAGACAAGGCTATCCTGAAAGGACGTAAGCACCAGCACAGCCGCAAGGCCAAGCACGGTCATTCCCCCAAGGACAAAATATAACCGGCGTTTTTTGCGCGTCATGGTTTGCTTTCCCGAACGGCAGAGGCACGGCCGCGCTTTTCTGATCGATTGCTTTCTGCCACAGCCAATTCCCGCTCCACCGCTTTGAGTTTCCGGAAGCTCAAGAGATAAAGCGCCAGCAGCACAATTGCAGACAGCACGAAGCATGGCCATACAAACAGCCCATACCCGCCCATATCAAAAAAGTTTGTGACCTGCTCCACCAATTTTCCTCAAATCCTGCTATTGTCGGCGAATATACTGACTCTGCGCCTAAAATACATACTGGAACCCTAATTCTGCGTCACAATGCCGCGATCATCCTTTGGACACGTCATTGCTTTCGTAATTCAGCTATCTGCATAACACGCAGGCGCCTTTGTAAAATCTCAGCTTTTACACGGATTATCAGAACCATGACAAAGAAAGCCGTATATGCCAGCCCCATAATTAGAAGCGGAATCAAAATCGAACTATGTATCTTTGGGCCTGACATGGTAGCGACGCTGGCCGGCTGGTGGAGCGTGTTCCACCAGTCCACAGAAAACCGAATGATCGGTATATTGATAACTCCGACGAGCGCAAGGATCGCCGCGGCCTTCGCGGCCTTGGCTGTATCATCAAAACTTTCCCATATCGCCATATAGCCAAGATAAAGGAAAAGCAGGATCAGCATGCTTGTAAGCCTCGCATCCCAAACCCAGAATGTCCCCCACATCGGCTGTCCCCAGAGCGAACCGGTCACCAGCGCGAGAAAGGTGAAAGCCGCGCCGATCGGCGCTGCGGCCTTCGCCGTCAAGTCGGCAACCGGATGCTTCCAGATGAGGCCGACGGCTGAAGAAACGGCCATGACCATATAAATCATCAGCGCCATCCAAGCGGCGGGCACATGAACGAACATGATCCGCACTGTATCTCCCTGCTGATAATCAGGCGGCGCGACGAACAATCCCATATATAATCCGGTCCCTATGAGAATAACCGTCGACCAGACGCTCCAGGGATAAACCATTGAAATAATCGATAGAAAACGTTTCGGGTTCGCATATTTGTGTAAATCGATTGCCATGCTTAACTACAGTTCATTCAATTGGGTCATCACGATAGGGACAAACGTAACCCGGCCGCCGCCGCAACCGGACCGAGGACCAACGCACCCAGCGAAATCCCGCCCAGCAACAATAAATGCGGTGCAACGGAAAGCTGCGCTATCGCGGCATCAACCGCCGCCACACCAAAAATCAATACCGGTATATATAGGGGAAGCACCAGAAGTGACAACAAAACTCCACCGCGCCGCATTCCCACGGTAAGCGCCGCCCCGACAGCGCCGATCAGGCTTAACGTCGGCGTGCCAATCAGAAGGGCCGACGTAAGGGCAAGAATTCCCTCGGCGTGTATGTTCAGGGAAAGCGCCAGAACGGGTGCAACAATGATTAGCGGCAGGATTGAGGTAAGCCAATGAGCAAATACCTTGGCAAGCACAAGAAGCTCGACAGGCAAAGGTCCGATCATGAGGAGGTCCAGCGCGCCATCTTCAAAATCCGCCTGAAACAGCCGATCCAGAGTTAGCAAACAGGCGAGCAACGCCGCTACCCAGAGAACACCCGGACCGATCCTCGCCAGGATCGACAGTTCAGGTCCGACACCGAGTGGAAATAAAACGATGACGATTACAAAGAAGGAAAGACTTAGCGTGACGGCACTTCCTTGCCGAAATGCCAGCATAACGTCACGACGGATCACTTGAAAAAAACGACCTGTCATGTATCTGCACCCAATTCAAGGATTTTGCTACCATCCAGCTCCAGATCCTGATGGGTTGCATAAATTGCCATGCCTCCAGCTGCCAGATGCTGCGACAGACGTTTCCTGAACTGACCAATATATTGTCGGTCAAGGGCGCTGAGTGGTTCATCCAGGATCCATAGGGGCGCCGGTGACGCCGCCAAGCGCGCGAGGTTAGTCCGTTTCCTCTGTCCCTGAGAGAGAATACCCGCTGGTACATCCCGTAGCGGCATCAGGTCAAACTCCGCCAGCGCCGTCGCCACATCTGCTTTGCCATGATAGTCTGCCCAGAACTTTATGTTCTCCTCAACCGTCATCGCGTTTTTAAGAGCATCCTGATGACCGAGATACTGATAGGCCCCGACATAGTTTTCGGGATCGTCCAGTATATCTTCGCCCTGCCATGTGATAGACCCGCCCAGAGGTTTCAGCAACCGCGCACAAATTCTGAGGAGCGATGATTTACCTGCACCATTGCGTCCGCGCACCCAAAGAGCTCCCCCTGGGGTGAGTGAAAATGAAACATTCTCAAAAATAAGCTGGTCGGCCCGCTGGCAAGCGAGATTATGGACGGAAAAACTCATGGCAGCGGCGTATTGCTCCGAAGAGATATGGATCAGGCACTTATATTCCCTCTGAGTACAGCAAGAAACTGCGTTTCGCAAATGTTTGGCGCATTGGCCACTGATTGATTCATGGCGATCTGAGCTATAGTTATCTAATAGTTTAAACTGGGGACCACTCTATGGCATGATAGCACTTGAGAAATTCTCTAATTTAGGGCACATACGCTCATTATTGAACCAATGAACCGGTGCCGCTATGCTGGCATTTCCCGTTCCCCTTACCTTTTAAGGAGCGAAACGTTGACAACAACTGGTCACGACAGCCTGAATATTCGCCGTTCTCTCGATATCGATGGAGAGAAATATGATTACTATAGCATCCCGGAGGCTGAAAAAGCCGGTCTGGGTGATGTTTCCCGCCTCCCCTTCTCTCTGAAAGTCCTACTTGAGAACCTGCTACGCCATGAAGATGGCCGCACCGTGACGTCAGAAGACGTCAGCGCTCTCGCCGGTTGGCTGAAGGACCGCAAGGCGGACCGTGAAATTGCTTATCGCCCGGCACGCGTTCTTATGCAGGATTTCACCGGCGTTCCGGCTGTGGTCGATCTCGCCGCCATGCGCGATGCAATGGTTGCTCTCGGTGGCGATCCGGAAAAAATCAATCCGCTTGCTCAATGCGACCTCGTTATTGACCATTCGGTGATGGTAGATAAATTTGGGACCGCCGCATCTTTCGGTCAGAATGTGGAACTGGAAATGGAGCGCAATGGCGAACGCTATGCCTTCCTCCGCTGGGGTCAGAAAGCGTTCAACAACTTCCGCGTTGTGCCGCCCGGAACCGGCATTTGCCATCAGGTGAACCTGGAATATCTCGCACAAACCGTTTGGACGACAAAAGACCAGAACGGCGCCGAAGTTGCCTATCCGGATACACTTGTCGGCACGGACAGCCATACGACCATGGTCAATGGCCTTGCCGTTCTTGGCTGGGGTGTCGGTGGGATCGAGGCGGAGGCCGTTATGCTCGGTCAGCCGATATCCATGCTAATTCCGGAAGTCGTCGGCTTCAAACTGACCGGCAAGCTAAAGGAAGGTACAACGGCGACAGACCTTGTGCTGACAGTGACACAAATGCTCCGTGCTCAGGGCGTTGTCGGCAAATTCGTTGAATTCTACGGCCCGGGTATTGCCGAACTTGGTCTCGCCGATCGCGCAACCATCTCCAATATGGCACCGGAATACGGCGCAACTTGTGGCTTTTTTCCGATCGATGCGGAAACCATCAATTACCTCAACTTCACGGCCCGCGATCCAAAACGGGTCAAGCTTGTGGAAGCCTACGCAAAGGCGCAAGGCATGTGGCGTGACAATGACACACCAGATCCGGAATTCACGGCAACGCTGGAACTCGATATTTCAACGGTAGAGCCGAGCCTTGCGGGGCCGAAGCGGCCTCAGGATCGTGTTCTGCTGTCCGATGCGGCGAATTCTTTTAAGGGAAGCCTGCCGGAACTAGCCGGAGAAAATGCCAACCTTGACGTCCAGGTTGATGTTGCCGGGACGGATTATAAAATTGGTCATGGCAACGTTATTATTGCAGCAATTACTTCCTGCACCAATACATCAAACCCCAGCGTGATGTTGGCGGCCGGATTGGTTGCGCGCAATGCGCTCAAGAAAGGGCTCACTGTTAAGCCGTGGGTGAAAACTTCACTCGCTCCCGGCTCCAAAGTGGTAACCGATTACCTCGAAAAAGCCGGATTGCAGGATGATCTGGATGCGCTGGGCTTCAATCTCGTCGGGTATGGCTGTACGACATGTATTGGTAACTCCGGCCCCGTCGATCCGCATATCGCCGATGCAATTGCTGAAGGCGAACTCGTTGCCTGCTCGGTTCTTTCGGGCAACCGCAACTTCGAGGGCCGTGTCAGCCCGCAAGCAAAAGCCAATTACCTTGCTTCGCCGCCGCTGGTTGTCGCATATGCCATCGCAGGATCGCTTCATGTCGACGTTACAAAAGATTCTCTCGGAACGGACACGGACGGCAATCCCGTTTACCTGAAGGATATCTGGCCAAGCAATGCCGAGGTTCAACAGACGGTTAAGGATGCTGTTGCCCGTGATATGTTCCAGCATCAATATGCCGACGTTTTCTCAGGCGATGCGAATTGGCAGTCAATCGAGACGGCAGAAGGCCAGACCTATAGCTGGGATATTTCGTCTACATATGTACAGCACCCTCCTTATTTCGACGGCATGCAGAAAGAGCCCGGTGCATTTGAGGATATTGCGGGCGCCCGTATTCTTGCCTTGCTCGGAGATTCTGTAACGACGGACCATATTTCACCTGCCGGAGCGATCAAGGCGGACGGACCCGCCGGTGAATACCTTACGTCGCATCAGGTTAGCCCGAAGGATTTCAACTCCTACGGCTCTCGGCGCGGCAACGATCAGGTCATGACCCGCGGTACTTTTGCCAACATCCGCCTTCGCAACGAGGTGGCACCAGGCACGGAAGGTGGTGTCACCCGCCACATGCCTGACGGAACACAGATGTGGATCTTTGATGCCGCGGAAAAATACCGCGCGGAGGGAACGCCTCTCGTCGTATTTGCCGGCAAGGAATACGGCACAGGATCCAGTCGTGACTGGGCCGCAAAGGGAACATTGTTGCTTGGTATCAAGGCTGTCATCGCAGAAAGCTTTGAGCGCATTCATCGCTCGAACCTGGTTGGCATGGGCATTCTGCCGCTGCAATTCCCCGAAGGAGTGACACGGAAAACACTTAATCTGGATGGCAGCGAGGTTGTCGACCTGACCGGCATCGAAGACGGGATTACCCCGGGCATGAGTGTCCGTTGCAACATTACACGAACGGATGGGTCATCGCAGTCAATCGATCTTCTGTGCCGGATCGACACGCTGGACGAAGTTGAATACTATCGTCACGACGGTATTCTTCAGTATGTTCTTCGGAACCTGTCAGCCAGTTAATTACGGGTTACATAAAAAACGTAGAAACGGTGGTCCTGGTTGGCCGCCGTTTTTTATTCACCGCTCTCTCACTCACAGGTGATTTGTCTGTGAAGCAGTTATCCGCTAAATAGTTGTCATGAAACAATTTCATATCAATTGCATTGCGATGGTTATTGCTGTCCTTTTCGGGATGACAATGTCAGTCAACTCCGCTGTCGCCGAGAGCGCCCACCAACCGAAGACGGTTGTGGAGCTTTTTACATCGCAAGGATGCAGCTCCTGCCCTCCGGCCGACAAGCTCCTTGGTGAGCTCATTGAAGACAGAGACATTCTCGGACTTTCTTACTCCGTTACCTATTGGGACTACATCGGCTGGAAAGACATTTTCGGTAGCGCAGATAATGATGCACGACAGGTCGGATACAGGGGCGAGTTCAACTCACGTTATGTTTACACACCTCAAATGGTGGTTGATGGCGAAGACCATGTGGTCGGCTCTGATCGCAGTGGTGTGAATGCCCTTATCGAAAAACAGGGAGGCGCCACAAAGTCTTTGCCTCTGCAATGGTTTTTTAAGGGAAATCAGCTTTTGGTTACTCTCCCCGACTTAGATAGAAATGCGACGCTTTGGCTTGTCGATATTGACCATGCTGCAGATGTAGACATTAAACGTGGTGAGAACACAGGCCGGATCATCACCTATCATAATGTTGTCCGCAAAATCCGCTCCCTCGGCGATTGGGACGGATCCGCCAAGGAAATCGCGTTGGATCTTGCGGAAATGCGCGCTGAAGGACGTGACGGCTGTGCACTGATCATTCAACAAGAAAGCTATGGCCCGATCCTCGGGGCGCTGGAAATCAAGCTTTAAGAAGCAATTTGTTGATCCATTTCTAACTCTCGGGCACAATGTTCTGAAACAAGAACAAGAGTGGTGCCAAATGACCAAGAACGATGTCCCCCTTAAACCTGCTGCAACCGTTTTACTTATCCGGGACCGGATCAGTGAAAATGACAAGATCGAAGTTTTTATGGTCGTTCGCCACCACGAGATTGACTTCGCCTCCGGCGCGCTTGTGTTTCCCGGCGGCAAGGTGGATGAGGGTGACATGGACCCCGCTCTCATCGGATTCCTGCCTGAAAGCGAACGCGGCGATGATGCGCTTCGCAGCTTCAAGATAGCGTCTATCCGCGAAAGTTTTGAGGAAGCCAATATCCTCCTCGCCCGTAACAGGAAAACGAATAACCTGGTTACGCATGACCGGCTGGAAGAGTTGGCGGAAAAATACCGGATGCCACTGCAGAATGGCGAGCTTTCCATACTGGAGATGGTCAGGGCGGAAAACCTGGAACTGGCGACAGACCTGATGGGCCATTTCGCTCATTGGCTGACACCGACGCATATGCCCAAACGCTTCAACACTCATTTTTTCGTTGCAAAAGCTCCCCCGCACCAGCTTGCGGCACATGATGGCGGGGAATCGGTGGATTCCGTCTGGATTGGTCCAAATAAAGTATTGGAAGAGGCTGACAAGGGAAAATACACCGTCATATTTCCAACCCGAATGAATGTCGAAGTCCTCGCTCGCTTTTCGTCCAGTGAGGAGGCCGTCGAAAACGCCAAGGGAACGGATACCTTCTCGGTTATGCCGCAAATGGAGGTAACGGAGGAAGGCAAGTTCCTGTTAATTCCGAAGGAGGCAGGTTATAGCGTTACCCGCCGCCGGGTTGACAAGATTATGGACCGGCCGTCAAGCAAGTAGGGAGAGTGCAAGGCTCACGCCTTTCGAAAGAATAGTGAATATGACCTTATCCTGCTGTTTTCGTTCCGTTATCCAGTTCGATAAATCTGTAAGATCTGACTTTGCATTTCGAAATTCTGTCGTGAGCGTCGTATAGTCAGCGTCACGTTCGTCCATTTGCTTTACCTGCAAAGCCTGTAACTCTGCATAAAGAGCCGCCTTTCCCTTTTCAAGATTGGCAAGTTGGGCAGACGGCAAGTCAGATACGGATTGGGCGTTCAACGCATTCAACGCATCCTGTAACTTCTTAAGAGCTTCTTCATTGCTGGTTTTCATCATTTTTTCCGGCATTTTGTGAGGTAAGGGTGGATTTCTGGACGCTTTTTCCGACTGCATCGCCCTCCGTTAGCTCCAATATTTCTGCTTTGACAGCCGACAACGATTTCACGAGTTCCTTCACTTTTTCCTGAAAGAAAACGCCTTTTAAGGTCGCGGAAAGCGACACAGTTTGAGACCCCTCCGCCGCCTCAAGCGTCTCAGTAATTGTTTGATGAGCAGCAACCATCGCGACCAGCGTCATCTGCGTATCATCAAGGAGCTTGTCAAGTTTCAGCCCTAGTTTCTGTATGACAATGATCCGCTTGATTGCATCTCTGTGAGCCGATGTGTCTGCCGTGCTGCTTTTTGTTGTCTGTGCCAGCTTGTCATTCCAGGTGTTCGCATCAAAATCGATGGCGTTCTTGACAATTGCACGTAGCCCGCCCTTGCATAAGCGTAAGCTTGACATAGCAGCACCAACATCATTTTTTGGAACAGTATAGCTGCATTTACTCGATTGGTCCGCCGGGGCCCCGATATCGAAATACAAGAGAGTTGCGGCATTCTTCAGCGTTTCATCTCCCTTCTGTACGATAGGAAGCAAGCGTTTGTCTCGGGCGGGCAGGATTAGAAGCTCGTCGAACAGGCTGAGATCATTCACCAGTTGGTTGGAGTCCAGAAAGGAAAGCGAATGATCGACGTTGAAATTATCAGAACTCAACGATTTCAGATTTTCCACCGTCCCGAAGAGCCGCGTGTAGACAGACGAGATTGATTGACCGGAAGTAACAACGGCGAGTGTCTCTGCATAACTATCAAGCGCCGCCAAGACACTCTTTCTCGCCGCAATATCTTTAGCCTGAAATAACGGCTCATAGTTTGCCTCAGGGTGTCCCCCGAGTTCCAATTGGAACTGCAAATTATCTATAAAGCCGAGAGTGTTGATCTCCTCAGCCAGCTCGAATTCTTTTTCGATAATGGCAGAGAGCGTGACGACACCGCGAGAAAAGTCATTCACCTCCTCTGTAAGCAGCGTATCATCAATAACGCTACAGGAGGAAACCCCAACCAACAGAAAAATAAGGACGGCAATTTGCAGCAACGGTTGCATCTGATAAAAAAGACCATTGTTATTTCCATAAATACTATTTGGAGTTGATTATAAAGATTACAATTTAAATTATTTATAGCTTTATTTCTATCTAACGGGAGCGATCGAATGCGGGGGATAGACGATAATAACAGGCGTTGGTGGGTTCTGGCTGCAATGGGCGGTGTGCTTATTCTTATTGTGCTCGATGAAACGATCCTTGGTGTTGCCCTTCCGACATTGCGTGAAGAGCTCGGCATATCGGAAATTGAATCGCATTGGGTTGTAAACTCATACCTCCTGGTATTTGCCGGCCTCGTTGCGGCAGGTGGACGGTTTGGCGATATTCTCGGTCTCAGGAACTTGTTTATTATTGGCGTCTTTATATTCGGGATAGCCTCCCTCCTGTGCGGCTTTATGAATGATGGCACGATGCTCATTGCAATGCGGGGCGTTCAAGGTATCGGTGCTGCCATCATACTCCCTGCGTCTATGGCAATGCTGACCATAGTGTTTCCGGAAAATGAAAGGGGAATGGCGCTTGGCGCTTATGGCGCGATTGGAACAATTGGCTTGATTTTAGGGCCGCTCGCCGGCGGCGCACTTGTCGAAACACTCTCTTGGCGATGGATTTTCTGGATCAATCCGGTCATCGTTATCGCCGTTGCCCTGGTGGTAATTAAGGCCTGGATTAATCCGCCGCGTCTCGCGCCGTCCACGCATTTCGATTTCGGCGGGCTTGTCAGCCTGATAGCCGGGCTCGGACTGATCATTTTTGCCCTCATGCAAGGCCCCGACTGGGGGTGGCAAAACCCGACTGTCTGGATACCACTTGTTTTGGGTATCCTCGCTGCGACGCAGTTCATCCTGATCGAACTGCGGGCAAAACAGCCATTGATCGAGGTTGATCTTTTTACAAATGCAAGTTTTTCTGTGTGTAATTTGGTCGTTTTCGCGGCCCAGTTCAGTAAGATCAGTGTCTTTATCTTCGGTGCCCTTTATCTACAACACCGGCTGAATTATACGGCGATCGAAGCTGGGATTGCCCTCTTGCCTGCCGTTCTCCCGGCACCGATCAGCGCGCCCATGGCCGGATATTTCGCGGATCGCCTAGGCGCACGAGTACCGACTTTTTTCGGCATCATCCTCTCAATAATCGCCTTTTTCTGGATGGCGTTTACGGCCGATACCGGCAGCTATCTATCTTTCTTCCCCGCCCTGATAATCTGGGGGGTCGGTCTCGGCTTTCTTTTTGTTCCGCCGATGCGGGCCATAATGAATGAAGTTCCCATGGAGAAACAGGGACTTGCCGGTGGTATAGTTCTCTCCGCCCAGATGCTCGGCGGAACCGTCGGCATGGCAGTCAGCAGCGTCCTTTTTTCTACCTTCCGGGATTATCAAGTAGTTTTCCTGGCAGTCGGCATACTGTTCCTGATCCTTCTGCCACTCGCAATGAAAACGATCCGCCCGGATGAAGAATTGGTAATAGTGGAAAGCGGCTAAACCAAAAAACGGCATATCGCTTTCCGCCGTCTAAATCTCTAGGCCGAAATGCTACCCGCCATGAAGTCAGCCATACGTTTGGAAAAGGCAACGGGGTCTGCGACCGGGTCTCCTTCAACGATATGGGCCTGATCAAGCAGAAGTAGAGCTGCATCCTGAAGAGCGTCGGAGGCCCCGTTTTTCTTACTGCTCGCCGCAAGTTTCTTGATCAGCGCATGTTTCGGGTTCAGCTCCAAAATACGCAGGCTCTCTCCCGCGCCAAATTGTTTATGGGCCTTAAGCAGTTTTTCAAGATGGATATCCATATCACCGTCATCCGCAACAAGGCATACGGGGCTCCCGGTTAGGCGGACAGAGGCCCGAACGTCCTTGACTTTGCCTTCCAACGCCGTCTTGAAAAACGCGATCAGACTATCTAATTCGCCATCTTCCGGCTTTGGCTCATCCGTCGTTTCCGCATCTGTATCTGTAAACTTGTCCAGTTCCGCAGCGCCACGTGTCACTGACTTGAACGGCTTGCCATCAAATTCATGTGTCCGACTTAGCCAGAAGCTATCGACGGCGTCCGCCAGCAACAGAACCTCAATTCCCTTAGCGGCGAACCCTTCAAGCTGAGGGCTTGATTTCAGGGCACCGAGGTCTTCACCGGTAATATAGTAAATAGCGTCCTGACCTTCCTTCATGCGGGACACATAGTCAGCGAGACTTGTCTTTGTTTCGCCTGCCGTGCTGTTGAATAGCGATATTTTCAGAATGCGATCCCCATTCACTGCGTCTTCGTAAATCCCTTCTTTGAGGACCGCTCCGAAATTATCCCAGAATTTTGCATAATTCTCAGAATCCTTGGATACTTTCTTTTCAAGCTCTCCCAATACTTTCTTGACCAGGCCGCTCCGGATTTTCTGCAGTACGGGGTTATGTTGTAGCATCTCACGACTGACGTTGAGCGGTAGGTCCTCGGAATCGACAACTCCCCTTAAGAACCGGAGGTAAGCCGGGATCAGCTCCTCGCAGTCATCAGTAATGAAGACCCGTTTCACATAAAGCTTCAGATGTGATTTGCGTTCCGGATTGAACAAATCAAACGGTGGCTGCTCAGGCACGAACAGCAACACAGTATATTCAATCCGCCCTTCCGCCCGGCTGTGCAGCGTCAGCCAGGGGGTATCGAACGCTTGTCCCACATGATGATAGAATTCGGTATATTGCTCTTCGGTTATTTCATTTTTGGACCGGGTCCAAAGGGCGCTTGCACTGTTAAGGGTTTCATCCTCCTCACCCTCCTTGGAAGCTTTCAGGATAACAGGCAGTGCAATATGATCCGCATAGGTCTTTACAATCTGACGAAGACGCGCCGGCTCCAGAAACTCTTTGGCTTCTTTGCGCATATGCAGGACAATCGTCGTGCCACGTGTCTCCCGCGTGCCTGAATCAATTGTGAATGTACCATGACCTGCAGACGACCAAACCGCCGCAGAATTATCCCCTGCCCGACGGCTCGTCACCGTGACCTTGTCGGCCACCATGAACGCGGAATAGAAACCAACACCAAATTGGCCGATCAGCTTGACATCCTTGCTTGCATCGCCGGTCAGCTCTTCGGAAAAGCGAGAAGTGCCAGACCGGGCAATCGTACCCAGATTTTCTACCATGTCCTGTTCAGACATGCCGATGCCGTTATCTTCAATTGTGAGGGTTCCGGCTTTCTCGTCAATTGTGATGACGATTTTAAATTCCGGATCCTCTTTTATCAGATCCGGCTTAGTCAGCGCTTCATAGCGCAACCGATCACAGGCATCAGAGGCATTGGATATCAATTCGCGCAGAAAAATTTCCTTCTCGCTGTAAAGCGAATGCGTCACGATATCTAAAAGTTTGGCGACTTCTGCCTGAAATTCATGTGTATGATCTGTCATTTCCATCCTGCATCTCAGAAAAAATTCTTCTGACGTCTATATGACCGGTCAGGTAAGTTCATTCAAGGGCAAAAAGGGGATTTTAAAAGGCAGGAATGTGAATCTGGCCCACCCCGAGGGGCGCAGAAAATCGGGGCAGGCCATTCACAGATCATCAACATATTTTCATAAGTTGAAGGTGATCGGTACGAATATCATATATTTATTTGGAATGATCGTTCAAGTACTAATTTTAAAAATCGGCCATAATCTGGTTCGTGAATTCACATCCGGGCAATATGTGTCGTCCTCATGTAGACACCAACAAAATGACGGACCTTGCCGATGCCCCAGATTAAGTCGCAAAGTGACCCCCGCCCCTATGCGCCACCAAAACCTCTGTATGAACAGGTTAAATCCTATGTGTTGAGAAATATAGAATCCGGGCAATGGCCTGCCTATTTCCAGCTGCCGTCCGAGCATACGCTGGTCCGTGAGATGGGGATTTCCCGCATGACCATACATAGAGCGTTGCGTGAACTAACCCAGGCCGGATATCTGGAACGTATTCAAGGTGTCGGTACCTTTGTCACCTCCCCGAAAAAGCAGCCGAAGATCCTGGAAATTCGGGAAATCGACGATATTATCCATTCTCGCGGTGGGCGCCACCAATGCGATGTGCATTTTCTGCAGGCTGAAGAAATCGAGAAAGGCATCGCCGCGACGATAGCGATGACGCCAGGAGAAGAGGTGTTTCGCTCCTACTTCGTGCATCGGGAGAATGGAGTTCCT
Organism: uncultured Sneathiella sp.; assembly: GCF_963973085.1. Lineage (GTDB taxonomy): Bacteria > Pseudomonadota > Alphaproteobacteria > Sneathiellales > Sneathiellaceae > Sneathiella. Next base: position 312,879 of record NZ_CAXAXA010000004.1, read on the forward strand.
GTCATGTTAGAGGACCGCTACGTTCATCCGGCATTCATGCCGGACTATCTCAGCCTGGATTTCAGCCGAATAACCGCCGACACATATCTCAGCCGCAAGTTTGCCCTGCTGTCACATACCCATAGCATACAGGCCGCCGTCTCAAATGCCGAGATCAATCATTTTCTGGAACTGGAGGCAACAACAGCCTGCCTTGTCGTCAACCGAAAAAGCTGGCTCGGAGATGACGTCGTCACGACCGCACGCTTGGTCTTCCCGGGCAATCGCATACAGTTTACGTGAGGATCACAGAAAACAATTACCCTGCTTTATACAGCAGCAACCGTTGGCGTCGAATTGTCAGCCTTACCCGCTTTCGCGGCCGTTTTTCCTGCGCCCTTGGCTGACGTTGTGTACAGATTCTTCAATGCGTCGACGACCAGTTCCTTGTTGATATAAGGATCAGCCCCCTGATATTTGCAGGCCGCAATTATCTGATCGACAATGAATTTTGGCTGATAGCAGGCGAGTTCGAAACTGTTATTCACCTGTAGTTCTTCAACCACTGTATCCAAAACCTCGTCAGTAATTTCCAAACCACGGGAGCTACCAACCATCTTGAAGATTTCGGAATACTGCTCACGGGACGGCCCGACAGTTTCAAGCTTGTACGGGATACGACGCAGAAAAGCGGGGTCCATAAGATCGTCCGGCGACAGGTTGGTGGAGAAGATCACAAGCTCATCAAACGGTAACGAGAAGCTTTTTCCGGTGTGCAGTTTCAGATAATCAATCCTGCTTTCCAGAGGAACAATCCAGCGATTAAGCAGGTCTTCCGGGCTGACAAGCTGTCGGCCAAAGTCATCGATGATAAAAGTGCCATTGGAGGCTTTTACATGGAGCGGTGCTTCATAATATTTTGCATGTGGATTAAAACTGAGATCGAGCATTTCCAGGGTAAGTTCGCCACCCGTAATGACAACCGGCCGTTCACAGGGAACCCAGCGACCGTCAAATTCTTCACGGCGAAGCCCGGAATTTTTTGTTCTTTCATGCTCGCTGCCGAATTTCGGCTTGTGAATCGCCGGATCAAAAACCTTGATGATCTGGCCGTCCACTTCAAAGCAGTATGGAACATAGATAACATTGGCAAAAATCTCGGCGACCTTTTCCGCAACTGTCGTCTTACCGTTGCCCGGAGGACCGTATAGGAGAATGCTCTTACCAGCATTAACACCAGGGCCGAGGCGGCGCACGAAGTCTTCGGTTATGACGAGATTTTCGAAGCTTTTTTGAATTTTTTCCTGCTCAACCCGCTCATTCGTAATTTTCTGCTGGTTGATCCGGGCCTGATAATTCGACAAGGAAACGGGAGCCGGGCCAACATACTGGTTTTGCTCCAACGCCTCAATTGCATAACGCTTCCCCGTTTCCGTCATGACATAACGGGTTTCCGAAAAGGTTGATTGATCTGTGTTACCAAGAGATTCCAGAAACTTACGATCACCGGCTTCCTGAATAAGGCGATTCACAACACCGATCGGTAACTTGATTGCACCCGACAGTTCAGACGCGGTTTCCAGGCTGTTGACATACATTAGCTTGAATAGAATACGCAGCAGATTGGCGTGCGGAATACCGGTTTCCTCAACGGATTTGGGCGCACGCGGCGCCTCATAAATGGCCCGGTCGAGCTGATCCTGGGTCAACGCACCGAGGGCAACAAGGTTATCACCGAGCCGCCCACCATTTTCTTTCTGCCGATGAAGGGCAATTTTTATATCCTCAGGCGTCACCAAGTTTTGCGCCAACAAGATATCACCGATGAGCATTCATATTCTCCAGTTCTGTTTCCGCCATTTTCTTTCAGTCAAGCCAGAAAAGCCGAAATTCGACAGATAGTCCGCCAATAACCTCCCAAGTCTTATCTGATTTTCGTTAACGCAAGGTTATCCACAGGAAAAAAATTCAATTTTCTTTACCCGCCACAACAGTCTTTTTCGTGTTGAATATAATTCAATTGATACGCAAATGAGTTGTCTGATTGAAACTAAGGTTGTACTCCTGTTCATCAGAAGATGAACCAACGCTGAAACTTGCGGGAAATGCCATGGCCGATTACAAAGCATTACTATCCGTTTTTTCAAAGGATCGTGTAGGCCTTATCTCATTGGTCACAGGACATCTTTTCGACAAAGGCATCAATCTGGAGGATACATCTTTCGCCGTTCTCGGAAAGGGTGGCGAGTTCACAAGTGTAATTGATATTCCGACTGATCTCTCAGAAAAAGCCCTTATCGACGAATTGCATTCCCTTGAAGGAATGGAAAGTGCGGATATTGATGTCCGCCGTTTTTCTTTCGGGGATGTTGACACTCCGCCTACAGAAGTAACCCACTATATCCATTGCGAAGGGCCCGACCAACCGGGAGTGCTTGCCCGGCTTTCAGAAGTATTCATTGATTTCGACGCGAACATTGTGCGGCTGAAATCCGATCAGATAGATCAGAACGGTAAAAAGAAATTCATTACCCGCTTCTCAGTGTACATCCCGCAGGCGCGCGTCAGCAATTGTCTCGCCGCACTTGACAATACCGCAAGCGCACTTGGGCAGACTTTGTCTGCGGAGACCGCATATGAGGAATAGTTTTTAGCTGTTCCTGAAAAAAAGAAATCCGAACAGCGCCATGTTGAACACGGCTATAAACGCCGCAATAATCGCAATTGGTTCATATTCCGGCATTCCTGCATAGAGAAGACCAACGCCAAGCGTTAATCCAATCACAGTCACATGAGCCAGCCAATAAGTGAGAGGTGCAAGTTTGGCCTCCGCGACAATTGGCCAGTTCTTATATATAAGCCCCATCAATGCCATCGTCACCCAGCCCAAAAGATTCAGATGCGCATGCGTTGGCATTTGCGAATGATCTTGCGACGCCGCCATATAAATCCCAAGGATCATGCCCAGTATAATGTATATGATCGACGACTTGATAAATCTTCCCGCCAGCATAGGTCTCCCTCCCCCTCCCATTTTAAAAATCAGCAAATCAGCGTGATTTCAATCAAGTAAAGAGAAGCTCAAATTTAAGTAAACTTCAATTGCTATTTTCACTTTGGAGGCGATCCAGAAGATAAAACATGACTTCAAGGACGGAACTGCCGAGTTTTCGCGCCCGTTCCGGTGACCAGCCGTATTTCACATCGGGCCTGTCTGCCGTATCCTTGAACGGCATTTCCAGCGTCATGGCAAGGCAGCCAAAATACTCGCTGACGTGGTTGACGCACAACGTCATGTTCCCGGCCCCCTTCTTTGGGATAGGGTAGCCGTGCCGTGTTTGGAAGTCTGGATTGATTTTCTGCCAACTACGCTTGAAATCTGTCAGCAGCCTGTCTTTCTCCGCATTCCAGCTCGGAATGCCCTGGGCGCCGGCTATGAAGTTGTGGGGCAAGCCCTCATCTCCGTGAACGTCGAGGCAAAAATCAACGCCGGTTTCCCGCATTTTTTCCCGTACGAGATAAACTTCTGGGCTCCTCTCCATGTCCGGCTCCTGCCATTCCCGGTTAAGGTTGGCGCCCGCCGCATTGGTGCGCAGGTGTCCACGGCGACTCCCGTCCGGGTTCATGTTCGGCACAACATGAAAGCAGGCCGCATCCAGAAGGGCGTTTGACACGGCATCATTCGGATCCCGCAAGCGATCCAGAAACCCTTCCATCCACCATTCCGCCATCGTTTCACCAGGGTGTTGGCGCGCGATCAGCCAGAAATTCTTCTTGTCCCTACCTGTTTCTCCAATGGTGAGGAGGTCCACATCCTGACCGTCAGCAGTCTTGCCCAAAACGGACTGCGACACCCTCGGCGATAGAGCTGACCGCGCAATCAGGTCCGCATGCCGCTCCATCGAGTAGGGAGCAAAATAGGCATAATAGACAGAATTAGATTCCGGCTTATGGGTCAGTATTAGCTCGCCATCCTGATAAGCTGTCTCAATCCGGAACCAGTCTTCACGATCATAGGACGCTACAGCACGATAGCCTTCCCAGCCGCGCACATAGGATGCATCGCCCGCATTCTTCAACCGCATTACGCAGTCACGTCCTTTCATCCCGCTGAGGCGAAAGTAAAACCACTGGAAAAACTCAGCATTTGTATCCTGTCGGATACGCAGTTGAATATCTAATGGGTCGTCGCATGTATCGCACTCAATGTTACCGCCATCGAACGCACTGCTCACCTGAATCATACACGTCCTTTCAAGCTACCGGCATCTTTAGACGCGCAATAGGCGCGCCAGCCGCCAAACCCGGTAATTTCATTTTGTCCGTCGCAAAGCAGGGCCTCCCCAAGAACGCCGAGTTCCATCTCCCCGTCGGAAAGCTCAATCTTTCCGATGCAAAGCCCAGGAGGTTCCTGTTTCAGAATACGAGCTAAACCGCCAGTCGGCACTTCCCAAATCTCCAAATCAATGGCCTTTCCACCGATTGCCACTTTCTGCATCGCGGGATGTTTGTCATTAATTGACCAGAGGCGATAGCAAGGGGCCGTTTGTGCCTCTTTTACGAACCGGGAGTTCACTGCAATCAAGTTCCCGTTCAATTCAAAACCCCGCATCAATGTACCATTTACAGCCAGCAATACTGACGTCATGCGGAGCTCTCCTCTATGAAAAATCACCTATATTCATGCCGTTTAAAACCACTTAAGTTTCTTGAACAGCAATATCTGCAACCCGACAAGCACTAAAAGAATTCCAGAGAATATATAAAAGGCATAGGGGTTTTCGACGCCCGGGATACCCCCGACATTGATCCCGAGCAGGCCGGTCAAAAATCCCAGGGGAAGGAAAATCGCCGCGATAACCGAAAGTACATAGAGATTCCGGTTCAACCGATCCGCAAGAATGTTCGCCAGTTCATCTTTCACTATCTGGGCTCGTTCACGAATGGCATCCAAATCCTCCACATAGCGCATCAGATGATCATAGCTTTCCTGTAGATGTCGTTTGTGCGGGACGCCTATCCAGGGCAGATCCGACAAGCGTAGTTGCCCGATTGCATCCTTCTGCGGGGCCATGTAGCGGCGCAAGATAATCGCCTCTTTTCTGATTCCAATAATCTGTTCACGAAGTATTGTATCCGGGTTTTCAAGGATTTTTTCCTCGACATTATCCGTCTCTTCGTCAAGCTCCAGCAGGACTGGTGCCATTCGTTCGGTCAATCTGGAAATCAGCATATTGATAAACTGGCCTGCATCCTTCGGTCCCTTGCCGGCTTTAATTCTCTCTTCAATATCCGGAACGGCCTTTAACTGACGCCGCTGAACACTGACGATACGAGCTGGATCAATCCATAGGCGAATGGAAACCATATCTTCCGGATCCGCATTCTCGTTCAGATTAACGCCCCTCAAGATGATCAGCGCACCGTTCCCAATTTCCGCAATGCGAGGACGGGTCTCCTCAGCCAGCAATGCGTCCACAACAAACGGATCGAGATAAGAAATTTCCTTATCAAGCCATGGCTTGGTGTCCGGATGACCCAGATCGAGATGAACCCATGCAAGGGTTTCCTTTTTCAGTTCGCGAGAAATAGCCTTGTCGCTGACAGATTGGCCACCGCCTTCACCGTCAAAATCATAGGCAAGCAGAATGGGGCTACTCATTTCAGGGTCTCCGAATTCTTGATGTGCAGATCCCGCTGCGGGAATGGAATCTCGATATCGTTTTCCTTGAACTTCCGCCAGATCGCAAACATTACTTCGCTGCGCGGGCGGATGCGCCCCTCGGCAACGTCCTCAACCCAGAAATAGAGCGTGAAGTTTACGGAGCTATCGGCAAAATCAACCAGAAAGCACTCTGCTTCAGGCGTGTCCATACACCGTGGGTGCTCTTGCGCCGCCTCGGTAATAAGCCGGGCGGCGAAATCAAGGTCCGTACCATAGGCAACACCGACGTTGATATCAACACGGCCGCGAGAATTACTAAAGGTCCAGTTTGTCACACGGTTCGTTATGAAATCTTCATTCGGGACCATGGTTTCATGTCCGTTGAAGGTTTCAATCCGGGTATATCGCGCGCCGGTTTCCCTGACAAAACCACTGGTCCCATCGCCAAGCTCGATCAAATCCCCTTCTTCGACGGATTTCTCGAATAACAGAATGATCCCGCTGATGAAATTAGAGGCGATTTTCTGCAAGCCAAAACCGATACCAATGCCGAGAGCACCACTAAAAACTGTAAGCGCCGTCAGGTCGATCCCCAGCACTCCCAGTACAAACAGGAACGCCAAAAAATAAATTACGATCTGGATCGCCTTGATAATCAGCGCCCGATTACTGGACCGGATGCGCTTTATGGATTTGATCCGATTTTCCAGCATCTCGGAAATGATGCCGACCAACCAGAAAAGGACGATGATGATCGTAACGGCCTTCACCAGCAGATAGACAGAAAACCGCATCTCTCCGAGGTGAAAAGCAAATTTGTCAGAATCGAGAAATTCGCGAACGGGCTGGAGATAGCCGAGGTAGCCGAAAATTATAAATCCGGCGACGACTAGCACCAATAGCAACTTGGCAACCCATGCGCGCGGTTTAAAAATCGAGGTCCAGAACTTCGTCATCGGTAAAGCATTACTCCCACCAACACATAGGGGGAATAATACTGCACATCAGCTTTTTGGCCATGATTTTCTGTTACAATTGGCCCGGCAGCGGCACAAAAACCTCAACGCTGCAACTCGACCATGAGTTCCGGGTATTTGGATACCAACCGCAAGAGGTTGTTCATCGGTTGTGATATTGTGACCTTGCCGGTTTCATATTTTTGAAAGGCATTTGGCCCGCCGCCAAAGATCTGGCCTGCTCGACGTTGCGACAAGTTAAGATCGGTACGTACTTCCCGAATTCTTTCGGGCGTCATGACGCCCAGAAATTCAGCCTTTAGCTCCGCCTTGATCCGCGCCACATCGTCCCATGCACTCTCTTCCACCATACCCTCGGCACAGTCTGAATTGGTGCAATAGAGCCCCGGAAGGTCTACCTGGCTTTGTAAATGTTTGTAATCAATTGCGTATGTGCGAATTTGGCGTTCAACATCACCGCCACATAAAGGACAGGCCATAATCTTCCTCAACAAATAACTCTACATGAAATGAATTAAACGATTAAGGGCTGGTAACAATAGACTATGGCACCAATATGGCGCCCTTGCGTCACGACGCCTGCACGGAAGCTTCATCTCAGAGACCGCCCTTGTCGAGTATAAACCCGGCAACCTCAGCAACCCCTTTCCCTGCCTTGATATTCGTGAAGACGAAAGGTCGCTCTCCGCGCATTTTCTTTGAATCCCGATCCATAACACCCAAATCAGCGCCAACATACGGAGCAAGGTCAATCTTGTTGATCACCAACAGATCAGAGCGGGTGATTCCGGGCCCGCCCTTGCGGGGGATTTTGTCTCCGGCAGAGACATCAATGACATAGATTGTGATGTCCGCCAGCTCAGGGCTGAATGTGGCGGCAAGATTATCCCCGCCGGATTCAATCAAGATCAGCTCCAGGCCGGTAAATTTTTCTGAGATGTCTGCGACAGCAGCGAGGTTGATGGACGCATCCTCACGGATAGCGGTGTGCGGGCACCCCCCCGTCTCAACACCAACAATCCGGTCAGGCGAAAGCGCCCCGGAGCGTGTTAGAAATTCCGCGTCCTCACGGGTGTAAATGTCGTTCGTGATAACCGCGATATTGTAGTCATCCCGCAAATACTTACACAGCGCATCTGTAAGAGCGGTTTTCCCGGACCCTACCGGGCCGCCAATTCCGACACGCAAAGGTCCGTTGAGTGCTGACGTCATGATCTGAAAAGCCTCGTATATTGTGTTTCATGTAAGGAAGAGCACCAGTCAACCATCAGGGTTGCCGAGCCCAGGTCATCTAATGTTGCCCCCATGGCGTAGGTCGCAACATGCCCGGTTTTTTCCGCGAACGACGCAATCGCACGCTGTCCGTCCGTTTGACCAAGTGGAACAATGCGCACCGCCGCAGAAACAAGGTTGGAGACAAATCCGTGAAGATATGCTGTCAGTGTTTCCTGAAGCGGCAACCTGTAGTCGGCGGCCGCAATCCCGATGGCAACAGGATGAATAACCGGCCCCGACCAATATGCCTTCAGCGCGTCAAGATTTTCAGACTGCGGGCCTGCATCGGAAGTAACCCGGATAAAGGCGCGGCCCTGCTGCGTGGTTTCAAGCGAAATCTCTTTCGTTGACGCGAACGCATGGCCCGTCTCCGCGATTTCTTTCAATGTTTCCACATCATGGTCCAGCGCCGCCCGATAGGCGGTTGCGAGTAAAATACAGTCAGACTTTCCGCTACCATGTTCCAGAATATCGTCAATCCAGGAGATGAGACCCTCCACACTGGTCAGCAAACCCGCCTCAACGGCATATTCGATGCCGTGACTATAAGTATAGGCACCGATTGGATAGGAAGGCGACATCCAGGACATCAGTTGAAAAAGGGCCCGGTTATCCATGACTGTGCCCATGTGAAGGACCGTGATCGTGCCCTTCCGTCTCGCCATGCCCATACGCGCCGCCTTCCGGGTTAAAAGGAGCCTCCAAGCGTTCCACAATTGCACCGAGTTTGACCAGCATTTCCTCTATCACATGATCCTGCCGGATACGCATCCGGTCCGCCATCAGTTCCGTTGGAAGATGCCGGTTCCCCAGATGCCAGGCGATGCGCACGAGATGCGCCAAATTCAGTGATCGAATATCCGCGACGGGCTCATCCTTTGCTCGGACCAGAACACCGGAGCCATCGTCAAGCGGCAGAATATCACCGTCGCGCAAGGTTTTTACTTCCTGCAGGTTAAGCAAAAATTCTATTCCACTGTCCGTTGTCAATTTTATCCGGCGGCGGCGGCGGCTATCGAAATCGAGGGTTATCGTATCAAGGATATTTCCTTCGAACTTGGTATCTTTAGGGCATACGGCGCTGACCTGGTTCATGATCTAATACATAAAATAGCGTTGCGCCATCGGCAATTCCGATGCGGGCTCGCAGGTTAGCAATTCCCCATCCGCGTGAACCAGATAGGTCTCCGGATCGACATCGATTTTCGGCGTGAAGCTGTTATGGATCATCGATGATTTGCTAATGCCGGAGCGGGTATTCTTTACCGGCAAAAGCTCCCTCTCCAACCCTAACTCGCCCTTCAAATCATATTGCAGCGATGCTTCGCTGACAAATGTGACAGAACTCGCCGTCAGGCTTTTACCGAACGCCCCAAACATCGGACGGTAATGAACGGGCTGCGGCGTTGGAATGGATGCATTGGGATCCCCCATCGGAGCGGCGACGATTGTTCCGGATTTCAGCACCAAATCCGGTTTTACTCCAAAAAATGCGGGAGACCAGAGCACGAGGTCCGCCAGCTTTCCCGTTTTGATGGAGCCGACATATTCATCAATACCTTGAGCAATGGCCGGGTTAATGGTGTATTTCGCGATATAGCGCTTTACCCGGAAATTATCATTTTCCCCTGTTTCCTCCACAAGGCGTCCACGCTGCTTTTTCATTTTATCCGCCGTCTGCCAGGTCCTTATCAGGACTTCGCCGACCCGTCCCATAGCCTGACTGTCCGACGCGATGATGGAAAACGCACCCATATCATGAAGAATATCCTCCGCCGCAATAGTCTCCTTGCGAATGCGGCTTTCAGCGAAAGCAACATCTTCCGGTATGTTCGGGTCCAGATGGTGGCAGACCATCAGCATATCCAGATGCTCGTCGATGGTATTCACAGTGAAGGGCCGCGTTGGATTGGTCGAGGACGGAAGCACATTTTCCTCCCCCACAACCTTGATAATATCCGGTGCATGCCCGCCGCCCGCCCCTTCCGTATGAAAGGCATGGATCGTCCGGTTTTTGAACGCCGCCACTGTATTTTCAACGAAGCCCGACTCGTTCAATGTGTCCGTATGGATCAGTACCTGCACATCCATATCGTCGGCAACCGCGAGGCAACAATCTATCGCCGCCGGCGTCGTGCCCCAATCCTCATGCAGTTTTAGGCCACAGGCCCCGGCCTGCACCTGTTCCACCAGTGGCTCGGGCTTGCTGGCATTGCCTTTTCCGAAGAAGCCGAGGTTCATGGGAAATGCTTCTGCCGCCTGCATCATCCGGGCAAGATGGAAGGCTCCGGGAGTGCAGGTGGTGGCATTCGTTCCCGTCGCCGGTCCCGTACCGCCGCCCATCATAGTTGTCACTCCGCTGTACAAGGCGTCATCAATCTGCTGCGGGCAAATGAAGTGGATATGCACATCAAGCGCGCCAGCCGTCAGAATTTTCCCTTCCCCCGCAATCACTTCTGTGGATGGGCCAATGATAATATTGACATCGGACTGGATATCAGGATTTCCGGCCTTGCCGATTGCGTGAATTTTACCGTCACGCAAGCCGACATCTGCCTTGACGATGCCCCAGTGATCGATGATCAGGGCATTGGTGATAACCGTATCGACGGCACCGTCTGCGCGCGTTACCTGTGATTGCCCCATGCCGTCGCGGATCACTTTGCCGCCACCGAACTTGACCTCCTCACCATAGGTGGTGAAGTCCTTTTCAACCTCGATAAAAAGCTCGGTATCGGCAAGACGGACTTTATCGCCCGTTGTCGGTCCGAACATGCCGGCATAAGCACCTCGCGAAAAGGTAACCGCCATCTTTAATCTCCCTTGTCCAACGGGCCCATAACGGCCTGATTAAATCCGTATATCTTGCGTGCTCCGGAAATCGCAACAAGCTTCACATCCCGTGTCTGGCCGGGTTCGAACCGGATCGCTGTGCCGGACGGAATATCAAGACGAAATCCCTTTGCAGCCTCCCGATCAAACTCAAGTCCTGGATTCGTTTCCGCAAAGTGATAATGGCTTCCCACCTGAACGGGACGATCCCCCGTATTCGATACCGTCAGGGACATTGACTGGCGCCCCGCATTCAACTCGATATTTCCCTCGGCCGGGATAATTTCTCCTGGTTTCATCTCGGGCTCCTTATCGAATGGGATCGTGAACAGTGACCAGCTTGGTCCCGTCAGGGAAAGTGGCTTCTACCTGAACTTCATGGATCATGTCGGCAATCCCGTCCATAACCTGTTCCTCGCTGACAACGGTACCGCCTTCGCTCATCAATGTTGCGACGGATTTACCATCACGTGCACCTTCGATCACGTAATCAGTTATCAGGGCAATAGCTTCTGGATAATTGAGTTTTACCCCCCGCGCCAGCCGCTCGCGCGCCACCATGGCCGCCAGAGAGACCAGCAATTTATCCTTTTCCCGTGGTGTGAATTGCATACTCCGCCCCTTTTATTGATTTTCCCATGCTTTTGGCAGCGCGACAGGATATCCTGATAACGTCGATCTCAATTGCGTCAAAATACGTGCAAGTGCCCGGCGAAGGTCATACCCGGTTTCGGCCATGACCCGCATGATCAGTAGTTCATCCCTGCAGGTGACCGCCGCTCTGACGCCACAGTCCCGTGCGAAGGTTTGCGCGGTTTCCAGGTATGTCGAGGCGGCATCATCCGCCACCAGAATGGTCGCGACTCCCCTTGCGCCCGCAAGGACCGCTGGTCGCTTTGTCTCAACATCGATGTCCCCGTCCAGCATGAACTGATCGACCCAATGGAGTTTGCCGTCCCGCCAGATTTTCCAGCCATCCCGCACATACGCCGAGTGTAGCGTCTCTCCGTAGGCAGCGCGTCCAAAAACCGTCGCCTCCAGCGCTATCAGGCGACTTCCCGTTTCCAGATGTACCTTATTCATTCGACGAAGGCGGCTCTTTTCAAAAAGTATGGTCTCCTGGGGGAGCCACTCAAGCGTAGCCCCGGCGCCCACCTGCATTTCCGCCTCAATAACCGCCGTATTACCAACCGACTTATAAATTTTCTCTGCCGCCTGCCCGGAAACTGTGAGGCCCGCACCCGGGCCCAATGTAACCTGATAGGCCATGTGATCTCCGCCTGTCAGGCCTCCCGCCGTGTTAATCAGGACAGCCTCGGGATATTCTGAGTGATCAACTTTCGGGAACCGAACCCGGCCGCATCCTTGCTGATAAAGATGGGCAAGTTTCGATGCATCCTTTTTCCGGCGGAACCTTATTTCCACGCGACCTTCAGAACGGGCAAGCGCCGCGGGCGCTTTTTCCATTGCAACCGGAATTGCAGTACGATCAGGATCAAACAGTAAGGTATTTTCGAACGTCACTTTCCAGCATATCCTCTTTCGCACCAGCCAAGACCACTTCACCGCGATCCATGACGGCGAAACGATCCGCCAGATCGCGCGCAAACTCAAAATATTGCTCGACCAGCAGGATCGCCATATCCCCGCGTTCACGCAACAGTTCTATTACTTTTCCGATATCCTTGATGATGGACGGCTGGATTCCTTCCGTCGGCTCATCAAGAACAAGAAGCTTGGGCCTCATCACCAGAGCCCGGCCAATTGCCAATTGCTGCTGCTGCCCGCCGGACAGATCGCCCCCCCTTCTTCTTAGCATATCTTTAAGAATGGGAAACAGGTCAAAGATTTCTGCAGGAATATATCTTTCCTTGAGCGGGAGTGCGGCAAACCCCGTCTTGAGATTCTCATGAACGGTCAGAAGCGGAAAAATCTCGCGTCCTTGCGGGATGACGGCAATTCCTTCGCGGGCACGCTGATGCGCGCTCATATTTGTAATATCCTTGCCATCCCAGACGATCTTGCCGCTTGAGACCGGGTGTTGCCCGACAATTGCCCTGAGCGTACTGGTTTTCCCCACGCCGTTCCGGCCCAACAGGGAGGTAACTTCGCCTTTCTTCACCTCCAGTGAGACATGCCGCAGAGCCTGGCTCGCGCCATAGAAAAGATCGACATTTTCAACAGTCAGCATGATCAGCGCCCCAGATATACTTCAACGACACGTTGGTTGTTTTGCACAGTATCCAGGCTGCCTTCGGCGAGGACAGAACCTTCATGTAACACCGTTACCTTCGATTTAAGTGCCCGCACAAACTCCATATCATGCTCCACCACCACAACGGAATGAGTCGCGGATATATCACGCAGCAAAATAGCAGTCTGCTCAGTCTCAGCATCGGTCATGCCTGCGACCGGTTCATCGACTAGCAATAAATCCGGATCCTGCATCAGCAACATGCCAATTTCCAGCCACTGTTTCTGCCCATGAGAGAGGCTGCCGGCAAGATCGCCCGCTCTTTCTGTAAGCCGAATGGTGCCTAGTACATCCATTATTCGCGCGACCTCATCATCATTAAGCGCCGCAAAAAGCGTTGTTATGACACTCTTGTCGCCTTTCAATGAAAGCTCAAGATTGTGAAAGACAGTCTGGCTTTCGAACACCGTCGGTTTCTGAAACTTGCGACCTATCCCAAGGTTCGCGATATAAGCTTCGTCATGTTTTGTAAGGTCAATGCCATTCTTGAAAAAGACTTCGCCCGTATCCGGTTTCGTCTTGCCCGTGATCACATCCATCATCGTCGTTTTACCAGCCCCGTTGGGCCCGATAATCGCCCGCATTTCACCAGGCTCAATCACAAAGCTGAGATTGTTCAATGCCTTGAAACCGTCGAAACTGACACTGACACCGTCGAGATAAAGGATCGACGTGAAGTCCTGATCATTTGACTCTTTGGGAGGGGTTGTCATTGTTCTTCTTTCACTGAAACTGGCATGCTCATATCAGGGTTTCGCCGCCGTGTGTTCTTTAGTTTGTCTATCCATATTCCTGCCGTCCCCACAATGCCCTTGGGCAGGAAAAGAGTGGTGAAAATGAACAGCCCCCCCAGGAAATAGAGCCAGGCCTCGGGGAAACTACCGGTGAAATAGCTCTTACCCCAATTGATGAGGAAGGCACCGAGAACAGCTCCCCACAGGGTACCCCTACCGCCGACCGCCACCCAGATCACCACTTCAATCGAGTTGGCGGGAGAGAATTCAGACGGATTGATAATACCAACCTGCGGCACGTAAAGCGCTCCGGCAATTCCGGCCAGTACAGCCGACACAACAAAGACAAAAAGCTTGTAATATTCCACCCGATAGCCGGAGAAGCGCGTCCGGCTCTCCGCGTCACGAATAGCGATAAGCACCCGGCCAAGTTTTGATTGAGTGATAAAGCAGCACACCAGATAACCAAACGCCAATGCAATCAGGGAGGCGACAAAGAGGCCGAGCCTTGTTCCCGTCGCCTGCAAATCAAAGCCCAGAATATCCTTAAAATCCGTCAGGCCGTTGTTCCCACCAAATCCCATGTCATTGCGGAAGAAGGCCAGCAGCAGGGCATAAGTCATGGCCTGCGTGATAATCGAAAGATATACCCCGGTCACCCGCGAACGGAAAGCAAACCAGCCAAAGACAAAAGCGAGGAGGCCCGGCACGACGATCACCATCAGCATGGCAAAAGGGAACATATCGAACCCGTACCAATACCACGGCAGCTCAGTCCAGTTCAGGAACACCATGAAATCCGGCAGAATTGGATTGCCATAGACACCGCGATCTCCGATCTGGCGCATCAGGTACATCCCCATGGAATAACCACCTAGCGCAAAAAAAGCACCGTGACCAAGGCTAAGGATACCTGCAAACCCCCAGATAAGGTCCACGCTGAGAGCCAGAAGCGCAAAGCAGATATACTTGCCCATCAGGCTGACCAGGTAGGTCGGCACGTGGAAAGGCGAGCTCGGCGGGAGGAACATATTACTGAGAGGAACAAGGAGGGCGGCAACAAGAAGAATCCCCAAAAACGTCTTGCCGCCGCCCGGAAGACCCGTCATGAGGGAAACAAACGGGCCTTTTTGTGCATTGTTTATCGCTTCCATGGCTTAATTCTCCACAGCGCGACCTTTAAGGGCGAATAGCCCCCTGGGTCGCTTCTGGATAAACAGGATGATGAAAACAAGAACCAGTATCTTGGCGAGTACGGCGCCGGTGTATGGTTCAAGGAATTTGTTGGTGATACCGAGGCTGAGGGCCCCCACTAAGGTCCCCCACAGATTACCGACGCCACCGAAGACAACGACCATGAAGCTGTCGATAATATAGGCTTGGCCAAGATTGGGGCTGACATTGTCGATCTGGCTCAACGCGACACCGGCCATGCCCGCAACGCCAGAGCCAAGCCCGAACGTCATGGCGTCAACCCAACCGGTCCGGATTCCCATCGAGGCGCCCATCTTGCGGTTCTGGGTGACGGCACGCATCTGCAAACCGAAGGAGGTTTTACGCAGAACCAGCATCAGCATCATCAGGACCGCCGCCGCGAAAAATATAATGGCGATTCGGTTGTAGGTCAGCGCCAGTCCGCCGGTAATTTCCCATGTCCCGCTCAACCAGTCAGGAGAGGAAACTTCCTTGTTTGTAGGGCCAAAGATTGTGCGGACGAATTGCTGAAGTATCAGGCTCAGCCCCCATGTCGCGAGCAGGGTTTCAAGCGGTCGCCCATAGAGGAAGCGGATGATACTCCGCTCGATCGCGACACCGCAGAGACCCGCGACGATAAAAGCTGCGGGAATCGCTGCGATGAGCGAAAAGGTAAGAAGTTCCGGAGCGAATGTCCGGCATAGTTCCTGGACCACATAGGTCGTATAGGCACCGATCATGACCATTTCACCATGCGCCATATTGATGACCCCCATAACGCCGAAGGTGATGGCAAGACCAATCGCGGCCAACAGAAGAACTGATCCGAGCGAGATGCCCTGAAAGATATTCTCAATGACCGCCATAAAGGCAAGTTTCTCGTCAATCCTGGCCAGCGCCGTTTCTATATTATCAGCAAGCTGCAATTCTTCGGGCGATGGGGTCTCAATGGCGGCGAGCCTGTTCGCTTCACCGCTCAGCAGAAATTTGATTTCCGGGTCATGCAGTTCCTGTAACAGAAGAAGCGCCTCCTCCTGAACTGGCAAAGTCTCGCCATGGACAAAGTTTAGAGCAGCCAGAGCCCGGCGCATGGCCGTCGCGACCCTCTCGTCGGTTTCCGCGGCGAGGGCATCTGTCAAGGGAACCTGCATTTCCTTCGGACGACTCTTGAAGACAGCATCGGCCGCCTTCAGCCGAAGAAGCGGGTCATCATTCAGAAGTGTGAGCCGCCCAAGAAGGTCATTGATCAGGCCCCGCATCCGGTTGTTAATACGGATTTTAGACATATCCCCGCTTTGCAGGTCACCGAGATCTTCATCGGTCAGAATATCCGTGACCAGATCTCCACCGGCAGTCGGCTTGCGGTATACCAGGCGATCATCGGCCTTGAGTGCATATAGATCCCCGGCCAGCAGCGTCTCCAGTATTAGAATTGCGCGCGCATCTCCGGTAGCGGCAACGGCCTCTGTTGCCTGGATCTTATCGTTGTAACTTTTTGAAAGAAGGCCTTTTGCCGCCTCTTCTAGGTCGGCCCGCGCCGATGCCTGAATTGCCACTGTGAAAAGCAGCGCCGCAACAATAATTTTCAGAATAATCCGCATGGGGGTTTCCGGATTCTCGCTTTAATTTATGGGAGGAAGAAGGGTCGGACGAACGCCGACCCTTCGATACGTTATCAATCAGTACATCGGCTTTTCACAGCCACCGCAGACGTATGGATAAGTCCAGTCTGCAATCAGCTTCGCACTTTCGGGAATATAATCACTCCACGCGTCGCCAACGACAACGTCTTCTGTCCGCCAGACCGTTTCAATCTGTCCATTGTCCTGGATTTCACCAATAAGCACCGGCTTGGACAGGTGATGATTGGTGTTCATGACAGCCGTACCGCCGGTCAGATTTTTGACTTTCTGGCCATACATTGCCTGACGCACCGCATCGACATCCGTGGTACCTGCCTGTTGAACAGCCTGCGCCCACATCTTAAAACCGATATAGGTTGCTTCCATTGGGTCATTGGTGACGCGTTTATCGTCACCGATGAAGGCTTTCCACTTCTTGATGAAGGCATCATTTTCTTCGCTTTCAATGCTCATGAAGTAGTTCCAAGCAGCGAGATGGCCGACCAGCGGCGCCGTATCGAGACCGGCCAGTTCTTCTTCACCAACCGAGAAAGCGACGACAGGAATGTCCGCAGCATCAATCCCCTGGTTGCCAAGCTCTTTATAGAAAGGAACGTTGGCGTCACCGTTAATGGTGGAAACTACAGCGGTTTTCTTGCCTTCCGAGCCAAACTTTTTAATATCGGAAACAATCGTCTGCCAATCGGAGTGGCCGAATGGAGTGTAGCTGATCATGATGTCTTCCTCAGCAACACCCTTGGCTTTGAGGAAAGATTCAAGGATTTTGTTCGTCGTACGCGGATAGACATAGTCTGTACCGGCAAGAACCCAGCGCTTTACATTGCCACCTTCTTCGCTCATCAGATATTCAACAGCCGGAATCGCCTGCTGGTTCGGTGCAGCGCCGGTGTAAAATACATTGCGTGAGCTTTCTTCGCCTTCATACTGCACCGGGTAAAAGAGCATGCTGTTCAGTTCTTCGAAAACCGGCAGAACCGATTTGCGCGATACGGATGTCCAGCAACCGAAAACTACATCGACTTTCTCCACTTCGATCAGTTCGCGCGCTTTTTCCGCAAACAGAGGCCAGTTCGAAGCGGGATCAACCACAACCGCCTCAACCTTCTTGCCCAAAAGGCCGCCATTTTTATTAAGATCGTCAACCATCATGAGGACCGCGTCCTTCAATGTTGTTTCCGAAATTGCCATCGTGCCGGACAGGGAATGCAAAACCCCTACCTTGATCACGTCATCTGCAGCCTGGGCCGTCCCCAGACCGAGAGCGCTTGTCGCCAACATGGCCGCGCCGGTAATCACACCTGCGACTTTGCGTAGTCCTAACATTTGATGATGCCTCCATAGCACATTGTTTTTTTGCAGTGCCCTGTAAAAAGCAAGGGTCATGCCAAATGTCGAGCCTCAGGCTTTTGTCATTGTTATCTAATTGATATTATTATCAATTTTTAATTAGTGCATAAGAGGGTGCGAAGCAAAACATGGTTAAGACTTCAACAGCCTCATCATTTATGATTATTTTTTATGCATATTTATGGCAACCCTGATGAGACAGATCATTTTTGACTGTTTTTTAGGCAATTTGACATTCTTTACCCTGCTTTCACTGTGGCATTTCTTTTTGGGCTGTGAAACACTGAGCAAGAACCGCTGAACTTTAATCACGGTCAGGGAGGGAAGAATGAGGAAGTTACTTTATGTGGCAGTTATGGCAATGATCATGAGCGGAACAGCGTCGGCAGCAGACAATCGGGTCGACGGATTGCGGCCGGACGCACCTGAGCTTGCCGCCCCCGGAGATCATGCTATTGGTGTTCGAACGCTTGAACTTGTAAACAAGGGGCAGGTCGACATCCTGAAAGTCGAGGCGGGCAAACCGCTGCCGCAGTATGACCGTCCGCTGACTGTGGAAGTCTGGTATCCTTCCGATGGCACAAATCGAGGTGGTGAATACAAGGATGTCTATATTCGCGATGGCCAGACAAGAGTTACACTTTACGGGCAGGCGGTGCGCGATGCCGCGCCAGCAAAACCCGCGCAGGCCTTTCCGCTGGTAATTATCTCGCACGGTTTTCCAGGCAATCGTTTCCTTCTTAGCCATCTGGCCGAAAACCTTGCATCAAAAGGGTATGTCGTAGCGTCCATCGACCATACGGACAGCACGTACCATGATAAGGCGGCCTTCGGCAGCACGCTGGTCAACCGGCCGCTGGATCAGAAATTCGTCCTCGAGGAGATGGATCGATTAAGCAAGGATACGAGCAGCTTTCTGAACGGACTGGTAAATGCAGAAACCGCCGGTCTTATCGGTTATTCCATGGGCGGCTATGGCTCGGTGATCACAGCCGGCGGCGGCGTTACTGAAGCCAGCACAGAGTATAGCTGGGGTGCACCTGCCGGCACATTAAAGAGAATGGTTGCAGGGACTGATGAACATGAGTCCCTGATGGATGGTCGATTTAAGGCGATCGTCTCAATCGCCCCATGGGGCATGAACACCGGATTTTGGGATGCGAAGGGGCTCGCCGGGATCCGTGTCCCAATGTTTTTCATCGCCGGAAGCGCAGACGACGTGTCCGGATATGAAAACGGAACGCAGGCAATTTTCAACAATGCCGTAAACACAGACCGCTACCTCCTGACATTCGAAAATGCAAATCATAACGCGGCCGCTCCCATTCCGGCCCCAATAGAGTCATGGCAACCAGCCGAGGGGCTCGATTTTGTTCCGTTTGAACATTACGCGGATGCTGTCTGGGATACCGTGCGAATGAATAATATCACACAACATTTCGTCACCGCCTATTTCGGGGAGAAACTGAAAGGTAACGACGGCATGCAGAGTTATCTGGATATCATTGAAGTTGCCAATGATGGCGTTTATGCGGTTGAGAAAGACGGAACTCCCAAGCCTGAACATACCTATTGGACCGGCTTTCAGAACCGTACCGCCAAAGGCCTCAAACTGGAGCATAAAAGCAAGGGAAAATAGCGCTCTTGCCATTGACAAGGCCTGAAAGCCATAAAACCAAGACACAAAAAAACCGCCGTCAGCGAGAGCCGACGGCGGTTTTCTTATTAGATGATTATTCTACTACAGAAAGATTTTCTGCGGAAGATTTACCATTTTTGCCAGTTTCCAGTTCAAATGAAACCTTCTGACCTTCATTCAGGCTGCGAAGCCCAGCACGCTCAACAGCTGAAATATGAACGAAAGCGTCATTTCCGCCATCATCAGGCTCGATAAAGCCAAAACCTTTTGTTGGGTTGAACCATTTTACAGTACCTGTAGCCATAGTTTTATTCCTTATAGCAACATGAAACGCGTGGCCCACACCGTGCGGACCTCCGGTTTTCGTAACGATCACATTGTCAGGGAATAACTAAGGTAACCAGCGCACCGATTATTTAGGCAAGTCAAAACGAATGTAACACGTTGCGCTTATTTATAGATTATTTTGAGTAAGTCAATAAATTATAACAAAGTGACATGCAAATAGCCGCCGTCAATCGAGATCAATTTTGCTGCGGCTTTTCTTCAGTCCGCCCCGGCGCTGCTTTTTTTCAAGGCGGCGTAGTTTCGATGAATAGGTCGGTTTCGTCGGTCTGCGATACTTAGGAACTACAGCTGCTTCCCGAATCAGCCCACAAAGCCTCTCCAACGCGGACTTGCGATTACGATCCTGCGAGCGGTACTCACTCGCGGTCAAAACCAGAACCCCTTCCTTCGTCATGCGCTGTCCCGCAAGCTCTCTCAATTTAGCAAATACAAAGGGCGGTAAGTTAGGGCTAGCTTTTGCATCAAAGCGCAGCTGAACAGCCGTCTCGACCTTGTTGACATTCTGTCCACCCGGACCAGACGACCGAATAAAACTCTCCGTAACTTCCGAGTCATCCAGCGTTATATTGTTGTTGATCCTGATCATAATGATCTAGTTAGACAAGAAATCCCGCCCCGACACAAGGCCTGACGATATCGTTACAGGTATGTGCTGATCTGATCCTTGAGCGACAGGCGCTGGCGGCGGAGTTGCTTCTCAAACCCCTCGTCAGCCGGCGCGACATTCGTTTCAATCCGATGGATTTGGCGATTAACGGAATGATACTCCTCACTCAGCTTGGCAAAATGCGCATCATTTTGGGTCAGTTCATGAATCCGTTCCTTCGATTCAGGAAACTCTTCAGCAAGTTCATGGGGAACATGTGTCATCTTCAATACCCTCCAGTTCAAACTTTAACAATTACTTGCCCTAAAGTTAATCCGCAAATGGTTTGATACAAGATCCCCGCGACGCTTTAGCGCACTAGCCAACCTGAACCAGAGTCTTTCCGATAGCCTCTCGGCTTTCAAGGCGAGACAGGGCCATTTTCGCCTGGTCAAGTGGGAATATTTTATCAATAGTCGGGCGCACCAAGCCCCGTTCGCTTAATGTAAACAGCTCTTCCATTACAAGCATGGAGATGTCAGGGCGGTTCCAGGCGGTCAGCGACCAGTTCGTCCCAACCACCGAATAGGATTTGATAAGCGGCATATTAACGCCAAGGTCCGGAATACGGCCAGAGGCAAATCCGACGATCAGTAACCGTCCTCCCATCGCCATCCTCCGCGAGCAAATATCAAACAAATCACCACCGACCGGATCGTAAACAACATCAACGCCCCGGTTGTCGGTAAGCTCCTTTAACCGTTCGCCCAAATCTTCTTCGCGATAGTTGATCGCCACATCCGCCCCTGCCTCCAAAACGGACCGTACTTTCTCAACGCTAGAGCACACCGCGATGACCCGCGCGCCCAGCGCCTTGCCAATCTGCACAGCATAGTTTCCGGTTCCTCCCGCTGCCCCAAGAACGACCAGCGTTTCTCCCGCGGCGAGTTGGCCGCAATATCTCAGGCCATACATCGCGGTTCCACCAGCAAGCGGGATTGCGGCGCCAAGGTCGTGAGAGAGACTGTCAGGCAGTTTGAAGCACATCTGTTCGCGCGCGGAGCTGTACTCCCCTAAAGCCCCCTGCCCCATACCAACAATCCGGTCGCCCACTTTCAGTTGGCGGCAATCCACTCCGATCTCCTGCACGACGCCAGAGAACTCCAGACCAAGGACAAACGGCGTGTCCGGCTGATCCTGATATAGACCTTTGGGTTGAAGCACATCTGGAAAATTAAGAGCCGCGGTTTTGACCTCGACAATGACGCCCCTGGGGCGAACCATGGGCTTTGGAAAGTCTTTTAACCGCACCCCGTCCAATCCGCTCAGATCGTTGACAACAATCGCTTTCATTATTCTTGGTTCCGTCTTGCTGTTCTATATGGTTTAGGATAACCACAAAAGTCTCATATCGCAAGTATAAAAAGTCTCGTACTGAAAGCATGGTGATGCTATATCAAATGGTATGTTGCAGAATGAATTAATCGTCGATAGCAGTTGTTCGGTCGAGCGCTCCTTCGAGATTCTAGGAGGGGCATGGACCTTTCTGGTGCTGCGCGAGGCGCTGCTGGACAATGTCGTGCAGTTCGACAGCTTCCAGTCAAACCTCGGTATTGCCCGCGAGTCTCTGAAACGGGTGCTCAAGCGCCTTGTGCGGCATGGTGTCATGGAACACCGCCCTCTCAACGAGGGCGGACGGCGAAAGGGTTATTTTCTCACAGAGCAAGGGCGCGACCTCCTGCCCGCTCTTGTAGCCGCCCTGAATTGGGGGCAAGACTGGTCAGATAAAGAGCCGACAGGCGAAAGGCTGGTTCACACAAACTGTGGGCAGCCGCTAAAAAAAGCGGTGGTCTGCTCTGAATGTCATCAGGTAGTAGATCCCCGTGACGTTCGTTTCGAAAGCCGGATCCGGACTAGAAGCAAGGGACGGGAGAGATTTGCCAAGATGAGATATGTCGAACAGGCACTGCTGGAACGCCAGCGTCCTTGTTCCATTGCCCGAACCATGGCAACGATTGGCGACCCATGGAGCTTTCTGATCATACGTGAATGCTTTTACGGCGTTCGACGGTTTGATATCTTTCAGCGCCGCCTGTCCATTGCCAGCAATATTCTGGCGGCACGCCTTAAACGGTTTGTTGCGGCTGGAATTTTAAAAACCCGCCCTGTCCCCGATCAACCGCATCTTTCAGAGTATCGAATGACCGAGAAGGGCATGGCGCTATACGCCATCCCACTCGCGATTATTGCCTGGGGAGACAAGTGGCTTGCCGACGACAAGGGACCCCCCCTTATCCTGACCCACAAAAGCTGCGGACATACGTTTTCGGCGAAGCTTTTCTGCCAGACTTGCAAAACAGAGGTCGATATCGATCAAGTTACGTATCGGCCCTCTTCCCGGAGTGATTGCGAACGGACGTAGTTTTCCGCCCATTTATAGTCGGGCTTGCCATTGGCGTGTCGCAGAATTTCCGGAACCACAAAAACCGCCTTTGGCAGTTTATAACGGGCGACGTGACGAGCGCATTCTGTCTTGATCTCCTCGAGATCGGCGCGCTGGCCGTCTTGAAAAGCAATCACAGCGACGACCTCTTGGCCCCAGCGCGCGCTCTGTCGGCCCAAAACCAGCGCGTCTTTGACGGCCGCATGCTTTTTCAGCGCTTCTTCAACCTCCTCAACAAAAACCTTTTCACCGCCACTGTTGATTACCAGTGAGTCCCGACCGAGGAGACGCACGATATCTCCGGGCAGGAGCTGAGCTCGATCCCCCGCCATAGCGTATCGCTCACCCGCAAGTTCGACGAAGGTCTTCTTCGTTGCAGCCTCGTCATTGAGATAGCCAATCGGCACATAGCCCTGCCGCGCCCACCATCCGGTTCCCTCATGCCCGGGTTCCAGCAAGGCGGTTTTGGTGTCATTCAGAACCGCGTTGCCGGGAGACAAACTGAACGTCCCGGGCGCATTCCCCTCCAAGTCATCCACATGCTGGCCCTGGTTCCCCCCTTCAGAGGATCCCAAAAAATCAAGAATACGGGTTTTCGGGAGCAATCGCACCAGCTCTCGCTTGGTTTTGACAGACAAGTGAGCGCCGCTATTGAGAAAGAAACGCAATGACGCAAGAGTATGATTGCCCTTCTTCATCTCCTCAATAAGGGGAAGGGCAAAAGCATCCCCGACGATCGAGATCATCACGACTTTCTCACGATCGATTGTATCGAGAATATCGGTTGGATCCAGTTGATCCACCTGGTCCTGAATGACGACGGTATTCCCGGCGAAGAGGCCCATTATGGCATTCCATTGTCCCGCCGCATGCATAAAGGGCGGCGCCGGCAGAACCGGCATTGACCCTTTCAGCGCGGTGGCGGCGACTTCCTCAAGACTGTCAATAATACCCTTGTCGGATAGTCGCCGCCCGCCCAGAACGGAAATCATTATATCCCCCTGCCGCCAGAGCACGCCCTTCGGCTTACCGGTGGTGCCTCCGGTATAAAGAATATAAAGATCGTCCGGGCTATAGTGTAAATCCGGCACGGCGGGTTCAGACACCGCAAGCAGCTTTTCATACTCAACAGCGTCTTCAATATAACTTGGGCCACCGTCATTGATTTCGATAAAATGCTGAAGATCCGGAACCTGATCCCTGATTGCAGCCAGCTTCTCGCCAAAGCTCCGCTGATAGACAATTACCCGTGCACCGGAATCGCTAAGCAAATAGACGAGTTCGTCCTCGACGTAGCGATAGTTGACATTGAACGGGGCAAGGCGTGCCTTGAAGGCACCAAACATCCCCTCCAGATACTCATTGCCGTTATGAAGATAGATAGCAAGACGGTCCTGCCCGGACTGCCAGTTCTGCAACTTCGCGCGTTCCTGATGACAACCAAGTCCGAGAGCAAGCAACGCGTTAGCGAGGCGGTTTGACCGGTCCATAAAATCTGCAAAAGACCAGCGTTGCCCGCGGCAAAC
Source organism: uncultured Sneathiella sp. (assembly GCF_963973085.1). Lineage (GTDB taxonomy): Bacteria > Pseudomonadota > Alphaproteobacteria > Sneathiellales > Sneathiellaceae > Sneathiella. The sequence goes on from NZ_CAXAXA010000004.1 coordinate 337,321, forward strand.
GATTGCTTCACGATCCGGTATCGCCGCTGCAACACAGTCCAGCACCTCTGGTAAATGGAACATTATATCTCCCCAGATAAACCACCGGAGCAAAAACCGTCCGGTGGGTACCAACTTTTAGTCCGACCAGAAGTCCTTGGACAGCTCACGCCGTTTCTTTCGGGAATCCGCGCTTTTGAAATCCTTCAATCCAGAAGAACCTCTGGCATAAGGCATGATGGGCACCTCAAATGCCAACGCTCCCTGAACCGGCAAATCAGCGCTTTTATTCAAGGCGAACTTAGTCCGCCGGACTGTAATCGGGTGTTTCTGCAGCATAATATGTGTTAGTTGGGCGACTTGATCGTCCAGTTCCTCGGGAGCGACAACGCGGTTAACCAGATCGTAGCGCTCCGCTTTTTCCGCAGTGAACATCATACCGATCAGGTTCCATTCCTTCGCCTTGCGCCGTCCGGCAAATTTCGGAATACGCGACAGCCCGCCCCAACCGGGTGTGATATCCCAGTCAATTTCCGGCATCCCCCAGCGTGAACGATCCGTCGCCACCACAAAGTCACAGACGAGCGTCAGTTCAAGGCCACCGCCCGTGCATACCCCGTCAACGGCGGCAATCGTGACCGGCGTCAAATCCTCGATCAGCTGCACTGTTTCCTGGTAGAGGCGTACCTGCCAGTAGCTCTCATCGCCCCGCCATTCGTTGAATTCCTTGATGTCATCACCGGCGCAAAAGGTCTCGCCTGCCCCGCGCAGGATCATGACCCGGCATTCCCGATCGGCGCGTACTGCGAGAATTGCTTCCTTCAACTCTGCGGAAAGCTCCCGATCCAGCGCATTATGCACTTCGGGCCTGTTGAGGGTAATTGTCGTGACAGCATCCTGTCGGTCGAAGATCAGTTTCTTATAGTCACTCATTCTTTTTCCTTCCCGTTAGGTTTTTCTTGTTCGTTATAGTAACTTTCGTTATAAGATTAATAGAAAGTCTAATAACGAAAGTCAATGCACAAAAAAATTGAAACGAAGGCGACCGTTATGAGCAATAAACCATCACACAGAGAGCCGCCTCCTGGCTTCAAGGAAAGCCTGACACGCGGGCCCTTTTCCACCCACAACGGCCCGTTCTATCACAAGGTGGATGGGGAGCGTTTCTGGCATGGCCTCTTCATAACAGAGCGTCATTGCAATTCTCGCGGACGGCTGCACGGCGGAATGATGACAACATTCGCAGACGGGCTAATGGCCACCGCCGTCCGGCGCGCAAACCGGAGACCCGCCGTAACAGTCAGCCTGAATTGCAATTTCAGCGCCTCAGCGGATATCGGCGACTGGCTTGAAGGAACCGCGCGACAGAGTGGAACCGGCGACGGCTTCGCCTTTGTCGAGGCTGAGGCCTGGGTCGGCGACAGGATCGTTTTTAATGCAAGCGGGGTTTTTCGGCTTCTTGAGGCACGGAGCTAAAACAAAAAACCCCCGCATTCCGGCCGGGCCTTTTTGGAAAATTGGAGCGGGCGATGAGATTCGAACTCACGACCCTAACCTTGGCAAGGTTATGCTCTACCCCTGAGCTACGCCCGCTCGAGCGTGCAACATTCGTTGCGAGGCGGGATAATACGTAAATAGCCCCTGAATGCAAGCGCGTTTTCTGAAAAAATGCGGCTTTTGCCAATTCTTTATTTCCCTCAATGGATAGAGCCGTTAATTTTCCGGTCGGTCACGCAGAGGAAAGGATCGAGAATGCCCGCAACCCCAGAGGAACTGTTTGCCAAACTTGATACATTGGGAATCAACCACGAGACCCATCATCATGCGCCAGTTTTCACGGTCGACGAGGCGCAGGCACATACCGACCACCTCCCCGGCGGGCACTGCAAAAACCTGTTTCTGAAAGACAAGAACGGTGATCTCTATCTTGTCGTCTGTCTCCAGGACACAGCGGTCGACCTAAAAGCATTCAGGGGCCTTGTTGGCGCGAAGAACCTGAGCTTCGGCAAACCGGAGCTATTATATGAGGTGCTGGGCGTCGAACCCGGCTCTGTTACGCCCTTTTCCCTGATAAATGACATGGAGAGGAAAGTTTCCGTTGTCCTCGAAAAGAGGATGATGGCACTCGACCTGCTCAACTACCATCCGCTGCGCAATACAATGACGACGCAGATTTTACCGCATGATCTGGAAAAGTTCATCACCGATTGCGGGCACAAGCCACAAATTCTTGACCTTCCGGAACGCAATTGAGAATTTCAATAGCACCTTGATTGTTTACAGCTCTGGCCTAAATCACCAACAGGCCCACTTAACAAAGCGGAGTTTAGATGCTATTTCAAAGTCCGGGCAGCTGTCAGCTCTGGCGGTCTGCGTTTCTTTGGTAACAAACAGACACTGGTAAACTAGACTTATGGAAACTCTGATTAGTGACGGCGCCGGCTCAGGCAATGATTGGATCAAGGACGGCTCCACCGAGACATTCATGCAAGACGTGGTCGAGGCCAGCAAGGAGACCCTTGTTCTTGTAGATTTATGGGCTCCATGGTGCGGCCCCTGCAAACAGCTCGGCCCGATGATCGAAAAGGTTGTAAAAGACGCAAAAGGCGCAGTACAGCTTGTCAAAATCGATATTGATCAAAACCCCCAGATTGCGCAAAGTCTTCAAGTTCAATCAATCCCCGCGGTCTTTGCCTTCAAGGACGGGCAGCCGGTCGATGGTTTCATGGGAGCCTTACCGGAGAGCAAGATCAAGGAATTTGTCGAGCGCCATGCGGGCCCGATCGGTCCGTCGCCTGTGGAAGAAGCCTACCAATCCGGCACCGAGGCGCTGGATAGGGACGATACAGAAGTAGCGCTGGCCGCCTTTGCAAAGATTCTTGAAATAGAGCCCGAACATGTTGATGCCAAAGCGCAACTGGCCCGGCTTTATGTTAAGCTGGGCGAGCTGGAAGCGGCCAAAAGTCTGATGGAAACAATTCCTGACAGTCCGCAAAAATCTCCCGCTGTCTCGGCGGCGCTTGCAGCCATCTCAATTGCAGAAAATGCCACGGACGCCGCAGATCTGGAGCCGCTTCGCGCAAAAGTCGAACAGAAACCTGACGATCTGGACGCGCGGCTGAAATTTGCAAAAGCGCTGGTCGGAAATGGCGATTACGAAGCGGGCGGCAACGAACTGATCGAGATTGTTCGCCGAGATCGCGACTGGAACGAAGCGGCGGGACGCCAAGAATTGTTAAAACTCCTGGATTTGATGGGGCCGACAAACCCGCTTACGAAAACGCTCCGCCGCCAATTGTCGACGATCCTTTTCGCATGACGGATACCGGGGCAAATACGGGATTGGAAGAGCTCCCACCTGTATTACCGATCTTCCCGCTAACGGGCGCCCTGTTGCTGACAAACGGGCATCTTCCGCTCAATATATTCGAGCCGCGCTATCTTGCCATGGTACAGGACGCCATGGCGACGCACCGCCTGATCGGAATGGTCCAACCCCGGGATCCCGAATCCGATCTTATGACGCCGGAAATATATAATGTCGGCTGTGTCGGTAAAATCTGCGAGTATGGAGAATTACCCAATGGCATGTTGCGCATCACGTTGGAAGGGATGTGCCGGTTCGAAGTCATGAAAGAACTCGACATAGCAACGCCTTATCGACAGGTCACCGCGAACTACCAGAGGTTCAAGCATGACCTGGAGCCGGTGCATAGAAACTGCGTGGACCGGGAAGCGCTCCATGAGGCGTTACATCATTTTCTGGAATTTGAAGACGGCGCCAGTGACTGGCAAACGCTGGATCATCTTGAAGACGATAGCTTAGTGAATTCTCTTTCCATGATCTGCCCCTTTTCGCCTGTTGAAAAGCAGGCCCTTCTGGAAGCCGCTGACATCGCAACAAGATCGCATTTGCTGATCAGCCTGCTGCAAATGATGTTGCAACAGGTCGAAGCTCACCGCACAGTACAATAAAAATGTTGGAAGGCCCGAGCCATGACTGAAAACAAGAACCTTGCGGTGGATCCAAAACTGCTCGAAATCCTCGTCTGCCCCCTCACCAAGGGGCCCCTGATTTTTGATCGGGAAAATAACGAACTGGTCAGCAAGGCGGCGGGGCTCGCCTATCCGATCCGCAACGGAATTCCGATCATGTTGATGGACGAAGCCCGGGAAATCGATGAGATAAAAGGATAATGAGCGGTGAAATCTATGATCAGGCCGGTCGCCCGAAGCCGCAGGAAGTGCGGTTGAAAAAATCGGAAAAGGCGCTTTTGGTCTCTTTCGAAGACGGACACTCCTTTCGCTTTCCGGCGGAACTCTTGCGGGTTGAAAGCCCTTCGGCCGAAGTGCAAGGCCATGGCGCGAGCCAAAAGCAAACGGTTTCCGGTCGACGGCACGTGGGCATTATGGGGCTGGAGCCTGTGGGAAATTATGCCATTCGTATCACTTTCGATGATCTCCATGACACCGGGCTGTTCTCCTGGGCCTACCTCTATGAACTCGGCCTCAATCAGGAAAGTGTTTGGCAGACGTATCTCGACAATCTTGCGCAAGCCGGACTAAGCCGCGACCCCTAGGGTGTCAGAGCGCCTCACCGCGAAGAAGCCGGGGCATCTTACCAACCGTACCGCGCGCATGTTCCATGAAAAAGCCCTTCAAAGGGGGCATTCTGTTCACTGCCGCAAGGCCAAGATCACGCGCGAGCCGGACAGGACCAATATCATTTGTGAAAAGCCGGTTCAGGCCATCCGTGATCGCCAGCAGGGTCAAGCTGTCAAACCGGCGCCACCTCTGATAATCATCAAGCGTCATGGTACCGCCAATATCCTGGCCGAGCCGGGCTGCATCGATCACCACCTCGGCAAGCGCCGCCACATCGCGCAGGCCTAAGTTAAGGCCCTGTCCGGCAATTGGATGCATGCCATGGGCGGCATCCCCGATCAGCGCAAGACGTTCATCCACATATCTTTCCGCCTGATGCAGGCTCAGCGGATAGCTCCAGCGTGGGCCAACCGCCTCCAGTTTTCCGAGATAATCCCCAAAACGTTTCGCCATTTCCCGCTGAAAGTCTTCTTCGCCAAGTGCCATGATTACGTTCGCCCGCTTGGTAGGTTCGGTCCAGACGAGAGAGGAACGGTTGCCCGTCATCGGCAGGATAGCGAAGGGCCCGGGGTTGAGAAAACGCTCTTGGGCAACACCATGATGCGGCACTTCATGAGCAATTGTACATACAATTCCCATCTGGTCATAGGACCAGCCAACCGTCTTGATGCCTGCTTCTTTTCTAAGCGGAGAATTACGTCCGTCGGCGCCAACAACAAGTCGCGCGGTTAAAATATCACCTGACTCAAGTTGCGCTGTCACCCCGGAACTATCTCGCGTGATCGACCGATATTCCGCTGGTGCCAAAACGGTCAATGTCGGTATTTCCTTGGCACGCCGGTAGAGAGCTTCACGAAGATGCCTGTTTTCAACCATGTGTCCAAAAGGCTCATCTCCAAGCTGGCGGTGGTCGTAATGGAGGAAACATTTCGAGGGACCGTCCGTAATACGGATATCCAGCATCGGCTCCTTCTCGGAGACATGCTTCCAGACACCGGACGCTAGCAGCAGGTTGCGCGATGCGTGCGCAATGGCGGACACTCTCCCATCGAATTTTGCGTCAACAAGTTTAGCTGGCTTTTCCCGCTCCAGCAAGACGACTTCCAGACCCGCCGCCGCGACCGCAATCGCAAACGGCAGACCATTCAGTCCCCCGCCCACAACAAGAATATCCGCTTCAATAGTCTTGCCCGCCATCTTCGCCGCCATTTAACTCTTTACCTCTATTGCCTCATTTCGGATATAGGCCTAACCTGCCGCCATGACAAAGAACTGGCACGACTTGACAGCCCTTGAACTAGGGCAGCATATAGGCGAAGGGGCAATTGATCCAATTGAACTTGCGCAATATTTTTTTGGCCGGATCAAAGAGCATGACCCGCAGAAGCGTATATATGTCCGCTTGACAGAAGAGCGAGCATTAAAAGAAGCGGAAGCCGCCAAAGTTCGCGCCAAAAATGGCACACGGCTCAGCCCACTGGATGGCGTTCCAATTTCCTGGAAAGACCTGTTTGATACTGCCGGTATTGCAACGGAGGGTGGATCGCGCCTTTTTGAAGGTCGGGTGCCGACCAGAGATGCAGAATGCCTGACACGAGCAGGCCGCGCTGGCCTCGTCTGCCTTGGGAAAACGAACATGCCGGATGTCGCCTTTTCAGGTATCGGCGTCAACCCCTGGACAGGCACAGGGCCGAATCCCTTCGATAAAAATATGGAAAGAGTACCTGGCGGATCGTCAGCCGGAGCCGCGCTTTCCGTTGCGGAAGGGCTGGCACCGGCGGCGATCGGTTCGGACACAGCAGGTTCCGTTCGCATCCCGGCGGCGTGGTGCGGCTTGACAGGCCTTAAAACAACTCATGGGCAAATTTCCCTGGAGGGCGCGATGCTGCTTTCCTACTCACAGGATACCGTCGGACCACTTACCAAGGATGTCGCGGACGCAAACATTCTCTATTCCATTTTATCCGGTAGGCCAAAACCCGACCTTTCGGGCGTATCTTTAAAAGGCGTGAGAATCCTGCGCGCGACAAGCCAGTTTGACGAACTCTGTGACCCTAAAATACTTTCTCGGGTGAAAGAGGGCCTGTCGTTATTAAAGGTGGCAGGCGCAGAAATCACGGAAGGGCCGGTGCCAGCCTTCAATGATGCGGTGGCACTCTCCGCCCGACATGGAAGCCCGGCGGCCATTGAGGCCTGCATGATGTATGGGGATCAGATACGCGCCAACCCGGGCGCCATGTACGCGCCGATAGCAGAACGTATTCTGGCAGCAGAGAAATTCTCGGCTGTAGACGCTGCCGCACTCTATCGCGGCATGGAAAAGCTGACAGCCGACTATCTGCTGCAAACTGCGGGATATGATCTTGTGGTCGGCCCGACGCAACCGGAACATCCCCCGGCGATCGCCCCGCTCCTCGAAAGTATTGAGGCTTACCTTCGCGCGACGCTTATGTCGATCAGCCTGACACGCCTCGCAAATTTGCTACGTCTTTGCGCCACGACACTGCCGTGTGGCTTGGAAAGCGGATTTCCCGTTGGCATGATGCTGATGGCACCGGGAAACACTGAAGGAAAGCTGTTACGCCTTTCCGCGGCGGCGGAGCAGGCCCTAAAGCCACTAAATGTCTAAATTTTAGGCAAATACGCACATTTGCATAATTATTAATCATTTTTTGGCTCTCTTAGTGCCCTCTTTTTTAGCACCCCCTTGTTAACTCTTTGATAACAAATTAAAAATTTCGTCGGGCCTCAACTGGCACGGGTCTTGAAAAAAAAGACCCGAAACCGGGATCATTCTTTCCCGGTCACGAACAAGTCAAAGAGGTGAGCATCATGAAGCTGGTTATGGCTGTTATAAAGCCCTTCAAACTTGATGAAGTGCGCGACGCCCTGACATCGATTGGTGTCGATGGGCTGACAGCAACCGAAGTTAAGGGGTATGGCCGACAAAAGGGGCACACGGAAATATACCGTGGTGCGGAGTATGCCATCTCCTTTCTCCCCAAAATTAAAATTGAAGTTGCCGTAAAAGAGGATCTGGCTGAACAGGTGGTGGAAGCCATCGCCGGTGCGGCCAAAACCGGACAGATCGGCGATGGAAAAATCTTTGTTTTCGATTTGATGAATGTTGTCCGTATTCGCACGGGCGAAACCGACGCAGATGCGCTCTAGGAGAATATTGATGCGTAACTTGACATACATAAAAACTGCCGCCGCCTCCGCTGCGGCCTTTGCTCTTCTCGGCGCCGTGCCTGCTTTCGCGGCAGTCGATAGTGAAACCGCCTATGTTCTGAACACCTTCTCCTTCCTGGTGAACGGCGCTCTCGTCATGTGGATGGCGGCGGGCTTTGCCATGTTGGAAAGCGGTCTCGTCCGGTCCAAGAATACCGCGACGATCTGCCTTAAGAATATTGCTCTTTATTCAGTCGCCGGCCTTACTTTCTACCTTGTTGGCTACAATCTGATGTATATGGACGTTTCCGGCTATATCGGAAGCTTCAGCCCGTTCTGGGCACCAGATGATGCTGAAGCTCTTGCCGGAACTTTTGCGGACGGCGGTTATTCAGCTTCCTCCGACTGGTTCTTCCAGATGGTCTTTGTGGCAACTGCAGCCTCCATTGTATCAGGCGCTCTGGCTGAACGGATCAAGCTGTGGTCTTTCCTCCTTTTCGTCGTCCTTCTGACGGCCATCATATACCCAATCCAGGGTTCCTGGGTATGGGGTGGCGGCTGGCTCGCCGAGATGGGCTTCTCCGATTATGCCGGGTCGACACTGGTCCATTCAGTTGGGGGCTGGGCTGCCTTGACAGGTGCCATCATTCTTGGGGCTCGTAGAGGCAAGTATACTTCCGAAGGTAGAGTAAATCCGATCCCCGGTGCGAACCTTCCGCTTGCGACGCTCGGAACGTTTATTCTATGGATCGGCTGGTTCGGCTTTAATGGTGGTTCTGTTCTGGCGCTCGGTTCGGCCGCCAGTGCAATCGAGATGGCTAACGTCTTCGCCAACACTAACATGGCCGCTGCAGGCGGCGTGATCGCGGCGATGATCGTTACTCAGATCATGTACAAGAAGGTCGATCTTACCATGGCGTTGAACGGTGCGATCGGCGGCCTGGTCTCCATCACGGCGGAACCTGCCGATCCAACCCTCGGCATGGCAATCCTGATCGGTGCTTTTGGTGGTGTCATCGTTGTCTTTGCTGTTCCATTGCTCGACAAGTTGAAAATCGATGATGTCGTCGGCGCCATTCCGGCCCATTTGTTCTGCGGCATCTGGGGTACAATCGCTGTTGCGATTTCCGATCCGGAAGTGACCTTCGTCGCTCAATTGACCGGTATCATTGCCATCGGCGCCTTCGTAGTTGTTCTCAGCACTGTCTTCTGGCTGATCCTAAAATTCACGATCGGTATCCGGGCAAGCGAAGAGGACGAGCTTGAAGGGCTCGACAAAGCAGAGCTCGGACTTGAAGCCTACCCTGAGTTTGGGCAAGGTTCTCAGTCCTTCTAATCCCTCTACATAGCCTGTTGCGCAGAAGAAATTCTGCGCAACATATCGGCAAATGCTCAAGTTTTAGTCATTGCGATGACTATTTCTTGAGCATTTTCCGCTTTTGGTTTCTGGCGACCGCCTGCAAACCGCAGTTAAGCCCCTAAACCCTCGTTTGGCACAATCCTTGATACAAAGAATGCAATCCGCGCCCCAACGCGGCAATATCATGAGGGAGTTTAGTTAAATGTCTGACGGAATTTCGGGCACGGACGTTTTGTTCGTGCTGCTGGGGGCCATTCTGGTTTTCGCCATGCACGCCGGCTTCGCCTTTCTTGAGGTAGGCACCGTTCGCCGTAAAAATCAGGTGAACGCACTCGTCAAGATCCTTGCCGATTTCGGCGTATCAACAGTTAGCTATTTTTTCATTGGTTATTCAGTTGCCTATGGTGTCGATTTTCTCGTCAACGCGGCGGTTCTCTCAGGTGAAACCACCGCTGAAGGCTATTCCTTTGCCAGCAACGGTTATGATCTGGTAAAGTTCTTTTTCCTGCTCACATTTGCGGCTGCCATACCGGCGATCATTTCAGGTGGCATAGCGGAGCGGGCAAAATTCTGGCCACAGCTGATCGCGACGGCAATCCTGACCGCATTGATTTACCCGTTCTTCGAAGGCATCGTGTGGAACGGGAATTTCGGCATTCAAAATTTGATCGAGAATTTCTTTGGTGTCGGGTTCCATGATTTTGCGGGTTCAATTGTTGTCCATGCCATCGGCGGCTGGATCGCCCTTGGGGCAGTCCTATTGCTGGGCGCCCGGCGAGGGCGCTACACAAAAGACGGTCGTGTTATCGGTATTCCGCCATCCAACATCCCGTTTCTCGCCTTAGGATCCTGGATACTGTGTATTGGCTGGTTCGGCTTTAATGTCATGAGCGCCCAGTCAATCGGCGGCATATCCGGCCTGGTGGCAATGAACTCGCTGATGGCCATGGTGGGTGGCATCATTGCGGCTCTCATCGTCGGTCGTAACGATCCGGGTTTTATTCATAACGGCGCGCTTGCGGGCCTGGTTGCCGTCTGCGCCGGGTCAGACATTATGCATCCCATCGGCGCTTTAGCGACGGGCACCATAGCTGGCGCTCTGTTTGTCGTTGCTTTTACCATCTGTCAAAACAGGTTAAGGGTGGATGATGTCCTTGGTGTCTGGCCCCTGCATGGTCTCTGCGGGCTTTGGGGCGGCATCGCGGCGGGTATCTTCGGGCTTGAATCCCTTGGAGGCCTCGGCGGAGTGAGCTTTTTTGCCCAGCTTGTCGTCAGCCTTTTGGGATGCGCCTACGCGCTTCTCGCCGGATTTCTTGTCTATGGCGCCCTAAAGGCTATCAGCGGCATCCGCCTATCCGAGGAAAATGAGTTTCTCGGTGCGGATCTCAGCATCCATAAAATCGGCGCCTATCCGGAAGAAGACGTGCGCTGATCGGCGCCATGACGCCGGAAACAGTGGTATAAAAGCACGTTCAAGGCAAATAACAGGCCGCAACCTATCATGCGGCTTGTATCGTCACCGCGAATTAACTAGATTTTGGCGCGCTTTATACCATTTGTAATCGGCATCAAGGCCATATGATCAATTCCGAACTGTCCCATTTACGCGGCTCTCCCTTTGAGGCCCTCCGCCAACTGCTCGATCCGATGCCGTCGGCACCGGGCATGGAGCCGCTGATCCTGACGATCGGAGAACCGCAACATAAACCGCCGCAGTTGATGATTGATACACTGCGCGCAAATGAGCATCTATATGGCAAATATCCGCCAATTGCCGGAACGCCGGAATTACGGACTGCAATCACGGGATGGCTCAATCGCCGCTATGATCTCCCAGATGGGATGATAGATGCCGACAGCAATATCGCGCCAGTAAATGGTACAAAAGAAGCGTTGTATATGATCGCCTCCGTTCTTACGGAGCGGGCCGGTCACAACCAGCCCCAACCGGCAATTTTACTGCCAACACCCTATTATCATGTCTATCACGCAGCGGCGGTAATGGCCGGTGCGGAGCCGGTTTTTCTACCTGCCGGAAAAGCGACACATTTCTTTCCCGATCTCGACGCTCTCGACCCGGAGCTGCTGAACAGAACATCTGCCTTTTATCTGTGCAATCCGTCCAATCCCCAGGGAACCGTCGCGGATGCGGCATATCTGAAAGCCGCCCTGGAACTTGCGCGCAAGCATGACTTCACGCTGATCGTAGACGAATGCTATTCGGAGATTTACGATAAAACACCCCCCACGGGAATTCTCGAGATCTGCGCCCAGGAGGGAGGCGCGCTGGATCCTGTGCTGGCCTTTCACTCCCTTTCCAAACGTTCCAGCGCGGCGGGGCTTCGGTCCGGGTTCTGTGTTGGCGAAACTCCGCTCATTCAGACATTTCTGAACTTACGCAGTTTCTCGGGCGCCGCATCGCCCCTGCCGGTCTGTGCCGCGGCCACAGCACTTTGGAACGATGATGCCCATGTCGAGGAAAATCGTTCCCTCTATCGCGCCAAATTCGATATGGCCGAAGAGTTGTTTGGGTCGGAATTCGGATTCTACCGCCCCGAAGGCGGCTTTTTCCTCTGGCTTGATGTCGGCGATGGTGTCGAGGCGGCCAAACGCCTCTGGACAAAGGCCGCGATCCGGGTGCTGCCGGGCCAGTATTTGAGTGTTGCTGGCCCTGATGGTATTAACCCGGGAGATCCTTACATCCGGGTTGCCCTCGTCGCTGAACCGGAAAACAGCAAAGAGGCTTTATCTAGGTTGGCCAATAGCTTATAGAATACAAGTATGATGTTTAAATCAAAAGGCTCCAAATCAATTTCCCTGTTGCCGAGTGGAAGCGTAGATTTTCTTCACCGACGGCTTATCGAGCTGGGTGGATTTGCACTTCTTATACTTGCGCTGATCTGTATTTTATCCCTCGTTTCCTACTCACCGGATGATCCGAATTTCAATCATGCGACTGCTAATCCGGCAGGTAATTTTCTGGGTCTCGGCGGCGCACATCTTGCGGACCTGTTACTGCAAACGATCGGATTCGGCGCCGTCGCGCTGGTTCTTGGACTGATCGCCTGGGCCTGGCGTGTGATGTCTCATCGTGGATTACGCTGGGGATGGATCCATCTGGCGGTACTTCCTTTCGGCGTATCGTTTGCTGCGGCGACGTTGGCCGCCTTGCCGGTTGCCGATAGCTGGCCTCTTAATTCCGGATACGGCGGCATTGTTGGAGAGGTCATCTTCAACTCCGTGACCGTGGCCGGCCAGCAAATCGGTATCAATATTCATCCGGCAATTCTCGGTCCAATTTTTCTGGTAATTGCTGCCGTCCTTCTCCTTATTTCGTTTGGTGTCTCCGGGCAGGAATGGCGGATTGTCGGTCTTTCGCTGAAAGCCATTGTGCAAACATTGCTGCTGGCGCCCGGCTATCTGCGGGATTTCCGCTTTCGCGGCAATGCCGATGACATAGATGCGGCGGAAGACGAAGAATCGGGCGCGCCGCCACGGAAGAAAAAAGCGCGGCTTAAAAAGTCAAAGGTGCCGGAAGTACGCAAAGCCATCGAACCACAGATCGAGCAGCGCAGATCCAGCGCCGCCGTTGGCAAACGGGTTGCCGCAGAAAAACAACCCGCACTTAAGCTTGGTCCGGCGGATGAATATCAATTGCCGCCGCTTGATCTCCTGTCACTCCCGAGCGCAAAGCAAGCATCCAAACCCGTCAGTGAGGAGGCATTGTCCAAGAACGCCAGATTGCTTGAATCCGTGCTCGATGACTATGGGATTAAAGGCGATATCAGCCGTGTGCGTCCCGGACCGGTAGTGACCTTGTACGAGCTGGAACCTGCGCCGGGGCTGAAAAGCTCACGTGTCATCGGGCTTGCTGACGACATTGCCCGCTCCATGAGCGCCATTTCAACCCGTATTGCCGTGATCCCCGGACGCAACGCCATCGGCATCGAGCTTCCGAACCAGCGGCGGGAAACGGTGTTTTTGCGGGAACTCCTCTCGGCCGCTGCCTACGAAAGCACAAACTCAAAACTAACTCTTGCGCTTGGCAAGGATATTGGTGGTGATCTGGTGGTGGCGGACCTGTCCCGGATGCCACATCTGTTGATCGCCGGCACGACCGGCTCGGGTAAATCCGTTGCCGTCAATACGATGATCCTGTCCCTGCTCTATCGGCTGTCTCCGGAAGAATGCCGGTTTATCATGATTGACCCGAAAATGCTGGAACTGTCTGTCTATGACGGAATTCCGCATTTGCTGGCGCCAGTGGTTACCGAACCGGGTAAGGCCGTAGTTGCCCTTAAATGGGCCGTTAAGGAGATGGAGGAACGTTATCGCAAGATGGCGGAGCTTGGTGTCCGAAACGTTGATGGCTACAACCAGCGTATTCGCGAGGCCCAGAAAAAGGGCGAGGTCCTCAAACGGACCGTTCAGACAGGTTTCGACACAGCAAGCGGAGAGCCGGTATTTGAGGAACGTGCCCTCGATACGGAACCGTTACCCATGATCGTCATCATCGTCGATGAAATGGCGGACCTGATGATGGTTGCTGGCAAGGATATCGAGGTAGCGGTACAACGCCTCGCCCAGATGGCCCGTGCCGCAGGGCTGCATGTGGTCATGGCAACCCAGCGTCCGTCCGTCGACGTCATCACCGGCACCATCAAGGCGAACTTCCCAACACGGATCAGCTTCCAGGTTACCTCAAAAATTGACAGTCGCACCGTCCTTGGGGAACAGGGCGCGGAGCAGCTCCTTGGTCAGGGTGACATGCTCTATATGCCGGGTGCCGGACGGGTACAACGTGTCCATGGCCCGTTCGTCTCCGATGAAGAGGTTGAACAGGTCGTCAGCTTTCTGAAAGCGCAGGGCGAACCCGATTACAAGGAAGAAGTCACTGAAGAGGATCAGGGCGATTTCGATGGCATGATGGGCGGGCCCGGCGGAAATTCAGGCGATGAACTCTATGATCGCGCCGTCGAGCTTGTCTGCCGGGAGCGAAAAGCCTCCACCAGCTTCGTGCAAAGGCATCTGCAAATTGGCTATAACCGCGCCGCACGGATTATTGACCAGATGGAAAAAGAAGGTGTCATCGGGGCTGCCAATCATGTGGGTAAGCGCGAAGTGCTGGCCCGGGACATCAATGACCGCGAACGATAAAGGAAAAGGCTTTTTTCTGGCTTTTTCCCCAAAGCATTCCCATATTTGGAGAATATTGGCGAAAGAGCCAACCTTCGATCCCTAGGTGAGAATTGAATGCGTTATATGCTGAAACCAGCCCAAATCCTATTTACGCTACTGATAGTAACGATCAGCGCGTCCCCCGCTATTGCGGAATTGAATGCACAGGATCAGGCCGAGATTGATCGGGTCGAGGCCTACCTTGATACCATCAAGACCATGAAAGCCGATTTCCTGCAAATCGACTCTGCTGGTGGGATCGCCGAAGGCAAGGTTTATATGCGCAAGCCCGGCCGCATGCGGTTTGAGTATAAACCACCTGCCCAGATCCTTGTGGTCGCGGATGGTCTCTGGCTCGTCTTCCATGACAAGGAGCTCAAGGAGACAACGCGCCTGCCGCTTTCAGCAACACCGGTGAACGTCCTGCTTAAGGAAAATGCCGATCTGAGTGATGATGTTACCGTCACCAAAGTTGAGAATGATGCCAGTACAATCCGCCTGACCATTGTCGATACGGATAATCCGGATGAGGGTAATATCGTGCTGATCTTCAGCGATAATCCGCTTCAGCTGCGCCAATGGCTTGTAACCGATGCACAAGGGCAGGTCACAAGCATCAGCCTTGGCAAGGTGGAGAAGAATATCAAGCTGAAGCCTGAACTGTTCACCTTCTTCGACAGCCAATACGAATAAGAATGAATTTATCTCCTGTTCCATGTTAGAAAATCGGTCATGTTTAACAGCCGGAGTCCTGATATGGAATATGACGACGAGTTCGATGAAGATCTTCCAGACATCGAAGATTATCCGACGTTAATATCCGTTGTCCGCTTCAATAAGCTGATTCCGTCAATTCCCTGGTTTAGCGAGGTGGGTGAACCTTTGGATCAGGATAGCGTGACTGCAGCCCGCGACTATATGGACGGGCTGGGATTTCCAGGTGTGTTTGTCGCTGAGGTAGAAAATTGGGAAGATGCAGCCTATGCCGCCGCCAATCCGGAATTCAACAGCGAATGGTGGGACGCAGAAGAACAGTTACGGATGGCGCTGACAACATCCGCCCTTGAACTCATGAGCGAAGAGGATCTCAATCTCGCACTCACCCATGTCTCGGCCACGGCCTCCGATATCATCAATAACGCGGTGGAGGCCGCCACAATGGACGCCGGGATCGAAGATCAGGAACTGATCCGCGCCACTGCCGGATCAGCTCTGCAGAGCTGTCATCAGGCAGCGCTTGTTCTCGCCGCGGGAGAAGAAGACACCCACCCCTTCGCCCTGAAATACAGGCTTTTTGAGCATGGCCATTGGCCAATTGCCATTACCGGCAGCAGCTTTAATATTTTCTAGAATTGTCCAAGAAAGAGGAAAAATGAGTCATCTGCGTGTCGCCACCTGGAACGTCAACTCCGTTCGCGCCCGCCTTGCCCATGTGGAAACATTTGTCGAGCAAAGTCAGCCGGATATCCTGTGCCTTCAGGAAACGAAGGTAACCGACAACGAATTCCCGCTTAAAAGTTTTGCCAAGATGGGATATGAACATTACGCCATTGCCGGACAAAAAAGTTACAATGGCGTTGCGATTTTCTCAAAAATTCCCTTTGTCACGACAGAGCCCATTCAATGGTGCGGCAAGGATGATAAGAGGCACCTCGCCATTACGCTTGAAACCGGGATGGAAATCCATAATTTCTATGTCCCGGCAGGCGGCGATATTGCTGATGTCGCCCTGAACGACAAGTTCGCCCACAAACTGGATTTCATGACGGAAATGGCAGACTGGTTTGCCGAACGCCGCACGGATGACAATAAAATGATTCTGGTAGGCGATCTTAATGTTGCTCCTTTTGAGACCGATGTCTGGAACCACAAACAACTCTTGAAGGTTGTCAGCCATACCCCAATCGAAGTGGAGCATATGGCACGGATGTATGAGTCTCACGGCTGGATCGATGCAATGCGCCATTTTGTGCCGGAACCCGAGCCCCTGTTTTCCTGGTGGAGTTATCGCGCGCGTGACTGGAGGGCCTCCAATCGCGGGCGGCGGCTTGATCATGTCTGGGTAACCCCAGCCCTAAAGCCGCATTTGAAAGCGATGGAAATTGCGTTCACTTCACGCGACTGGGAAAAGCCATCTGACCATGCGCCCGTCATTGTCGATTTCGACCTTACCGGCATGAGATAGCCAAGGCTTCCGCTCAACAATTTGCCGCTTTAGGCTTGCCCGACGATGGGGCTTACGGCAAAGTTCCCAGACAATAATAAAAATTGGGGAGCGAAAATGTCAGAGAGTTCAAATGCAGCAGGCCGATTGAACGGAAAAATCGCCTTGGTAACTGGCGGAGCCTCGGGCATTGGCCGGGCTACTGTCGAGCGGTTCCTGCGTGAGGGAGCGAAAGTAGCCCTTACCGATATCGGACAGGACAAGGGCGAGATACTTGCAGCTACCCTCGCAGACGAAGGCTATGACGTTTTTTACCAAACCCTTGATGTCGTTAATCCCGATGAATGGCACGCAGTTGTTGATGCCGTTGTTGCGCGATGGGGACGGCTGGATATTCTCGTTAATTCTGCGGGTATCGGCCGGGCAAAGGGCCTGCTAGATATGTCATACGATTTCTGGAAGCAAACGATTTCAATCAATCTGGACGGCACCTTTCTGGGAACGCAAACCGTTGTAAACAGCATGAAGGATACCGGCGGCGGGTCCATCATTAACATCTCCTCCGTCCTCGGGTTTGTTGGGTTGTCCAATATTTCCGCCTATGCCGCCAGCAAGGGCGGTGTCCGGCTGTTCACCAAGGCCGCGGCCATTGAATGCGCTGAAAAAGGCTACAACATCCGGGTAAACTCGGTGCATCCGGGATATATCGAAACGCCCATGGTGATGCGGCGATTCGATAAAATCGACGAAAGCGAACGCGAAGCAGAAGAAACCCGGCTGAAACAGTCGCACCCTCTTGGCCGTCTTGGCAAGCCGGAGGAGATCGCCTCAATGATCCTGTATCTAGCCTCCGACGAGGCCGGATTTGTAACGGGGGCCGAGTTCGTTGCGGATGGCGGTTATCTCGCCCGTTAAAGCCCCTAAAGCTGCCGATACATATGATAGCGGCCTTCTGCAACGCTGCCGGGGAGTGGCTGGGCTTGCCAAATGTCCATTTCAAATGGCTGGTCACTGACGATAACGGCGCCGGACACCAGCAGCCTCGGAAGGCTCTCTCCAAGCATCTTTGCAAGTGCGACACTCGCGGCCTTGTCGCCGGAACCAATATCGCAATGGGCCAGAACCGCCTTCATTTTCATTCGTTCAACGGCAATCGGCAGGGTTTCCAGAAAATCCCCGACAATCATATGATCGTCATCTGGGATGCAGTCTGGATGCGCTTTCACATGACGATCGAACACATAAATATCCCGCTCCGGCATGAGAAAGCGTAAATGATCATATGTCCTGCCGTTTCCGAGGCCGAGCTCCAAAACGCTTCCGGGCATATCGTCGATAAGGGCGGCAGCATGGTTCAGGCAATCCCGCTGTGCACTCACCCGCCGTATAAAACTATCAAGCCGACTCATTTTGGTACCCTTTGCTTAATCGCCATTCGGTGAGAACATCGTTATCTGTTTCCTGTTCGGTTATTTCGTCCCGCAACCGGTTATACGACTCAGCGTCGGCAAGCCGACCCACAGCCCAGACAGCCGCCACCCTGACAATTGGCGACGCGTCCTGTAAAAGTGGCGTCACAACCTCAAGGTCTTCACAGTTATCGCCATTGCCAATTGCAATCAATACGTTTCGGACAAACCGATTACGCCCGAGCCTTTTTACCGGTGTCCCGGCGAATAGCGCCCTAAAGGCGGTATCATCCAGCGTTGCGAGCTCTGCCAGTTTTGGAGCCGTAAGCGCCGGCTTTGGTTTCAGGCTCAATTCCCTGGCATGTTTCGCATATTTATTCCAGGGGCAAATGGCCAGACAATCGTCGCAGCCATATATCCGGTTCCCTATCAGTGGCCGCAGGTCGCGCTCGATATGCGATTTCGTTTCAATTGTAAGGTAAGAAATGCAGCGTGTGGCATCGAGCTGGTAGGGCGCCGGAAAGGCATTGGTTGGGCATATATCAAGACAGGCGGTACAGGACCCGCAGCTCCCCTCTTCCCTGGCGTCTGACGGAATATCGAGCGTCGTGAAAATACATCCAAGAAATAGCCAGGATCCAAACTCCCGGCTTAATAGATTGGTGTGCTTTCCCTGCCAGCCAAGGCCTGCCGCCGCCGCGAGGGGCTTTTCCATCACCGGCGCGGTATCAACAAACACCTTGACGTCCCCGCCATGATCCCTGATGAGCCCGCGCGCGATACGCTTGAGCTTCTTCTTGATCACATCATGATAGTCGCGGCCCTGCGCATAAACGGAGATAACGCCGCGATCAGCCTTTCCAGTATGGGTGAGTGGATCTGTCTCTGGACCATAATTCAGGGCCAGCACAATAACGGTCCGCGCTTCGGGCCAAAGGGCCTGCGGATGACGGCGCCACGCCGCTTTCTCGACAATCCAATCCATATCGCCATGACGCTCGAGCGCGATGAACTCCTGTAGCCGGTCACCGGGAGTCTCCCCAATATCGGCGGGTGCAAACCCGACCGCATCGAAACCCTCAGCCTTCGCCATTTCGCGAATACGCGCTTTATCGACGGGAGAGTTATCTGGCTCAGAAATCAAGGTCGGCATAATGAGATGGCGCGGGCATACCAGGTAGATTATCCGCCAGAATAGGCCTGAAGCTCGGACGCGATTTAGCCCGGGCATACCATATTTTCGCAGATGGATGATGCTCCCACGGCACATCCCCCAGATAATCTACGCTGGACAATTGAGCCGCCGCGGCGATGTCGGCAAGACTGAAATCATCTCCGGCCAGCCAGGAACGACGCTCAACGAGATAGGTAATATATTCGAGATGATAATGAATATTGTGATGCCCGGCGCGAATGGCGGCGGTATTCGGTGTCCCCGACTTGGTCAGTCTCTTCATGATCTTTTCTTCAACCAGGTTATCCGTCACCTCGGTGAAAAATTTTCGGTCGAACCAGCCGACAAGGCGCCGTGTCTCTGCCCGGTCAAGGCGATCCTTGGGGAGCAACGGAACGTCCTCATAAGTTTCGTCAAGATACTCGCAAATCGCCTGACTGTCAGACAAAGTGATATCGTTCTCATCCACCAGCACAGGCACCTCTCCCGCCGGGTTGCGGGCGAGAAGATTGCGTCGTCGTTCCCATGGTTTTTCTATTTTAAGTTCGAATTTCAACCCTTTTTCTGCCAATGCCAAACGGACTTTACGGCAAGCGGGCGAAATCCAGAAGTGATACAGTGTTCGCATGGGGGGACATTAACCCATGCGGCCGGAATGTAGAATAGGCTGATTGCAGGTTTTCCTAAAAATGTTGCGGCCAGCTAAACCGCCTATCAGTTCACAGGATATATACGAAGGCTCTCACTCCGCTGAAGAAGCCGCGCGCATTCACGCCGGATACGTTCAAACATTTCCGCAACCCGTAACTTGCCAAGCTGGTCCAGCCGATCAACTTGCCGAAGCGCCATTTCCGGTGCCTCCTCGCCATAGACAAGGATGAAGCGGCGTGCGGCCCATTTGACATCCACCATGCTAATGATGGGATCGGCATATGTGCCGGCGGACAAACCAGTTTCCAGATTATTGAAGGACGTTGTGTTTTCCATTTTGGTATCTCCAGCAAACATAATTCATGTTCTCGATTTACCTAAACAACAGCAAACTCCATGCCAATTTGAAGACGTCTTTTCTGCGCTATTTACAGCATTGCCATACGAAATTCGTTACCAGGAGGGACATTCTACCCGGTTTGCGGCAAATTCTGCCGAAAAAATGCCGGAGCGTTTCGGCTCCGGCTATATGTTTTAGGATTGTTCTTACTCAAGCTGTTTGCTGGGCAATCTCGTCTGATATCGGATGTTCCAGCTTGTTCAACATTTCTTTCGGGCAAACCTGATAGAACTTCTCCCGCTCCCAATCCCAATCGGCAAGAAGGGCTTGGGCAAACTCAGAATGAGTATTTTCAGCATGATCCGCGATCATTTTTTTCAGGACCTCTTCCCAATGAGCGGATTCAAGTCGTTGATAAACGACTGATTCGCCATTTATGTGAATTGGCAAGACATCATCAATGTCATAAACGAATGCCATCCCGCCCGTCATTCCGGCCGCGAAATTGTCTCCAACGGACCCCAAAATCGCCACCAGACCGCCTGTCATATATTCGCACCCGTTGGTGCCGCAGCCCTCAACCACGGAAACCGCACCCGAGTTTCTGACAGCGAAACGCTCTCCCGCCTGACCGGCCGCATAGAGCGATCCTGAGGTTGCGCCATAAAGAACTGTATTGCCAATGATGGCATTTTCGTTCCATTTGAGCGGACTTGATGTCAGGGGACGGACAACAATACTGCCACCCGACAGTCCCTTGCCGCAATAATCATTGGCATCACCAAGTACTTCGAGCTTTAATCCCTGAACTGCAAAAGCACCAAGGGACTGGCCGGCTGAGCCACGAAGCCGAACCGTGATATGGCCAGGCTCCAGCCCAGTCATCCCGAATGTTCGAACGATCCGCGATGACAGCTTGGTGCCAATAGCCCGATGCGTGTTACGAATGCTGTAGGCAAGCTGCTTCTTCTCACCGCCCTTGGTGAACACGCTGGCCGCGTCCATGATCATCTGCGCATCCAGCGTTTCCGGCACAGGGACCGGCCCTTCATTGACGCAGTAACGCGGATTGTTTCCGGCATCGGCTTCCGCCAGCAGCGGGTTCAGATCGAGATCATCAAGATGGGCAGAGCCACGGCTGACCTGCGAGAGCAGTCCGCTACGCCCAATAATTTCCTGCAAGGACCGGTATCCGAGTTGGGCCAGAATCTCGCGCACCTCTTCAGCAAGGAAGCTGAACAGATTCACAACCTTGTCGGCGTTCCCTTCGAATTTCTTGATCAGATCCTCGTCCTGGGTACAAATGCCAACCGGACATGTATTTGAATGACACTGGCGTACAAGAATACAGCCCATCGCTACCAGCGCGCCGGTACCAAGTCCATATTCCTCTCCGCCCATCATCGCGCTGATGACAATATCACGGCCGGTTTTCATGCCGCCATCGACCCGCAGCAAAACGCCGTGGCGAAGCTTGTTCAAGGTCAGCACCTGATTGACCTCCGGCAGTCCCATTTCCCATGGTACACCGGCATATTTCAACGACGTCTGCGGGCTCGCGCCAGTGCCGCCAGAGTTGCCGGAGATCATGATGACATCCGCCTTTGCCTTGGCCACACCGGCCGCGACGGTACCGATCCCTGCTTCCGCGACGAGTTTGACGCAGACCCGGGCCTCAGGGTTGATCTGCTTCAGGTCATAAATGAGCTGGGCTAGATCCTCGATTGAGTAGATGTCATGATGCGGTGGCGGCGAAATCAGGGTAACACCGGGGGTCGAATTCCGGAGCTTCGCAATCATCTCCGAAACCTTGAAGCCCGGCAACTGCCCTCCCTCGCCGGGTTTCGCACCTTGCGCAATCTTGATTTCGATTTCTTCACAGTTGTTCAGATACTCGGCTGTGACACCAAAACGACCCGAGGCAATCTGCTTGATTGCGGAATTGGCGTTATCGCCATTGGCCCGTGGCTTGTAACGGTTGACATCCTCACCACCTTCACCGCTGTCGGACTTGCCGCCGATCCGGTTCATGGCGATTGCGAGTGTTTCATGTGCCTCCCGGCTGAGGGCGCCAAGGCTCATGGCGCCAGTTACAAACCGCTTGCGAATTTCCGTAATGCTCTCGACTTCATCGATGGAGATCGGTTGACGTTGGGACTTGAAATCAAGAAGATCGCGTAAATTGACCGGCGCCATCCGGCGCATCCCATCACTGTATTTTTTGTAAAGTGAGTAGCTGTCCTTCTCGACCGCTGTTTGCAGCAAATGCACCAACTCACCATCAAACGAATGGACCTCCCCGGACGCGCGGTATCGATACAACCCTCCGACAGGAAGGCTGATGACATCCTCGCGATAAGCTTTAGTGTGCTGTTCAATCACCTTGTGCTGAATGCCTGGCAGGCCAATTCCGGACACACGCGATGGCATGCCGGGGAAAAATTCCGCCACCAGCGCCCGAGACAGACCCACGGCTTCGAAGTTATACCCGCCGCGATAGGAACTGATGACGGATATGCCCATCTTTGACATAACCTTCAAAAGACCCTGATCTATCGCATCCTTGGCACGGGCAAGGCAGCTCTGAACATCCAGACCCGGGAACAAACCCCGTTCATGGCGATCCATAATAGCTTCCTGCAGCAAGTAGGCATTAACCGTTGTTGCCCCCACGCCAATCAGAACGGCAAAATATTGCACATCGAGACATTCACCCGACCGGATATTTATGGATGTAAAGGTGCGTAGTCCTTCATTCACGAGATGCGTATGAACACCCGCAGCCGCCAGGATAGAGGGAATAGGCGCGCGTGATTCATCACAGGTTATATCGCTCAGGATCAGGTGGGCGCACCCTCCCCTAACAGCGTTTTCCGCCTCTGTCCGGATATACCGAAGCGCGTTAGTCAGCGCATCCGGTCTATCCTCAACATTGAAGGTACAATCAATGACCTGAGCGCCGTCACCCATATATTCCTGCATGGCGTCAAACTCACCATTGGTCAGCACAGGTGATTCAAGTGACAGGATTTCCGCCTGGCTCTTATCCTCATCCAGAATGTTGTTCAGGTTACCAAGACGGGTCTTGAGCGTCATGACACTGCGCTCGCGCAGGCTGTCAATTGGCGGATTTGTCACCTGACTGAATCTCTGCCGGAAATAATGGTGAAGACCGCGATATTGCTTGGACAGCACGGCAAGCGGCGTGTCGTCGCCCATAGAGCCGACTGCTTCTTTTCCATCTTCCACCATAGGCTGGACAATCAATTCCAGATCCTCAAGTGACCAGCCGGCGCAAAGCTGACGCTTCCGCAGATTTGTCCGGTCAAACTTCCGGGTTTCCGGTGATCCCGAAATTTTGCTGCCAAGATCCACCGTATTCTCGATCCATTTGTCGAAAGGCTGGGCATTCGCCATCTTGTCTTTCAATTCACGATCAAAATAGAAACGACCTTTCTGGAGGTCGACACCGATCATCTGACCGGGACCAACGCGGCCTTTTCGTGTAATCCGGGATTCATTGACCGGAACCATGCCGGTTTCAGAACCGACAAGCAGCAGATTATCCCCGGTGATCGTATAGCGCAGCGGACGGAGACCATTACGGTCCATTCCGGCAATGACCCAGCGTCCGTCTGTCGCACAGATCGCCGCCGGGCCATCCCATGGCTCCATCACCGAGTTACAATAGGCATAGAGCGCCTTGTGTTTCGTCGGCATATTCTCCTTATTCGCCCAGCTTTCCGGGATCAGCAAGGTTTTTGCCATTGGTGCGCTACGTCCAGCGCGGACCAGCACTTCAAATACAGCATCCAGGGCCGCACTGTCCGAACTTCCCGCCTGAATAATGGGTTTCACATCATCCGACTTATCACCGAATGTATTGGAGACCATGCGGATTTCGTGGCTTTTCATCCAGTTGATGTTGCCCCGGATTGTATTGATTTCGCCATTATGGGCCAGCATACGGAACGGCTGCGCCAGGTTCCATGTTGGGAAAGTGTTCGTCGAATAACGCTGGTGATAAATCGCAAAGGTGGAAACAAACCGCTCATCCAGCAAGTCAGGATAAAAGCTGGAAAGCTGTTCCGCCAGAAACATTCCCTTGTAGATGATGGAACGGCAGGAAAGCGTACAGATGTAGAAGCCACTGATATGTGCCGCAAGGACCTTTTTCTCGATCCGGCGGCGAATGATATACAGGTCGCGTTCAAACTCATTATCGTCCACACCGCGCGTGTTCGCGATCATAATCTGCTCGATTTCAGGGCGGGTGGCGTTAGCTTTTTCCCCGATGATGCTCGCATCGACCGGTACCTGGCGCCAGCCATAGATATAATATCCAAAAGCAAGTATCTCGCTCTCGACAATTGTCCGACAGGTTTCTTGCGCCTCAAAATTTGTTTTCGGCAGGAAAACCATACCGACTGCCAGCTTGCCATCGATGGGCTCATGACCGGTGCGAACGATATGCTCTTTAAAGAAGTCCTGCGGAATTTGCACATGAATGCCGCAACCGTCGCCGGTTTTACCGTCCGCATCAACGGCCCCGCGATGCCAGACAGCCTTCAACGCATCAATACCCGCCTCAACAACGGAACGCGATGGCTTGCCATCAATAGCAGCCACAAGTCCGACACCGCAGCTGTCTTTTTCCTCGGCCGGATCATAAAGACCGTTTGCCTGTAAATGAGCGGCATTCTCCGTCCAGGATTTAACAAACTCTTCACCGGCGGAGAGGTTAGCGGATTGATTTTCAATTTGCTTTTTCATGTTCATCTCACTCCGTTAAGAGGCCAGCGCCGACTGTTCGTTTCTTTGTTTTTCCATAAGGAACTGATGTACAGATTGCGCCGCGTCCCGTCCGTCACGAATAGCCCAGACAACAAGAGATGCCCCGCGCACAATGTCACCAATGGCAAACACACCTTCAAGATTGGTCATCGCCGTCTTGAAATTAACGGCGACTGTCCCCCAGCGTGACACCTCAAGGCCTGGTTCATCGAACAGCTGTGGAATATCCTCGGCATCAAAACCCAATGCCTTGATAGCGAGATCGCAGGGGATATCATGCTCTGAGCCTTCTATCTCCACCGGCACCTGACGTCCCGTTGAATCAGCAATCCCCAAATGCATGTTGATTGCCTTAACGCCGCGCACGGTATCATCCCCCAGAAACGCCTTGGGCGCAGAAAGCCAGACAAATTCAACGCCTTCCTCCTCGGCATTTTCAACCTCGCGCAATGACCCTGGCATGTTCTTGCGGTCCCGCCGATAGAGGCATTTAACAGACTTAGCGCCCTGACGCACGGCAGTGCGTACGCAATCCATCGCTGTATCGCCACCACCGATAACAACGACGTTTTTATCCACAGCATTCAGCGTTCCATCCTCAAATTCCGGGACAGAATCGCCCAGCCCTTTGCGATTTGAAGCTGTCAGATATTCCAGCGCTGGAACAATGCCGTCAACACCGCTACCCGGCATGGAAATGTCCCGCGATTTATAAACACCGGTCGCGATAATGACGGCATCATGCTTCGCGCGAAGTTCTGCGAGGGTCGCGTCGCGGCCGACGTCGAAGTTCAGGTGAAAGGTAACCCCGCTGTCATTCAATAGCTTTGCACGCCGCTCAACCACTTCCTTTTCAAGCTTGAAATTGGGAATGCCGTAGATCATCAACCCGCCAACCCGATCATAGCGATCATAAACATGCACCTGATAGCCCTTTTTACGAAGCTGATCCGCCGCCGCAAGGCCGCCGGGACCCGCGCCGATCACACCAATGGATTGATCCCGCTCCTGCTGCGGAACGGTTGGCTTCACCCAGCCCTTCTCCCATGCGGTATCAGTAATGTATTTCTCTACAGCGCCAATTGTGACAGATTCGAAACCTTTCTCAATTACGCAGGACCCTTCACACAGACGATCCTGCGGGCAAATCCGCCCGCATATTTCCGGAAAATTGTTAGTCGCTTGACTGACTTCATAAGCCTCTTCCAGGCGCCCGGCGGCAGTCATCATCAGCCAATCCGGGATATTATTCTGAACCGGGCAATGGACCTGACAATAGGGAATACCGCATTGTGAACAGCGGCTTGCCTGCTCCGTCGCGCGGTCGCTGTTGAATTCATCATAAATCTCGCTGAAATCCTGGCGCCGGGAGTCCGCAGCACGCTTCGTTGGCATTTTCTTTTCCAGCGAGACAAATTTCAGCATTTTTTCAGTCATCAGCTATTCCCGTTCCGAACCCGCCACGCCAGGTCCAGCTATCCATATTTACAGTCAATCATATTACAATTACAAAGTCAGATTTGACGCACAGCTTCCGGCATCCTCTTAGCCCTTTTTAAGCAAGGCGGAACATCCGGAAATTGTGGCCCGACGGTTCTAAATACCTCAATTATATCATGAATGCCAGCTAAAATGTGCATTTATGTCAGTATTTATGACCTAAATGCACAAAGACTTTGTCAAACCGCAACGAAAATCTATTAAAATTGTAGGCCGACCAGATACTTTAGTTCCGTTTCGGACCTATTTTTCGGCTTCGTATTTCAGCCCGCCACCCCGACGATATCGCCTTAAATACTCAGGCACGACAGCGTCAATGGTGGTCGGCTTTATGCCGAGATCCTCGAGATTCGGGAAATCGCCACTCGGGACATTATCATATTTCAGAAGCTTCACCTGATCCGGGGTCAATTGCGGTCGTCCTGGCGCCATTGCCATAAATGTTGCCATCAGCGACATCATACCTGACGGAACAGGCAGCAGCAGGCATTTGCGATTGGTAAATTTAAGAACTTTCTCCATCAATTCGCAGAAGCTATAGGCATCGGGCCCTGAAAACTCCCAGACCTTGCCTTGCTGTTCTGGCGTTTCCAGAATCCGGTCAATCGCATCCACCAGATCTTCAACCCAGATTGGCTGCATCTTCTTATCTCCACCGTCTGCCAACGGGAATACCGGCGCCAGCGACAGAATACTTGCAAACCTGTTGAAAAAGTCATCATCCCGGCCAAAGACGACAGATGGCCGGAGAATTGTTGCACCGGGATATTCTTTCGCCGCCAACTCCTCGCCAACAGCCTTGCTGCGAGCATAGGCGGATTCATGATCCTTGCTGGCGCCGAGGGCGGACATGTGAACTAACTGCTGCGCTCCGGCTGCCTTCGCGGCCGCAGCAATCCTTTCAGCCGCGTCTACATGCAAGCGCCCGAAGTTCTGAGCTCCACTTTCATAGAGGACGCCGACCAGATTAATTACGATATCAGCACCGGCAACGGCTTTCTCGACCGAGCGCTGATCCCGGACGTTGGTTTTAAAGCCAAGTATCTGTCCCACGGTCCCCTGGGTCATCAGTTGTGCCGCACCTTCCGGATCGCGTGTCGCAATGCGAATTTGGTGACCTTTCGCCGCAAGCCGCCCCACCAGATGGCGGCCAATAAAGCCGGAACCGCCGAAAATGGTAATCAATTTAGCCGACATAACTTATCTTCCTCTGTCCTCAAGCAGCACATGCTTTCCGCTGAACTGAGGCCAATATTTACCTGCTTAAACCACCTGCGCCAAGTGCAAACCGAAAAATACTTGAAAAGAATTGACGAAGTTAGTTGACATCCGATCACGCGCTTTATATCAGAGGCGACAATAAGTTGCCCAGGTGGCGGAATTGGTAGACGCGCTAGCTTCAGGTGCTAGTTTCTGTATGGAAGTGGAAGTTCGAGTCTTCTCCTGGGCACCAATGCTTCAGCATATATTTACGGTTATGCCTCTATCCTTCACACCGCGCTAGCCGTTATCGGAGGATGAAATGGCAATTTTTCTGCATCAGGGCGATCTGCCGGACGACATGGACCTTGGCCCAATTGTCGCCATAGACAGTGAAACGATGGGATTGCTGCCACATCGGGATCGTCTTTGTCTCATCCAGCTTTCCTCCGGCGATGGAGACGCCCATCTGGTGAAATTTGATGGCAAAAACTACGACGCCCCCAATCTTGTCCGTCAGCTCGGCGATCCGGACCGGCTTAAACTTTTTCACTTCGGTCGCTTCGACATTGCAGTCATCGAACACTATCTCGGCGTCACGTGCGCCCCGGTATATTGCACAAAAATTGCCTCTCGCCTTGTGCGGACCTATACGGATCGGCATGGCCTGAAAAACCTGTGTCAGGAGCTGCTTGGGATTGACATTTCCAAGCAACAGCAATCCTCCGACTGGGGCGCCAAGGAACTGACGGAAGCGCAAATGGAATATGCTGCGTCGGATGTTCTCTATCTCCACGACCTCAAGAATTGCCTGGACCAGATGCTGGAACGAGAAGGCCGCATGGACCTCGCGCACCGATGTTTCGAGTTCTTACCTGTCCGGGCCAAACTTGATCTTTCGGGCTGGATGGACACGGATATATTCGCGCATAGCTGACACCGGGCCAAAAGCGGCTATTAACCTTGTTAAGAACACATAATTTTCTTATATATTGAATAAGTTTAACAAAACGTACTTAGGCCCGGCATTAAACAGGCGGGAAATAAAAGCAGACAACGGATCAATCTATGACAATTTCGAAGGAAGCGGTGACAGCAAGGGTTGAAGATAACCCGGATATCGTTGCCGCCCGGAAAGTCCTGAAAGCAGAGGCTGATGCGCTCCTGCAACTTCAGGATGACCTCGATGCGGAATTCGTCAAGGCGCTTGATTATATATTTGCAGCAAAAGGTCGCGTTATTGTAAGCGGCATGGGAAAAAGCGGCCATATCGGCAACAAGATAGCCGCCACCCTTGCCTCCACGGGCACCCCCGCTCAATTTGTGCATCCCGCCGAAGCCAGCCACGGTGATCTTGGCATGATCACCAACAACGATGTCGTCCTCTGTCTTTCTAATTCCGGCGGCACGAAAGAACTGAGCGATATCATTGCCTATACCCGCCGGTTCCATATCCCGTTGATCGCCATTGTCGGCAAGGCAGACAGCACGCTCGGTCGCCGCGCCGATGCCCTGCTGCTGCTGCCCGACGTGCCGGAAGCCTGCCCCATGGGCCTTGCGCCGACGACATCCACAACCGCCGCATTGGCGCTGGGTGATGCGCTCGCCGTTGCGCTTCTGGCCCGCCGCGGTTTCAATGCCGAGAATTTCCGGGTTTTCCACCCGGGTGGCAAGCTTGGTGGCTCCCTGATCAAGGTCGAGGACTTGATGCACACAGGCGAAGCCATGCCTCTCGTCCCGGAAGGCACCCCGATGAGCGAGGCGCTTATTGAGATTTCGGCCAAAAGCTTTGGGTGTGTCGGTATTCTGGGGAAAGAACAATCTCTGGCGGGAATCATTACGGACGGAGATTTACGGCGCCATATGGGCGCCGACCTGCTGAACAAATCTGTGAATGACGTCATGACTCATAGCCCACAGACCATTTCGGCTCATGCTTTGGCAGGGGAAGCCCTGGCACAAATGAATTCAACCGGATTCAACGGTATTACCTGCCTTTTCGTCGTTGATAACAATAAAACCACCGGTATCATCAGCGTTCACGACTGCCTTCGCAGCGGGGTGATGTGACATTATGAAACCCGCCGATGTGCTTACGTCCGAAGAAAAGATTTCCGGGGAGACCCTCGCCGGGACGAAGGATTTTGTGGGTACACCGGGTTTCGCGGAAACGAAGTTTAACGCGCGCTACAGCCACTTCGTCGCAATTATCAAATTTATCCTTCTCGGGCTGGCCATACTTCTCGTCGGGCTTGCTTTTATCTTGCCCAATCTTGATAAACCTGAAGGATTTACCCTGGATTATGCAGATGTCACGGTTTCCGATGACGGTCTGACCATGAAGAATCCACAATATGTCGCAAGCGACATAAGCGATCGAAACTACGTAGTCACGGCGGATACAGCGACCCAGAAAACCGCCACGGCATCCCTGGTATCCCTGAAAAACCTTCAGGCCGACATCACGCTAAATAGTGGTGACTGGATTTCCGTTTCAGCACCTGAAGGTGAACTTGATACGGAAACCGGAATTCTCGACCTCTATGGTGAGATCAATGTTTTCAGTGACAGCGGCAATCAACTGACCGCCAATTCCGCCACGGTAGACCTTAAAAAGAATACGATAAGAAGTGACAAACCGCTTAAAGGCCATGGCCCGCTTGGCATTATCGAAGCGGATAGGCTTGTCGCCGACCAGATAACTGGTAACATACGCTTCGATGGCAACGTCAAGCTGATCATCAACCCATAAATGGACAACGGACAAATCCCGAAAATGCCCAGGCACCTCTCGAAAATAACAGTAATTTTGCTTGCCATCAGCCTGATGGGATCTGGAGGTTTACCGGACGCATATGCACAATCAGCGACAAGCGGAGGCGGCTTCGATACAAATCAGCCCATAGAGATCACGGCGGATTCCCTGGAAGTCCAACAAGCAAATCAACAGGCAGTCTTTGAAGGGAATGTACAGGTCGTACAAGGTGAAATCCGTATGCGCTCAAGCAAGCTGGTCGTTCACTATTCAGAAAAAAATCAATCCAACGATGGCGCCCCCACCAATATCCGCCAGATCGATGCGATGGGAGATGTTTTTCTGTCCAGTCCGCGTGAAACCGCGCAGGGCGACAAAGGTGTTTATGATGTAACGAATAAACAGATCGATTTGCAGGGAAATGTGGTATTAACACAGGGAAAGAACGTGTTGCGCGGTGATAATTTAACGCTTGATCTTGTCTCCGGCAAGAGCCGAGTTGAAGGTGGCGCGACGACCGATGGCAAAACGGGCCGCGTGAAAGGAATATTTGTTCCTGAGAAAAAAGCCGGCGAGTAGAGTATGGAACGGTTATGACAACAGGAACTCAAGAAGTGGATCAGGGCCCAAGGCTGGTAGCTGAGAACAGCGGTTTGAAAGCGAAAAATATCGGCAAATCCTTCAAGAAGCGCCCAATCCTTCGCGGTGTTGATATCACCGTAAATCGCGGGGAAGCGGTTGGCCTGCTCGGCCCGAACGGTGCCGGCAAGACCACAAGCTTCTATATCATCTCCGGCTTGCTGCGGCCGGACTACGGTACAATAATACTGGATGGCCGCGACGTAACGGAACTTCCGATGTATCGTCGCGCCCGCCTTGGCATCGGCTACCTGCCGCAGGAGGCCTCTATCTTTCGCGGCATGAATGTCGAACAGAATATCCGCGCTGTGCTCGAACTAATTGAGCCTGTGCATGAAAAACGCGAAAGTATGCTTGAAAGCCTTCTGGCGGAATTTTCTATCTCACATCTTCGGCGTACACCTGCAATCGCCCTTTCCGGCGGGGAACGGCGACGGGTTGAAATTGCCCGCGCGCTGGCCGGAAAGCCCAACTATATTATGCTGGACGAACCCTTAGCCGGGATTGACCCAATTGCCGTCGGGGATATACGGGATCTGGTTTCCCACCTGAAAGACCGTGGCATCGGCGTTCTGATTACGGAACATAACGTTCGCGAAACACTTGATATCATCGACCGTGCATATATTCTTAACGAAGGTCGTGTCATAAAAGAGGGGATCCCGTCGGAGATTGTGTCCGACGAAGGAGTGAGACGCGTTTATTTGGGGGATCGCTTCAATCTCTAGACCGCTGGAGATTGACAGGGATCAGGAGTGACAATGGCGCTAACGCCAAGACTTGATCTAAGACAAAGCCAGCAGCTTGTGATGACACCGCAACTGCAGCAGGCGATCAAGCTGTTGCAGATGTCTAATCTGGATCTAGCCACCTATGTCGAGCAGGAATTGGAGAAGAATCCACTTCTTGAACGTGATGACGCCATACCGGGTGATGACGATTACAAGGCCTCGGACGACACATCGGATTTTGAGGGAGACGGCGACACAGGCCCGCTTGAAGAAATCAGCATTTCCGATGACGCGCCTTTATCTGCGGCCGAAAACGCCGCCATCGATACTGACTACGACAATATCTATACCAGTGACGCGGCTTTAGACAATCCATCGGATGCGATCGGGGCGGATGCTGCCAATACCGGGTTTCTTGCCGCAAGTACAGGGGGGAGCAGTTCCTTTTCCGGAACAGACGTAAATCTGGAAAATACGTTGAGCGATGATATCTCTTTGCGGGACCATCTTGCAGCCCAGCTGAACCTTCTTGGTTTATCGCCCGCAGACAAACTCATCGCATCTTATCTCATCGATCTCGTGAGTGATACCGGCTATCTTGTCGGCGACCTGGAAGAAGCGGCTGAATCGCTTGGCTGTACGGAGGAGCGGCTGAATAGTGTATTGGACACATTACGCGGATTAGAGCCAACAGGCGTTTTCGCTAAGGATTTGGCGGATTGTCTAGCGTTACAGCTAAAAGAGAAGAACCGTTACGATCCTGCCATTGCGGCCCTTCTCCAGAATCTTCATTTGCTCGCGGAAGGCAATCTCAAGGAGCTGCTCGGGGTATGCGGGGTGGATCAGGAGGATCTCGCAGAAATGATAGCGGAGATCAAGGAGCTGGATCCAAAGCCTGGTCTCCAGTTCGGTAGCGAAATTGCCCAGACATTGGTGCCAGACATCTTCGTGCATCGGCGCCCGGATGGCGGCTGGCATGTCGAGCTGAACAGTGAAACCTTACCGAAAGTACTGGTCAACAATCGCTACTATTCCGTCATCAATACAAAATCCAGGCGCAAAGAGGAGAAAGAGTATCTCTCCGAGTGCCTGAACTCGGCAAACTGGCTGGTTAAATCTCTTGAACAGCGGGCCCAGACCATCCTGAAAGTGGCCTCCGCACTGGTTGAGGAACAGGAAATGTTTTTCACCCAAGGCATTGAATTTTTGCGGCCGCTAAACCTTAAAACCATTGCCGAAGCAATCTCTATGCATGAAAGCACAGTGAGCCGGGTCACCTCCAACAAGTATCTGGCGACATCCCGCGGAGTGTTTGAGCTGAAATACTTTTTCACGTCCGCCATCAATGCGACATCAGGAGGCGATTCCCATTCGGCGGCTTCCGTACGCCACAAATTGAAACAACTCGTGAATGATGAAGCACCAAACCGAGTTCTTTCAGATGACAAAATCGTAGAATTAATGAAACTACAAGGGATAGATATTGCGCGGCGCACCGTTGCAAAGTATCGTGATGCCATGAACATACCGTCTTCCGTAGAGCGTCGAAGACTTAAGAAGCAGTTGATTGCTTCATGAACAGGGATCCAGAAAATGGTGCCTCCGGCACGTCACTTTTTCGTTTCTGATTGCGCGTGTTGACATTGATACGCACAAAAACTATGGTCCCGCCCTCAAATGGAATTGAACGCTGTTTTTTGGCGGAAACTGGTCACACTTCTAGGATTGGATCATTGAGATGCATGTGATTGTAAAAGGTAAGCAGATTGATGTCGGCGATGCCCTTCGCGAGCATATTGAAGAGAGTCTGGAAAGCGGCGTTTCCAAATATTTTGATAACGCAATAGACGCACAAGTGACACTAAGCCGGATCAGCCATAACTTTCATACCGAATGCAGCGTCCATATTGGATCTGGTATTGATGTTACTGCGTCCGCGGATCACACCGATGCCTACAGCAGTTTCGATTCAACATTGGCGCGTATCGAAAAGCAGCTGCGGCGCTACAAGCGACGCCTTAAAAGCCATCATGGCAAGGAACGTTATCAGGCCAAAATGGCGTTCGCGGCTCAAAGTTATGTGCTTGCTCCGGAACCGGAGGAAGATACGGACGGAACGGAAGAGCAAGATGATTGGCAGCCTATGATCATCGCAGAAAGCAGTGCAGATATACCGGACTGTTCAGTTGGTGAAGCTGTTATGCGTATGGACCTTGCAAACCTGCCGGC
Source organism: uncultured Sneathiella sp. (assembly GCF_963973085.1). GTDB lineage: Bacteria > Pseudomonadota > Alphaproteobacteria > Sneathiellales > Sneathiellaceae > Sneathiella. The sequence goes on from NZ_CAXAXA010000004.1 coordinate 371,200, forward strand.
AATGATGTTCCACAACTCTGGAACTAAAGAGTTAAATGTTGTGTACCGGCGACCTGATGGAAATATCGGCTGGATCGACCCGCAGGTCGCAAAAACCGAGAAATCAGCATAGAAACTTGCTTTTTGCCCCCATAACGACCAACTAAACCAGGTATCATGGAAATCAGTGATCTCATTCAGCCGCACACGGTCTTTGCGGATCTGAAAGCCACCAGCAAGAAGCAGGCTTTGCAGGAACTGGCACGTCGTGCCGCAACTGTTACGGGCTGTTCCGAGCGGGACATCCTCGATGTGCTTATTGAACGGGAACGGCTCGGTACGACCGGGATCGGAAAAGGCATCGCCATCCCGCATGGCAAGCTTCCTGGCATCGATCGTGTTTATGGAATTTTCGCTAAGCTAAATACAGGCGTTGATTTCGATTCAATGGATAATCTGCCGGTTGATCTGTTGTTCTTGTTGCTGGCCCCGGAATCGGCGGGCGCGGACCACCTCAAGGCATTATCACGAGTATCCCGTACGTTACGGGACAAGGGGCGCTGTGAAAAGCTACGTGGCAGCCATGACGCCGACGCACTCTATGCAATCCTCACGGAACCAGGCGCTCAATCCGCAGCATAGGACTTACCGTGTCTCGGTAAAAAGCGCATAATTAGGGCATAAGAGAACGGAGGTTGCTTATGGCCGAGTATTTTCAGTGGAGATTTACCGCATCCTGGTGCGCGCATATTTTCAAGGCCATGTTTAAACAGCACCACAAAGAGCTTCGGGAACCATTCGAAAAGTTTCTTGGGAAAGACGCTGTCATTTTCGATGTAGGCGCTCATAGCGGTCAACTTAGCAAACTCTTTTCCAAGATAGCGCCTGATGGAACAATATATTGTGTTGAACCAGGAACCTATGCCCGTACTATCCTGCGAGCGGCGCTTTGGTGGAATAAATGCAGAAATTGCCTTGTCCTGCCTTTTGCTCTGGATAATACGTCAAGACTGACAACATTATCGCTGCCAGAAAAAAGGCCAAATGTATTTGGATTTGGCCTGACTCATCTTTCGAATGATTTCAGTGATCATGACGGACGCTATAAATTGGTCAGAGATGTGTGCGCAACCTTCACGTTGGACGAGGTTGTAACAACGCTGGGCATCGAACGGCTTGATTTTATCAAAGCGGATATCGAGGGATTCGAGCTGAATATGCTTCAAGGAGCGCAGCAGACAATTGATAGCTTGTCTCCTGTAATATACCTCGAAATAAACGATGATTATTTAATTCGCGCAGGCACTTCCAAGGAAAAGGTCTGGGAGTTTATGACCGACAGGAATTACATCCCTTATTTTTTGGACGACAAATCACATGAATTTGTCGACTTAGATGCCAGTACTCCAAGAGGCGGTGATATTCTTTGGGCCCACCACACGAAAGAAGGGCTGGTTCAATAAGGATTAGTTTGCGCCATCACAGGCCGGCATCGATACTAGTTTACCAGAAATGCCTCGAAATCATTCTGACGCGCTACTACCAGCGCGGCACTGGCGGACTTCTCTTCTCCGAGTTGCTGGCCATTGGCGGCAAAAATTTGATATGTGACAGCGCCGTTTTCCTCAACAGCGCGCACATAGGCCATATCCATCGACCCGAGCATGCCAAAGGCCGCCGGACTTAAATGACGGAGAGTGGATTCCTGATATTGCATTTTCAAAAACTCCTTAACGCGACCCTTAATTCTTTCTAGTCAATCAATTCAGATGAATTAACTGTTTTAATTTCTTTTTTCGACCGTTTTGTCTTGATCTCAATCCGGCGGCTTTCTGATTTCGGCAATGGCAACTGTAATCCGACATGCAAAAGCCCGTTTTCCATTTCCGCACCCCTTATTTCCAGCCCCTCGGCCAAGACAAATTTACGCTGGAACTGACGGGCGGCGATCCCACGATGCAGGAACACACGATCCGCCTCTTCCTGTTGTTTACCATGGATTATAAGTTGGTTCTGTTCCAGTGTTATCTGTAAATCTTCTTCCTTAAATCCGGCCACGGCGAGGGTTATTCGCAGCTCTCTCTCGCCAATCTGCTCAATATTATAAGGGGGATAACCTTCATTCGAAGATTTGGAGAGCTGTTCGAGAATCTGCTCAAAGTGATCGAAACCCAGCATCAGCGGGTGATTAAACGACGTTGCACGCGGCATGCACTTCCTCCTCCAATGAGCGAGACAGCTTTTTATCGGCGACGGTCCGCCGCCTTGGATAGCCCACAATGGCACTACTGTTAAAATATGTAATGATTGTGCACTGTGTCATCAAGGCTGGGTTTCACAAATATCGTGAGCGGGGTATAAGTGGCTCGAATCTATGATCAAGAACAAGAATGGAAAAAACTATGAGCATCGACCCACAAAAACAGGATTTGAAAATTGGCATTGTCGGAGCGGGCGCCATGGGGCGGGGTATCGCCCAGGTATCCGCAACAGGTGGGATGCCGGTTTATATTTTCGATGCGGCTGACGGTGCGGCAGCGGCAGCGAAAGACTTCATTGTTTCGATGATAAATCGCTCTATGGAAAAAGGCCGCATGGAAAAAGAAGAAGGGGAAGCCGCAATCGCCCGACTCCACGTTGCGGAAAATCTTGACGGTCTGGCAGATTGCGATCTTGTGGTCGAGGCAATTGTTGAGAATATCGATATCAAGCAGAAAGTATTCCAGCAACTGGAAGAAATTGTCCGTCCGGAAACAATCATTGCTTCCAATACTTCCAGCATCCGTATTTCCTCGATTGCATCCGCTTGCAATCATCGGGAACGGATCGCCGGGTTGCATTTTTTCAACCCGGTCCCCCTCATGAAGCTGGTTGAGGTGATCAATGGTACCGATACGAGCGCCGAAGTAACCGAGGCGCTTGAAGTCATCGGCAAGCGCATGGGCCGGGTTCCAGTAGTGGTAAAGGATGCGCCGGGTTTTCTGGTCAATCTTGGCGGCCGCGCTTACTCAACGGAGTCCTTGCGGATCGTCTCCGAAGGGGTAGCGACACCGTTTCAGGTGGATGCTGTCATGCGTGAGGCTTGCGGTTTCCGCATGGGCCCATTCGAGCTTTTGGATCTTACCGGGATCGACGTCAATTTTCCGGTCAGCCAGATCATCTACAACGGTTATTTCCAGGACAAGCGACTGTCCACATACCCTCTGCATGAAAGCATGATGGAAGCGGGACGACTTGGTAAGAAAACGAAAGCCGGGTTCTACGCCTATACAGACGACGGAACGATCATTCGCCCGGACGTGGAAGAGCAAATCTCAGCCGCTCCGGCAACACAGGTCGTGCTCGCGGAACCGTCCAAAGCGTTGGAAAAACTGATGGGCGAAATCGGGGTTAAAGTACTGACATCAGATGATGGCACCTCCCCCATACTTGCAGACCCGATCGGTGAAGACTGCACGGCCGTTTCGGTCCGCCTTGGTGTTGACCCGAAGCGTCTAGTCGCGATCGACACGCACACAGGCGTCGTCTCCCGTGCCACCATAATGGCAGCGCCCGGCGCTAACGAAGAGATTGTCCAGTCAGTTATGGCAATGCTGAGCGCCGTTTCCGGCGGTGTCACCCGTATCAAGGACAATCCGGGGTTCGTCGCGCAGCGTATTCGCGCAATGATCGCTAATCTCGGCTGTGAAATGGCCCAGATCGGCGTGGCAACCCCTGAAGATATCGACAAGGGAATGAAACTGGGACTCAATTACCCCTTTGGCTCTGTTGAGCTTGCGGAGCACATGGGCAGCCGGAATTGCCTGAAAATCCTCGAAAATCTACAAGCGATTACAGGAGAAGACCGTTACCGGCCAAGTCAGTGGCTCCGACGTCGCGCATTGCTGGATCTTCCGATCCACACACTGGATTAAGCGCCGCGCCCGCCTACTATTGGGTGGGCGTGTCTTCCTCACGGTCCATGGCCATTTGCGCCATTTCCTGCAGAGCCCCTGCCGCATTGCCGCCGAGGCTGGTCTCAACCGCTTGCATCATCGTGGCAATGACGGCGGCCGTGAAGTGATCCCGCTCCAATCCGGCGGAAAGGCAATCCTCCAAGGCTTTGTCAAGATGGCCGGTAATAATCTCGGCCGCCTTGTCGAGTTTGTCTTTCACATCGGCTTCAGGCAGGGAAGAATTAAAATTATCAGACACTGGTTTTCCATTTGTTGAAAATCTACGTCCCGAAGACATAAGGTTTTCACATCAGAAGAGCAAATTTATTCGGGTGTTTTTCCAAGCGTAATCGGCTGGCCATGCGGCGTATGGTCAGCCGCATCCCGCCATTCGGCTTTCCGGCGCATGAGTTGCTCCGGTGTCAATAACTCCTTCTGCGCAACAATTTTTTCAAGAGCCGAAAGCCAGCAGAGGTAATAGGCCGTATTGCCGATACCATTGCCAGCAGAGGTATCTGAGGCGATCTCCCCGCCAAAGATTTCCGCCCATTCACTCCAACTGAATTGTCTTGCCTCATGAAGCTTGACTGTCAACGCAAAGGCCTGGGCCTGCCAAGGCTCCTCAAAAACCGGGCCCCCTTTATCCTGAGGGATACTTATTTTTGCGAGTTCAGGATCAATCTGCACCGCGGGACACCTCTAGATAATCGTCCCAAAGGTCGACATAAATATAGTCTCCTTCAGTCCCGTCTTTAGGACCCCACAGTTCTGTGGAGGCAAATCTGACGCTATAAAGATGTTGTGGATCATTTTTTCCATGAGCGCTTGCATCTGGAAAAACATGCAGGCCGTAATCCTGTATAATCACACCTTGATGCCCCCTGACATAGCGAGGTAGACGGGTATGCCCTTCCGGATGGATATTTCTTGCTGTTACGACATCGCCAACATTAAACCGCGCTGCTTTGCCGTCATCCGCCAAATAATTGCCGCCCTTGTCCATCAGTGCATCGACATCTTCGGCTTTCATCGCGGGCCGCGGGGATGATACGGGCCGAGGCGCCACGGCGCCGGACAGTTCTTCCTCAGAGATAACGCCCTTTTCCGAGAGGATTCGAACTAACCCGTCAAGCCAGATTTCGTAATAGCTGCTGGCGAGATATTTCGCCGGATCCATGCGTTCGCGCGCATGGCGGGATTCATCAATATTGCGAATACCCACGGCAGTAACCGCATTGTTAAGCGCAAACATCCGTTTTTCCCAATCAGCATGAAAGACCGGTTCGGCTTCCTCCGCGACAACCGGTCCCATACCATGCATTCCCCCCATATCATGTATGCTGTCCATATAGGTTCTCCTTAGGGTTTTACCGGGCTCTCCGCCATCTTCGTTCCGATCATACTGTCTCTGCTCACCAGTTCCGCCAGCGCTTCTTCATCAAGGTCATCTGATCCTTCTGGCCGTGTCGGAACGACAAGATAGCGGGTTTCCGCCGTGCTGTCCCATACCCGGACTTCCATGTCATCGGGAAGATGTGTTCCGAATTCCTCTAGCACTTTTCTTGGCTCACGCACGACCCGCGCGCGATAGGGCGCAGACTTGTACCAGACCGGCGGCAAACCCAGCACCGGCCAAGGATAACAGGAACAAAGCGTACAAACGACAACGTTATGGACCTGATCGGTATTCTCAAGTGCAATCAGTTCTTCCCCTTGCGCCCCAGAGAAACCGAATTCAGCAACTGCCGCCGTCGCATCGGCAAAAAGCCGTTCCCGAAATTCAGGATCCACCCAAGCCCGGGCCACGACCTTTGCTCCATTCTTCGGCCCCACCTTGTTTTCATAACGATCAATCAAGGCATCAAGGGCATCGGCCTCTACCAGACCTTTTTCAATGAGCAGGGATTCCAGACTTTTTACCCGCAGTACGGTCTCTGACAGCGGATCGCCGTGTTTGTGGTCATGTGCCATTTTATGCCTCCCGGAACATTTCGGGTTTTCTTAATAATTCGTTAAGGCTCTATCGGCGAATATAGGCTCTATTTGTTCGAAGTTCAAAAGCATTTGCGGAAACTCTGGTGTCGGTCGTCATTGAGTTCCAGCCAAGATTGAGACCGAGAGGGGAAGAAATGACCTGGATTAAAACCGTTTCGTTGGAAGATGCCGACGGACCACTTAAAAATCTTTATGACCGGATCATGGATCCCAACGGACATATCGATAATGTTTTGATGGCCCATTCATTGAGGCCACATCTGATGGAAGGACATTTCGACCTACGCGAACATGTCCTGAATAACAGCGCAAATGCTCTTGCGAAATGGAAGCTGGATGCAATCGGCATATATGTCAGCCTGTTGAACGGCTGCGATTATTGTGTTGAGTATTATTTCGCGTCACTTGAAAACATTGTTGAGGCTGAAGAAGACGCTTCCCGTCTCCGGGCGGCACTCGAAGCAGGCGAGCCGGAACGCGTTTTTACCGGAGCGGATCTCGCCATGATGTTCTACGCCAATCTTTTGACGGCCCGGCCTGACAAAATTTCTGTCAGTATGATAGAAGAACTCCGCAATGCCGGGCTTGAGGATGGCGAAATTCTCGAAATCAATCAGGCCGTTGCCTATTTTTCCTATGTAAATCGCACTGTCCTAGGGCTCGGCATCCACTAAAACGTCAAGTCTTGCGCTTCGGTCTTAAAGTCCATAATCTCCTGCTCTGTTTGTCTGGGCGAGGGCAATGTTCATCGCCCGGCCGTTTTGACAAGAAAGAGCTTTATGGAAAATTCTCCCGTCATTGCAGCCGCTGGCCTGATCAAAACGTACGGCTCACTGGAAGTCGTGAAAGGTATCGATTTCTCGGTTCCCGCTGGGCAATGCTTTGGCTTGCTCGGCCCCAACGGAGCCGGTAAATCGACAACCATGCGGATGATCATGGGGCTGTCGGAAGTCACCGGCGGAACGTTGACTGTCTTTGGCGAGCCTGCCAGTGGAATGGCGCGTAACATCAAGGCCAAAATCGGCCTCGTGCCGCAGGAAAGCAATCTTGATCCGGATATTACGGTCCTCGAAAATTTATATGCCTTTGGCCGCTATTTTGCGCTGCCCAGTGCTGTCATAGAGGAGCGGGCCGCAAAGCTTCTGGAATTCATGCAGCTTGACGACAAAAAACACGCCCCGGTCAATGCGCTTTCGGGCGGTATGAAGCGGCGCTTGATTATTGCACGCGCTCTGGTCGGTGATCCTGAAATGGTTATCCTCGATGAACCAACGACCGGCCTCGACCCGCAGGCACGCGTTCTCATCTGGAAGCAATTGTTGGAGCTCAAGAAAGACGGACGAACATTGCTCCTGACGACCCACTACATGGATGAAGCGCAACGGCTTTGTGACCAAATTGTCATTATCGATGGCGGCACAATTCTCGACCATGGAACACCGGAAGAGTTGATTGCCCGCCGGGTGAAGGGCTTCGTGTTCGAAATTCAAAAACCTCATGTTCCCGGGTCCTCCGCAGACCGCTGGGACCAGGAGGATATTGGCGACTCTGTGCTGTACTTCGTCGAAGATACCGCAGAGTTTATTGCCGATTTGCCGGAAGAAGCGATCTACCTCCATCGCCCTGCCAATCTGGAAGATGTTTTCCTGCGCCTGACCGGGCGGCAGCTAAGAGAGAATTGAAGCCGATGAAGATGCCTGAGATTCCTTATATTCATGCGGTCTACGACAGGCAATATCGTGTCTTTCGAAAACTGCTTGGCTCCGCCCTCGTATCAAACGTTGCGAACCCAATCCTGTTCCTGTTTGCCTTCGGGTTCGGCATGGGATCCTTCATTGATACCATGGCGGGCATGAGCTATATGACGTTCGTCGTTGCCGGCATGGTTGGGTATTCTGCAGCCTTTGCCGCAAGTTTTGAAACGTCAATCGGCGCCTTCACCCGGTATTTCCTGCAGAAGAACTGGGACGCCATTCTCTCGACCCCGGTTACACTCGCGGAATTGATGATGGGTGAAATTCTCTGGGCTTCGGTAAAAGCCCTTTTTTCCGCCATCTGTGTCCTGATTGTCGGCTGGATGTGGGGTGGCGTTCCCGTGACATTTGGGCCGCTCATAACTTTGCCGATTGTTTTCCTGGGTTCAATCTGTTTCGCCTGTGCCGGGCTGGTCGCGACTGCGTACGCAAAGGGGTATGAATTCTTCGCCTATTTCTTCACATTCTGGGTGACACCCATGTTTGTGTTCTGCGGCGTTTTCTTTGAGATATCCCGCTTTCCCGACGCGGTCCAGTATATCGCCTGGGCATTTCCGATGACGCATCTGATCGCCGCCATACGGCCGCTTATTGCCGGAACGGCGATCGATCCGGCTCTCATTGCGTTGCATACGGTCTATATAGTGGTCTTCAGCGCCGCAGCTTTCGCCATTGCTCATCGCAAATTGCGGCAACGGCTTTATGACTGATAATTGAGGCCGGGCTTACTGCCCGGCTTCGTGCGCTGCAAGCGCCGCCATATTTACAAGATCGGAAACCGTCGCGCCGATCGGCACAATCTGGACAGGCTTCGAAAGCCCGACAAGAAGCGGCCCAATAACTTTACTTTCGCCGAGGACCGGCATCAGCTTTGACGCGATATTCGCCGAATGTAGGCCCGGCATCACGAGCACATTGGCCGGGCCGGAAAGGCGGCAGAACGGATAGAAGCTCGCCATCAGTTCGGGATCGAGCGCGACATCTGCTGAAATATCCCCTTCATACTCAAAATCCAGCTCTTCCTTATCCAATAATTCCACGGCCTCACGAACACTATCGGCCGTGTAGTGTTTCGGATTTCCAAAGTTGGAATAGGAGAGCAAGGCAACGCGTGGCTCGTGCCCCAGGCGGCGGGCAACTTCCGCGGCTTCTTTTGAAATTGAGACCAGCTCTTCCGCGGTTGGCAGGGTTGTTACCGTCGTATCCGCCATGAAGACTGTCCGGTCCCGCCCGACAATGATTGAAACGCCGATCACACGCTGATCGGGCTTTGGATCGATCACCTTCTGGATTTCTTTGAAAGCAACAGAGAAACGGCGGGTTACGCCGGTGAGCACCGCGTCCGCATCGCCCATGGCAACCATGCAGGCGGCGAAAATATTCCGGTCCCGGTTGACAAGGCGGGCGCAATCGCGAAACAGGTAGCCTTTACGTTGCAGCCGTTCATACAGGAAACTGTAGTATTTTTCCCGATGTTCCATTTCACTGGCGTTATAAATCTCAAGAGTTTCGGAGCCATCGATGCCAATTTCGGCCATGATTTTCTTAACTTCATTTTCGCGCCCAAGCAAAACCGGTATTCCGTAACCCGCCTTCTGAAATTCGACAGCCGCGCGGATGACTTTTTCCTCTTCACCTTCGGCAAAGACGACGCGGCGCGGCGCGGCGCGCACCTCATCCAGAATAAGTTGCAAGGAACCTGCCGTCGGATCAAGGCGAGCGCGAAGCTCGTTGCGATAGGCAAGTTCATCAATGATGGGTCGACGGGCGACACCGCTGTCCATCGCGGCCTTAGCAACAGCGGTCGGAACATGGCTTATCAGGCGCGGATCAAACGGCACGGGAATGATATAGTCCGGACCATAGATAGGACGCTTGCCTTTATAGGCGGCGGCGACTTCGTCGGGCACGTCCTCACGCGCCAGCTCCGCCAGAGCTTCCGCCGCGGCAATTTTCATCTCCTCGTTGATCGTCGTCGCACGAACATCGAGAGCGCCTCGAAAAATATAGGGGAAGCCGAGAACATTGTTCACCTGGTTCGGGAAATCAGACCGGCCCGTCGCCACAATTGCATCTTTCCGCACTTCCGCAATTTCTTCCGGACGAATTTCCGGATCGGGATTCGCCATTGCGAAGATTATGGGTTTGTCTGCCATGGATTTTACCATATCCTTGGTGACTGCCCCTTTCACAGACAAGCCAAGGAATATATCCGAGCCGATCATGGCATCTTCAAGGGTGCGCGCGTCCGTCGCAACCGCATGGGCGGATTTCCACTGATTCATTCCTTCTTCACGGCCTTGGTATATGACGCCTTTTGTATCACACAGAATCGCGCTGTCATGCGGCAGTCCCATTGCCTTTATCAGTTCAAGACAAGCGATAGCCGCCGCCCCTGCGCCATTCACCACGACTTTGGTATCTTTCAGGTTTCGTCCTGTCAGATCCAGCGCGTTGATAATTCCCGCCGCGCAAATAATCGCCGTGCCATGTTGGTCGTCATGAAACACCGGGATATCCATAATTTCCCGGAGGCGCTGCTCAATTATAAAACATTCCGGCGCTTTGATATCCTCTAGATTTATGCCACCAAAGCTCGGCCCCATCAGGCGGATACAATTCACCAGTTCATCGACATCTTCGCTGTCAAGTTCCAGATCAAAGCAATCGATATCGGCAAACCGCTTGAACAGGACCGCCTTTCCCTCCATCACCGGTTTTGACCCCAATGCCCCAAGGTTGCCAAGACCGAGTACGGCCGTCCCGTTGGAAATTACGGCAACGCGATTTCCCTTGGTGGTGTAATCATAAACCCGCTCCGGGTCATCCGCGATAGCAAGACAAGGTCCCGCCACGCCGGGAGAATAGGCAAGCGAGAGGTCGCGCTGTGTCGCCACAGCCTTTGTTGCCACGATTTCAAGTTTTCCAGGCTTACCCTGCGCGTGATATCGCAAGGCCTCTTCATACTGGCTGAAATCCGGTTTATCACTCATCGACCCGCGTTCCTGTCCTAATTCTGTTCTCTAACTATTCGTAAAAATATCTGACAAAGCAGTTGGAAAAATAGCCTGCTATGGTAGTTTTCCTTCATGCCTACCCTAGTCAAAACCAAGTCGCAACTGAATAAATCGGCAACTCCCATGATGGCGCAATATCTGGCCATCAAGGAAGAGCATCCCGACAGCCTGCTTTTTTACCGGATGGGTGATTTTTACGAACTGTTTTTTCAGGATGCGGAGATTGCCGCGGCATCACTTGACATTGCGCTCACGAAACGGGGGAAGCACGCGGGAGAGGATATTCCGATGTGCGGCGTGCCGGTTCATTCAGCAGATGGGTATTTGCAAAAATTGATCCGCAAGGGCCATCGTGTCGCGGTTGCGGAACAAACCGAAAGCCCGGCGGAAGCAAAAAAGAGAGGGTATAAGGCGGTTGTCGCGCGCGAGGTTGTACGGCTGGTGACACCCGGAACGATAACCGAAGATAACCTGCTGGACGCCCGCAGCCATAATTTTCTCCTGGCGATGGCACGTGTCGGCAAGGACCACGCAATGGCATGGCTGGATATCTCAACGGGAGAGTTCTTTGCGACAGCAACTCGCCCTGAAGAACTGGGAGCTCACTTGTCCCGTCTCCAGCCAGGAGAAATACTTGTTTCCGAAAAATGGCTGGAAGACGGAGAAATTGTCGAACTGACATCTGAATGGGAGAAGGCCCTGACACCGCTTCCCTCTGTCCGTTTCGATAGCCAGAATGGTGAGAAGCGCCTGAAAAAGCTGTTCGATGTCGCTACCCTTGACGCGTTTGGCGCATTTAGTCGCGCGGAACTGGCAGCTGCTGGCGCCCTTGTAGATTATGTGGAGCTTACCCAGAAGGGGAAATTTCCGCTGATCAAGCCGCCAGTTCAAATGGCAACAAATGATGTTATGTCGATTGACTCGGCGACGCGGCGGAACCTTGAATTAACCCGCACCATGAGCGGGGAGCGAAGCGGTAGCCTGTTGGCAACCATTGACCGGACCGTGACAGGCGGCGGTGGACGGCGACTGGCCGCAGATATTTCGAGCCCTCTCACACAGCCTGCCGAAATAATGAAACGACTTGATATGGTCAGTTATTTTGTCGGAGATCATGAGCGCCGGGAACGGCTTCGAGATATTTTACGGCGATGTCCTGATACGGAAAGAGCATTATCTCGTTTGATGCTGGGACGCGGCGGACCGCGAGATCTTGTGTTAATTCGTGATGGACTCGCAGAAACAGCCAATATCCGTGACGCCCTTACGCGAAGGAATCTCGATACCTTGCCTGAGGCATTGACAGCCGCAAGCGAGCAATTGGGATTTCATGCGGAACTGGTAGAAACCCTGAAAGCTGCCCTTGCACCAGATGTCCCATTGTTGGCGCGCGACGGCGGGTTTATTGCTCGCGGCTTTCGTGCGGATCTTGACGAGTTTCGCACCCTTCGTGACGAGAGCAGGCGTCATATTGCAGGCTTGCAGGCCGCCTACGCAAAAGAAGTGGGCATCCCCTCGCTCAAAATAAAACATAACAATGTCCTCGGTTATTTTATCGAAATTACCCCGCGATTCGTCGAGAAAATGACCGATGATTTCATCCATCGGCAGACAATGGCCAACGCTGTGCGTTATTCGACAGTTGCCTTGGGGGAGCTGGAAGACAAGATTTCCCGTGCGGCTGACCGGGCACATGCGTTGGAACTGACGCTATTCGACGAACTGGTCGCCCAGATCAAAGAAACAGGTGCGGCGATTCTCGCTGCCGCAAGTGCTATCGCGGAAATCGATGTTGCCGCCAGCCACGCGGAACTGGCGATCGAGCAATCCTATTGCCGTCCTGTTGTCGATGACAGCCTCGGTTTCGAAATTACAGGCGGGCGCCATCCCGTTGTCGAAATAGCCCTTAAAGCCGATGCGGAGGCAAACTTCGTTGCCAATGATTGCTGCCTCAATGAAGAACAGCGCCTTTGGTTGCTTACAGGCCCGAATATGGCCGGTAAGAGTACCTTCCTCCGCCAGAATGCCCTGATTGCCATACTCGCCCAGATCGGGGCTTTTGTCCCCGCAACAACCGCTCATATTGGAATAGTAGATCGTCTGTTCAGCCGTGTGGGCGCCGCCGACGATCTCGCGCGCGGCCGATCGACCTTTATGGTTGAAATGGTCGAAACAGCAGCAATTCTCAATCAGGCCGGCCCTCGCTCCCTTGTCATTCTTGATGAAATCGGACGCGGAACAGCAACCTTTGATGGTCTCTCCATTGCCTGGGCAACGGTCGAAAACCTCCATGAGGCCAATCAGTGCCGGGCCCTTTTCGCGACCCATTATCATGAGCTGACAGCCCTTGCCGGAAAACTCCCCGCCCTACAAAATCACAGTATGCGGGTTCGGGAATGGAAGGGAGATGTGATCTTCCTCCATGAAGTTGCCGAAGGCTCGGCGGATCGATCTTACGGAATCCAGGTGGCAAAACTTGCGGGGCTGCCAAAGGCGGTGATTCATCGTGCGGAAACCGTTTTGAAAGCGCTTGAGGAAAAGGATCAGGGATCCGCCGCAACGCGACTTGCCAATGATTTGCCGCTTTTTGCGACTGTCATCAAGGAAGCCAAGGAGCATGACAAGCAAAAACTCCCTTCGGAGCTTGAGGAGCGACTGGGAGAAATCAATGCTGATGACTTATCCCCACGTGAGGCCCTTTCGCTTTTGTATGAACTCAAGGAATTAATGGACAGGAACACATCTAGTTAATGACAATCGGCATAGCGATCATTAACCTAGATTCCAGCATATAATGAAATAACAACAATAAATGGGAGACATTTCATGTTTGATTTATCAGGAAAAACAGCCGTCATTACAGGGTCCAGCAAGGGCATTGGCAAGGCCATTGCACATCAGATGGCATTGGCAGGCGCAAAGGTCACGATTTCCAGCCGGAAAGCAGACATCTGCGAGGAGGTGGCTGCGGAAATCAATGCGAGCCTGCCCGAGGGAAGCAGCGGCAAGGCCGTTTCCGTCCCGTGCAATATCAACTCCAAGGAGTCCTTGCGGAACCTGGTGGACGAGACCCACAAGGTCTTCGGCGATATTCATATCCTTGTATGTAACGCCGCATTAAACCCTTATTTCGGACCATCTACGGACATCCCGGATGATGCGTTTGACAAAATCATGTCGGCAAATATCAAGTCGAACCACTGGCTTTGCAATATGGTCCTGCCGGAAATGAAAATGCGCAAGGATGGAGCAATCATCATTGTATCGTCAATTGGCGGGATTCGGGGGTCGGCGGTGCTTGGTGCCTACAGTATCTCCAAGGCCGCCGATATGCAGCTCGTTCGCAATCTTGCCGTGGAACATGGGGCCGACAATATCCGGGTCAATGCCATCGCGCCGGGCCTTATACAAACGGAATTTGCACGAGCACTGTGGGAAAACCCGGATATCCTGAAAAAGGCAACCTCCCGGGCACCCCTGCAGCGGATTGGTCAGCCTGACGAAATTGCTGGTGCCGCAGTCTACATGGCCTCTGATGCCGGAACGTTCCTGACCGGACAGACTTTGGTGATCGACGGCGGGCAGACAATAACCTGACACTTACATTTGCGTTGCTGCCAGCTGATCAATGATAAGGTTGGCAGCAACGATAAGCATGATACCCGCCACACTCAAATCCAGAATACGGGCACCTTGACGGGTCCTCATGGCAGGGGCAAATACACGCGCGCCATATCCGATGCTGAAAAACCACACGAATGATGCCGTGATAGCCCCGACCACGAAATAGACCCTTGGCATAAATTCATATCCGGCCGCTATACCGCCAAGGAGAATGACTGTATCCAGATAAACATGCGGATTAAGAAATCCGAATGCGAGCGTAAGCAGGATCGCCTTGCGCTTTGATGACGTAACTACTTCGTTTTCTTTTACTGGTTTTATTGGCGGCCATATGGCCCGGCGTAGTGACATCAGCGCAAAGGCAATCAGGAATAGTGCGCCTCCCCAGCTCGCCCAGGGTACCAGCCAGGGAAAGGCGGCAATGGCCGAGCCAAGCCCCATCGCACCAAGCAAAATCAACAAGGCGTCAATACACGCCGAGAGAAAGCAGATAATAAAAACCTGATCCCGGGCCATTCCCTGACGCAGGACAAAGAGGTTCTGCGCGCCGATGGCAATGATCAGCGCAGCCCCAATCAAGGCGCCATCGACAAACGCCCCAAAATACACGGATTACACCTTTACGGCAGGTGATCTATGTTGATGATAGGTAAGCGCGGCAAGAATGAATTCCTCCAGCTCCTTTTCCGGCAGCTGATCGTCCAGCTTAAACAGAAGCGCCCGCGTCCCGCTATATCGAAAGGTGGCTGGGTGGGCTTGCCGGAAATCATTGATCAAAGAAGTCTGACAATGAACATATAGGCCATAACTATCTGCTTCTTTCGTCGGGGCAAGACGGATTGGTGTCCCGGTTTTGGTGCTTGAATGATAGCTTGGGACACCCCATTTCAGTGTTTCGGAAATTTCAATGCCGTCGAGGCGGTCAGCTAACTCAAAAATGAGCTGCCGAAGAACCAAAAGCCGGGCCCTGATGGAGTCGGGATAGGATTTGTAAACGGCAGCAACAGCCAGATCATCAAACTCAAATTGTTTCATCACGGTTGCCCTCTCTGCAAAACCCTGTGTTATCATATAAGAAAAACACAGATAATTAAGGCTTTTCCAGCTGTTTTTTGCTACACAGCAACTCAAATAAGGAATAAGGCCGCTTGTGAAGCGACAAGCTGAGCCAGTTAATCGGAAGTGAAATGGAAAAGATTCCAAATCGTAAAGAGATTATAGACCGCCGTGCCCTTGTTCTGGCGATCGCGGAAATTGCCGAACGCCACTCCCCAAGTAGCTTCGAGTTCCGGCGGGACACTCTTAAGTTACTCAAGAAAAGCCTGGACGACGGAAACAAGGTGATTGAGAAACGGTTTCTCCAGTCCAACAAGGGGCGTGCGATGATGTACGCCCAATGCTTTCTGGTTGACCAGTTAATCCGCTCCATCTTCGATATCGCCACACAGCATGTTTATCCGTTGAGCAATCCGACACCGGAGGAGAAGCTCTCCCTCGTGGCAGTCGGTGGCTACGGCCGCGGCGAACTTGCACCCTATTCAGATGTCGATCTTCTCTTTCTCTTTCCCTACAAGCAGACCTCCTGGTGCGAACAGGTGATCGAGTTTGTGCTCTACATGCTCTGGGACCTTGGCCTGAAGGTCGGCCATTCCACGCGTAACGTCAATGAGTGCATCCGCCTTGCGAAAAAGGACACCACCATTCAAACCGCGATGCTGGAGGCCAGATACCTATGGGGCGACCAGGAAATGTTCAAAGAGATGTATCGCAAATACATGAAAGAGGTCGTTGCCGGGCATAGCCGTGAATTTATCGATGCCAAACTTCAGGAGCGCAAAGAACGTCATGAGCGTTTCGGCAATTCGCGCTATGTGGTGGAACCGAATATAAAAGAAGGGAAGGGTGGCCTGCGCGACCTTCAAACATTATTCTGGATCGCGAAATTCCTGCATGGCACCACAGATATCTCCAAACTGGTCGAGCTTGGGGTTTTCACAGAAAAAGAACGAAGAAAATTCACTAAAGCGTCTAACTTTCTCCGCTCTGTTCGATGCCATTTGCATTACCTGACGCACCGCCCTGAAGAGCGGATCACCTTTGATGTGCAGCCTGAACTTGCGAAACGACTGCAATATAAAGATCATGCGGGGACTAAAGGCGTCGAACGGTTCATGAAGCATTATTTCCTCGTCGCCAAGGACGTCGGGGACCTGACCCGGATTTTCTGCGCCAATCTTGAGGCGGAGCAACAAAAGATGAGCCGCCTGCCCATTCCCCGCCTGGGACTTGGAAAGCGGAAGCTGAAAGGATATGTCGTCGAAAGCGGCCGTATCAATGTGAGCGATGATGACGACTTCAAGAAAGACCCCATCAAGATGCTCGAATTGTTTCATCTGGCACAGGAAAAGGGGCTGGACGTACATCCAAATGCACTTCGCCTGATCCGGCAGGATTTGCGGTTGGTAAACCGGAGCCTGCGCAGCGACCCGAGGGCAAACCAGCTTTTCCTTGAAATGATGACAAGCCGAAAGGATCCGGAGACCACCTTGCGCCGGTTGAATGAAGCGGGCGTTTTTGGTCGTTTTATCCCCGATTTCGGTCGCGTCGTCGCCCAGATGCAGCATGACATGTATCATGTCTATACGGTGGACGAGCATACGATCCGGGCCATCGGAATCGTCTCGCAGATTGAGGCAGGCGCCCTTGCAGAAGACCATCCGCTCTCTCACAAGATCATGCCCAAGATCATATCGCGTAATGTTCTCTATTGTGCGGTATTAATTCATGATATCGCCAAGGGCCGCGGCGGCGATCATTCGATTTTAGGGGCCGAGGTGGCTGAAAAACTCTGCCCGCGGCTCGGGCTCTCCCCGTCCGAAACTGAGACGGTTGCCTGGTTGGTCCGATATCATCTTGCCTTCAGCGGCTTTGCGTTCAAACGTGATATTTCCGATCCGAAGACCGTTGAAGATTTTGTGGAAATCGTTCAAAGCCCGGAACGACTGCGATTGTTGCTCGTTTTGACTGTTGCCGATATCCGCGCTGTCGGGCCAAATGTCTGGAATGGCTGGAAGGGCCAGTTGCTTCGCGAACTCTATTATGTCGCCGAGAATGCTCTTACCGGCGGCCATGTCTCAGAGGGACGGTCCGCGCGAGCAAAGCATTGTCAAGACGAATTACGGGATCAGCTTAAGGGTTGGACAAACGATGAGGTCGAAAGCCATATCGGGCGCTTCTACCAATCCTATTGGATCGCAACCAGTAAAGAAGACCGTATGGTACATGCAGAACTGATGCGAACTGCGGATAAGGAAGGATCGCTTTTTACCATTGAAGCAAAAAGCGACCCCTTTCGCGCAATTACTGAGGTGATCGTATATACGGCGGACCATCCGGGATTATTCTCACGCATTACCGGCGCCATGTCAGTAAGCGGCGCCAATATTGTTGACGCAAAAATCCACACAACAACGGACGGCATGGCGCTTGATACCTTTTACATTCAGGATTCAGAAGGCAAAGTATACGACCAGCGCGGCCGGATGATGAAATTGCGCCAGGCCATAGAAGACACATTACAAGGTGTTCGCAAACCGCATCTGGAAATTGTTGATCGCCGGGAGTCCAGCCTTCCCAGCCGGACGGAGGTGTTCACCGTTCAGCCAAGCGTTATTCTGGACAACAAAGCCTCGAACACCCATACGGTTATCGAAGTCAGAGGACGTGATCGACCGGGCCTTCTTGCAAAACTGACACGAACGTTGTTCACCTTGTCTCTCTCCATCTCCTCTGCCCATATCGCAACCTATGGAGAGAGAGCGGTTGACGTTTTCTACGTCAAGGACAGTTTCGGCCTGAAAATTACCAACAAGGTCAAGCTTGCAAATATCGAAAAGAAACTGCTTCTCGCTCTTACGGAAGACATGATCCCGAAAAGAAAATCGGCACGGGCAAAAAAAGCAGCGAGCAGCGGAAGCTGATGGGCAGTACAGGCTTAGCTGTGGTATAGGGCATTATGAGTTTGATTAAGTCCGTTGCCACCGTTGGTGGCTTTACCATGATAAGCCGTGTGCTCGGTTTCATTCGCGATATCCTGATGGCCTCAGTGCTTGGAGCCGGACCGGTCGCGGACGTATTTCTTGTTGCCTTCCGCATTCCCAATATGTTCCGTCGACTGGTGGCAGAGGGCGCCTTCTCCGCAGCCTTTATCCCACTATTTGCTCGCAAGCTGGAAAGCGAGGGCAAAGAAATGGCCTTGGAGTTTGCCAGTCACAGCCTTAGTGTCCTGACTGGTTTTCTCCTCATTTTCTCTGCCCTGTTCATGATTTTCATGCCGTTAATGATGCAGTTTCTCGCGCCGGGATTTGAAGTCGGCGGCATGCGATATGAACTCGCCGTCGATTATACCCGCATCACCTTTCCCTATCTGACAGCCATGGCCATCGTTGCCCTGCTTGGCGGTGTCTTGAATGCATTTTACAAGTTCGCGGCAATGGCGGCGGCGCCTATCCTCCTAAATATCATATTGATCGGCAGCCTTCTCCTGGCCTTTGAACAACGCGAAGAGACAGTCGGTTTTATCTTGTGCTGGGGCGTTGCCGCCGCCGGCGTCGCACAAATTATCTATCTCGTCATCGCCTGTTGGCGTTCCGACATCAAAGTGCCCCTTGAACTTCCGGTGATAAACAAGGACATAAAACGCCTTTTTCAGCTAATGCTTCCGGGCATGCTCGGTGCGGGGGTCATGCAGATCAACATTCTTGTCGGCACAATTATCGCGTCCTTCCTAGCGACCGGCTCCATTTCCTATCTTTATTATGCAGACCGGGTGTATCAACTCCCTCTTGGCGTAATCGGAATTGCGGTCGGTACGGCGCTTCTTCCTATGCTCTCACGGCAATTACGCAGCGGAGAAGAGAAAACTGCGCTCAACAGCATGAACCGAGCCGTGGAGCTTTCCATGCTTCTGACCCTACCCGCCGCCGCCGCCCTCATGATTATACCAGAGGAAATTGTTACCGTTCTTTTCCAGCATGGTGAATTTACTGCCACAGCGAGCCTTGCGACGGCCACCGCGTTATTTGCCTTTGCAACCGGACTTCCGGCTTATGTGCTTGTAAAAATCCTGGCACCGGGCTTTTTCGCGCGGGAAGACACCACAACACCGGTGATTGCAGGCGTTCTCTCCATGATCCTGAATGTCGTTCTGAGCCTCATTCTGATCCGTTATATCAATCATGTAGGTATTGCGGTTGCAACGTCCCTCTCTTCCTGGTTCAACGTCATTTTTCTGTTCAGCATTCTTCGTAGGCGTGGTCACTATACGGCTGATACCAGACTAATGCGCCGTCTCGCCGGAATGTTCCTTGCCACAATAATAATGGCCGGAGGCTTGTTTGTTGCACGTGAATTTTTAAGCAGTTCTCTCGCAGGAGACGCAACAGATAGAATTCTCGCCCTTGTTGCCTTGGTCGCGGGCGGCGGCGGCATATATGCCATCGGCGTTCTGATAACAGGCGCCGCCCCGCTTCAGGATATCAAAAACATGCTCAAACGTCGTCCGAACGCGTAAATCTGTTGACGATACGCAAGGCGCCTGCAATAAGGCCGGTTCCCAGCCCGGACGGTCCTGAAGATCAGCCTGTCAATGTAGGGCTCGTGTCCAAAGCGTGAGGATCTTTTGAAATGTCTCGTATTTTCTCCGGCGTTCAGCCTACCGGTAACCTTCATCTCGGCAATTATCTCGGCGCAATCCGTAATTTCGTCGGACTGCAGGACAACTACGAGTGCATTTACTGTGCCGTGAATATGCATGCCATTACGGTCTGGCAGGACCCTGAGGATCTCCGTAACAATACACGAGAAGTCGCCGCCGCTTACCTGGCCGCAGGCGTCGATCCGAAGCGGTCCATCATTTTTGCGCAAAGCAGCGTTTCCGCGCATGCCGAACTTGCCTGGATTTTCAACTGCGTTGCCCGCCTTGGGTGGCTCAACCGGATGACCCAGTTCAAGGAAAAGGCCGGCAAGAATCGTGAAAATGCCTCCGTAGGACTTTATGCCTATCCAAATCTGATGGCCGCAGATATTCTGGCCTATAAGGCAACCCATGTTCCCGTCGGGGAGGACCAGAAACAGCATCTGGAACTCACCCGTGATATCGCTCAAAAATTCAACAAAGACTATGGAACGGAAACTTTCCCGCTGGTAGAACCCCTTATCTTTGGTGAAGCGACCCGCGTTATGTCATTGCGCGACGGATCGAAAAAGATGTCGAAATCAGACCCGAGTGATTATTCACGCATAACCTTCACCGACGATCGCGACAGTATTGCGATGAAACTTCGCAAGGCACGTACAGATCCTGATCCGCTTCCCGAAAAACTGGACGAGTTGGATAAGCGTCCGGAGGCCGCCAACCTTGTGGGTATTTATGCGGCGCTCGCCGACATGAGCAGGCAACAGGTGCTGGATGAGTTTTCCGGTGCCGCCTTCTCGACCTTCAAACCGGCGCTGACCGACCTTGCCGTCGAAAAATTCGGCCCGATTGGCGAGGAAATGAAACGTCTCCGTGCCGACCCGGGTCATGTGGATGCCGTCTTGAAGGATGGCGCAGAACGTGCATCGGCCCTTGCCGCACCAGTGCTGGCGGAGGTCAAAGACATTGTCGGCTTTCTTCTGGCGCGTTAGCTCTGCTTGTAAGTTCGAGCAAAAGGACATACATCTTGGTCTGGGATCGAATGAATGATCTGGTGACAGGGCGGAGAAGATGAGCGAAATCGGGAACGACGGCAAAGAAACTAAACGAATTGGGCGGCGCACCGATGCAATAAAGGAAGGGGCGAAGAGAAGCTGGAAAGTCTTCGCCCTTCTGATCTTGCTGTTTTTGATCCTTTACTACCCAATCGGCATGATCACGATCAATAATATCGAGGATGACACGTCATTCGTGCCGACGGGTAAAAATGTTGTCGCGGGCGGCAGTCATGCCGTGGACATGATGGCCGGCCTGATCGACCGTGAGATTAACGTCAATCGCTGGACAGCAAATGATCCGTTCTTCATGCCCTCAGCTGCACTTGACAACATGCCAAACTATCAGCAAGGCATCATTTCCGCGCTTGCGCGTTTTGGCTTTGAGCTCACAGACCAGATAGGCCGCACGCGGGGTTCAAGCCAGACTGACCCGGACTTGCAGGAAGCCGCTGGCCTTTTACAATATTCCGGAACGAAATGGGCTTGGGATCCGACAATTTCCCTTTTGCCCACCGCCGCCTCTGAAGAACAATATGAGAAAGCCCGCAACTCGCTAATCGATTATAACAAGCGGCTAGCCGAAGGAAATGCCGTCTTCGAAAGGCGCGCCGATAATTTGCTTGCAACCCTGGACCGGATTGCACTTGATATGGGCTCCTCTACCGCAACCATTGATCAGCATGTCGACGAAAATTCGGGCGGTTTCATTGATTTCCAAGCAGACAATATTTTCTATGGCGTCAAGGGACAGAGTTATGGCTATTACATGCTATTAAAGGCGCTTTCCCAAGATTTCGAAAGCCTAATCAAGGAACGTGGATTGACCAATGCTTGGGCACAAATGCTCGACAGCTTCAAATATGTGATTGATCTTGATCCTTTTATCATCGTCAATGCAGCACCGGATTCCCAGTTTCTCCCCAACCACCTTACAGCACAGGGATTTTATGTGTTACGTGCCCGGACACAGCTCCAGGAAATCAGCAACATTCTCTTGAAATAACTGCGCCGATAGTGGCAGGATAATTTTCAACTTGAACAAGTGGCGGAGCCTATATGTCTGACGATACCCATAGTGGTGTGCGAAACAAATTCCTTGTTGTCGTGGATGACACGCCCGAATGCAAATCAGCTATCCGCTTTGCGAGCCGTCGCGCCTGGCACGTCGGGGGAGGCGTGATCCTGTTATACGTTATTGAGCCACCCGAATTTCAGCATTGGATGGGCGTTGAGCAGGCGATGCGAGAGGAAGCCCGCGAAACCGCAGAGGAACTTCTACAGAATCTCGCAGAGGAAATTCAGAAAGAAACCACACTCGTACCGGAGTTCGTGATCCGTGATGGTTACAAAAAGGAAGAAGTTCTTGCCCTGATCGAAGAGGATTCCGATATCCGGGTTCTTGTCTTGGCCGCCTCTCCCGAATCTGGAGGCCCCGGTCCTTTGATCAAAAGCCTGGTTGGAGAAATGTCAGGAACATTTGCAATTCCAATCACTGTCGTTCCTGGCAACTTGACAACTCGACAGTTGGATGCCGTAACCTGAGGGCCGCCTCATTGTTTTCCTGGAAACAACTGGGTGATTCGAAGTTTGAAGCGTTTTAATTTGATGAAAATTTTGCGTTTATTTATAGACACTTGCTTAAACATATGAAATGTCAGAGATATTTCGACGGTGAAAATCATCGCTTGATCTTGGCATGTACGGAAGACATATTTCCTCATCGTTTCGGAATGTAGTTTTACCCGTCCGACTCTACATATAGTGCCTGTTTATATACGACCTGCTATATTTTGTATAATTCGTTTGAAAACGTAATTTTAGAGCATAGAGAACAACACAGTTCGTCACAATGCAGCTACTCAAATCCAGTTTAAAATCCAATAGAATTGCGACCTTGGCGGTGATCCTGCTGGCGATGGCTTATGTGGTGCCCGAATTTATCGGCAGCATACAAAACCCGCTATCAGCGTCAGGCGGCTCTAGCGATAAGTCGGTCGCCAAAATTACGGCAAGGCACGGCCAGTTCGACCTTGCTTCATTGGATGCCGCTCTTTCAGAGGTAAGTTTCCGGCTTGATGACGTTCGAGATGGCGGGCCGGTGCCCCGGTTCTATGTTGATCGGATACCTGTCGATATTCTTGAAGTGAACGATGTTGAAAAACGCAAGAAAACCTTCATCAAACTGGTTTTACCGCAGATTCTGAGCATCAATGAGAATATTGAAGTGCAGAGAGAGCGGCTGACAGGTTTGTTGGAAAAGAAGTCCGCGGGCGCTCCCCTGAAAGCGAATGATCGCAAATGGTTGCAAGAGCTCGCTTCGCGCTATCGTGAAGAGTCCGTTGAACCGGCAGCGCTTCTAGAGAAGGTGGACAAAATCCCGGTTTCAATTGCTTTAGCGCAGGCCGTCGAAGAATCGGGCTGGGGGACGTCGCGCTTTGCCCGTGAAGGAAACGCTCTCTTTGGGCAGCGAGTCTGGGCAACAGGCAAGGGAATTGTTCCGGAAGACAGGAGTGAAGATGAAACTCACGAAGTCAGGGCCTTTAAATCGATAGCCGATTCCATTCGATCCTATGTGCACAATCTGAATGTTCACCCCGCATATGAGGAGTTTCGTGAAGCCCGTGCCTCGAACCGATCGGGGCCTGACACGAGGGCGAGTGATCTTCGGTTGGTCGATACACTTGATGTATATTCCGAAAAGGGGCAGGAATATGTGGATAACCTGCGCAACCTGATCAAGACAAACAGGTTCCAGGATTTTGAAGATGCAATCCTTTCCCCCGAGCGGCTGGCTGACAACCGCCCCTGAGCCAACAAATATTTCCTCATCCACCTCCGGCCAAAACTTCCGTCTCGCAAATCGTTGCGGGATATGAAAATATAGTCTCCGACCTATTCTCAAAAACAATGTAGGCCCATTAATTGGTGCGCCCGCAATAAAAAGAAAAAGGGGGAGATCATGGGACGACTGGAAAACAAGATTGCGCTGGTAACCGGCGCCGCGACCGGGATCGGCCTGGCGACAGCCCGCCGCTTCATTGAAGAAGGCGCGAAAGTCTTCATGACAGATATCAATGAAGAAGCCGGAAAAACGGCCGTAGAGGAATTCGGAAGTCAGGCAATATTCGTCGTTCAGGATGTCGCAATCGAAGAGCATTGGAAATCGGTTATGCAAACCGTTCTTTCAGAATCGGCGGGGCTTGATATCCTCGTCAATAATGCCGGGATACTCTCAATCGGTGACCGGCAGACAATTGAGGATACGGATCTTTCTCATTGGCAGGCCATTCAGAAAGTAAATGTGGAAGGCGTTTTCCTGGGATGTCAATCGGCTGTCAGAGCTATGAAGGGCAGAGGTGGCGCAATCGTCAATCTTTCCTCCGTCGCCGCCATCATCGGGACCCCGCATCTTCTGGCCTATGGCGCCTCAAAAGCGGCGGTTCGACAATTAACGAAATCGGTCGCCATTCATTGCGCCAACCGGGGTTATGGTATTCGCTGCAACTCAGTCCATCCGGATCCTGTCCGGACAAATATGGGTGACGCACTGATGGGTATGTATGGCAACGACATCGAGGCCGGCTGGAACGCCATCCCGGACCGGATACCTATCAAAACGCCGAGTGAGCCGGTCGATATCGCGAACGGTGTCCTGTTTCTGGCATCTGAGGAAGCACGCCATATAACCGGGGCAGAGCTTGTTATAGATGGCGGCCTCACCGCCATTTAATTTCACTGAAAATTCATGAGAGGAAATGATCGATGAAAATTGATCACAACGAACTACACAAGTTCATCGAGGCCCTTTTAACTGCGACGGGCAGTTCACCAACCGAAGCAAAGATCGTCACCGATCATCTGGTCCTTGCCAATCTTTCCGGCCATGACAGTCATGGCGTCGGCATGATTCCAGCTTATATGACGAATTTGAAGGCCGGGCTGCTGCATCCAAACCAGCATGTCGAAATGGTGCAGCAGAACGGATCGATGCTGGTTTTCGATGGCAGGGCCGGATATGGTCAGGTCGTTGCCCGGGAAGCGATGGAACAGACCATCAAATTGGCGCAGGAAACAGGCCTTGCTCTTTCTGCGCTCCGCAATGCGCACCATATCGGGCGGGTCGGGACATATGGGGAGCAATGCGTCGATGCCGGGTTGGTTTCGTTGCATTTTGTCAATGTAACGGGACATCGCCCTTTGGTGGCGCCGCACCGTGGTGCCGATGCCCGCTATGGCACAAATCCAATCTGCATTTCCCTGCCGGACACAGCGAAAGAGCCCCGTATCATTCTTGATTTCGCCACAAGCAAGGTCGCCCTTGGTAAGTTACGTGTCGCAAACAACAGCGGCAAGGAAGTTGCAGAAGGCCTCGTCATCGACAAACACGGCAATCCGACAACGGATCCCGGCGTCATGTGGGAAGAAGAGGTCGGCGCGCTTCTACCAATCGGCGAGCATAAAGGCTATGGCCTCGCGCTGATGTGCGAACTCCTAAGTGGGGCGATTGGTGGCGGCGGCACGATCCAGCCCGGGAACCATCGCGATACCCGCATCATCAATAGCATGCTTACTATTCTGATCGACCCTAGCCGCCTGACCGATACCGATTATATCGCCAGCGAGATGAAAGCCATGTGCGATTATGTCCGCCAATCACCACCGCGCAAAGGACATGACAATGTGATCCTGCCGGGCGATCCTGAACGTGAACAACGGAATCTACGACGGGCGAACGGCATTGAGATCGATAACGAAACATGGCGACAGATAATGGAAGCAGCAGAAGAATACGGCGTCAGACCGTAACTCTCATTTGAGCGAGTTCTTCTTATATATAAGAGCAAGTGCTTATTTTTTAAGGTTTTTCAGCAGATCTCCGGCAGCCGTCGCTGCCAATCCTGTGTCGCCTGCGCAAAGAAGAAAATCGAATCCTTGGGCGAACAGGTCATTTGTCTGCTTCGGCCCTTTTGAAATGCAGCCAAGAAATGCCGGGCTCGCCTTGATCTTGTCCCGCGCCTCCTCGAAAAGGGCCTTCACTTCCGGATCATCAAACTCGGCGAGTTTGTTAATACTCCCAGAAAGATCATTCGGCCCGATGAACAGCATGTCGACCCCGTCAACGGCGGCAATACTCTCAATATTGCCAACTGCTTCTTTGGTTTCAATCTGGCAGATGATCATCAGATCTTTATCAAGATTGTCCCGGTATTCTTGCGCCGTGCGACCGTAACCACCAGCCCTGGCGGCCCCAAAACCCGCGCTTCGGATTCCGGTTGGCGGATAACGGCAGGCGGCGACGGCGGCGCGCGCCTCCTCTGCCGTATTGACCGACGGGATCATAACCCCGTCCATTCCCGCGTCAAGTCCGCGCTTGATCAAGACTGTATCGTTCCACGGCACCCGCATCAGTACCGTTACCTCATTAACCGAACGAGCCGCGCGATATTGATCGATAGCCGTTTGAAGGCTGCCCGAACCATGTTCGTGATCGATCATCAGGGCATCGAACCCGGCGCCAGCGACGATCTCCGCCATATCGGAGGAATTTGAAAACAACCAGCAAGCCGCGGCCTTTTCTCCAGCCTGTAATTTTTCTTTTAGCTTATTCGGGCGATACATGACAGTTTCTCATTGTTGGGGCGAATTTATTTCGCGATGTAAAAAAGGGATCCGAACCAACGCCAACGGCGATCTGGTCCAAGTAGCGTACAATTAATTCGGCCTCGACCGGGCTTAAAAGCGGCGGCAAGCCGTATCTCGATCCTTGAATCACCAATTTTCTCGATGGGGACCGCCCCGCCCGTTTGATTGGAAGAGAAGCAGGATAATCCATTCAGGTTCCCATAGTTTTCCGCAATGGTGAAACCGAAATTCGGCGGGTTGCGTTTTAGAAAATTGTCTGACGGTGTCACATCCGTTACGCGCAGCGGCAAGGCATTTGCCGCCAAGCGGAACCGTCCGATCCCCCCATAATTCTCGCTCATGGCAAATCGGGGAAGCTCCAGCCGGTCATGACCGGAATAGGAAACGCCGGACTGCTGTCCGAATGCCGCCTTGAATCCGATGTCCCGGATAACCGCTTTTACCTCACTGCCATATTCGCCATACGGATAAGCAAAAATGGCGGGGACAAAGCCCAGCTCCGCCTGAAACTGTTCGCTTGCCAATTTAATGTCTGCTTCTATTTCCTCGGCGCTCATCAAGGGAAGATGTGCATGGCTGTAGGTATGATGTCCGATGTGCACGCCTGCATCCCGCAACTCTCTTATCTGATCCCAGTTCATGGAACCTGGAAATTGCTTTTCCACGCCTTCTACGGCCACAAAAACAGTGAAGGGCAAGTTCGCCTCTTTAAGCAGAGGCCAGGCAATGTCGTAAACGGACTGATATGCATCATCGATCGTGATCGCAACTGTCCTGTCCGGCAAAGATTCACCGTTTTCCAGCCGATCAACGATTTCATTGAGTGGCAAAACGGTATATTTGCCGTTTTTCAGCTCCTGAATATGTTCCTTGAACTGATCAACACGGATATTGGTGGAGGTGTGCTGGTCTTCCCCAAACCGGTGATACATGATCACACTCGCCCAGTCGGCTGCCCTCGCCGTGCTGTGCCATGCCAATGATAAGATGATCATTGCCACAAGTGAAACTGCCTGAAATTTTTGTACTCTAGTCAATCTCATCGATCCTTAACTCGCCTCTCATACCCCGGGCTTATCCATCATCCGGCTTCCTGCCGCTCTATCAGAAAGGGTAGGATATCGGCGTGGTTTAAACAATTGGTAATGCCACCATTCATTCTGATAAAAATCCCAACCCGCCGCCGTCATCAGGCCCAGAAGAATAGCACGGTTGCGCTGAGCTTCCGCTGAAATATCCCGCGCGCCATGAAAAGATGTTGCGGTCATCGCATCGAAGTCCGTTCCCATTTCGAGTTCTTGTCCGCTGCTGTCAATGAGCGTCAGGTCAATCGCCGCGCCACGTGAATGCGGGGAACCGTTAGAAGGATGCGAGAGGAAATCCGCGTTCGGTGTGTGATCCCATAAAGCCTGCACTGCCTCTGTCGGGCGAAATCCGTCAAATAACTTGAATTTCAAGTCCAGAGCAGCGGCAAGGTCAATCGCGCGTTGCAGTTTTTCAGCGGACTCCAGGAGCAGGAAGCAGGCGCCCCGCCGGTAGACAGGCGCACCGGTAAAATTATTCGCAGTCGCATATCGCAGGTCAAGCTCGACATTGAAGTCAGTTGGAGTAATTTCGGTTAAACTCTCATTTAGGGACATTTCAAACCTATTTACTTGAATTCACGCGACATTGGGCGTAACACTCTGGCCTCACGGAGACCCTACATGGCGCGACTACGGAAGGCAATATTATGAAGATACTGGCGTTTG
Source organism: uncultured Sneathiella sp. (assembly GCF_963973085.1). Classification (GTDB taxonomy): domain Bacteria; phylum Pseudomonadota; class Alphaproteobacteria; order Sneathiellales; family Sneathiellaceae; genus Sneathiella. The sequence continues at coordinate 399,651 of NZ_CAXAXA010000004.1, forward strand.
ATACAGCGCTTAATGCCTGTTCTGTCGCCATAACGGACGATCATGATGTTCTCGCACATATTCATGAAAAGCGCCGTCGGGGCCATGCGGAAACATTAATGCCCATGATTGAGGGATTAATGGGAGGTATCGGACTTGCCTATAGGGATATTGACCTGATTGCGGTTACCGTTGGCCCAGGAACCTTTACGGGCCTTAGGATAGGTCTTGCGGCAGCACGCGGCATGTCCCTCGCTGCGCGAAAGCCGCTTGTCGGCGTTACAACACTGGAAGCATTGGCTGCGGCGGTGCCTGAGGAAATGACCCAAGAGCGCCCCGTGATCGCGACCGCGGACGCGCGGCGGGGAGAAATTTACCTGCAAAGCTTCGATGTGAGTGGCGGTGATAAAATCATTTCACCACTGACACCTGCGAAAGCCTGCAAAATAGAAACGGCTCTCGCGTCAGCAGGGGTGGAAAAGGCGGTCGTTGTCGGGTCTGGGGGCTCTTTGCTCCAAAACCAGCCCGGATTTGATGAAGCAAGGTACCAGATTCTCGACCTGGATGAAGATCCGGATGCCCGGCATGTCGCTCGCATCGCCGTTTGTCGGGGCATGCCACCCCGGAATTCCGCGGCGCCCGCGCCTCTTTACCTGCGGGCGCCTGATGCGAAGTTACCCGGCGGCCGGACCCCTGTTTCCCTTAATCGTTAATCCAATGCAAGAAAACGACTTTTCAGTTGAGTTTTTCGAAAGTATATCCGCTGCGCCACTCGCCGCCGCCATACATGGCCGATGCTTTATGCCAGGCTGGAGCGAATCTGATTTTGTCTCGACACTCAGCATTCCTGGGACTGTGCTTGAAGTGCTTAGCCTTGCCAACGCCCCAGTAGCAATTGCACTTTATCGGCAGGTTACAGACGAAGCGGAAATATTGACCCTGGGTACACTGCCTGCCCATCGCAGAAATGGAATAGCCGGCCAACTTCTCGAAAATGGCTTCAATTATTTACGCCATAACAATGCAACATGCCTCTTCCTGGAAGTCGGGACCGACAATATTCCTGCGTTGCGTCTTTACAGGTCAAACGGTTTTGTTGAAACCGGACGGCGCCCAAATTATTACAATCATGGCACAGGATATGAAGACGCGCTTATGATGAAACGACTACTTTAACCTATAAGCAGGCAAATAAACGTTAATTTCGAGACAAACGTTGATTTGCCGAATTTTTTTTCTTTATTCTATTTTACATTCTATTTTTGAACATATATTGACTATACACTATAAGACATTCAATTTTAATGGAGGTTTGTTCACGATGTCTGAGAAAATTGAAAAGCTGGAACTTCTCGCTCTGACAACGGACATTGTGACGTCCCATTTATCACGCAACCCTGTTGGGGCCGGGGAAATATCCACATTAATCAAGGATGTGTACGCAACACTTTCAACCGTCGGTGAAATGACGGAAGAGGAAGAGAAGCCGGAACCGGTTGTTGCGATCCGCAAATCCATCCATCCGGACTATATCATCTGCCTTGAAGACGGAAAAAAGCTGAAAATGCTGAAGCGGCACCTTAAAACTTCGTATGATATGACACCCGAGGAATATCGCGAACGCTGGAACCTTCCGGCAGACTATCCCATGGTCGCACCGAATTATGCCGAGCAACGGCGAAATCTGGCCAAGAAGATCGGCCTTGGCACCCGACGCAAGAAAGCTCAAAGCAAGTAATTTTTACTTTCGCTGGCCCCAGAAAAATTATTTGTATAAAATCATGACTGCTGACGGGAGTAACAGCAGCCATTAGACTATATTGAGGATCGTATGCCTACTCGCCTGGAACAGATCTGCCTTGACAAGGGCCTCCGCATGACAGAACAGCGCCGGGTTATTGCGCGCGTGTTATCGGAGTCGCAAGACCATCCGGATGTAGAGCTCGTATATAAACGAGCCTCGAAGCTGGACGACACCATCAGTATTTCCACTGTCTATCGCACGGTGCGTATGTTTGAAGAAAATGGCATATTGGAGCGGCATGATTTTGGTGACGGCCGGGCCAGATATGAAGAGGTATCCGATGAGCATCATGACCATCTGATCAATGTTCAAACCGGTCAGGTGATTGAATTCACAAGCGAGCAAATTGAGAACCTGCAGACAAAGATTGCCAAGGAACTTGGCTTTGAGTTGATTGATCATCGTCTGGAATTGTATGGAAAGCCTTTATCAAAGTCGTCGATGACAGATGTTCCACCTGAAGAATCTGTTGTAAATATAAAGCAGACAGCTCACAGCAAGAAAAGCTGATGAATGGAACCTAGTAACACGCGACGTAGTTTATGAGTAACATCAGACCTATTATCACCGTGATTGCCGTCCTCCTCTGGACGGCCTTGCTGGTGCCCGCGCAGATTATTATCCTCCTGTTCTTCAAACAGCACCGTTATTATATCCCGCAGATTTTTCACTCGGGCCTTTGCTGGCTTATGAGGGTCAAAGTTATCGTTTCCGGAAAGATCGAGACCCAGCGACCCACACTTTTTGTGATTAATCATATCTCCTGGCTTGATATACCGGTGATTGGAAAAATCATGCAGGGGAGCTTCGTTGCCAAGAAAGAAGTGGAAGGGTATCCTCTTGTCGGTGCCATATCTAAGCTCCAGCAGACAATCTTTATCGAGCGCACCCGGCCCGCGATCAAGGGACATAAGGGCGAAATGCAGGAGCATCTCGAAAACGGTGATAACCTGTTCCTTTTTCCTGAGGGCACATCCTCGAACGGAATCATTATCCAGAACTTTAAAAGTGCCTACTTTGGGCTGGCGGAACGGGAAATAGACGGGCGCCACCTGACAGTCCAGCCGGTGACGATTGCCTACAGCCGATTAAACGGAATTCCGCTTACCCGTGGAACAATGGGCATTGTCGCCTGGGTCGGTGACGAAGAATTGCTGGGTCATATCTGGTCCCTTCTGAAGCGCGGTACGGTTACGGCAGAGTTAAGATTCCATACGCCCGTGACAATCGATGACTATGATTCTCGGAAAACCATGGCGAGCGATTGCCAGCTTACCATCGCCAAGAGCCTGAGCCGGGCCCTTACCGGCCGGGAAGAGTCTTGATCAGGGCAAATTTGTCGATTCTAGTGATTTTTTCCATTTTTCCCGTGAATTGCATCGCAAGCTTCTCTATTTGTCATATAACTGCTAATTTAATCATGATATGGAACGATTTTCATATCCACGGGCAAGCCCCTGGATTTCGACGAGGTTAACTAGGAAGCGTGAGCAAAAAACTCTATATCTCAACATATGGCTGTCAGATGAACGTGTATGATTCGGCCCGTATGGCAGACCTGATGGCTCCCCTTGGCTATACCCTGACAGATAAACCCGCGAACGCCGACATGGCGATCCTGAATACCTGTCACATCCGCGAGAAAGCCTCCGAGAAAACTTTTTCGGAACTGGGCCGCTTGCGCAAAACACGCGAAGGGCGGCAATCCCGTAACGAAGGCGATATGATCATCGCCGTCGCCGGTTGTGTTGCCCAGGCCGAAGGGGCGGAGATCATGAAGCGCGCACCTTTCGTCGATATGGTGTTCGGGCCGCAGTCTTATCATAATCTTCCTCAGATGGTGGCCGAGGCCAATCGCGGAGTTGGCCATATTCTGGATACCAATTTCCCGATTGAACCCAAGTTCGATCATTTGCCCAAAGAGGCAATCGATACAAACCTGAGTGCGTTCCTGACGGTGCAGGAAGGGTGTGACAAATTCTGCGCCTTCTGTGTGGTGCCTTATACGCGCGGTGCCGAATTCTCCCGCCCCGCTGCCGCGATTATTTCGGAAGCGAAGCGCATGGTCGCCGGCGGCACGCGAGAGATCACACTGCTCGGCCAGAATGTTAACGCATATCACGGCGAAGGGTTCGATGGAAAGCCGGTCAGTCTCGCGAGATTGATCCACCTGCTTGCTGAGATTGAAGGGCTGGAGCGTCTGCGGTATACCACGTCCCACCCTCTGGAAATGACGGAGGAGTTGTGCAAAGCACATCGTGATGTCGATGTTCTGATGCCCTACCTTCATTTACCCGTTCAGGCGGGGTCTGATCGTATCCTTGCGGCGATGAACAGACGCCACACGGCGGATGAATATCGGCGTATTATTGACAAATTACGGCATTACCAGCCGGATTTGGCTCTTTCCGGTGATTTTATCGTTGGTTTTCCCGGGGAAACGGATCAGGATTTCGAAGACACCCTGCAACTCGTCCGGGATGTCAACTATGCGCAGGCCTACAGCTTCAAATACAGCCCGCGTCCCGGTACCCCCGCCGCCGCGCTGGGCGACGAAATGATAGACGAAGCGGTGAAATCTGAAAGGCTGGCACGGCTACAGGCTTTGCTGAATGAGCAGCAGCTTGCCTATAATCAATCTTTTGTCGGACGGGAAATAGACGTGCTGCTGGAACGCGAAGGGAAGCGCGACGGGCAGATCGTTGGTCGCAGCCCCTATATGCAGTCCGTTTTCGTTCCCTCTCCCGCGCACCGGATTGGGCGCATTGCAACTGTCATCGTACAAGAGGGAAATGCGAACTCTCTGCGTGGCGAACTGAAACCCGGTAGTGTCGCAGACGCGGCATAGGAACAAATGTGGCAAAAAATCAAACGAGTTCTAAAACACTGAAACCCGACACAGACAAGAACAACTCAACTATTCTCGAATTTGACGACAATCATCTCCTTGCCCAGCTTGTAGGGGAACATGACCGTTATCTTGCACGTATTGAACAGGCCCTGGATGTGTCCGTTGCGTCGCGCGGGAATAAAATGGCTGTTTCGGGCTCGAAATCGGCACAGGCAACGGCCAAGACTGTTCTGCTTGATCTTTATGAGCGCCTGAAAAAGGGACTTGATGTGACGGAAGGCGAAGTCGACGGTGCCATCCGCATGGCGGGCGACGCACCTGCGCGAGATGGCAGCCGTGGATCAGTCTCAAGCGGGGCAGATATGATTGTCACCAAGCGTCGGCGGATTACACCGCGCTCCACCAATCAGGCCGTTTACGTCAAATCGCTCCGGACACATGAACTCGTGTTTGGTCTCGGGCCTGCGGGAACCGGTAAAACCTATCTCGCCGTCGCCAACGCCGTCGCCATGCTGATTGAAAACAAGGTGGACCGGCTCATCCTGGCGCGCCCTGCCGTGGAAGCCGGTGAAAAGCTCGGCTTCCTGCCCGGTGACATGCGCGATAAAATCGACCCTTACCTTCGTCCGCTCTACGATGCCCTCTATGACATGCTCCCCGCCGAGGAAGTCGTCAAACGACTTGAGAATGGAGAGATCGAGGTGGCCGCTCTCGCCTTCATGCGTGGGCGCACGCTCTCAAATGCGGCCATTATCCTGGATGAAGCGCAGAACACGACACCGGTACAGATGAAAATGCTGCTCACCCGAATGGGCGAGAATTCCCGCATGGCCGTCACCGGCGACCTCAGCCAGATTGACCTTCCCCTTGGCATGCGCTCAGGATTGCATGAAGCCGTAGATATTTTACAAGGCGTGAAGGGCGTGGATTTCATCAATTTCGGGGAATCCGACGTTGTTCGCCATCCTCTGGTAACCCGTATCGTTCGCGCATACGGAGAGCATGATCGGGAAAAGCAACTCGCCCTAAAAGCGCGGAAATCATGACCCGCTAATGAGCAGTCAACCCTTTTCAATTGATCTCGCTATCCGTTTCGAGAACGAGTCATGGCATGACCTCATCCCCGGCATCGAACAGAAGGCCGAAGAGGTCGTGCGTTGCGCACTGGATAGAATAAATCAGGAACTGGATCTGGCTCTCATCGATAGGGACGCTAAGCCAATTGTGGAAATAAGCCTGCTTTTCACGAATGATGAGCAAGCTCGCGAACTGAACCGGAATTATCGAGGCAAAGACCAGCCCACAAATGTGCTGTCATTTCCCGATACGCCACTCAATCAGTCTGAGCTTGATGACGCCATGAGGATGTCGGAGCCATTATTGCTGGGTGACATCGTTCTCGCTTATGAAACAATGGTTCGCGAGGCGGAATCTCAAAACAAGGGCATCTGGAACCATGTCGCGCATTTGATCACGCATGGCGTTTTACATCTTGCCGGATTTGACCATATGGAAGAAAATGAGGCGGAAGAGATGGAAAAACTTGAAATCACAATATTGGACAGCCTACATATCGCTAATCCATATGAACTTTTTGACCCGTCGCGACAGGAGACCCTTGACTGACAATGACCGATAATGTGTCGAGCGAGGTCCTTCCCGAAACCCCGGAAGAACCGACATCACAAAAGCCATCAAACGGCGTTCTATATATCCTTAAGCGTGTATTAGGTATTGGGCAGCAAACAGAAGGAAGTGTTCGCTCAACGCTGGAAGAACTGATCGAAGAACATGATGATCCCGAGCAATCCATAAATGCCTCTGAAAAGCTGATGCTGACTAATATACTGAGTTTCAGCGAGCTTAGTATCAGTGACGTGATGGTGCCCCGCGCTGATATTGAGGCGATCTCGGCAAATTCAACTCTGGAGCAGGTGGTGGACCGTTTTAAGGATACAAGCCACTCCCGCATGCCGGTCTTCAACGAGACACTGGATAACGTCACCGGCATGTTTCACATCAAGGATTTGATTAATTTCTGGGGGGATAAGGATCATGGCGACTGGCAGAAATTCCGTCGCGAAGTTCTTTTCGTTCCGCCGTCCATGTCCGTTCCAGATCTCTTGCTTAAAATGCGGGCGACGCATATTCACATGGCAACAGTCGTCGATGAATACGGCGGCATTGATGGTTTGGTGACGATCGAGGACCTTGTCGAAGAAATTGTCGGCGACATTGAAGATGAGCATGACGAGCAGGAAGGCCCGTTGATTGTCGTCGCGTCCAACGGGATGATTGAAGTTGATGCCCGCGCCTCAATTGAAGAACTGGAGGCGCTGCTCGAAGTAGATCTGCTGCCCGAAGACGAGGATGAGGAAGTGGATACCGTTGGAGGGCTCGTTTTTCAGCTTGCTGGCCAGATCCCGGCGCGTGGCGAAATTATTTCCCATTCCGGCGGACTTGATTTCGAGATCATTGATGCCGATCCGAGAAAGGTGAAGAAGGTTAGAATTCATCGACGCTCTCCCGATTTGGATGAGGCTGAATGAAAGCCGTTAGCAGCTGGATTTCGGCCCTTTCATTTTTAAAAAAATCACTTCTCGCATTCGTGCTGGGCTTGGCCGTCGCCGCCGCGTTACCGCCCCTTCATCTGATATTCCTGCTGCCTGTAAGCTTCACCGGACTTCTCTGGATTTTAAGTTCCGTATCGACCCGCAAGCAGGCCTTCTTCGTCGGCTGGTGGTTTGCCTGGGGCCAATTTATTGCCGGGCTATACTGGATTGGTGTCGCCTTTACAATTGATGCAGAGACCCACGCGCTTTTACTTCCATTACCCATTCTTGTGCTTCCCGCTTTTCTTGCGATCCTCTCAGGCGGGTCTACATTGGCAACACATCTCACCCGTGCGCGATCTCTTGCCCGAATTTTTGTCTTTAGCGGGAGCTGGCTACTTTTCGAATATATCCGCGGTGTACTCTTCACAGGGTTTCCCTGGAACCTAATCGGCTATAGCTGGAGCGCGTTTCCTCCTGTTCTGCAATCTACGGCCTATTTCGGAATATATGGTTTAACCCTTTTTACTGTTTTCCTCGCAAGCCTCCCCGCCCTTTTTGGCGAGACAGAGACGCCAAACCGGACGGCTGGGATTTCCTTGATTACGTGTGTTGGCGTTTTACTTGCAATATATGGCGCAGGCGCCGTTCGTCTTCATACTTCCTCTGTTACCTATTTCGCGGATGCACCAATCCGGCTCGTTCAGCCCAATATTCGGCAGATTGACAAGTGGAAGCCCGATTTGCTTCTGGATCATCTTCGAAAAATTGTGGCTCTCAGCGTAATAGAGGAAGGAGAAAAGCCGCGGTATCTCATCTGGCCGGAAACAGCGGTTCCCTATTATCTGACAACTGCTCCGGCTCTGCAGAAAGAGCTGGCCAGGATTGTTCCGTCAAGTGGCGCCATAATAACCGGTGCACCGCGCCGCGATCCGGAAAGCAGCCGATACTGGAACAGCTTGCAGGTATTGGGGGAGCGAGGCGACATATTGGATATTTATGACAAGCAGCACCTTGTCCCGTACGGGGAGTATATGCCGTTTCGATCCGTTATGGTTGCAACCGGGCTTACAGATGTCATTCCGGCGCTGGATAGAATGTCGGATTTCGCAACACCCGATAAATCTGCAAGGAAAGTTGTGTCCGTACCAGGGCTACCACCGGCGCGAGTCATGATTTGCTATGAAATTGCCTTCCCATGGGAAGTTGCCCCGAAAACCGCTTTTTCATGGATCATCAATATCACAAATGACGGATGGTTCGGCAACACCTCGGGACCCTATCAGCATTTCGCGATCACCCGGACCCGCGCCGTTGAACAGGGTGTACCGGTTGTCCGGGCCGCGAACACGGGAATTTCCGCAATCATAGATCCCTACGGTCGCGTCGAACAACAGCTAGCGCTCAATAAAGCAGGTATAATAGATGGAGAATTGCCATTGCCGATTGCCGCGCGAACCGTCTATTCGCGATATGGCGAAAAAATCCCTGTTATGATGGTTTTGATGTTTATCGCAACAGGTGTTTTTCTGGCATGGCGGAGTTCGAAAACATAAGTATGACTTCTTGACTAGCATCATTCTTTGGCGATACTTATTTAAACAACTTGAGGGTTTAGACTGACTTGGCGGCAGTATGGTTATGGTTGATCTGAACAGCTAAAATGTACGAGGAATTTTAATGCCAAATCATCCGGTGGATGTGCATGTAGGAAGCCGACTCCGGATGCGTCGGACGCTATTGGGACTCAGCCAGCAAAAGCTTGGAGAAAAGCTCAACCTGACCTTCCAGCAAATCCAGAAATATGAACGCGGCGCCAACAGGATTGGCGCCAGCAGACTTTTCGAACTCAGCCGCATTCTGGATGTCAAACCGGCTTTTTTCTTTGAAGAAATGCCGTCCGGAAGTTTATTGCAGTCAGTAGGCCTTCAAGATCCTGTAGATGAGTTTGAACATGAATTCCTGGGTAAGCGTGAAACGCTGGAGCTCGTTCGTGCTTACTATAAGATTGACAATCTTGAAGTCCGAAAAAGGGTCTTTGACGTCATCAAGGCGTTGGCGGCCGAAGAACTGCAAAAAGAGGTTTCTTCACCGAAATAGAAGTTACGACGCAGATTTTCTTGACCCCTTAACCTATTTTGCTAGAGTGCGGCAGTTTTCAAATCAAACAATCGCCGCCTTTTGCAGGCAGTTTACCCGTTGCCAACAATTGAAATAAAGGGATGTTCGCGTGCCAGCAAATAATTATCTTTTCACCAGTGAATCGGTATCTGAAGGACATCCTGATAAGGTCTGTGATCGCATTTCAGACAGCATCGTCGATTTATATCTTTCCGAAGACCCCTATTCCCGGGTTGCCTGCGAAACACTGACAACGACCAATAGGATTGTTCTTGCCGGTGAAGTTCGGGGCCCAGCCAGTATCACTAAATCCCTGATTGAGGAAACAGCGCGGGCTGCCGTGAAGGATATCGGTTACGAACAAGACGGCTTTCACTGGAAAAATGCAGCGGTTGACGTGTATTTACATGCCCAGTCCGTCGATATTGCGCAAGGTGTGGATGCCGCGGGCAACAAGGATGAAGGGGCTGGCGATCAGGGGATTATGTTCGGTTTTGCGGTGAATGAGACGGACGTCCTTATGCCGGCTCCGATATATTATTCACATAATATCCTGAAGGCTCTTGCCGATGCCCGTCACAGCGGAGCCGAAAAGGGGCTCGGTCCGGACTCAAAAAGTCAGGTCACCCTGGCATATGAAAATGGCAAGCCGGTGCGCGCAACTTCTGTCGTTGTATCGACCCAACACACGCCGGATCTGGATACGGACGCGGTTCGCGAGATCGTGCGGAAGCATGTGATGGACGTGCTTCCGGAAGGGTGGATGTGCCCGGAGGAAGAATTCTACGTCAACCCGACCGGTAAGTTCGTAATCGGTGGTCCCGATGGAGATGCCGGCCTGACAGGTCGTAAAATTATCGTTGACACATATGGAGGCGCCGCGCCGCATGGTGGCGGGGCCTTTTCGGGGAAAGATCCGACGAAGGTCGATCGCTCTGCCGCCTACGCGTCCCGCTATCTCGCGAAAAATGTCGTCGCGGCCGGTCTCGCAGAACGTTGCTGTATTCAGGTTTCATACGCGATTGGCGTCTCCAAACCTCTGTCGCTATATGTCGATCTGTATGGTACAGGAAACGTTGACGAAGACAGGCTCGCCGAGGTTTTAATGCAATCCATGGATTTGAGTCCGCGCGGTATTCGCGAACATTTGAAGCTCAACAAACCCGTGTATGCACGAACGGCGGCCTATGGCCATTTCGGTCGAGAGCCGGATGCGGACGGCGGGTTCTCGTGGGAAAAGACTGATCTTGTTGATAGCCTGAAGTCCGCTTTTTGATAGATTGATTTATGTCGGAACGGCACGAGAGGGAGGGGCGCATTCTCTATGGGCGCCGCCGTGGCAAGGCGCTTCGCAAAGGCCAGCAGCGCCTGATTGAGACGCTGTTGCCTGAACTTGCCATTTCTCTTGATACAGATCGGGTCGAACTTTCATCCCTGTTTCCTGAGAATTGCCGGGAATACTGGATTGAGATTGGCTTTGGCAGCGGTGAACATCTCGCCTGGCAGGCCGACCATAATCCGGAAGTTGGGATTATCGGCTGCGAACCTTACTTGAATGGCGTGGCCACATTGTTGGGAAAGCTGGAGGAACAGTTGGCCAAGAATGTCCGGCTTCACAATGAGGCCGCAGAGTTGTTGACTGAAAAGCTACCGGACGCCTGTCTTGACCGGGCTTTCATCCTTTTTCCCGACCCATGGCCCAAGGCCAGCCATAACAAGCGGCGATTCGTTTCTACGTCAAACATAGCCGCCCTCGCCCGTGTTCTTAAATCGGGAAGCGAGCTGCGCATAGCGACGGATCATACGGATTATGGCGCATGGATCCTCTGGCATATGCTGCAGTCGGAAGAGTTTGTCTGGGAAGCTGAAAAACCGGAAGACTGGCGGGCCCGCAGTCGGGATTGGCCATCGACCCGCTATGAAATGAAAGCAATCGAAAAAGGACTTCGTCCTGTATATTACCGGTTTCGTCGCCGTTAGGGTAATATTCATAAGCCGTTTTTGAAAGAAAAGGCTTGGCTTTGCTGGCATCTCGGCTATTATATACAGCATACATACTGTTCGCTCACCGTCAGGATGAGCATTTTGAACGGTGGGCCTCTGGCCCGCTGTTTTTTTATGGTTTGTTTGGTTAAGCGAGAAGTACCCTGAGCGCAGTCGACAGAATAGAAGCACTTATCACGCCGTCCCTGGCAGATATGGGATACGAATTGGTGCGCGTGCGCTTGACGGGAAGTGAAAAGAAAGTGCTTCAGATCATGGCTGAAAAAGCCGACGGCACAATGACGATCGAGGGGTGCACAGAAGTCAGCCGGATGGTTTCGGCACTGCTGGACGTGGAAGATCCTATTTCAGGCGCTTATGATCTGGAAGTTTCCTCTCCGGGGATTGACCGACCGCTGACCCGGCTCAAGGACTTTGATCGCTGGGCCGGATTTGAAGCTAAAGTAGAATTGGAGCAGACCGTTGAAGGTCAGCGCCGATATCGCGGGAAGCTGTTGGGCCTCAAGGACGATAATGTCCTGCTGCAGGCTGATGATGGTAACCGACTTGAACTGCCTTTTTCCGGTGTGAGAAAGGCGAAATTAATTTTGACAGACGAGTTAATCGCTGCGAGCTCACGTAGCGGTTAGATTCGCAACTATGTTTTTTGGACGGACATTTGGTCATGGAAAACGCTGCTAGTTTAAACCGCCTGGAATTGCTGCAAGTCGCGGATGCGGTTGCACGAGAGAAAGTCATCGATCGCGACATCGTACTGGAGGCTATGGAAGAGGCCATTCAGAAGGCGGCGCGCGCAAAATATGGTCATGAAAACGACATTCGTGCCAATATCGATCGGGGAACTGGCGAGATCCGCCTTGCCCGTATTCGCGAGGTTGTCGAGGAAGTCGAGAATGAATCGACGCAGATTTCTCCCGCCAATGCCCAGCATGAAAAAGAGGGCGCCGTTGTCGGCGACTTGCTGGTGGATCCACTGCCGCCAATTGATTTCGGCCGGATCGCCGCGCAGACCGCGAAACAGGTGATTGTGCAGAAAGTTCGTGAAGCAGAACGTGAGCGTCAGTACGAGGAATATAAGGACCGCATTGGCGAGATCGTCAACGGTATCGTCAAGCGTGTTGAATATGGAAATGTCACCGTTGATCTGGGCAAAGCGGATGCTGTTGTCCGACGCGATGAAATGCTGCCCCGCGAAACCTTTCGCCAAGGAGATCGCATTCGGGCCTATATCTATGACGTACGGCAGGAACAGCGCGGGCCGCAGATTTTCCTTTCTCGTAGCCATCCGCAATTCATGGCCAAACTGTTCGGGCAGGAAGTACCGGAAATTTATGATGGCATTATTGAAGTAAAAGCGGTTGCCCGGGATCCTGGAAGCCGCGCAAAAATTGCCGTCATCTCGAATGATTCGAGCATAGATCCGGTTGGCGCCTGTGTCGGTATGCGTGGATCACGCGTTCAGGCTGTCGTCAACGAACTGCAGGGCGAGAAAATCGATATCATTCAATGGTCGCCGGATCAGGCAAGCTTTATTGTCAATGCATTGGCCCCGGCGGAAGTCGCCAAGGTTGTTCTGGACGAGGACGCCAGCCGTATCGAGGTTGTCGTGCCCGATGACCAGCTGTCCCTCGCCATTGGCCGGCGCGGTCAGAATGTTCGCCTCGCGTCACAGCTCTCCGGTTGGGATATTGATATCCTGACGGAAGAAGAGGAAAGCAACCGTCGCCAGGCCGAATTCACGGAACGCACACAAAGCTTTATGAATGCCCTTGATGTTGACGAGACGATCGCCCAGCTATTGGCATCGGAAGGCTTCACTTCTGTTGAAGACATCATGTATGTGGATGTTAGCGAGATCGCCGAAATCGAAGGATTTGACGAGGAAATCGCTGCAGAATTGAGCAGCCGGGCGCAGGAATATGTTGAGCAGACAAATTCCGAGCTTGAGGAGAAACGCCAGGAATTGGGTGTTAGTGATGACATCGTGAATTTGCAGCTTCTGACTCCAGCGATGGTTGTTGCGTTGGGTGAGGCTGGCGTCAAAGAACTTGATGATCTTGCTGACCTCTCAGGGGATGAACTGACCAGCGCGGAAGACGGCATTCTCCGCGAATTCGGCCTCTCGGCAGATGACGCAAGTCAAATTGTCATGGCCGCGCGGGCGCATTGGTTCGAGGATGAGGAGAGTGACGCCAACGCAGACGCTGAAGAAGAAATTTCAGCGGATTGAGACCCGATACGGAGAAGTAGACTTGAGTGATCCGCAGCGCCGGTGTATAGCCACAGGGCAGATACTGGAAAAAGAGCAGCTTCTTCGCTTTGCGGTTTCGCCTGGCGGTCAGTTGGTTCATGATATTGGCATGAATTTGCCGGGCCGAGGCATCTGGGTTAGCTGTGATGCGGATGCGATTGAACTGGCGGTAAAAAAGCGCTTGTTTGCAAAGGCGGCAAAACAGGCGGTTGTTGTTCCGGTGGACTTGATCACAGAGGTTGATCGTTCGCTAACCCAGCAATGCCTCTCGTTATTGGGGCTGGGTCGCAAGGGCGGACAGGTTACAGTCGGGTTTGCCAAGGTTGAAAGGGCGCTGAAATCGGGCAAGGCGACATTGCTTGTCGCCGCCTCGGACGGTGCGGCAGATGGTCGGCAAAAACTCAAGCGGATCGCCGGGTCGCTGCCCGTAATAGATATATTCAGCGGCGCTGAATTAAGTCAGGCTTTGGGTCGTGAAAATGTTATACATGCCGGCTTGACAGCCGGTGCGCTGAAGAGAAAAATTTTAGCTGCGGTCTCCCGACTTACACAATTCAGGGGCCGGAGCGGGTTAAATACCGAAGTGTCGGAGTAAGAATGACTGAGACAAATGACAAGGATGGGCGTAAATCGCTTAGCCTGAACAAACCGTTGGAAGCGAAAAAGTCTGCTGGCGGCAATAGTCAGGTCCGTCAGAGCTTTACCCATGGTCGCTCCAAGACCGTGCAGGTGGAAGTGCGCAAGAAGCGCAGCACATTGGGCCTTGGTGGACAGAAACCTGCCACAGCTGCCCCTGCGACAACAGCAGGGCCGAAGAAAACCCTGCATGTGGCAAAAACTGCGACGGACAATAAGGATAAGGCGACCAAAGCGCCGAAAGCCGCGGATAAGAAAGATTCGAAAATTGTCCTGACGAGTGACGAAAAGGCAGCACGTGCCGCAGCGCTTGCCGGCGCGCGCGAGCAGTCTATTCGCGACGCTGAAGAGCGAAAAGTCCTGGAAGAGGCCAAAGCCAGGGAAGAAAAGCTTAAAGCCGCAGAAGAACCGCAAGAAGAAACTCCGTCACCTGCAGAGCCCGCAAAGACGGCAAAGCGACGCTCTCCCGAAGAACGGCGTAAAGCGGAAGAAGAAGAAGCCCGCCGACTGATGGAAGAGGCCGACGCGACCAAGAACGCCCAAGTTGCGGTTCATCGTGAGAAGGTTAAGTCTTCAACGCGTGAAGAAGAGCTCCGTCGCGAAGCAAGTGCGCCGGTTCCAAGAAATCTGCGAGCCGTAGGTGATGACGACCGGCCTGGTGAAGACAACTCCGGGGGCCGCAAGAAGGCGCCCAAACATGCACGCGGTGGTGATGAAAAATCTGCACCGGTTCGCAAACCCGATGAGCAGCGCCGCCGTTCGGGCCGCTTGACCATTGGTGAAGCGCTCGATGACAGGGGACCAAAGCAACGGTCGCTCGCCTCTATTCGACGTGCCCGTAAGAAACAGCAGCAATCTGCAGAACCACCTCAGAAGATCTTCCGTGAAGTAACCATTCCGGAAGTTATTTCTGTGCAAGAACTTGCAAACCGCATGACGGAACGGTCTGTTGATGTCATTAAGGCGTTAATGAAACTTGGCATCATGGCGACAGCCAATCAGACTATAGATGCGGACACCGCAGAACTTGTAGTGGAAGAACTTGGCCATAAAGCGCGCCGTATTGCTGAATCCGATGTGGAAATTGGTCTTGGCGGTGAAGTTGAAGATGCACCGGAAGAGCTGCAACCTCGTGCACCGGTTGTCGCGGTCATGGGCCATGTCGACCACGGTAAGACGTCGTTGCTCGACGCCCTTCGTAAATCGGATGTTGTTTCGGGTGAAGCCGGAGGTATTACTCAGCATATTGGTGCTTATCAGGTGACGCTCGCTTCGGGCGAAGTTATTACGTTCCTAGACACGCCCGGGCATGAAGCCTTTACGGCCATGCGGATGCGCGGCGCGCAAGTGACAGACATCGTTATTCTGGTGGTCGCGGCCGATGACAGCGTGATGCCGCAAACGATTGAAGCTATCAAGCATGCAAAGGCTGCCAAGGTGCCGATTATTGTCGCCATCAATAAATGTGACAAACCCGCAGCCGACCCAAACAAGGTTCGTCAGGAACTGCTTCAGCACGAAATTTTCGTGGAAGACATGGGCGGCGATGTACTTGATGTGGAAGTGTCCGCAAAAACCGGCGACGGTCTTGATAAACTCCAGGAAGCGATCCTGCTGCAGGCAGAACTGCTAGAGTTGAACGCCAACCCCAACCGCTCGGCCCATGGCACGGTTGTTGAGGCGAAGCTGGAAACCGGCAGAGGTATGGTCGGGACCGTTCTCGTGAACCGCGGAACGCTGCATGTCGGTGATTACTTCGTGATGGGCACGGCAATGGGCAAGGTACGTGCATTGCTCGACTATCGCGGCCAGAATGTTGAAGAAGCAGGTCCGTCCGTTCCGGTCGAGGTATTGGGTATTCAGGGCACACCTGCGGCAGGTGATGATTTTGTCGTCACCGAGACGGAAGGTCAGGCCAAGGAAATTGCGACCTATCGACAGCGCCTTGATAAAACGAAGAAAGTCACAGCAACGGCTCGTGGAACGATTGAACAAATGTTCACCGCGATCAAGGAAGGCACAGCCGATGAGTTGCCTGTTGTCATCAAAGCAGATGTCCAAGGCTCGGCCGAGGCGATAACCAGTGCACTGGAAGGTCTCGGTACTGACGAAGTGGCGGTGAAGATTCTCCTCTCAGGTGTGGGTGGTATTACGGAATCCGATGTGGCCCTGGCGGCGGCATCGCGAGCCATCATCATTGCCTTCAACACCCGTGCTAACAAGCAGGCGCGAGACGAAGCCGCGCAGCAGGGCATTGATATTCAATATTATTCAGTGATCTATAATGTCATTGATGATATGAGGGCGATGCTTTCTGGCATGCTGGCTCCGACTTTGCGCGAGAATTTCCTCGGTTATGCGGAAATCCGCGAAGTCTTCAATATTTCGAAGGTCGGAAAAATCGGCGGCTGCATGGTAACGGAAGGCAACGTTAAGCGAGGGGCGAAAGTACGCCTTCTGCGCGATGACGTCGTGATCCATGAAGGGACGCTTTCAACCCTCAAACGTTTCAAGGATGAGGTGAAAGAGGTCAAGTCGGGCATGGAGTGCGGCATGGCGTTCGAAAATTACCATGACCTGAAGGTCGGTGATTTTATTGAATGCTTCGAAGTTGAGGAAGTTGCACGTCAGCTCTAGTCCCGTTTAACGAAGGCATCGCATTTAATCGCGGGAGAATTCCCATGGCACATTCCAAACGAGGGCCTCGGCCCGCGAGCAAACGGCAGTTGCGTGTGGGGGAGGAACTCCGCCACATTATCGCCGGTGTGCTGGCGCGCGACCTGATCCATGACCCGGATGTTGCGGGAGCTTCCGTCACCATTACGGAAGTCAAACCGAGTCCCGATATGCGGAATGCCACCGTTTATGTGACCACTCTTGGCGGCATTAATGAAGATGTAGTCATTGCCGGCCTTAATCGTACCGGTGCCGTCATACAGGCGGAGGTGGGGCGTCAGCTTACAATGAAATTCACGCCCCGGCTGGCGTTTAGAAAAGATGATTCCTTCGACTACGGCGATCACATAGACGCGCTCATTCGAAAAAACAGACCCCCAGAAGAGTCGCAATAATCCCGGATGGCAAGAAAGCGGCGTGGCACCCCCATTCACGGATGGTTAAATATTGACAAGGATGCAGGGCTCAGCTCGGCGCAGGTTGTCGGGCGCATCAAGCGCATTACAAATGCACAAAAAGTCGGACATGCCGGCACCCTGGATCCTTTTGCAACCGGGATTTTGCCAATTGCCCTTGGCGAAGCGACCAAGACCGTCGGGTATATTGTAGATGAGACAAAAGAGTATCGCTTTACTGTCCGTTGGGGCGAAGCGCGCAACACTGATGATATTGAAGGCGAGGTTGTTAGAAGTTCTGACATCCGGCCGGCGACGGATGAAATCCAGAAACTCCTGCCAGAATTTATCGGCACAATCCGACAGCAACCGCCCGCCTTCTCAGCCATCAAGATCGGAGGTGAGCGAGCCTACAAGCTGGCGCGCGCCGGTGCTGATCTTGACATGCCGGTAAGGGATGTGCACATAGAAAGCCTGAGCCTGATCAGGGTCATTGATAATGATCATGCCATCTTTGAAGTTTCATGTGGAAAAGGCACCTATATCCGCGCTCTTGCACGAGATATGGCCATCAAACTTGGGACTGTGGCACATTTGTCAACTCTTCGCCGAGTTCGTGTCGGTCCTTTTTCAGAAGCAGATGCGATTTCTCTGGATAAGTTGGCAAAGCTGTGGCAGTGTCCCGCCAAATTTGTGGACTTGCTCCCCCTTACGACCGCGCTGGACGACATCCCGGCACTGGCCGTGACGGAACCGGAAGCTTTTCGCTTGCGGCACGGCAATGACGTGGCAGTCCCAAATCAAGCAGACGGAGTTGTCTGCGCCATGGAAGGAGACATTCCGGTCGGTATCGCGAAAATCGAGTCCGAGCGTTTGTATCCTGTCCGTATTTTTAATTTGTAACCTAGGAGACACCGATGTCGATCACTGCAGAAAGAAAAGCAGAACTGATCAAGGAATATGCCACGAACGAAGGGGACACCGGCTCCCCGGAAGTGCAGATTGCCATTCTGACCGAACGGATCGGCAACCTGACAGACCATTTCAAGGAACATAAAGGCGATGTGCATTCGCGACGTGGTTTGCTGAAAATGGTTAGTCGTCGTCGCCGTCTGCTCGATTATCTTCGGAAAGTCGAAGAAACACGTTACCAGAAGACGATCAAGGCTCTTGGTATTCGTAAGTAAAAAAGATGCATTGGCTCGAAAATCGGGCCGCATTCCCAACAAACGCCGGTGCTTGCTCTGGGCTTGTCCCTTTGCACGTCGGCGTTTGCCGCGTTTTGGAAGCACGGCTTGTCAAAACGAAAATAACATAAGTATATGAAAATGGCTGAGACACAGGGTCTCAGATTTGGCAGGACGGCATGGGGTCGTTCCTGCGTTGGAAGGAAAAAAAATGTTTGAAGTACATCGCAAGGAAGTGATGTGGGGCGGACGTCCGCTCGTATTGGAAACCGGAAAAGTCGCTCGTCAGGCTGACGGCGCAGTAATGATCACCTACGGCGGCACACAGGTTCTTTGTACGGCAGTCGCCCAGAAAACCAAAAAGCCGGGGCTGGATTTTTTCCCGCTCACCGTCAACTATCAGGAAAAAGCATTTGCCGCCGGCAAGATTCCAGGTGGTTTTTTTAAACGCGAAGGCCGTCCGAGTGAAAAAGAAACTCTGACGTCGCGGCTGATTGACCGGCCATTGCGCCCGTCCTTCGTAAGCGGTTTCAAGAATGAAACCCAGGTTATCTGCACCGTGCTGGCCCATGATATGGAGAACGACCCAGATGTCGTCGCCCTCGTTGGTGCCTCTGCTGCTTTGACAATCTCCGGAATTCCGTTCCTGGGTCCGGTTGGCGCCGCACGTGTCGGCTTCGTCAATGGGGAATATGTTCTTAACCCGGTCGCCGCACAGATGGCTGATACCAAGCTCGATCTCATAATTGCGGGCACTGAAGAAGCGGTCCTGATGATCGAATCGGAAGCGCATGAGCTCAGCGAAGAAGAAATGCTGGGCGCTGTTATGTACGGCCATCGTGAAATGAAGACCGTCCTGAACGCGATCATTGAGCTTGCCGAAGCCTGTGCAAAAGAACCATGGGACTTCGCGCCGGAAGAGACAGACAAGGATCTGGAAGCGAAGGTGAAGGCCGCAGCTGAAACAGCCCTTACGGATGCATACAAGGAACAGGTAAAACAAACCCGTACGGAAAAAGTGGCCGCCGTAAAGGATGCCACAATTGCGGATCTTGAAGAAGATGAACGCGAAGAAGCTGCCGGAATCCTTAAAAAGATCGAGAAAAAGATTGTTCGCGGCAATATTATTGCGACAGGTAGTCGTATTGATGGTCGCGATACAAAAACAGTCCGACCGATCATCGCGGAAATCGGCACCCTGCCCCGTAGCCATGGCTCTGCACTTTTCACCCGAGGTGAAACTCAGGCACTGGTTGCGGCCACCCTTGGTACCGGACAGGATGAACAGATCGTCGATGCGCTGGAAGGTGAATATCGTGAGAATTTCATGCTCCATTATAACTTCCCGCCCTATTCTGTTGGCGAAGTCGGTCGTATCGGCTTTACCGGACGCAGGGAAGTCGGCCATGGCAAATTGGCCTGGCGGGCTATCCATCCAGTGCTACCGGCAAAAGATAAATTCCCCTACACTCTACGGATTGTCTCGGAAGTAACTGAATCAAACGGTTCTTCCTCTATGGCAACTGTATGTGGAACGTCGCTTGCGCTGATGGATGCGGGTGTCCCGCTCGATCGTCCGGTGGCCGGTATCGCCATGGGGCTGATCCTTGAAGAGGACGGTCAGTTTGCTGTCCTTTCAGATATTCTGGGTGATGAAGATCACCTGGGCGACATGGACTTCAAGGTTGCCGGTACTGACAAGGGAATCACCTCGCTGCAGATGGATATCAAGATTTCCGGAATTACAGAGGAAATCATGCGTATCGCGCTCGCTCAGGCGACTGAAGGACGCCTGCACATCCTGAAAGAGATGGGCAAGGCAATTGACAGTGCCCGTGATGGCGTTCGTGACGGAGCACCGCGAATTACGCAGCTGCAGGTCCATAAGGACAAAATCCGTGATATCATCGGAACAGGCGGCAAGGTCATTCGCGAAATCTGTGAAGTGACAGGCGCTAAAATCGATATCGAAGATGACGGGACCGTCAAGGTTGCCGCGACAACTACGGAAAGTGCCGATGCGGCCATCAACTGGATCAAATCTATTGTTGACGATCCCGAAGTTGGCGTTACCTATACAGGTAAAGTAGTGAAAGTAGTCGATTTTGGTGCTTTTGTGAATTTCTTTGGCAACCGCGATGGTCTTGTTCATATTTCTGAACTTGCGCCGCAGCGCGTCGGCAAGGTAACCGATGTTGTCAACGAAGGGGATGAAGTCCGCGTGAAAGTCCTTGAAATTGATGGTCGCGGCAAAGTCAGACTGTCGATGAAAGCCGTTCTCGCGGATGAGGAAAAAGCCGACGCGAAAGACTAGGCTGACAGCCTCTGGCAAAACCCGATTTTTGAGGGCGGTTGCGGATGTTTTTCCGGCCGCCCTTAATTTTAGTTGTCTCTTGATGCTTGGGCCTCCATGCCTTAAGTGTTAGGTTAATGCTTTCGTATGCAGACGTGGGAATAATCTTGTGAAGCCGTTGAATTCGATAATGCTGTCCGGCAAGGAAGTCCTGCCCCTGATTGAAGGGGGTAAAGGAATTGCTGTGTCTTCAGGACAGAGCTCCGGCGCATGGGCTGCCGCGGGCGGAGTCGCTACTTTTTCCGGCGTTAACGCTGACAGTTTTGACGAAGACGGGAATATCATTCCACAAGTCTACCACGGACGTACACGGCGAGACCGGCATGACGAGCTGGTCGCATATGGTATTCAGGGCGGGATTACCCAGGCCAAACTCGCCCATGAACTTTCAGGTGGAAACGGCCGCATCCATATGAATGTTCTCTGGGAAATGGGCGGTGCAGAGCGCATACTTCACGGCGTACTGGAAGGTACGAAAGGCCTCATTCACGGGATAACCTGCGGTGCCGGTATGCCCTACCGGATTGCGCAGATTGCAGCCGACTACAAAGTCCACTATTATCCGATTATCTCCTCGGCACGCGCTTTTCGCGCGTTGTGGAAACGGGCCTATCACAAATTCTCTGACTGGCTTGGCGGCGTTGTATATGAGGATCCCTGGCTGGCGGGTGGTCATAACGGCCTGAGCAATGTCGAAGATCCGCTCAAACCAGAAGATCCGTATCCCCGGGTTGCTGAACTTCGCAAGTTGATGAATGAAATTGGCCTCAACAATGTACCAATCATCATGGCTGGCGGTGTCTGGCATATAGAGGATTGGGAAGACTGGCTCGACAATCCTGAAATCGGACCTATCGCCTTTCAGTTTGGAACACGGCCCCTTTTGACCAAGGAAAGCCCTATTTCGGACGCCTGGAAGAAAAAGCTGGGAACTCTGAAAAAGGGCGATGTTTTTCTCAACAAATTCAGCCCGACAGGCTTCTGGTCCTCCGCTGTACGCAATGATTTTCTGGATGAGCTGAAGGCCCGTTCAGAGCGCCAGGTCGCTTTTTCAAATGAACCGATTGGCGCTCATGATACCTCCTTCGGCATTGGCGCCCGCAAGCGCGAAGTCTACCTGACAGCGGAAGACAAAGGCCGGGCGGAAGGTTGGGTTGCGGAAGGCTTTACAGAAGCTCTGAAAACGCCAGATTCGACTCTCATTTTCGTGGCACCGGAGAAAATGGCGGAAATCCGGAAAGACCAGATAGACTGCATGGGTTGCCTGTCTCAATGCAAGTTTTCGAACTGGGCAGAAGGTGAAAAGGGCAACACGGGGCGCAAAGCCGATCCGAGAAGCTTCTGTATTCAAAAAACCCTTCAGGATGTTATCCATTCAGAAGCAAACATAGAGAATAACCTGATGTTTGCCGGGCATGGCGCCTATCGGTTCGCCAATGATCCTTTCTATGCGAATGGCTTCATTCCAACCGTAAAACAGCTTATTGACCGGATAATGACAGGAAAATAGCGAAAAACCCCTATTGCAGATTTGAATTATTAAAATAAGTACTATATATTGCTGTTGATGCCCTTCAGCGGGAAGGCCAAATATAGAGTATTGTCTTATGTCACAATCAGAACTGGTCATTTTAGAGAAAAAGCTAAGAGACGCGCAATTGCGTCCGACGAAACAGCGTCTGGCACTCGCTCAGTTGCTTTATTCACGAGGAAACCGGCATATAACAGCAGAACGCTTGCATAGCGAAGCGATGGATGCCGGTGTCTCTATTTCCCTAGCAACGATCTACAACAACCTGCATCAGTTTACGTCCGCAGGCCTGTTACGGGAAGTCGTAGTGGATTCCAGCCGTTCCTATTTCGACACAAATATTACTCCGCACCATCACTTCTTCCATGAAGAAACCGGAACGCTGGAAGACATTGAAAAAAGTGATCTCAAGGTTGATAATATTCCGCCCCTACCGCAAGGAATGGAAATCAGCAGTGTCGACGTTATCGTAAGGGTCAATTCAGTCCGCAATTAAAGGCCCGCGGCCTTTTGCAATTTTCTTGTTTAGAAGAATTCTAATCAATTGACAGTCTATT
This sequence comes from uncultured Sneathiella sp., assembly GCF_963973085.1. Taxonomy (GTDB): domain Bacteria; phylum Pseudomonadota; class Alphaproteobacteria; order Sneathiellales; family Sneathiellaceae; genus Sneathiella. The sequence continues at coordinate 422,548 of NZ_CAXAXA010000004.1, forward strand.
TTCCAGGACCTATATTATTGGAGTAATCCTGTTCAGCTTGAACAGATTCATTCCAAAATTTCATTCCAGGAGGACTTCATGTCTCTAGCGGGAAGCAAAACTGAACAAAATCTGAAAGATGCCTTTTCCGGTGAATCCCAGGCTAATCGCCGTTATCTCTACTTCGCGCAGAAAGCCGATGTTGAAGGTTATAATGATGTAGCAACGGTTTTTCGCTCGACTGCAGAAGGTGAAACCGGTCATGCCCACGGCCATCTGGAATATCTCGAAGCCGTCGGCGACCCCGCAACCGGCCTTCCGATCGGCGGCACGGACAACAACCTGAAAGCGGCTATCGCTGGCGAAACGCATGAATACACGGATATGTATCCGGGTATGGCGAAAACCGCCCGCGAAGAAGGCCATGATGAGATCGCGGATTGGTTCGAAACCCTCGCCAAGGCCGAGAAAAGCCACGCCGGCCGCTTCCAGAAGGCGCTTGATACTCTCGACACATAAGACGCCCCTCCGGCTTCCAAGTCATGCAGGGTAGCGGGGGAACGACCTCGCTACCCTAAACAAACCAACTATATTCAGGGGAATATTATGCGCGAAGGAAGTCTTGACGCGCCGACACGGCATAACATCGACTGGAACAATCCTGATTTTTATGATGAACAGAAGCTGGACGAGGAACTCCGTCGCGTATTCGACATTTGCCATGGTTGCCGACGTTGTTTTAACCTTTGCGACTCTTTCCCCAGACTTTTCGATCTAATCGATGAATCGGAAACCGAAGAACTTGATTCTGTCGCTTCAGAGGATTTCAAGCCTGTCGTAGATGCCTGCACACTTTGTGACATGTGCTTCATGACAAAATGCCCCTATGTGCCACCTCATGAATTCAACCTCGACTTTCCGCATCTGATGCTGAGGTACCGGGCGGTCGAAAAAAAGAACGGCGAGGATAGCTTCGTCAGCCGCGAACTCTCAAAAACTGATCGGAATGGCAAACTGGCCGCGCCGGTGGCACCAATCGCGAACTGGGCAACCAAAACGTCAAACGGCTTGACCCGCGGTATTATTGAAACAACGCTTGGAATCGATAGACATGCGGCCTTGCCGAAATACCAGTCGAAACCTTTTGAAAAATATGCCCGGGAAAACCCCATTGAAATTAACAAAGATGCCCCGGCCTTTGGCCGTAAGGCGGTGATCTATGCCACTTGCTTTGGCAACTACAATAATCCGGATATCGGTGAGGCTACGCGCAAGGTTCTTGCCAAGAACGGAGTGGAAACGGAAGTCGTATACCCCGGCTGCTGTGGAATGCCTTTGATGGAGCAAGGTGACCTTGCAGGCGTTGTGGCCAACGCGGAGAAGGTCTCGACTGAGCTCGGAAGCTGGATTGACCAGGGGTATGACGTTATCGCCCTCGTCTCTTCCTGCGCCTTGATGCTGAAATTCGAATGGCCCCTCCTTGCGCCTGGTAATCCTGCTGTGGAAAGACTGTCAAAAGCCACTTTCGATGTGTCTGAATATGTGATGGAATTTGCCAAGAAGGAAGGCATTGCACCGGGTATGACGCCGATCGGGGACAGCGTGGCGGTGCATCTCGCCTGTCACGCGCGCGCCCAGAATATGGGCGCAAAGGGAGCCGAAATTCTCCGCCTTATTCCCGACGCCGACGTCAAGATTGTTGAACGGTGCTCTGGCCATGGTGGCTCCTGGGGTATCATGAAAGGGAATTACGAAATCGCCTTGAAAGTCGGAAAGCCCGCCGCAAGAACGGCCATGACGACAAATGCAAAATATATCGCGTCAGAATGCCCGCTAGCGGCTGAACATCTGATGCAGGGAATTGAAAGACTCGATTCGGATGCAGTTAGCACAAGAACCGCGCTGCATCCTATTGAATTGCTGGCCAAAGCCTACGGCCTCTGAAAGGAATAATGATCATGACTGCCTTGAAAAAGCGCGAGATCACACCGGACGATATTCTGCCCATCGCAGAGTACAAGAAGATTCGAAAAGAGCATAAGCAGAAGCTTATTCCGATAAAGAAAAATCGTCGGCTGGAAATCGGTCCCTTTGCAACGCTGTACTTTGAAAACTACGACACGATGTGGTCGCAAATTCAGGAAATGCTGTATATCGAGCAAGGTGGCGACGAACAGCTTCAGGACGAACTATCGGCATACAATCCGCTTATTCCAAACGGATCGGAGTTGGTCGCCACCTTCATGATTGAAATTGACGATCCGGTGCGCCGGGATTTCATGCTGCGGAAGCTCGGTCATATCGAGAAGACGATTTACCTTGCAATCGGCGATGAGAAAATCGCCGCAGTCGCTGAAGATGACGTAGAGCGCACGACGGACGATGGTAAAGCGTCATCCATACATTTCCTCCACTTCCCAATGACCGACGCTCAGAAGAAAGCCTTCAAGAACCCTGAGCTTGACGTCCAGATTGGCGTTTCCCATGACAATTATGGACATATCGCCGTTATAAAGGGAGCAACCAGAGGCGCTCTTGCCGAAGATCTGGATGACTAACTAGGTCTTAACGGATTTTCTCATTGGCGTAGACACCATAGAAATGCGAGGCCAACAGCCAGCCGGTTAGTCCGGCAACTTCTATTTCGCACCAGCGGCCATCGCATTCATCCAGCTTGCCAACGACGCCAGGCTCCGCGAGCAGCACAACCGGACTGCTCTCGTCCGGCTCTTCATAGACCGCACGGACATCTTCCGTGATTATGAGAGTCCGTCGGTTACTGACCAGATTGCGATGAACCCAGCCAATCGCCCCCTCGATATCGCGGATCTGCCGCCACAACTCATACTCTTCAATAACCTCTACCGGCCAGCCCTGACGGACAAAAACCCATTTGATCGGATACCGGGTTCCGGGTCCGGCACGAACATTCACCTTGTCGGAGGAAAGAGAGACAAACCGGGGCAAAGGTAATCCTGTCTCGACTCCGGTCGGCCCTGCGATGGCGGGCGTGGTGAGAAGAAAGGAAATAATAATCCCAATTAATACGATACTGCGTTTCAAGATGGTGATACTCTCAGATTTAACAGGAAGCCGCTCATCTTATGCCGTGCAAGAGGGTAGATGGTCAAGTGCGCAAAATCCATGTCCTTTTCCCCAAGGTCGCAATTGTATCCGCTAACGCTATCTGCTAGATAAAGTCTGTTGGTCATGCCAAAATCCAGAAACAAGTGAGTCGCCAAATGCCCCAGAAGAAACCAGTCGTTGTTGTTACCAGAAGGCTTCCGGATGTCATCGAAACCCGCATGATGGAGCTTTTCGATACCAGGCTGAACCATGACGATACGCCGATGACCCAAAGTCAACTGATCGAGGCAGTTAAAACGGCGGATGTTCTCGTGCCAACCGTGACCGACAAAATTGATCTTGGTGTCCTCAGTCAGACCAACCCCAATCTGAAGCTGATCGCTAGTTTCGGCACCGGTGTCGACCACATCGACCTCGCGACCGCCCGCCAGAGCAATATTACCGTCACCAATACGCCCGGCGTATTGACCGAGGATACGGCCGACATGACCATGGCTCTAATTATGGCTGTCCCGCGCCGCCTGACAGAGGGAGAGCGGTTGATGCGTTCCGCAAGTTGGAAAGGCTGGTCGCCGACAGGCATGCTCGGTCACCGGATCTGGGGAAAAAGACTGGGTATTATCGGAATGGGCCGGATTGGTCAGGCTGTCGCCCGTCGCGCACGCGCCTTCGGACTTTCCATTCATTACCATAATCGTAACCGCTTACCTGATTATATCGAGAATGAACTGGAAGCGACCTATTGGGAAAGCCTTGATCAGATGCTCGCCCGGATGGATATTGTTTCGGTGAACTGTCCGCATACCCCGGCGACATTCCACCTCCTGAATGCACGCCGCCTGGCCCTTCTGCAACCAAGCTGCTATGTGGTCAATACCTCACGCGGCGAAGTTGTCGACGAGAACGCCTTAACCCGCTTGCTGCGCAATGGAAAGATTGCCGGCGCCGGCCTTGATGTGTTCGAGCATGAACCTGCTGTCAATCCGCGCTTGTTGGAACTCGACAATGTCATCCTGCTGCCACATATGGGGTCGGCGACAGTCGAAGGGCGTATCGACATGGGAGAAAAGGTGCTGATCAATATCAAGACCTTTATCGATGGCCACACGCCGCCAGACCGGGTCCTGCAGGCGATGCTTTAAGCTGCATTCCTGCGAACTTGCGCTTTCCCCCGTTCTGACGGACACTGCGCCTTTCTGATCGGGGGGCGAGATGTTTGCTGAATTCATTATCATTCTGGACTTGATCGGTGTCGCGGTTTTCGCGGCAACCGGAAGCCTTGTCGCCAGCCGCAAGGAAATGGACCTGATTGGTTTCGGCATGATGGCCACCTTTACCGGGATCGGCGGCGGAACCCTGCGTGACCTGATCCTGGATCGCCCAGTATTCTGGATTGCTGATCAACGTTATCTGATCGTATGTCTGGTAATCGCCCTAGCCATATATTTCTTTGCCTCCCGAGTTCAAAGGCGATATGTGCTTCTGATCTGGGCGGACGCCGCCGGGTTGGTCGCCTTCGCAGTGTTGGGCGCCGAAATAGCGCTGGCCAGCGGCATCAGTCCTCTGGTTTCGATTGTCCTTGGCATGATAACGGCTACATTTGGAGGATTGATCCGCGATTTGGTTGCCGATGAAGCGCCTTTGCTATTAAAGCAGGAAATTTACGCGACGGCCGCTCTTGCGAGTGCGGCAGTTTATGTTTTCGCGGTCACCGCGTTCGAGGTTTCGCCGCTTATAGCCGCCTGTGCGGGTATTTTCGTCGGATTTTCTCTTCGTGCGGGAGCAATTCTTTTTGCCTGGTCCCTGCCCCGATACAAACAAAGACCTGGCCGGATTTATAAATAGATACGTGTGAGACCAGAAGGGCGGTTTGAACAACCGCCTTTCCTAATGATTACGTTGCGATTCCAGCGGCTTTACGGCGCTTGCGCCATCCAATAAAGCCGATGAGGGCAAGGCCTGCACCATAAAGCGGAAATGCCGCCGGGAGTGGTACGGCCGAAACCGTCAGATTTGCATATTCAAAGGCATTGCTTCCCGATGTAAAGCGTACCTCGTCAAAGACGCCATTGGCGATAACGGAAGCGACAATAAAACCGAGGCCCTTATTAACCCCATCAAGCGCGGCATCGTCCCCATAAAGCGCATCAACCCAGCTGCCCTGATAATAAAACTCAAGGCCATTATAATTGTCGACGGAGCCCCACATGAACTCAACCGAGGAATGCCCTTTATCGAGTATGTATGACGCGTAAGAGGATTTCTGAACCGATGTGTAGGAACCAGTCCCGTCAAGCACGGCCCCCTGCCAGGGAGAACGATATTTGTTTTTAACTGAGGTGGTCAGATTTTCATAAACGGTGCCCACAGTGGTTGTTGGGGAAAGAACGCCGGTATCAACCGTTGGTAAATCCGTTGTCCAAGTCATGAACGCTGATTGCGCAGGCGCAGCAATAGCAATCGCAAGTACCGCACTGGCAGCAAATGTCTTGGCGAGTTTGAGCATGACCCTCGTACCTCTATTAATGTTCCGGCTTCATCGATATATCGGATTGTAGAAGCAAATACTTACCAATCGGTATATATGGGGAAAGACGGTAATACTCGCTCAACCGAGAAGCCCGCTGTCCCGAATACCGTTGAAAATAAACTGGACGGCCAACGCGGCAAGCAGGACACCCACAACACGGGAGATCACGTGAAGGCCTGTGATCCCCAACAACTTTTGAACCTGAGATGCAAGCAGCATCAGAACCAGGGTCAGCAAGAGCATGCCGAGCAGAACACCAACCACTATCGAAATTTCGACAGTATCGCCCTTTGCGTCCGCGACCAAAAGGATTGCTGCACCAATGGCGCCCGGCCCGGCAATCAGAGGCGTTGCGAGCGGGAACACCGAAACATCCGTTTTTCCCTGAGCCTCGACATTTTCCTCTTCCGTCGTGGTCGTACTACCGGACGATCGGGCAAACACCATATCAATTGCAATCAGCAGCAATAATATCCCGCCGGATGCCTGCAACGCTGGCAGGGTTATGCCGAAACTCGTCAGGACCGCCTTACCGAACAATGCAAAAAACAGCAAAATTCCGCCGCCAATCAAGGTCCCCTTGATGGCCATCTGGCGACGCTCGCGCGGTGTCGAGTTAACCGTCAGAGCTGCAAATAGCGCCGCTATGTCCAACGGTCCGATAGTCGCAAAAAACGTTGTAAAGGCGATAAGAGCCGTTTCGAGCATGAAAGCCTACTTTCAGGAAACTAAAGTTCCACCACCCTACCTGCCAACGAATGACGGAGCAACTTGTTGCTGAAATGGGTCTTAGTGAGCTTCACCCCAGTTATCGCCCACACCGGCATCCGCAATCAGCGGCACGGAAAGCTCGATCGAAGGAAGCGACGCCTTTTCCATCACCGATTTAACCAGAGTTATCGTATCGTCCACCTCGTCCTCCACAACTTCGAAGATCAGTTCGTCATGTACCTGCAGAAGCATTCGGGCCGAGAGCTTCGCGTCATCCAGCGCGCTTGGCACATGGATCATGGCGCGCTTGATAATATCCGCCGCGGACCCTTGAATGGGTGCGTTGATGGCCGCCCGCTCAGAGAAGCTGCGGCGAGCCCCATTCTTGTCATTTATTCCCGGTAAATGTACTTTCCGGCCAAAAATGGTTTGCACGAAACCATGCTCGCGACAGAAAGCTTTGGTATTTTCCATATAATCCTTGATACCCGGATACTGGACAAAATACTGGTCGATATAGCCTTGCGCTTCCGTACGGGAGACACCGAGCTGCCGAGCGAGACCAAAAGCGCTGATGCCGTATATTATACCGAAATTGATGGCTTTGGCAGATCGGCGCATCATCGGATCCATGCCTTCCATCGCCACGCCAAATACCTGCGAAGCTGTTTTCGCATGGATATCAAGTCCTTCGGCGAAGGCTTCTTTGAGCGAATTGATATCCGCAATATGGGCGAGCAACCGAAGCTCAATCTGTGAGTAATCGGCGCTTAGCAGCTTGTTGCCCGGCTCCGCGATAAAGGCCTGACGCAGTTTACGCCCCTCCTCCGTTCGCACCGGGATATTCTGCACATTGGGCTCACTCGAAGCCAGACGCCCGGTGGAGGCAGCCGCCAGCGAGAAGGATGTGTGTATACGACCGGTTTTTCCGTTTATCTGACCTTGCAAGGCGTCTGTATAAGTACTTTTCAGCTTCGAAAGCTGCCGCCAGTCGAGCACTTTCTGCGCCAGCTCGACCCCATCTGCCGCCAGCCCTTCCAGCACATTTACGTCTGTCGTATAGGCGCCGGTTTTGCCCTTCTTGCTGCCAGAAAGTCCCATCTTGTCAAACAGGATCTCCCCGAGCTGTTTTGGAGAACCGACGTTAAATTCCTCTCCTGCGAGATCGTGAATCTCCTTTACCAGCCCCTCCATACGGTCACCGAAATCGGTTGAAAGCGTGCTGAGCAGCTTGGCATCAACCTTGATGCCCTCCTGCTCCATTTTCGCGATAACCGGGACAAGCGGTCGCTCTATTGTCTCGTACAAATCAACGGCTTTGGCCTGAACCAATTTTCGTTTCAAGACCTGATGCAGGCGCAGGGTAATATCCGCGTCTTCCGCAGCATATTCTGTCGCTTTGTCGATAGGGACCTCGGCAAACGTAATCTGAGACTTGCCCGTACCGGCCACTTCCTTGAACGGTATCGGCTTGATATTGAAATGCAGCTCCGACAGCTCATCCATACCATGGCCATGCAATCCGGCCTCCTGGCAATAGGAAAGCAGCATCGTGTCGTCGATCGGCGCGACATCAATTCCTTCCTGCGACAGTATTACCATATCATACTTGATGTTCTGGCCGATCTTCAGCACACCCGGATCTTCCAAAAGAGGTTTTAAAGCTGCCAGCACATCCTTTTTTGGAAGCTGCCGGGGCATATCGTCCTTGTCTTTCTCCGCCGCACCATCAAAATCGAAACCGGCCTGTTCTCTTGCCCCCACATGGCCAACAGGAATATAGCAAGCCCGCCCGGGGTGTATGGAAAGAGATATGCCGACAAGCGATGCCTGCATGGCATTCAACGAGGTCGTTTCCGTATCCACCGCCACCTGCCCGACTCGCTCGGCTTCTTTTATCCAAAAATTGAGCGTTTCCATATCAAGGATCGTTGTGTAGTGAATATCCTCAACCTTCGGCGCCCCAGTGCCCGTCTCTTCTGGTACATCGTCAGGAAGGGCTGCCGCTTCCTCCCTGAATGACTCCCCGAAAAACTCCATTGCCCGACCGGTAAGCTGCTTGAATTCATTTTCTTTGAGGAACGCAATCAAGTCGGCCGCGTTCGGCATTTGCACCGTTAAATCCATAACGTCGATATCAAGATCAACATCATTTTTGAGCGTCACCAGATCACGGCTGACCCGGGCCATATCCGCATTTTCAAGCAGCTTTTCACGGCGGCCCTTTTGCGGAATTTCTCCGGCTCTTTCCAACAGAGTATCAAGATCACCGAATTCATTGATCAAGAGAGCTGCGGTCTTGATACCAATTCCCGGCACACCCGGAACATTATCGACACTGTCCCCGGCGAGGGATTGAACGTCTATCACCCGGTCCGGTCCAACGCCGAATTTCTCCAGCACTTCATCAGTGCCAATCATCTTGTTTTTCATCGGGTCAAGCATCATGACATCTCCCCCGACAAGCTGCATCAGGTCCTTATCCGATGAAACAATGACACATTCCATATCCTTGGCCCGCGCCTGCGCCGCGTAGGTGGCAATGATATCGTCCGCCTCAAACCCTTCTTTCTCGATCGCCGGGACGTTAAACGCGCGCGTCGCATCCCTTACCAGCGGAAACTGCGGGATCAGGTCTTCGGGCGGCGCATCGCGATTGGCTTTATAGTCAGGGAAAATTTCGGAGCGAAATGTCTTGCGGCTGGTGTCGAATATCACGGCAAGATGACTGACCCGTCCATCGGCTTGCGTATCCTGAATTAGCTTGAACAGCATGTTTGAAAAACCGAGAACCGCCCCCGTTGGGGTGCCATCAGACCGAGACATCGGCTGCCGACCGCGAATCATCGCAAAGTAAGCGCGGAAAATATACCCCGATCCATCGACCAGATATATTCTGTGCTTTTGGTTCGGATCGCCCGTGACGTCAGGTTCGGTCATGCCGCTTCTCTGCTTTTTACTTTATTTGCCGCCGGTATCGATGAGGGTTAGTGCCCGCCGGAAACTTTTGCACCCGCCTTCAAAACGTAATAACGGCTGCAGTAAGGGCACTCCACCGCGCCTTTATCCCCCATATTGAGAAAAACACGCGGATGACCAAGCGGACCTTTGCCGCCGTCACAGGCAACTTTGGGGCTATCTACTTCAATCGTCTCAATAGCTTGCATAAGCCGTCTCACTTCTTCGTCTGATTAACGCTGGTTATCGATTTTATCAGTAGCAATCATTCCCCGCTACTTTCAGTAACGCATGGATGATATCGATTGGGGACAAGGACGCAACCGAGAAATGGCTCGGCGCGAACGAATGGTTACACTCGGCTATACGCTTACTACTCTTCGCCCCAAAGGGATCATCATTGGCAGCTATCTTTCCGTCTTCCATATTGCCATGGCATCCGGGGTTGCCTATATGATTGTGTGGCTCTTTGGTTTTGAAGGCACAACGCGCGGCGTTTTCATATTTATGTGCCTGATGCCCGCTTCCGTCGCAACCTATCCTTGGGTCGAGCGTTACCAGAATGGACATGCTTCCGATGTGGCAAGTTACATCATGGCATCCACACTGCTGACTATCTTGGTTATACCACTTGCGCTCACTTTCTGGATTTAGGACAACACTGAAAACAAATGTATGCTGAAGAATATAACAGAATGACTGAAACTCCCTCACCGATTCCGGCCCTGCAAGTGCAGGATCTGAAAAAGACATATAAAATCAAAGGACCGACTCCGGACAAGGTCGCGTTAAAAGGTATCGACCTTGAAGTTGCGCGGGGATCATTCTTTGGTCTTCTCGGACCCAATGGCGCAGGAAAATCCACACTGATCAATATCATCGCGGGTCTGGTCAACAAGACAAGCGGAGAGGTTCGCATATGCGGATTCGACACTGAAATGGACATGCGCGCCGCAAGAAGTGCCGTCGGTGTCGTACCGCAGGAACTCAACCTGGACGCATTTTTTACACCGCGAGAAGTTATGGAGTTCCAGGCAGGGCTTTACGGGGTTCCTAAATCAAAAAGACGTACTGACGAAATTCTGGACGCTATGGGATTGGGAGATAAAGCCGATGTCTATGCGCGTACCCTCTCTGGCGGGATGCGGCGGCGGCTCCTCGTTGCAAAAGCCATGGTTCATAGTCCGGAGGTCCTGATCCTTGATGAGCCCACAGCAGGCGTGGATATTGAACTGCGGCAGCAACTTTGGACCTATATCAAAAAACTGAACGAAGACGGAACAACAATTATCCTCACTACGCACTATCTGGAGGAGGCAGAGGAGCTTTGCGATACCATTGCCATCATCAATCATGGTGAAGTCGTCGCCTGCGAACCGACGGGTAGCCTCCTAGGGAAACTCGACATGAAGAATGTCTGCCTTCTCCTTGGCCAAGACATTACGGAAGTCCCGGAAAATCTCAAAAAATTCAATGCGACCCTGTCTCATGGCAGGCGGATTAATATTAGCTTCCGACCCAGCGATACGAAAATGGCGAAGATCCTGAAAGCTGTGACAGATGACCAGTTGGATGTTATCGACTTGACAACCGAAGAGCCTGACTTGGAGGACGCTTTCCTGCAAATGACGTCAGGCAAGTAATTTCCATTGAAAAATAATTTGCGAACCATGGCCGACCAAGTGGTCTTCGCACCCTTTTTTATTGGTATTTAGCTCCCTCTTCATGGCATGATTGATTGAAAGAAAACAATAATAAGGACGAACAGAGATGACATCCATTTTGTATAGTGGCGGCGACATTTTCGACGGTACAGGCGAGCTGCTGAAAGGCCATGCCGTCCTGGTAGATGATGATACAATTAAGGATGTGGCACCTGCGGAGAAATTTTCCGATTATCAGGGCGAGCGGGTTGATACCAGCGGCGGCACTCTAATGCCCGGAATTGCGGATTGTCACGTCCATCTGGTCTATAAAGGGGAAGCCGACCCGCGCAGTAGTATTGAAGGCGTGAATCCTGGCGAGATCACACTGCGCGTACTCGAAAACGCCCAGCTGTCCCTCAAGTCCGGCATCACGGCTGTACGCGATTGTGGTGGCCGCGAGTATCTGGAATTCCCGGTCCGCGATGCCTGCAACAGCGGCAGATTTTTTGGCCCGAATATCATGGCATCCGGAAAAATGATCTGCATGACAGGCGGCCACGGCAACAGAAATGGCCGAATTGCCGATGGATGCGATGAAGTCGTTAAAGCCGTGCGCGAGCAAATTCATGCGGGCAGCGATCTGATCAAGATCATGGCCACCGGCGGTGTCATGACGCCACGCGTCAATCCTGAAGACGCGCATTATTCCGCTGAGGAAATGAACGCGGGCGTTAGCGAAGCCAAACGCTTCCACAAAACGTCGGCCAGCCATGCGCAAGGAGCAGAGGGAATAATGAACGCTGTAAAAGCCGGTATCACCTCGATTGAACATGGCATTTTCATGGATCAGGAGTGCCTCGATGCAATGATGGAACGCGGGACCTATCTCGTGCCGACACTCGCGGCTGTCCAGAACATCCTCAACAATGCGGACAACGGCATCGCCGACTATGTCGTGGAAAAATCACGGCGTGTCTTTGAAAAGCACAAGGAGAGTTTCAAGATGTTTTATAAAGCCGGTGGCAAAATTGCCATGGGCACGGACGCTGGAACACCCTTTAATCTTCACGGCGAGAATGCCATGGAAATGGCTTATATGGTTGACTGCGGCATGGCACCGGTTGACGCCCTCAAGAGCGCAACATCCGTCGCACATGGGCTCATGGAACTTAACGATCGCGGCCAGATAAAGCCGGGATTTAAGGCCGATATGCTGATCGTGAATGGAAACCCGGCTCAAGACATATTGATGGCAGCAGCGAAGAAAAATCACCGGATGGTTGTCAAGAATGGCCGAAAAGTAGATTTTCCATAAGTTTATTGGCGGTTTTTTTAAGATGGCTGGTTGGCATATGCACTCGTCCGAACTAAATTATGAATTACCAAAGCATAATGTTCAGAAAGGAGTGTTCCATGCCAATGCAATCGGATATTGAACGCCTGCAGAATATAAAGCAGCGGCGACACCAACGTGTGGAAGGAGAGAAAGCTCTAAAAAAGGGGACTTCCGATCCTCATGGCAGTGATCTTGCTACAACAGTCACCGCAAACCGCAAAAAGGCTGGACATAAAGCGTCAATTGACCAGTTGAAACGCAACCGCTGACCCCACGAGCTTTTCGACACCAGCTGTAACCTAAAATCGTTGCAACATGGGCACGCTTGGGCTATAGCAAGGGCCTCATCTCAGCACCCGTAGCTCAGCTGGATAGAGCGCTGCCCTCCGAAGGCAGAGGTCACACGTTCGAATCGTGTCGGGTGCGCCAATCTTTTCAATGAGTTATAAAAATTAAATATTAACCGCTCATTGTAAGGTAAGCATTAGGTAAGCACGAACTTACAGATTACGGCGTATATAGTCTCCGTCGTGAGACAAAGAATGCTTCGATATATGCTGTGCAGCCAGACATGCCGACAAGATTGAATCCACATAATTATGAAAGTTAGTGGCGAGCCCGCTGTTACTAGGACCATAGCTCAATAGGGAGAGCTCTTTAATGTACTATATTCTAGCATTAAGACTGACCAAAAGATATGTGTTGTACTACAATACCCTCTTCGTAAGGGCCCCCGCTGCATCCATCCCTACAGCTGTAGTCCTTCCAGGACTTTAAACCACACCATAGCCAAGAGATCGTATTGTCGAACCATCACTCGCAGGGCTTGGAGTCAGGTCTCTCCACCTGCACCGAACCATGCACAAACAATCGCGTACCTGACAGCCGCCGGTAGGGCACCAGAGTTGAAAAGCACTACCAATGATGTTGAAACTGTAATCGCCACGACTTAGCATGCAGAGTTCCTCGGCAAGAAATTTAACAAAATTATCAAAACACTACACAAACGTGTGCCCCTTGGTTACACTATCGTCCAATGAAAGAAATAATGCTTCGTATCCATGTTATGTGTGAATTGCGGGAGAGCTTTTTAGACGCCTGCATGGTTGAGGACAAGCCCGCCGTGCAGGTCATCCGAGAATTTATACGTGACTATATACATAAACTTAACAACACAATGGGGACGGATGCAGACGCAGAGTCAGGAAGCAATGTGTCGATCGGACGGCGGACAGACGATCAGAAGGTTAGGCCGAGAAGATAGAGAACCGCATCAACGATCTCGTCGCCGGCGGCGCTCGTGGCGAGTCTTTCCAAACTATGGTCAACCGCGAATGGCCTTTTGGTCAGAATGAGCAAAATGACCAAATCCCGATACAAGGCAGATATCGCGGGTGGTTCTCTAAAACTTCAAGAGAGCCGCATTGTGGCCGCACTCTTGCTGGACAAAGTTTCAGCGGAGGAGTGGCGCCAAGCGATTGAAGAGCAGAACGTATTGCAAAAACGGTCGCCAGGCACGGCGATGCGCCAAGCGTCACTTCTGAGGGCGAGACTTCAAACCATGGGGCCGGGTCTTTGGGAGATCGTGCGGGGTGGATCAAAAGAGGCTGCCTCGCACGCGCTTTTTGCGGCTGCCATCAAGCACAGCGCTATTCTTGCTGCATTCCTAGATCGTGTTGTCAAAGAACAATTCCGTACGTTCAAGCACGATCTGCCGCGTAAGCTATGGCTCGAATTTGTCGAGCATCTTCGCAACGAAGACGAAGCTATGCCGGCCTGGAATGACGCAACGACCAATAAGCTCGGTGACAGCATCTTCCAGATTCTGAAGGAGGTTGGATTCATCACTGATACGAAGACCTACCGGCTGCAGCCCGTCCAGATGTCATCCGAGGTGCTGGCCTATTTGCGTGAGCAAGATGAGCGGTACGTGATTGAGAGAATGCAGGTGGCACTATGACTGATCTCGACGAGCGCCTGAACAAGATTCTCGACAGAGTGACCTCCGACGACTTCCTCTCTGGTCGAAAGTTGTCTGGAGAAATCCCGTTCTACGCGTTCGACTACGATCCCAAGGAGGAGCTAGTTGTACGTGAGCACATCCAGTTTGTCCTCTCCCAGATCGCTAAACGGCGTCCCGAGCTGCGTGTTCAGCACGTGAACCTGTGGAAGCTTGTCGTTGACTACCTAAAGAATCGAAAGCTCTATGATCGGGCAGTCGAGATGCAGCGAACGAAGGGCGGCGATGCCGCCCTCAAAGCACTCAAGGCGCCGCTGGACGCCACCAAGCTGGCAAAGGCACTCGTCGAGAAAGCACTTCCCTCAGAACATGACCTGATTATAGTATCGGGTGTTGGTGCCGCATACCCGCTCGTCCGCACCCACAATCTGCTTAATAACTTGCATTCGCTCATGGGGGGCACGCCGCTGGTGCTGTTTTACCCAGGCAAATATGATGGGCAGAGTTTGCGGCTCTTTGGCCTCCTAAAAGACAACCCTTACTACCGTGCCTTCCGGCTGGTGGACTGAGGAGAAAAGTAAGACATGGAAATTAAGTCACTATTTGAAAGACAAATTGACCGACCGATCAATGGCGTGATCAAAGCCGAGCAATTTGATGCTGAATCTGTCTGGCAGGAGCTCGAAGAGTATGTCGTTACCAAAGAGCTCGACATGCACCTTAGAAAATTCTTCGAGGCATATCTGAACGCCATCGATAATACGCGCGACCCCGACATCGCCAGTAAGGTTGGCGTTTGGGTGTCCGGGTTCTTCGGCTCGGGTAAGTCCCACTTCATCAAAATTATCTCATACCTTCTCGAAAACCGCGAAGTCACCAAAGAGGGGCTGACCAAGCGAGCGAGCGATTTCTTTCAAGACAAGATTCAAGACCCAATGCTCGCTGCCGACATCAATCGTGCCGTCCGCAGCAATGTCGATGTGATCCTGTTCAATATCGACAGCAAGGCCAGCAATGCAGACGGGCGAGACGTCATCCTGCGCGTCTTCCTGAAAGTGTTCAACGAGCGGCTGGGTTACTGCGGAGATCATCCGCACATCGCCCATATGGAGCGCTACCTTGACAAGAAAGGTAAATTCCAAGCTTTCAAGGACGCTCTGATGTCTGATCATGGGTTGATCTGGGAGGACGAGCGCGATGCATACCAGTTCCATTCGGATGCGATGGCAGGCGCGCTGTCCAAGTCGCTTGGCGAGAACATTAAGGATGCCGATGTCTGGCTCGAAAGGTTCGAGCAGGACTTCTCGCTGTCGGTCGAAAGCTTCGCTAGGTGGGTAAAGGAGTATCTGGATAGCCGCGGACCCGATCACCGCATCATCTTCCTCGTTGATGAGGTCGGTCAGTTCATCGGCCAGGACACTCATTTGATGCTCAACCTTCAAACGATCACCGAGAATCTCGGGACGACGTGTAGTGGTCGTGCGTGGGTGTGCGTCACTTCCCAAGAGGACATGGATGCCGTCCTCGGCGAGCTGCGCGCTTCTAAATCTAATGACTTCTCCAAGATTCAGGGGCGGTTCAAAACGCGCTTGTCGCTGTCGGGCGCCAATGCCGATGAAGTCATTCAGAAGAGACTTCTTTCCAAGGTGGAGAAAGCCAAAGACGAACTGGGCAAGGTTTACGACCAGAAAGCCGATATCCTTAAAAATCAGCTTAGCTTCAAGAACGTCGGCATGACTTTGAAGCCCTATGCCGACAAGGAAGACTTCATCGCTGTGTATCCATTCGCGCCTTATCAGTTCCAGTTGGTTCAGAAAATCTTCGACAGTAGCCGCCGCTATGGTGCCGCTGGCCTGCACCTTGCCAAGGGTGAGCGCTCAATGCTGGACGCCTTTCAAACCGGAGCGATGGATGTTGCGGATGAAAAAATTGGCGTTCTCGTCCCCTTGTACCGCTTCTATCCGGCCATTGAGAGCTTCCTGGAAGGCGTGGTTCGCAGGGCGATTGAGAGCGTCAAGAATAATCCCAACCTCGAAGAGTTTGACGAAAACGTTCTGAAAACGCTCTTCCTCATCCGCTATGTCGATGAGATTACCGGCAACGTCGATAACCTCGTCACGCTTTTCGTAGATGAGATCGATGCTGACCGCTTGGAGCTCCGAAAGAAGATCGAGACCAGTCTTCAGCGTCTGGAGAAGGAAACGCTGGTCAACAGGAACGGCGAAGACTACTTTTTCCTGACCAATGAAGAGCGCGACATCAGCCGCGAAATTAAAGATGTCGATTTGGGTTCCGGCGAGGAGACCAAACTTCTAGGCGATATCATCTTCGATGAAGTGCTCGGAAGTCTGCGCAAATACCGCTACCCCGAAAATAACAAGGACTTCGGCATCTCGCGGCTCGTGGACTTGCATCCATATGGCAGCCGTAGCGAAGGTGATCTTTCACTTTCTGTGGTGACCCCTCTCTCAGAAGAATACGACCGTTTCAATGAAGCGTACTGCATTACCCAGAGCACAATGGAGGATGGCCAAGTTGTCGTTAGGCTCGATGATGACAAAGCGCTCGCCCGTGAGCTTCGCACCTATCTCCAGACAGACAAATACATCAAACGGAAGAATGATGGCACGGCCACGCCGACGACGCTGAAAATCTTACGCGAACGGCAGGAAGAGAATCGCGAGCGGAAAGACCGTCTAAAGGCGATCATTGAACGCCTGATGAAAGAGGCAAAATACTACGCGGCAGGTCAGTCGCGTCCGGCGCCGACGGGGTCGGTCGGTGCCGCCATTGAGGACTCACTGGGCTACCTCGTCAAGAACACATTTCCGAAGCTGGGCTATCTCAAGCACACCGTAACCAATCCGCAAGCTGAGATCAAAGCGGTATTAAATGCTCCAGCAAACGAGGGCCTGAACCTTGGTGACGGTGGGATCGCCAATGAAGAAGCACTCAAGGAAGTGCTTAACTTCGTTGCCCTGAAGAATGCGCAGAACCATCGCGTTGTCCTTTACGACCTCGTCGAGGACCGCTTTGGACGCCGTCCCTTTGGCTGGAATGACTGGGAAATTGCTCTCTTGGTCGTGCGTCTTGTGACGATGGGTGAGATCAGCCTCGTCGCCGACGGTGATAACACGCTCACCCCTGACGCCATATTCAGTGCGATTGACGGTCCGAACAAATGGCGCCGGATCAGCGTCGTCAAACGGCAGACCGTTGATCGCGACAGCCTTCAGAAGGCACGCGCCATTGCCAAGGATGTGTTCCATGTCATCGCACCAGACGGCGAGGATGCCCTCAACGCGCATGTGCGCTCCCAGCTGGGTGGCTGGCAAAACGATCTGAATTCATGGAAACCTCTTGCGGATACGGGCAACTACCCAGGCGCCTCGGATATCGCTGACGCGAATGGCGTGATTGCCAAGGCGCAGAGTATTCAGGATAGCTACCAATTCTTGAATCACCTAATCGAGTACAAGGATGATTTCCTTGATCTCACTGACACGGTCTCAGAACTTCGCAACTTCTACGAAAGCCAAAGGCCTGCGTGGGAGAAGCTGAGAAAGGCCAAACAGCGCTTTGATCTCAATCGTTACGAGCTTTTGAAGGATGACGATGCCGCAAGGGCGCTGAAGCGCATAAATGGCATTCTATCGGCTGAGAAGCCATATGGGATGATCAAGGATGCGAATACGCTAATCGGCCGCGTTCAGGAGGTCAACAATGCGCTCGTGAAGAAACGTCGCGATCATGCGATTGAAAAGATCGAGGAGCACATGTCCAAGATGAAGGCCGAGCTTGACGAGGTCGGTGCCGCGCCGGAGCTACGCAATCACTGCCTTCACCCCATCCAGACCATACGATCCGGCATCGAGGCCGAAGAGAGTATCGCCCACATCTTCCAGATGCAGACGGCCTCTCGCGACGCGGCCGATGAGGCCTTTATCGCGATTGAGCAAGCTGCAAAGAAGGTCATACCCGCGTCTTTCGGCGGAGACGCGAAGGTATTGCCGTCCGAGCCGAGCAACGAGCCCGCTGTCCAAAAGGCACCGTCCAAGAAACGGCGCATTGTCGAACCCAGCCATATCGCCGGCGCCACATATCTTGAGACCAAGGAAGACGTGGACGGCTTCCTAGACTCACTCCGCAAGGAGCTCGAAGAGGCCATCGAAAACAATGAACGCGTGGAAATACGCTGAGGACGACGAGCAGAATGACAATCAACACGAATGCGCTCAAAACCTATGCTCCCAAGGCACGCAAGGACTTCATTGCTGCAATGGTCTCGCGAGCCGCGAAGTTCGGGATCACCAAGAAAGAGATTGTTGACCAGCGCGAGCATGGCGACGTCGTCATTGTCGGCTCGGACGCACTCCCCAAGAAAGTCGGGGAGCAGCGCAAGAAGCTCATCAGTCGTATCAAAAGGAACGGCTTTGAGCAGGCGATGGAGGCGGTGGCCTACACATGGTTCAACCGCCTTGTGGCCATTCGCTACATGGAGTTCCACGGCTTTCTCGATCACGGTTACCGCGTTCTGAGCCACCCGTCCGGTAAGGAGCTCCCTGAAATCTTGGAGCACGCCGAGCACCTAGATTTTCCTAGACTCGACAAGAGCAAAGTCATCGAATTGAAGCTCGATGGAACCAAGGATGCCGAGCTCTATCGAATGCTTCTCATCGCTCAGTGCAACGCGCTGCACCGTGCCATGCCGTTCCTGTTCGAGCGCATCGATGACGAGACCGAGGTGCTCCTACCCGACAATCTCCTGCACTCGGATTCCCTGATCCGAAAACTTGTCGCCGCCATAGACGAGGCCGACTGGCAGGACATCGAGGTCATCGGCTGGCTCTACCAGTTCTACATTTCCGAGAAGAAGCAGCAGGTCTTCGATAGACCCAAGAGCGAGAAGATCACCGCTGAGAATATCCCCGCGGCAACCCAGCTGTTCACCCCGCACTGGATCGTTCGCTACCTCGTCGAGAATTCGCTCGGGCGAATCTGGCTCCTGAACCGGCCGAATTCACGGCTCGCTGAGCAAATGGACTACTACATCGCGCCCGAAGAGCCTGAGACCGACTTCCTGAAGATCGGCAAGCCCGAAGAGATCAAGGTCTGTGATCCCGCCTGCGGCTCGGGGCATATGCTGACCTATGCGTTCGATCTTCTCCACGCGATCTACGAAGAAGAGGGCTACGACCCAAAGGAAATCCCAGCTCTCATCCTTAAGCACAACCTGACCGGCATCGAGATCGACGACCGCGCAGGCGCACTAGCGGCCTTTGCACTTTCGATGAAGGCCGCAGAGAAACTGGGTCGGCGACGGTTCCAGCGGATGGAAGTGAAGCCCGACATCGTCGTGCTCCAAGACGTCGCTTTTTCATCCGAGGAAATGACAGATGTGCAGGCTCTCGTCGGGCGCGACCTTTTCACAGACGAGCTGCGCGAAACCCTCTCGCTGTTTGAGCAGGCGAAGAATTTCGGCTCGCTGATCGTGCCGAGGCTGCGCGACCCGGCTGAGACGCTTCGAGTGGTCGAGGCACGGGACTTCCGCTCTGACTTGCTGTTGAAGGAGGTTCAGGGCCGTGTGGTGGCGGCTCTGCGCATGGCCGAGGCTCTTTCGCCCAAGTATCATGTGGTGGTGGCTAATCCGCCCTATGCGGGCAGCTCCGGTCTCAACGGTGCAATGCAAGATTATGCGAAGAATAACTATCCAAATAGCAAGTCCGATCTCTTTGCAATGTTCATGGAGCGGACGCTGGCTATGACAAAAACACTCGGCATGTCCTCCATGATAAACATGCAAGCTTGGATGTTTCTTTCATCGTATGAGAAACTCCGTGGCAAGATTTTGTCTATGGGCACAATTTTGACAATGGCCCACTTAGGGGAACGAGCTTTTGACACTATTGGTGGGGCAGTGGTTTCAACGACAGCTTTTGTTATCAAGAAGATTGCGGCACCGTCTTATAAGGGTGTCTTTCTTCGTCTGATCGACGGCAGAAACGAATCTGAAAAATCTCAGATGGCAATTGACGCAGCGCAGACTCGACAAGGAATTCTCTTCTTTGTGGCATCTGGAAGCGATTTTGAGCAGATACCGGAGTATCCTATTGCATATTGGATTACTCCGGCAGTTCGATCGGCGTTCGCTAACACTAAGAATTCTGAGTTTTTCGATATCAAGGAAGGTTTGGGCACCCGGGACGATCCGAGGTTTCTCCGATCATTTTGGGAAGTTTCTTTTCCGAAACTTAGGCTTGAAAGCGGTGGCAGTCAAAAGTGGATCCCGGTTGATAAGGCAGGTGGCTTCAGAAAGTGGTTTGGCAGTAACGAGACGGTTATGAATTGGGCGAGCGACGGATCAGAAATAAGAAATTTCGAGAAGTCTGTTCCCCGAAATACCCAATACTTTTTTAAGCCTGCGGTTGCTTGGGGTAAAGTGGCTACCGGGCGCCCATCTTTTCGTTACAGGTCCGATATATTCGCGTTTGTTGATGCCGCGCCCTCTGCGTTTGGGAAAAGTCTTCATAAACTACTGGCTTCCTTAAATAGCAACACAATGGCTCAATTTCTGAAGATACAAGGCAGTACAGTTAACGTTACTGTTGGCACTGCCAAAAATTTGCCATTTTTGGCAGTGGACGTTGACGAGGCAGCGATGCGATGCATCGAACTCGCTAAGTCCGACTGGGACGCCTACGAAACCTCTTGGGATTTCACGACGCTCCCGTTGCTCGCGCCCGATCACAGGGGGGACACACTTGAGTCTATATACGCCGGCCTCCGCACCCATTGGCAGGGCATGACGGACGAGATGCAGTGTCTCGAAGAAGAAAACAACCGCATCTTCATTGACGCTTACGGTCTGAAGGATGAGCTGACTCCCGAGGTGCCGATTGAAGAGATCACGCTGACCTGCAACCCAGACTATCGCTATGGCTTGAAGGGCAAGGCAAAGGAGCGCGAAGAGCGGCTGCGCTCTGACACGATGAAGGAGCTGATCTCCTACGCGATAGGCTGCATGATGGGGCGTTACAGCCTCGCCGAGCCCGGCTTGGTCTATGCGGATGCAGGGAATGAAGGCTTTGATGCGGCGCACTATGGCGACTTCCCGGCTGACGATGATGGCATCGTGCCGATCACCGAAGTGGAGTGGTTCGACGATGATGCCGCGCTTCGGTTCGAGGAGTTCCTGAAGGTTGCATGGTCTCCAGAAACCTTGCGTGAGAACCTGCGCTTTGTGGCGGAAAGCCTTACCGCCAACGGCGGCAATGATCCGCAAAAGACGACCCGGAACTACATCTCGAAGAGCTTCTTCAAGGATCATACGCAGACCTACAAGAAGCGGCCGATCTACTGGCTCTTCTCAAGTGGCAAGCTGAGAGCCTTTGAGTGCCTGGTCTATCTCCATCGCTACAACGAGAGCACGCTCTCGCGCATGCGGATGGAGTATGTCACGCCTCTTCAAAGCCGAATGGCCGCGCGGATCGATAGCCTCGACGATGACATTGCTGCGGCCTCGTCTTCTGCTGCCCGCACAAAGGCACAGAAGGAGAAGGACCTGATGTCCAAGCAACTTGAGGAGTTGCGAACTTTTGACGAGGAACTGCGGCACTATGCCGACCAACGTATCACGCTTGATCTCGATGACGGGGTGAAGGTCAACTACGGCAAATTCGGTAGTCTCCTTGCGGAGCGCAAAGCCATCACAGGGGAGAAGTGATGGCTTTGGAAAAGGGTAAAGCGAAGGCACAGGAAACGGCGTCATTCAAGGCGGTGAAGCGCGAGTGGGACAGATGGCGACGGGACAAAACCCATATCACGACGAAGCTTCACAAGACCTACATTCGAAAATCGGATTGGTTTTTAACCACTCACGCAGCAAGCGAGGCTGCGCTGCGGCGTCTTATTTTCATCGGTTTGCGACAGAAGAAAGTTCCGTATGACTCGGTCCAAACGTGGATGGACGGGCACTCCATTACCTACGGCAAACAGCACGGCCATGGCACGTTCATTGTCTATTTTGATCGGCTCTACGCCCGAAGTTGGGCGGACACAATGAAGGCAGGCGCCGATCTTGAGGAGCTATGGAAGCTCTGGAATGACTACTCAAAACCTGTGCGAAACGGTTTGGCGCACGGTGCGCGAAAATACTCTGACGACTGGCTTGATGTAGCTCTTTCAATCGACCGACTCTTCATGATGCGGTTAGATCATGTGATTTCTCCGGTCCTTGGCGGTACTGCATTTGCAGATCTTCGGAAACTTACGCCTCGATTAGGCCGCGGCAACTCAAACATATCTGCCGAGGCGATACTCAACATCCAACCAAATCGTGTTCGTGAAACGGTTCCACTCGACGAAGCCAGCAACAGACTGGACGCGGTCGTGAAATTGCCAAATCCCGGGGATGCTGATGGACCCTAATCAAATCAAATCAAACCTGGATCGTCTCTTCGCAAAAGGTGTGCGGATCGTCCTCTGGCGCGATGAAGATGGCGAGTTCGAGGAGATGCTGCCATCTTTGGGGCTCGATGGAGTTGAGTTGCGCCAAATCGGTGAAGAGCCTGCGCTGGTGCTGAAGACGGAGCTGGAGCTCGAAAAGAGCGACACGCCATTCCTTCTTTATGAGAAGGGAAGTGCGCCTGATCCCGAGAGGGACTGGCTTCTTGATGTCCGCTTGTATGCCGAGCCCTTTGCCGCCGACCGTTCAACAATGATCCTGCGCGAGCTTGGCATCATGGAACATGCGCTCCGAGATCATATTGCCGCACGGGGTAAGTTTTTTGCCAGCAAAGAACGCCTTGTGAAAGCGCAGAAGTTCATAGAGCCGTCTGATGATGAGGACGCGATTGATCGTGCGTTAATGGCTGCCATTCTTCGTACAGAGCAGACTGACATTTTCTCGCTAGTGCGCGCTCTTCTACACACGATCGACCCGGATAATCTCGATGCCGCGCCGTCGGCATGGTCGGACATCGAGAAGTTTGATCTGGCCGAGAGTTTTTGGAATCAGGCGCGGGATACTTTCGGCTTAGACGATGCCGAGCCGAGCCTCAAATCCTTCCTGATGCGCCTATTTATCACTGACTTTGCGCGTAGTCTCGACGGCGCGTGTCCGAAGGGGCTCGCGCATCTCGTTCTGCCAAGTAAGGGCGCTTCCAACGCCGTGGTCTGCGTTGGCCAATGGCGCGACAGCGCAAGGCTTCACGAAAGCTATGACGCACTGTCTGCGGCTGTCGCTGAACTGGCAAAGCTGGGTGACCACCTTGATTATCTTGATATCGAGGAGGTGGCGGAAGCGCGCACCTTCCTTCTGACCGAGAAGTATATCGCAAGTCGCCTTCGTGACCGGATCGTTGATACTGCCGAGACGATCAACCTTGAGGTTATAAGAGATATCGTCACGCGGCGGCAGAACGGCTATTGGGCAAATAGCAAGCTGCCGTCCAGCCACAATGCACCGCGCCTGGCTCTCGACCAAGTCTATTCTGCGTTGAAGTCTGCTGCAGAATTCCTTGATCTTCGGGGTGGGTATCCGGCGGGGTTTAACTACAAAGACGGAAAAGCATTCTTCGATGCCTATGTTTGCGAACTCTATCGGTTCGATCAGCTTTACCGCCATTTTTGCGACGCTGCGGATACAGCAGAAGCCGAAGGTTGGGACATACTCAAGGCGCTGCGCGACAAGATCGAAGATGCATACGGCAATTGGTATCTCAGTATTCTTGCCGTGCGATGGGGCGAGGTGCTGGAAGGGGGCGCTTTGCTTGAGCACTGGCAGCTTCCCGACGTGGATCGCCAACAGAACTTCTTCAGACGCAATCTGCAAGCCAGGCTCGATGAGGCCGATGATCGTCGCGTCTACGTGATCATCAGTGATGCTTTTCGTTACGAGGCCGCGCACGAACTCCTGCAGGAACTGAACGGACGTTACAGATTCTCGGCGACACTCAAGCCACAACTTGGCGTGCTGCCATCCTACACTGCGCTCGGCATGGCTAGTCTGCTACCGCACAGGACGCTGAGCTATACCGATGCGGGGGCTGTTCTGGTGGACGATATGCCAACCAGCGGACTCGCCAACCGGCAAAAGATTCTCGCTAAGGTAGATGGTACAGCCATAAAAGCCGATGACTTCATGGCGATGAACAAGACTGATGGCCGTGAGTTCATCAAGCCTTACAGGGTCATCTACATCTACCACAATCAGATCGACCAGACGGCTGACACCGGCAACGAAGAAAAGACCTTTGCCGCTGTGCGCAACTCGATAGCCGAGCTTGGAAGCATTGTGGCCAGGATCGTCAACAGCCTGAACGGCAACTATGTCCTCGTCACGGCCGACCACGGCTTCCTATTTCAGGAGAGCGCACCGACGGCAAGTGACAAGAATCCGATCACGGACAAACCTTCTGGAGCTGTTATCTCCAAGAAGCGCTACCTGCTCGGAAAGTCTCTACCGGATCACGCAGGCGCCTATCATGGGAGAACCAAAGTCACCGCAGATGCGGATGGGGATATGGACTTCTGGGTGCCGCGCGGCACAAACCGCTTCCACTTCGTTGGCGGTTCCCGCTTCATCCATGGTGGCGCAATGCCGCAAGAGGTCGCCGTGCCGGTCATCCAGATCACGCAGCTGAAAGGCAAGAGTGCGGTCAAGACTCGGACAAGAACCGCCGGAATTAGCGTGCTCGGATCAAGTCTGAAGATCACAACTAGCCGCTACCGTTTCAAGTTCATCCAGACCGAGGCGGTATCCGAACGCATCAAGCCTCTCAAGGTAAGAGTAGCGATCTACGACGGAGATGACCCCGTCTCCAATGTTGAAACTCTCTCCTTCGAGAGCGACTCCAGCGATATGAATGAGTGGCGCAAGGAGGTCTGGCTGACGCTGGCGAGCCGAACCTTCGACAAGAAACACCGCTACCAATTGATTGTCCGCAACGCCGAGACCGACGTCGAAGAGGTGCGGATTGACATAACAATAGACCTGGCATTTGACAATGACTTCTGAACTGACAATTGACATGGGGTTAGATGAGCAGCTGAACCGATCTTTTGCGGGTAAAGTCGTTCGGAAAGACCTCACCAAACTTCTGAAAGAAGGAGCGAACGTCCCTGTCTACGTTCTTGAGTACCTACTCGGGATGTACTGCGCCTCCGACGATGACGAGATCATTCAGGAAGGCCTGAAAGCCGTGAAAAAAGTGCTTTCCGAAAACTATGTGCGCCCGGACGAGGCTGAAAAAATCAAATCGAAGATCAAGGAGCGCGGAAGCTTCAAGGTCATCGACAAGGTAACTGTCAGGCTCAACGAGCGCCGCGATGTCTACGAGGCGCTACTGTCCAACCTTGGAATTAAGGACGCAGAGGTTTCCGCGAGCGATGTGAAACGTTTCGAGAAGCTGCTCGTGGGCGGCATCTGGTGCATCGTCACAGTTCACTACTACCACGAAGAAGGCCAAAAGGGCTCACCGTTCACTATCGATGATCTGAAGCCGATCCAGATGCCGAACATGGACATGGAGGAATTCTTCGAAGGCCGGAAGGCATTTAGCGAAGAGGAATGGATCAACGTCTTGCTCCGCTCTACCGGTATGGAGCCAACAGTGCTTGACGGGCGCGTGCGGTGGCACTTGCTGGCACGAATGATCCCCTTCGTCGAGAACAACTACAATGTCTGTGAACTGGGGCCGCGCGGCACCGGCAAAAGCCATATCTACAAAGAATGCAGCCCGAACAGCATTTTGATTTCGGGCGGTCAAACAACCGTTGCAAACTTGTTCTACAACATGGGCCGCCGCCAAGTCGGGCTTGTGGGGATGTGGGATTTGGTCGCTTTTGACGAAGTTGCAGGTATTTCCTTCAAGGACAAGGATGGCGTCCAGATCATGAAGGACTACATGGCATCCGGATCGTTCGCACGAGGTCGCGATTCGATATCGGCGTCGGCCAGTATGGTCTTTGTCGGCAACATCAATCAATCTGTCGATACACTTGTGAAGACCAGCCATCTTCTTGCTCCGTTTCCCGAGGCGATGGTCGACTCTGCATTCTTTGATCGCTTCCATGCCTATATTCCTGGCTGGGAGATACCAAAGATGCGGCCGGAATTCTTCACGAACCGGTATGGGCTCATCACTGACTACCTGGCCGAATTCATGCGCGAGATGCGCAAAAGCACATTCGCAGATGCAATCGACCAATTCTTCAAGCTCGGCAACAACCTAAATCAGCGCGACACGATTGCCATACGCAGGACAGTATCTGGTCTGCTGAAGCTTCTCTATCCCCATGGCGATTTTGACAAGGAAGCTGTGCGCCGTTGCCTTGAGTACGCGCTTGAGGTGCGACGCCGCGTGAAAGAGCAGCTCAAGAAGCTTGGCGGGATGGAATTTTATGACGTCCACTTCTCTTACATCGATAACGAGACCCGTGAAGAGCGCTTTGTTGCCGTGCCTGAGCAGGGTGGTGGAAACCTCATTCCCGCGGGCCCGCTGAAGCCGGGTGTTCTTCACACTGTTGCCACAGGAAGTTCCGGCCATTTGGGGCTCTATCGCCTCGAAACGCAGACGACCGCCGGCAACGGCAAACTTACTACATCGGGGCTTGGCTCAAACGCGGCAGCCAAGGAAGCGCTCCGCGTCGCATTTGATTACTTCAAGGCCAACATTTCACGCGTGAGCGGAATGTCGAAAGCTGGTGATCATGACTACCATGTTCACTTGGTGGAACTTCACAATACCGGTCCGACGAAGACAATGACACTGCCAGGCTTCATTGCCTTTTGCTCGGGACTGATGCAAAAGCCCGTTCAGGATCAGCTCGTCGTGCTTGGCGACATGAGCCTCGGAGGAAGCATCGTTCCTGTCGAAAACCTTGCGGAATGTCTCCGGGTTGCATTCGACGGCGGTGGCAAGCGAGTCTTGCTGCCAATGGCGAGCGTCGGCGACATCCCGACGATCCCAGGCGAGCTCTTTGCCAAGTTCCAGACATCCTTCTACGCCGACCCTGTCGACGCGGTTTACAAAGCGCTTGGCGTGGAATAGCGACCTTGGTTGCTACGAAAGAAGACATACTTGAGCAGATTGTTAAGGAGTATCTCGTCCACAAAGGCTACTTCGTGCATCACAATTTCAAATTTCTGCCGCGCAAGGAACATCCAGACTATATCCAAACCAGGACTCAAGCCGACACTAAGCCCAATTCATATGACGATGGACAGCCTCACTGCAGACATTCAATCCAAAGTGTTTTTAATTAGTACTACATTCCCCTAGAACAGTTATTTCCGCAATTCCTTAAGAAATTCCGAAATTAGCTGCCGTTCAACAATTGCTGTATTGGTATAGTATCCATGCCGAAAGTTTCGGTTGCGCGACCCATTCGGCGCAGTTAAGGAGAAATTGTTGGAACTAAAATGTTTTAAAATGGCTCATTATTATCCTCCTCGTATTCAAAGTAATCATCCTCCGGCGAGTATTATTCCGCAGCATCGTATCTTTGTGTATTCACAAACCTATCCCCTAAACCAATTGCGTTTAAACGCGAGAAACCAGATATTTTAAGATTGCAAGCTACACATTCAAATTGTGCGGGCAGGTATTCTTGTTTTTCAATAATAATATCATTATCCAGTTCTTTTTTTGGTGCGGAAATAGCTTCTCCTTGCAGCAATGATATGGAATTACAGGCCGGGCAATCCACTCTGTGGCCATCTTGTCTAGTTGCCCAAATTAGAGCGGACTGGTTGAGTTTGTCGCGCTCGTCTTGACTCTTAGCCATCCACACCTGTTTGTGTGCATCAACATCGCCTTGTACAGCTTTTGCTTTCTTATCAGCCTCCGCTGCAATGAGTTTTTTGCTGTTGCTGCTTCGGTTTCACCGATTAATTCATTGAGTTCCATGCTCATTGAAGCCAATAAAATCTCGACAGCTTTATAAAATTTGGGATGCCAAGCGGAAACAGCAACACCGTCAAAAGGGTTTTCTCCAGAGTGGAGTTCACCATTCCTCATTCCTGTATGAGCCTTGCAGAAGTTTTCGATTTCTTTATTAAAATTTGGAAGTATCTCACCAAGTCGACGCAGAACTTCAACGATGGAAATCGATCTTGGCGAAAATTTTGGCTCGGTAGGCGTAAATCCTAATGAGTGAAGTAAGCTACTCCAATTTCTGTCACCGTAATCCGCAAGCAACGCTGGACTAACATTTGATAGCGCCGCGCGAGCTAAAAGTTCCAACCTAGGCTCGACCAAAGTGCATGTTCCCAAGTTGAGCTTTCTGCATGCGCCATATTTTCAAAATACCTTTGAGTTTTAGCTAATAGAGCATTAGAGCTCCATGTGTCGGGCGTCTCATTGGGCTTAATCGTCTGTTTTAAAATATCTCCTCTAAATAGGCGCGTGAAATTCTTCTGTCCAAAAACTGCTGACCAATATGCGAACGACCATGTAACATGCGCCAGTTATCCAAAACTAATGTATCACCCTTTTTTTGAAGTGGTATGTTTACGGAGACGGATTTTTGAACTGCGGCTTTAAAAGCTTCCATTCCGTCTTGCCCTGCTTTACTGGATGCCGTTAAAAATACTTCGTCCCACCGTAAAAGCATTTCTTTCTCATTTTCATCCAACACTCAGTAATGAGAGCTTACCGCCTATAGGCCGCCTTGGCTGAACTAATGCGGGAGAAAGTACAATAGAACCTGCATTTTTTACAATATCTAGTCCATCCAAAATTAGGGTATGCACTTCTTTGAATCCCGTTACACACCTTAAAAACAAATATCGTGGCGGACGTTTCCAATGTGCTAAATCTGAGTGGAATGGGAAATTTCTGCAGCCAAATATTCCGCTGTATGTATTAAGGGTAGGCGCACTCGATGGACAAGGAGTCAAATGATGTACTGATTCAGTATTTTGAAAAGAGCTTAGTTTCCCAAGTTTTTTCGCTACGTCTATGTCTGAATCATTTGCCTTATACTCACTAATGAATATATAGCCGTCTCTCTGAATTGATTCTTGGAGTTTCATAAGGAGAATCTTATTCTTCTATCAAAGTAGGTTCTATCAGGAAGAATATAGAATCGCGTGGCCTGTGAATACAATTCGATTTCGTCTTTGTTGTCATGAATAACTCACTGTTTGAATGTGTCTGTTGTTCTGTCGATCTATTCGCGTGTTCTTATTGCATAGAGTGGTAATTATAGGCACTCCCCAGATGGGACCATGGAAGTACCAAAATTAGGGCCTGACGGTTACTCAGGTGGAACATAATTTTACCCTTCGTTTCCGAAATGGGACCGTCAATCAGCGAACATGTCCCGTGCCAGGAGCGACTTCTGTTTTTTTGAGGCTCATTCCGGCTTCCATTTCCTCCAATCATTGGTCGGCGGATGACCCTTATAAGAGCGATCTGTGGCCCGCCATTCAGAAGCTTTGCGTCCGTACCAGTGGCCTTCTTTTGTCAGATCGATAAACCCCCTCGCCTCTAGCTCTTCAAAAGCAGCGGCGATAGTTGAATTGCCGAGGTGTAGTTTTTTTCGGGCGTTCGCATAGGCCAGCGATAACTCGCCGTTATTTCCGCCATTGAATTTCGACCGCAGCTCTATGTAGACCTTAATAGACGCGGGCCTAAGTGTCAGCCAGGCTTCGCTGTTAACCATCGCATAGGGGAGCGGAACGAATTGGTCATTCTTGTTCCGTCCGTTGGATAATACTTTGCGCGTACGTGACATCAGGCAGCCTTTTCTAGCTTAAACGAGATAATTTCGATTTTACCAATCGGTGTTTCAGGCACATACCAGCCGCAAAATTTGCAATCATGGTTCGTCCTACCCGTTCGGATGGAAAATCCGCGCTTGTACTTAAGGTTAAATCATTTAGTCCAGAACATTAGAGCCCGGCCTAAAGCCTCTAAAGCCTGGACCTCCGGTGTTTCCGAGAGGGCCAAAGGAATCATCGTTATCAGCTTAATTCGACAGCTTTTTTTGGTCATTACCCATCTTCGCCGTGATCTGAGGTAGACCGCCTCAACGGAGACAGAATGGATTGGGCCCATTCGTCCAGCTCAGGCTCAGGATAAAGCGGCACTCTGCCTGCCGACTCGAACCGAGGGCCGCCACCTAAGCATGCATATTTCGCAAGCGTCGAAGGGGCTCGCTCTATTCCCCATCGATCCTTTAAGTATTCGGATGCGGCTTTTCGGCGATAACGTTTAAAGTAAGATTTCATATTACACCTCGTTTACCTAGTGTTCCGGTCATTTCCGGCTAATGAGGTCTATTCTACGCCGTTGAAAAAGTGCAGTCTAAGGACAGAAACTAGCGTAAAGCCGCTTAGGTTTCGTCCTTAAGGGCACGGCGAATTAATCCGCCAACGGACGAGTTTGTTATTTTCATATCTGGAATATGTTGTTTTTTTATCGAATTAAAGACTACCCATACAAACTGGAAAAACGGGCCATCTTCCCTATTCGTATCTTCATACGAATTATGTGTAACTTTATGCTTATCACCACCTGCCGCCAGATAGATTTCCCTCAATTGCCAGACTAAAAATTTCTGATATTCTCCGATACCGTGGCGGCCAGGTTTGGATAAGCGTTCTAGTTGATACTCTGCAGATTTCTCTAGTTTCCTTGCACTACTTGCGACAGTTTCCGGATCGGCCGCGGCTAGCAAATCGAGTGCTGAAAATGCCACTGGGTCGTGAGGATTGTTAATTGCCTTTATTATACTTGACAGTTTTCCGGCTGCTTTAATTATTGACTTAAGGTGGTTTTTGACACCTGGGTTTTTCAGGGTTCCTTTCTCTCGGGGGCGTTGTCGCTTAATAGCTACATTGTCGAGAAACCAGCTACCGCACTCATTTACTTTTTCCACGACTCCCTTTGAGTGTTTTACATACTCATTGATTTCCTCAATGTCAGAGTCACTCAGTCGAAAATGCTCGGAATCTACGGCATACGCACTAAGTTCGGGTCGCATCAGCCCATCCCACCCATAAATTCCACGATGTCTGCGGTTTCTTTAGCATCGCTCATCGACGCAGAAATATGGGCAGCTATTCTGTCGGCCGCCGCTACAAGCGCGGTATCCACTTGATGAATATAACGACCTGTCACAGTTCCAGTAGCATGACCCAAGATCGCCGCAATAGTAAGTTCTGTCATGCCGAGATTTGCTGCCGTGCTCGCGAAGGCATGGCGCAATCCATGTGGCGTTAATCCTTTAATAGCCATTGCATAGGCATCTGCCGAGTTCAACAGCCCTCCCTCTCGCTTGTCTTCAATACACTCCTCTGCTAACCGCAGAATGCGGAGCCATGCTTTAGGTAGTCCCGTAAAATGCCGGTCTGGCATTTCACCGGATTCTATCTCAACCTTTTTTCGTAAAATACCGGGCAGAACAAACTCGCCGTCCTTTGGCAAGTCATTCAATACGTTGATTGCGGCGGCCCCTAAAGGGCGGACGCTCTCACCTGTTTTGCTTTCGGACAATCGCAGACATCGGCCTGAAAAATCAACTTCCGCCCAGCGCAATTTTTCTATCTCACCACGACGGCAACCCGTCAGTGCGAGCAAACGTATCCCAGCAATGACTTGCCACTGTTCGCCTCGGGTTTCGGCCAGTTCAAGTGCCGCTCCGAGGGATTGATACTGTTGTCTCGAAAGCAACACTCTGCGCCGCTTGTCCGCCTCACGCTTTACTCCTTGGACGGGATTAGTCGCAGTTACTCCCTCCGATACGGCATAGCTCAGAATGCCGCCTAGAAGCCCCACCGTTCGCGCAGCAGTCCCCTTCCCGCCCTTGACAATGGCGCGGCCCTGCTTCTTCGTCTTTATGTCCACCGCCGTTTTGCCCATTGTAATGTCGCGCATAAAGCGGTTGATCTCTGGGGTCGTGAGATTGCGAACCTTTCGATTACCCAAAAGAGGAAGTATGTGTCGTTCAATACGGCCACGGTCGATATAAATCGTTGAAGGTTTTTTCGGCCTGTTGCGCTTCCCAAGGATCAAACCCCGCTCAGCGGCCGCTAGATAATCCTTACAAAGCTCACGCACCGTTATGGCTTTTCGCTCCTCTTGCTTTGCATCCGCCGGGTCACCACCATGAGCCACATCGCCAAGTTTTCTCTTAGCCAATCGGCGAGCCTCATCGGGTGTCAGAATCCCCATTTTACCCAAGGTCAACCGGCGGCTTCTTCCCTCACTGTTACGATACTGCACCATGAAGGATTTCACACCGCTCGGCTTCACCCGGAGACCAAAGCCAGGCAGAGACTCATCCCAAACGACTACATCGCGACCGGCGTCGGCGACAATAGTTTTAACGGTGTCGAGAGTCAGTTTCATCAGTAATTTCCCGAGGTAAGCATTGGGTAAGCATGAGTAAGCAATGATCAGTAAACTACAGAGATTACTGTACATCCCCGAAACGCCATTTTCAAGGTAGATTACAATCGATTAGTAAAGTTTAGTAAAAGTGGAAAATTACGGGAAAAGGTGAATCCATTACCCTCCGAAGGCAGAGGTCACACGTTCGAATCGTGTCGGGTGCGCCAATTTTCTTAGTGTTTTCAATGGTATATTGAGCATTAAGGAGACCAAAAAAGCCATGAATATCAGTCTGTCACACCTGTGTCACAGTGACGGAGATGCAAATGGCAACTATTCGAAAGCGCGGAAACCGCTGGCAAGCTCAGGTACGCCGCAGAGAACACCCACCAATCTCGAAGACATTTAATGTCAAATCAGATGCTGCCCGATGGGCTAGAACCGTCGAGATAGCTATTGATCGTGGAGAAATTCTATCCCACTTAAACTCGCCTCAAACTATTGAAACTTTAGCAGATCTAATGGTGCAATACAGGGATCGCGTAACTACTAAAAAACGAGGCTCGAAAGTTGAGACCCTGCGTATAAACAAGTTTCTCTCACACCCTTTATGCAAAACTAAAGTTAAGTTCGTTACTCCATATCTCATAGCTGCATATCGCGATGAAAGACTAAGAGCGGTCAAGGGCGAAACTGTTAGGCGCGACTTAACTATCCTGAGCCATGCGTTCAACATTGCAATTAGAGAATGGGGGTTGCCGATCCTAAACAATCCAGTCTCGAAAATAGAAAAGCCGAAGCCAGCGAAAGGTCGAGAAAGAAGAATTTCAAAGGAAGAGCTAGATGCATTACTCAGAGGCTGCGAACAAGGACGAAACAAATATCTAAGATACGCGATACAACTTGCTGTTCTTACCGGAATGCGGCGAGGTGAGTTGCTTAAAATGAAATGGGAGCATTTAGATAGAAAGAAAAACCTCCTTTTATTACCAACAACGAAAAATGGTTATTCCAGAGTGATACCATTATGTGGAAACGCAATTAAAGTGCTTAATATTATCGGTGTCAGAGAGGAAGGTTTCGTGCTCGATGTATCCGAAAATGCCCTTAGGCTTTCATGGGAACGACTACGAAACAGAGTTGGAATCAAAGACATTCGATTTCATGATTTACGGCATGAAGCAATTAGCAGGTTCTTTGAGATGGGCTTAAGCCTCCCTGAGGTAGCTCTCATCAGCGGGCACAAAGAACCACGAATGCTTATGAGGTACACACATATTAGTGCTTCCAGTATCTCACCAAAACTACGGTCCTAGACGCCAGTATACGAAATACCTCTATGCCATGATTATTACATATCCTATATAGCCACTTTGTCGGGCTTAGCTGTGTTGGGTACAATAAGAATGGCTATTGCATTTGCCAAAATATAACAGAATAAAGTCATAAGATTACTATGGTTGACCTTGTACATTCAGAGATAAATCAACGCGTCTGAGAGAGGTACTAGGTCTAACGAACAAAACCTCATACTAGTTCTGAAGGCTAAAAACCTCATACTAGTATTGACGAAGGTAATAGCCTAGAAACCTAAATAAGGCCGTTGGGCATACTTTCCTCTCAATCAATTAATCAACTTAAAATTAACCCGGCTCGCTAGCTGATCACCAGCTAGAGCTGAACTCGCCCTGCGCTCATCGGTTCATTTCTGATGATGAGTGTGGGGCGTTTTGATTCAGAAAGGTTCTAAAATGACTGTATGTCCCATTAAATTCGCATCCAGGATGCAAGATCGCTGGAAAAGCCTCGGAAATATTTATTCTCCAAGCTTGGGGGAGCTTTGGATGGAAATCGCAACAATCTTCAATGATCAGATTGAGGCTAGTCTCTCAGGCAATGAAACTCGTATCAAAGTTGTTCAGGCTGAGACGGGAACCGGCAAGACGCAAGGCTTGGCATTATATTGCTCCATGTTGCCCGAGGATGTCGGTGTTTTGATCATCACAAGAATGAAACGACAGGCAGATGATCTAGCTGATCTTATCAATAACTTTGCAGGGAAGGAAATAGCTGTCGCCCGTCATGGAGACAACAAACTGACTTCCGAACAGACCAACGATTGCCAAGTTCTCGTAATAACACATAAAGCGTTTGAGATGTCTCTGGACCTTATAAACCAAGGCCGGGAAGCCGCGTTATCAAGCACCATGACTTGGGCTGAAGGCGAGCGAATGTTTACAGTTATTGATGAGGCTTTAGATGTAATCCGGATTTCTCAGGCTGAACTTGATGAACTCACTCGAGTCATCGGGTGTATTCCTTCATCTATTCGAAAGGATTTCCCTAAACAGATAAATGCTTTAGCACAATTGCAGGAAAGTCTTGAGGAAATAGCCGATGCGCAAGAAAACGAACACAGGAAAGGCGCAATCTTACGTGAACATGCACGAGAAGATTTAGAAGATTTTGATATGACAGAGCTGAGGCGAGCGGTTAAGGGCGTAGAATGGGACCGGATAATCGGATGCAGTAGAAGCCTCAGGGAAAGACAAAAAATTGCCACCCGGATAGATAAAACCTTACAATCTGCTCAAGCATTAGCAGAAAGTTGGGCCTACTATGCCAAAGAAGGAGTTCAGCATTCACTTAGCACCTCTTCATGCATTATCCCGGATGAATTTAGCAACGTCATAATTCTCGACGCAACTGCTTCATCTAATCTGATTTATGATCTACTTGGTTCTGTAGACATACCAGCGCTTCCAAAGGCAAGAGACTATTCTAACGTAACCTTACATACGGCGAGGGTAACTGGAGTAGGCAAAACCAAAATGACGACGAAAGCCAAAAAGCGAACGGCAGCATTAGTTAGTAACTTACAGGAAAACCTGTCTTCGGACAAATCGGTCTTTGTATGTTGTCATAAGGATGTGGAGCCGCACCTCAAAGGATATGATCTCCCTTTCGATCAATTTGAGACAGGGCATTGGGGAGCAATAGACGGTCGGAATGACTGGCAGGAATTTGATACTGCTGTGATATTTGGACTTCCCTATATGTCCCCTAGTTGGCCACTAATGACCTATGCGGCTACTAGAGGCTTGCCCAGTCAGTCGTGGATTGATAATGGCGATGAAAGACGTTTCAAAAAGCACAAGGATGTTAATCGGGCCCTTGAGGTAGGCCAACTCGTGACGTCAATTATCCAAACCATTAATAGGGTGAGGTGTAGGCGTGTGATTGATAAAGATGGAAACTGTGACCCTACAGATATCTTCATACTACTCCCCAAGGGGAAAAAAGGAGATAAAATCCTTAAGGGCATAGTGAAGGAGATGCCAAATATTGTTGTTCAGAAATGGTCCTTTAATTTTGGAACTAAATCCAAAAAAAGATTGAGAAAGTCAGACCATGAAGAAGCGCTAATAACGTATGCACGAAATATGTATGAAGGGGAAGTTAGCGCCAAAGAATTGAGAGAAGAGCTTGGTATTCTGTTCCCCGTCAGCACCAATGTCACCAAATTGATGTTGTGAATTAAGGAGTGTTT